>NZ_JALPRX010000031.1 GCF_023223525.1 Roseomonas acroporae | reverse complement strand
GGGGGGGCCCCCCCCCCCCCACGGGTCAGCGAACGCCGCCGCGGGTATCAGAATTCCTCCAGCAGCCTGCCGATTCCCTGGACCTTGTCCTCGATGCCGTTGGCGCGCAGCGCGTGCCAGTAGGTCGCGGTGTTGATGGCGATCACCGGCTTGCCGAGCCACATCTCGGCTGCGGCCGCGAGGCGCACCATGCTGAGGTTGGTGCCGACCTGCACGATGGCGTCGACGTCGCCCGCGCCGTTCAGCTCGATCAGCTTCTCGCGCAGCAGGTCGGGGGGCACCTCGGCGATGGCGATCCAGCTCGGGCACTGGAGGCAGAGGTCGCGCGCCACCTCGAAGCCGCTCTCGGTGAAGTAGCGGCGGACCTCGTCGTTGCAGGCCGGGAAGTAGGGCGAAAGGAAGGCGATGCGGCGCACGCCGCCATAGGCGCGCAGCGCCGCCGTGCAGGCGTGCGAGCCGATGCTGATGCCCACCCCCGCCGCCGCCTCGACCTTCTGCCGGAAGGCGTCGGCCCCGGCCGCGCCGCCGTAGAAGGTGACGGCCGACATGCCCATGACGAGATAATGCGGCTCGCAGGTCATCACGCTGTGCACGGCGTCCAGCGTGTTGTCGCCGATCCGCAGCATGCCCGCCATGAAGGTCTCGTTGCTGACCGCCTTGGCGTTGGGCGTGTAGATCCGGCTGTAGTGGTTGGTGACGCCGGGCGGCCGCATCATCTCGAAATCCGGCTGCACGACGGTGTTGGTCGAGGGGCCGAGGACCCCGAATTTGCGCCGCCAGCCCAGGATGTCGGTCATTCTTGCTGCTCCGTTGCAGGTTGCGGAACGGGAATGGCGGTCGATCGGCCATGCCCCGGGGGGCCGAGGCATCCTCGGGCGGGGGTGGCGCGCGCCGGCCGCCGCATCACTCCGTGCCGTGGGCACCGCATCGCCCCGTGCCGTGCGCCGCCGGCCGGGGAGGGCAGCGCGCCGGTCACGCCGCGGCCTTGCCGATGGCGGCGAAGCGCTCCAGCACGAAGGCCTCCGACACCACCTCGGCGTACTTGGCCTGCAGGTCGAACAGGTTGGCCTCGTGCGGCGCGGGGTGGCGGTCGCCCACCGCATCGCGGCAGACGAAGGGCAGGAAGCCGTGCTGGCAGGCATCCACCGCCGTGGCGCGCACGCAGCCGCTGGTGGAGACGCCGGTCAGCACCACCGTGTCCACGCCCAGCGCGGTCAGGGTCGAGGCGAGCGAGGTGCCGAAGAAGGCGCTGGCGTACTGCTTGGTGACGATGGTCTCGCCCGGCAGCGGCGCCAGCTCCGGCGGCGGCGCGGCGAGGCGCGAGCCGGCTTCGAAGCAGCGCAGCGCCGGCACCTTGCGGTAGAACACGCCGCCGTCGAGCCCGCCCGGCTGGTAGCGCACCTCGGTGTGCAGGACCGGCACCCCGGAAGCGCGCGCCGCGCCCAGCAGCCGCGCCGTGGCATCGCGCGCCGGCTCGGCCGCGGCGTAGAGCGGCGAGCCCGGTTCCAGGTAGGCGATGCAGAAGTCGATCACGATCAGCGCCGCGCGCCGCCCCCAGGGCAGCCGCCCCGCGAACTGGCCCTGCGCGTAGTTGGCCGCGAGATCCGTGGAGAGTTCCGAGCTCATGGAGCGAAGCTTCCGCCGTTCACCTGGATCGCCTGTTCCGTCCGGGGCCGCGAGGCCGGGCCGCCGGGGCTCGGCGGCGCCGCCATCCGGTTCGGGGATGGCTGTTCATGCCGGCCATTGTGTACATATGCGGCACGCCGGAAAAGGGCCATCCCGCATCCTCCCGGGCAAACTTCCTCTTTCCATAGCGGATCATGCCGATCGAATGGGCATGAGTCTGCCTCAATTGTGTACATTGATGGTGCCGTCAGGCCGAGCGGAGCGACGGCCCGCGGCCGGGCCGCACCGCTTCCTCGACGGGCGCCGCGGCCATGGCCGCGCCTGGGCGCACGGCGACGATATGGGCCGACATGGCCAGGGCAGCCCAGTCAGCGTTGCGCTCGCGCAGCGCCTCGATGATCTCGCGGTGGTGGCGGTTGGAGCGGGCGACGTTGTTCCATTCGTGCAGCCGGAAGCGCTTGAGGAAGATCAGCGGCACCTGAAACACGCGGCCGAGCAGCGCCTCCAGTTGGCGGGAGCGGGCGGCGCGCGCGATCACCGTGTGGAATTGCGCGTTCAGCCGCGCGAATTCCTCGATCCGCGCATCCATCGTTGCCTCCTCGGGGCCGTCGATCGCCTCCATCGACGCGGCCAGCCGCTCCAGCTCCGCCAGCTCGCCGGGCTCGATCCGTTCGGCGGCCTTGCGCGCGGCATGGCCCTCCAGCATGGCGCGCAGCTCGAACACCTCCATGACCTCGTCATTGTCGATGCTGGCGACGAAGGTGCCGTAGTTGCGCGCGCTCTCCACCAGCCCGTCCGCCAGCAGCCGGCGCAGCGCGTCGCGCACCGGCGTGCGGCTCGCGCCGATCTCGACGGCGAGCATCTCCTCGCGCAGCGCCTCGCCGGGCTGGAAGCGGCCGTCCAGGATGCGCAGGCGGATGAACTGGTAGGCGCGCTCGGCCGCGTTGGACATCGTGCTTCCCGGTGATGGACCGCCCGGCCGGAACGGCCGGGGCGCCGGCGCATCCTACAGCGAACCGCGGTCCGGACGGGACCGCGGTTCGCCGCGGGTCCCTGTTTCCGGAGCGGCGCCACGCCTTCGGGGCATTCGCCGGCAGGGCGCATGCGCCCGGCGCCCCGGAAGGCATGCCGTGTCGGCGGCACCGGGACGAAGCATCGCCGAGCAGCATCGTTCGTGTCTGGCCCGCCGCTTGCTTCGACGGGGGCAGCAAGCACGCGGCCTGCCCGTCAGGAGCCAGTCATGCCCGAGAAGACCGAACTCGCCGCGACGCGCGGTGCCGGCCTGCCGACACGCCGCGCCATCCTGGCGGGTGCCGCGCTGCTGGCCGCTGCCGGCCATGCCCGCGCGCAAGGCTATCCGGAGCGGCCGATCCGCTTCATCGTCCCCGGCCCCGCGGGCGGCGCCGGCGACGTGCTGTCGCGCCTCGTGGCCGAGCCCATGTCGAAGACGCTCGGCGTGCCGGTGGTGGTGGAGGACCGGCCGGGCGCCGGCACCAATGTCGGCATGGCGGTGGTGGCGGCGGCGGCGCCGGACGGCTACACGCTCGGCCTCGGCTCCATCGCCAGCAACGCGGTGAACCGCTGGCTCTACCGCTCGCTGCCCTTCGACCCGGAGCGGGACTTCGCGCCGGTCGGGATGATCGCGCTGGTGCCGAACCTGATGGTGGTGCCGCCGCAATTGCCGGTGCGCGACGTGGCGGAGTTCATCGCCTACGTGAAGGCGCATCCGGGCGAGGTGAATTTCGGCTCGGTCGGCAGCGGCTCCTCGCAGCACCTGGCGGGCGCGCAATTCGGCCAGGCCGTCGGCGTCGAGATGACGCACATCCCCTACACCAACTCGGGCCAGCTCAACACCGACCTGATGGAGAACCGGGTGCAGGTGCTGTTCCAGTCGATCTCGGCGGTGGCGGAGATGGCCCGCGCCGGCCACATGCGCCCGCTCGCCGTCACCGGCACGCAGCGCCTGCCCGCCTTCCCCGACGTGCCGACGCTGCAGGAGGCGGGCGTGCCCATCACCTCCACCGGCTGGTTCGGCATCGTCACCCCGGCCGGCGTGCCGGCGCCGATCGTCGAGCGGCTGAACGCGGCGCTGAACGCGGCGCTGGCCGACCCCGCCGTGTCGGCGCGCATCGTCGCGCTGGGCTCGATCCCGCGCGCGACCACGCCCACGGCCTTCGGCGCGTTCATGGCCGCCGAGACGCAGCGCTGGCGGCCGGTGGTGCTGGCGACGGGCGCGACCGCCGACTGATACCAGCCCGCATTGTCGTTGACCCGCTTCCGCGCCGCCAGCTGGGGATGAAAGCAGGTCATCAGCAAAGCGGGACGGTATGAGCCGGCGGGGAAGGCGCTGCCTTCCCCGGACCCCATCCGCCAGGGTCGAACGCATGCGTTCGACCAGGTTCCCGGACCTCCGCGGCGTTTCGCGGCCCGGGTGTCGAGACGTGCGAGGCCTCGTTCCGAACGGGGTTTCCAAAGGGGCTTCGCCCTTTGGTGAGTGGGGTGCAGGGGAGGGCGACGCCCTCCCCTGCCGATGGTGGCGCCCCGTCAGGCCACCGCCTCCAGGTCGCGCAGCGACTGGATCATGGAAGAGCGCAGCACGTA
The DNA here is from genome assembly GCF_023223525.1 of Roseomonas acroporae. Taxonomy (GTDB): domain Bacteria; phylum Pseudomonadota; class Alphaproteobacteria; order Acetobacterales; family Acetobacteraceae; genus Roseomonas_E; species Roseomonas_E acroporae. The sequence goes on along the minus strand of NZ_JALPRX010000031.1, from coordinate 56,071 downwards.
CTCGCGATGCCGTACCGGATCGTCGGCAATGGCACGCAGCTCGTCGTGGTAGGCGCGGCGCTGCGCCGGGTCGCGCTGGTTCAGGATGGCGCGGTTGCGCAGCGACTGCTGCTGCACCACCTCCAGCGCCACCTTGCGCCGCTGCCGCTCGTAGCGCCCGAGCAGCTCGGGCGCGGCGCCGCGCCATACCTCGCCGAGCTTGCCGGCCAGGTTCACCGCGTCCTGGATGCCGCCGTTCATGCCCATGCCGCCGAGCGGGTTGTTCAGGTGCGCCGCGTCGCCCGCCAGCAGGATCCGCCCCACCACGTAGCGCGAGGCGACGCGCTCGTGCACGCGGTAGGCGGTGCGGTGCGCCACCGCGTAGGGGTGCGGCGCCGGCTGCACCGCCTGCAGCTTCGCCTCCATGAAGGCGGGGTCGGTGATCTCGGCGTCCGACTTCCCCGGATCGACCGGTATCAGCACGCGCCACACGCTGCGGGTGCGCAGCAGCACCAGCCATTCCTCCGGATCGGAGATGTAGGCGATGTTGGCGAGGTCCGGCACCGCCTCGTCGAAGCGGAAGGGCGTCGAGAGGCTGAGGAAGATCTCGGGGATCGTCATCCCCTCGAATTCCACGTCGAGGGACTTGCGCACCGCGCTGCGGGCGCCGTCGGCGCCGATCACGTAGCGGGCGCGCAGCGTCTCGGCCTCGCCGCCCTCGTGCTCCACCGCCAGATACGCATGGTCGGCATCCTGCCGCGCCGCGACGGCGCGCGTGCCGTAGAGGATGCGCACATCCGGGTTGCCGGCCAGCCTGTCGCGCAGCATCCGGGTCAGCCGCCACTGCTCGCATTGCAGCCGGTAGGGGTGGCCGGTGTCGGCCGACAGGCGGCCGAGGTCGAAGGTGGCGACCACCCCCTCGCGGCGGTCACGGAACTGCCAGTGCGGGCAGACCAGCCCCTCCTCGACCAGCCGCTCCGTCACGCCGAGCGGTTGCAGCAGGTCCATCGTCGCCGGGTGGAAGGTCGAGGCACGCAGGTCGTCCGGCAGGGTGCGCTCGGCCTCCACCAGGGTGACGGGGATGCCCTGGCCGGCCAGCAGCGTCGCCGCCACCAGCCCGACCGGCCCCGCCCCGGCCACGATCACCCCGTTCCCGTCCATCCGCCCATGCTCCTGTCCGGTGGCACGCTCCGTGCCGACACCCTGGCGCATTGTGTACATGCATGGGCCAGCCGGAAAGCCTCCTCGTGAGGCCCCGAGGGCATTTAGCAGTGAAGAATCCGGTCCGGGCTCATTTGGCAGGCAGATCGTTGTGTACAAGACCGGGTAGCCATGACGAGAGCGGCGTGGCGCCGGGCGCATCGCCGATCCGGCCGGGTAGCCCGGTCACCCCGTCTCCCGGCCCGCATCCCCGTGGCTGGCGCCCGTCGCCGCGCCGGCGGGCAGGCGCGCCGAGCGCCCGACATGCAGCGTGCCGCGCAGCGTGACGAGTTCGTCGGGGGCCGCCGGATCCTCCATGCGGGCGAGCAGCAGGTCGAGCCCGCGCCGCACCACGGCCCGGAGCGGCTGCACGATCGTGGTCAGCGCGTAGGGCGGCCGCAGCGCCGCCGCCACCCCGTCGAAGCCGACCACCGAGACGGCGCCGGCCGCTTCCACGCCCTCCCCTTCGACCGATGCCCCCACCGGCACGGCGCCGGCGCGCAGCGCGTCGATCAGCCCCATCGCCAGCCCGTCGCCGACGGCGAACACGGCATCGGGCCGCTCCCCGGGCGGCATGGCGGCGATCCGCTCCCCCGCCGCCCAGCCGCCCTCGCGGGTGGCGCCGCCGTCGAAGCGGCAGGCCAGCGCCACGCCCCGCGCGGCGAGGCGTTCGACGAAGCCGCGCTCCCGGTCCAGGCTGGTCGAGGTGTCGGCATTGCCGCCGACCACCGCGAAGCGCCGGTGGCCGCCGGCGAGCAGGAAGTCGGCGAGCCGCGCCCCGCCCTCCGCGTTGTCGCAGCACACGGCGGCACCGTGCTCGCGCGCGACGCGGTTGATCATGACCAGGGGCACGTCGTTGCCGGCGCAGATGGCGGCGATGCGCGAGGGCAGCGCGGCCGAGGTCACGAGGCAGCCATCCACCTGGTACTGCAGCAGGGCCTGGGCGGTGCGGTCGTCCATCGAGCCCTCGCCGGCGTGCAGCAGCAGCAGGCGCAGGCCGCGTTCGGCCGCCTGCGCGACCAGCTCCTCCAGCAGGGCCGGGTAGAAGGGGTTCTGCATCGGCCCGAGCACCAGCCCGATCAGGCCGCTGCGCCCGCCGAGCAGGGTGCGCGCCAGGGCGTTCGGCGCATAGCCGGCCTCGGCGGCCAGCGCGTCGATACGGCGCCGCGTCGCGGGCGAGATGCGCGCATCGCCGCGCAGCGCGCGCGAGACGGTCGAGATCGAGACGCCGGCCGCCTGGGCAAGGGAGAGCAGCGTCGCCCTGGCACGGGCAGGCCGCGTCGGCGGGGCCGGAACATCCATGCGGCGATCCTAGCAGAGATCGGCACAGGACAAAGCTTTGCATGATTCCTGTCCCGCATGAGCCATTCAGGACGATATTGCACTGCAATATAGCCGGATTTTCCTTGTGCAAAGGTTTGAACAAAATTCTTGCAAGCCTGCCGTCCGCCGCGCATGCTCCGGCCCGCCGGCCGATCCGGACAGCGACGAACAACGAAGAAGCAAGGGGGAAGCGGATGCGCCGCAGGATCCTGTCCGAAGCCGATTGGCGGCCCACCGACATCGAGGCCTCCGAGCGCTGGCTGCGTCCGGTGACGGCGGCGGAGTCGGCCGACCTCGCCGATGCCGTGACGGCGCTGCGGGCGAGCGGCCGGCCGCTGCTCGAGATCACCCGCCGGGACGTGCCGCTCGGCCGCTTCGCCGCGGTGCTGGACAAGGCGCGCGCCAGGCTGGAGGACGGGCCGGGCTTCGTCGTGCTGCGCGGCCTGCCCACCGCCGACCGGCCCGCCGAGGAGAACCGGCTGATGGCCTGGGCCATCGGCACGCATCTCGGCGTGGCGCGGCCGCAGGGCAGGCAGAGCCAGCTCATCTCCGACGTGCGCGACGCGGGCGGCACCTACCGCAGCGGCAGCGGCCGCGGCTACAACACGAATTCCGAGCTGGACTACCACACGGATGGCAGCGACGTGGTCGGGCTGCTCTGCCTCAACACCGCCCGCAGCGGCGGGCTCAGCCGGCTCTCCAGCGCCGTCGCCATCCGCAACGCCCTGCTGGAGACGAGGCCGGATCTGGTCGAGGCGCTCTACGGCCTGTTCCCGCACAGCCGCCAGAACGAGGAGGCGGCGGACGAAGCGCCCTGGTACATGGCGCCGGTGTTCAGCGAGCGCGACGGCGCCTTCGCCTGCCGCTACATCCGCAACCACATCCGCTCGACGCAGGTGCCAGGCGGGGCGATGGAAGGCGCGCCGCGCCTGACGCCGCTGCAGCACGAGGCGCTCAATGCCGTGCAGCGCATGGCGGAAAGCCCGGAATTCTCCTTCGACATGTGGCTGGAGCCGGGCGACTTCCAGCTCGTCAACAACCACGTCCTCGTCCACTCCCGCACCCACTACGAGGATTTCGAGGAACCCGGGCGCAAGCGGCACCTGCTGCGGCTGTGGCTCTCCGTGCCAGGGGCGCGGCCGCTCTCGCCGGCGCTGCGCGAGGTCTACAAGAGCGTCGAGCCGAACAGCGTGCGCGGCGGCTTCCAGGGGCGCGGCATCACGCCCGAGCTGGTCGCCTACCAGGCGCGCGCCGCGGCCGAACTCGGGATGCGCGACACGCCCTACCGGCTCTGACGCGGCGAGACACGGCGGCGGCCGGAAGCAGGGATGCGGGGAAGGAAAACGGGAATGACCATCCAGCGCAGGGCGCTGCTCGCGGGTGCCGCCGGCCTCGGCCTCGCCCCGGCCGCCGCCACGCGGGCACGGGCCGAGACCTGGCCCAGCCGGCCGATCCGCGTCGTGGTTCCCTACTCGCCCGGCGGCGGCACCGACATCTTCACCCGCGCCCTGGCCGAGAGCCTGCGCGCGCGCCTGGGCGAGACGCTGGTCGTCGAGAACCGCGCCGGCGCCAACGGCGTGGTGGGCGCCGAGATGGTGAAGAACTCTCCGCCCGACGGCTACACCTTCGCCGTCTGCACCGGCGCGCACGTCGTCAACCGCTACGCCATGCGCTCCATCCCGTTCCATCCGGTGCACGACTTCACGCCGATCGCGCTGCTCTCCAGCTTCGCGCTGCTGATCGCCGTGCATGGCGGCGCGCCCTGGCGCGACATCGCCGCGCTGGTGCGCGACGCCAAGGCGAGGCCCGGCGCCATCTCCTACGGCACGACGGAGGCCGCCACCAGCTTCGCGGGCGGCGACTTCGCCCGCAAGGCCGGGATCGGCATGACGGAGATTCCCTATCGCGGCAGCGGGCCGATGCTGAACGACCTGATCGCCGGCCACCTGCCCACCTGCTGGACCAGCACCGTCTCCGTGCTGCCCTACATCCAGGACGAGCGCATCCGCGTGCTCGGCGTCACCTCGGCCGAGCGCTCGCCGCTGCTGCCCGGCGTGCCGACCATCGCCGAGGCGGGCGTGCCCGGCTACGAATTCACCGCGTGGTACGGCATGTACGGCCCGCCCAATCTGCCGGCACCGATCGCGCTGCGCATGGCCACGGCCATCGAGGAGTCGCTGCAGGAGCCGGCGCTGCGCCGGAAATTGCAGGAGCTGGGCGCCGACGTGAAGCCGGTCACCGGCGACCGCTTCGCCGACTTCCTGCGCCGTGACGATGCCCGCTGGGCGCAGGCTGCGCGGGACGGGCTGATCAACGTCTCGCAGTAGGAACCCGCGCCGCATGACCGGCCTGACCATCACCGAGAAGATCCTCGCCGCCCATGCCGAGGGCGGCAGCGCCCGGGCCGGCGGCATCGCCACCATCCGCCCGGACGTGGTGCTGCTCAACGACGTCTCCGGTCCGCTCGCCTTCGAGCAGTTCGAGGCGATGGGCGCCGCGCGCCCCTTCGATCCGGCGCGCATCGTGCTGGTGGCCGACCACTTCGCCCCGGCGCCCAACGTCGCCGCCGCCGGCGCCATCCGCATGACGCGCGAATTCGCCGCGCGCCACGGCATCGCGCACTACTACGAGCCGGGCTCGGGCGGCATCGAGCACACGCTGCTGGCCGAACTCGGCATGGTCGGGCATGGCGGCATCGTCTTCGGCGCCGACAGCCACACCTGCACGGCGGGCGCCTTCAACGCGCTCGGCATCGGCTTCGGCTCGACCGACCTCGCGGCGGCGCTCGCCACCGGCCGGCTCTGGCTGCGCGTGCCGGACAGCATCCGGGTGGCGCTGACCGGCGCGCCCGGCCCCTACGTCACCGGCAAGGACGTGATCCTGGAGGTGATCCGCCGCATCGGCTCCGACGGCGCGGCCGATGCGTCGCTGGAATTCGGGGGCCCGGGCGTCGCCTCGCTGCCGGTGGATGCGCGCATGGCGGTCGCCAACATGGCGGTGGAGGCCGGCGCCGACACCTGCGTCTTCGAGGGCGACGCGCTCTCCGCCGCGCGTGCCGCCGAGACCGGCGCGCCGGCCGCGCCGCCCGTCGCCGCCGACCCGGATGCCGCGTACCGCGCGCGGATCGCGATCGACCTCGGCGCGCTGGAGCCGATCGTGGCGCGGCCGCCCTCGCCGGCCGCCGGCGTGCCGGTCGGCGCGCTGCGCGGCCAGCGCGTGGACCAGGTCTATATCGGCAATTGCGCCAACGGCACGATCACCGATCTGCGCCAGGCGGCCGAGATGCTGCGCGGCCGGCGCGTGGCGCCCGGCGTGCGCCTCGTCGTGGTGCCGGCGACGCAGCGCATCTGGCGCCAGGCCCTGGCCGAGGGGCTGCTGGACGCGCTGGCCGCCGCCGGCGCCGCCGTCTCCACCCCCACCTGCGGCGCCTGCTTCGGCGGCCACATGGGCATCCTCGCCGCCGGCGAGACCGCCATCGCCACCACCAACCGCAACTACCGCGGCCGCATGGGCGACCCGGACTCGCAGGTCTTCCTGGCCAATGCCTGGGTCGCCGCCGCCGCCGCCGTCGCGGGCGAGATCGTCCCGCCCGGCAGCCTGCCCGTGCCCGCGGAGGCCGCATGATGCCGGGGATCGCGATGCAGGGAGTCGTCCACCGCTACGGCGACGAGGTGAACACCGACGTCATCCTGCCCGGCCGCTACCTCGCCCTGCGCCGGCCGGAGGAGCTGCGGGTGCACTGCCTGGAGGGGCTCGATCCCGGCTTCGTCGATCGCGTCCGTCCCGGCGACATCCTCGCCGTCGGGCGCAATTTCGGCTGCGGCTCCTCGCGCGAGCACGCGGTGGTGGCGCTGCGCGCGGCGGGCGTCGGCGCCATCGTCGCCGTCAGCGCGGCGCGCATCTTCTACCGCAACGCCATCAACCTCGGCCTGCCGGTGCTGGTCTGCCCGGAGGCGGCGCTGGCGCTGCGCGCGGGCGAGCCGGCGACCATCGACCTCGAACACGCCACCATCCATCAGGGCGGCGCGACCTGGCAGGCGCAGCCGCTCGGCGCGGAGGTGCGCGCCATCCTCGCCGCCGGCGGGCTGGTGCCGCGCGTCCGCGCCCTGCTCGCCGCCTGAACCGATTCCACAGGAGACCACCCATGGCCGATCCCAGGCTGAAGGCCGCGCTGCGCGCCGGCGAGTTCATCGTCGCCCCCGGCATCTTCGACATGATCTCGGCGCGCGTCGCCGACCGGATGGGCTTTTCCGCCCTCTACGCCACGGGCTATGGCACCGTCGCCTCGCATCTCGGCGTGCCGGATGCCGGCATCGCCACCTACACCGACATGGTCTCGCGCATGGCCCGCTTCGCGCAGGGCAGCAGGACGCCCGTCATCGCCGATGCCGATACCGGCTATGGCGGCCTGCTCAACGTGCGCCACACCGTGCAGGGCTACGAGGCGGGCGGCGTTACCGCGATCCAGATCGAGGACCAGGAGGTGCCGAAGAAGTGCGGCCACACCCCGGGCCGCCGCGTCATCCCGGCCGAGGAGATGGCGCTGAAGATCGAGGTCGCGGTGGAGGCCCGGAAGAGCGACGACTTCCTGATCATCGCCCGCACCGATGCCCGCACCACGCTCGGCCTCGACGAGGCGATCCGGCGCGGCAGGCTCTACCGCAAGGCCGGCGCCGACATCGTGTTCATCGAGAGCCCGGAGAGCGAGGAGGAGATGCGCCGCATCGGCGGCGAGATCGACGCGCCGCTGCTGGCCAACAACGTCGACGGCGGCGGCCGCACGCCGATCCTGTCGCGCGAGACGCTCGCCGCGATCGGCTACAACATCGCCATCTACCCGGCGCTGGGTTTCCTGGCGGTGACGCGGGCGCTGGAGCAGGCCTATGCCCACCTGCTCAGGGAGGGCGACACCAACGCCCTGCCCGCCGGCACGCTCTGCGACTTCGCCGCGATGAACGAGCTGATGGGCTTCCCGGAGGTGTGGGCGTTCGACGCCAAGTGGGCGAAGGCCGGCCAGGACGGCGGCGGCCGCCAGGCGGCCGAGTAGGCAGGGGAGCGGAGAGGGGAACGCCATGCACGGCTCCATCACCCGTCGCGGCCTCGGCGCGCTCGGCGCCGGGCTGCTCGCCGCGCCGGCGCTCCCCCGGCGCGGCGCCGCCGCCGGCACCGCCGCCGATTGGCCGGACCGGCCGGTGACGCTGGTCGTCCCCTTCACCCCCGGCGGCGCCTCCGACACGCTGGCGCGCCAGATCGGCCAGCACTTCCCGCGCTTCGCCAACGGCCAGCCGCTGGTGGTGGAGAACCGCTCGGGCGCCGGCGGCACGGTGGGCGGCGGCTACGTCGCCGCGCAGCAGCCGAACGGGTACACGCTGCTGATGGCCGATGTCGGCGCCAACGCGATCGGCCGCGAGCTGAACCCGCGCCTCGGCTTCGACCCGATGACGGCCTTCACGCCGATCATCCACCTCGTCAACCTGCCCGCCGTGTTCTTCGCCCACCCCGACGTGCCGGAGCGGACGCTGCCCGAGGTCATCGCCAGCGCGAAGGCGCGGCCGGATTCGTTCAGCTACGCCTCGGCCGGCGTCGGCAACGGCAGCCACCTGTTCATGGCCCTGCTCTGCCGCCGCGCCGGCGTCTCCATGATCCACGTGCCCTACCGCAGCGGCTCGGAGATCGTCACCTCGGTGATGCGGGGCGAGACGCAGCTCGGCTTCCCCAGCCTCTCCTCGGCGCTGGGGGCGTTGCGCGCCGGCTCGATCCGCCCCATCGCCATGGGCAACCCGGAGGGCAGCCCGGCCCTGCCGGGCATCCCGCCCGTGAGCCGCGTGCTGCCGGGCTTCGACGTCGCCGTCTGGTACGGCGTCGCGGCGCCCGCCGGCATGGCGCCGGATCTGGCCCACCGGATCAACGAGGTGTTCGGCCGGATCGCCGCCCTGCCGGCGGTGCGCGAGGCGGTGTTCAGCACCCAGGCCGGCCAGGTGGTCGGCGGCTCCTCGGAGGATTTCGCCCGCTTCCTGCGCCGCGAATACGACACCTGGACGCCGCTGATCCGCGAGGGCGGCATCCGCACGGAGTAGCGGCCGGCGCCGGCACCGGCGCGCCGGCCATCGCGAGCGTCGCCCGCGCCCCGGGAGGCGAACGGTCCGCGCCTCAGGAGGCGAACGGTCCGCGCCTCAGGAGGCGACGATGTTCGCGTCCCTGGCCACCCGGGTCCAGTCGGCGACGAAGCGCGCGATGTGGTCCGTGTAGGCGGCCCCCAGCATCGGCTGCGGCGGCGGGTAGCTCGCCAGCTCCTCGAAGCGCGTCCGCAGCTCGGGGCGGGCCAGCAGGCGCGGGATCTCGGCGGTCAGGCGCTCCGCCACCGGCGCGGGCAGGTTCCGCGGGCCGGACAGGCCGATCCAGTTGCCCGCCGTCATGCGCGGCAGGCCGAGCTCCGCGCAGGTCGGCACGGCGGGGAACAGCGGGACACGCACGGCCGAGCTCATGGCCAGCGCCCGCAGCGTGCCGTCGCGCAGCATGCCGACATTGGTGGTCAGCGGGTCGATCAGGCTGTCGATCGCGCCCGCCATCAGGTCCTGCAACCCCGGCGCGCTGCCGCGATAGGGCACGTGCGTCAGCTTCGGCAGGTTCGCGTCGCGCTCCATCACCGCGCCGAGCAGGTGGCCGGAGGAGCCGATGCCGGAGGAGCCGTAGGTCACGTTGCGGTCGCGCGCGGCGGCGCGCAGGTCGTCCAGCGTGCGGAAGGGGGAATCGCCCTTCACCAGGATCACGCTCGGCGTGTCCACCAGCATGCCGAGATGGGTGAAGTCGGCCACCGGGTCGTAGGGAAGCTGGGGGTAGATGCCGGCGGCGAAGCCGTGCGGCGAGGCGTGGCTGATGACCAGCGTGTAGCCGTCGGCCGGGCTCTTGGCGACGTGGTCGGCGCCGATCGTGCCGCCGGCGCCGGCGCGGTTGTCGATCACCACGCCCTGGCCGATCGCCTGCCCGAGCGGCGGCGCCACCAGCCGGCCGATCACGTCGGCCAGGCCGCCGGGCGGGAAGGTGGCGACGAGGCGCACCGGGCCGCGGCCGGGCCAGGCGCCGTTGGCCTGGGCGCGCGCCCCCCGGATCCGCAGGAGGGTCGGTACGGCGAGGAGGCCGGCGGAGGCGGCGAGGAGCTGGCGACGACGCATGGGGCGGGTTCCGGCGAAGGGTTTCGCGCCGGAACGGAGCAAGTCGTATGCCAGATGATGGGCGGGCCGGGGGCCCGCCTGCGGCGATCCATGCGGGCCAGCGGCGGCCTCGTGCCGCCGCGGCGGGGCTCAGCGCAACGAGCGGCAGAACTCCTGGATGCGGGCGCAGCCCTCGCGCAGGCTCTCGGTGTCGGTGGCGTAGGAGATGCGCATGTAGGGGCTCATGCCGTAGGCAGCGCCCTGCACGGCGGCGACGTGCTTCTCCTCCAGCAGCGCCGTCACGAAATCCGTGTCGCCGTCGATCCGCCGGCCGCCCGGCGAGGTCTTGCCGAGGCAGCCGGCGATGTTCGGATAGACGTAGAAGGCGCCTTCCGGCTTGTGGCAGGAGATGCCCTCGGCCTGGTTCAGCCAGTCCACCACGAGGTCGCGGCGCTCCCGGTACACGGCCTGCCGCTCGCGGATCAGGTCCTGCGGCCCGTCCAGCGCCGCCGCCAGCGCCGCCTGCCCGACGGTGGAGACGCCGGCGGTGAGCTGGCCCTGCACGTTGGCCATGGCCTTGATCAGCGGCGCGGGGCCGGCGCCGTAGCCGACGCGCCAGCCGGTCATGGCGAAGGTCTTGGAGGCGCCGTTCAGCGTCAGCACGCGGTCGCGCAGCGCCGGCTCCACCTCGGCGATCGTGCAGAACTCGAAGCCGTCGTAGAGCATGTGCTCGTACATGTCGTCGCTCATCACCCACAGGTCGGGGTGGCGGCGGAGCACCTGGGCGATGGCGTGCAGCTCGGCGCGGGTGCAGGCGGCGCCGGTCGGGTTGTTCGGGAAGTTCAGGATCACCCAGCGCGTGCGCGGGGTGATGGCGGCCTCCAGATCCTCGGGGCGCAGCTTGAAGCCGTTGTTCTGCGGGCAGTTCACCAGCACCGGCACGCCGCCGACCAGCTTGGCCATCTGCGCGTAGGAGACCCAGAAGGGCGCCGGGATCACCACCTCGTCGCCCGGGTCCACCGTGGCCAGCAGCGCGTCCATGATGATCTGCTTGCCGCCGTTGGCGACCAGGATCTCGTTCTCGGCGAAGTCGAGGTTGTTGTCGCGGCGGAACTTGCGCCGGATGGCGTCGCGCAGCGCCGGGGTGCCGGCATAGGGCGGGTACTTGGTGTCGCCGGCCAGCGCCGCCCGGTGCGCCGCCTCGATGGCGTGCGCGGGGGTGCGGAAGTCGGGCTCGCCGGAGGAGAGGCTGATGACCCGGATGCCGCCCTTGGCCATCTCGCGCGCCTTGGCCGTCATGGCGGCGGAGGCGGCGACCTCGACGTTCTGCAGGCGCTGGGCGATGGCGGGCATGAGCGGGCTTCTCTGGGTGCGGGGCCGATGGCCGGCGTGGCCTCGGGGCTCTGCCCCGGACCCCGCCAGGGAAGGCGCCGCCTGCCCTGGACCCATCCGCCCAGGGGCGCAGCCCCCTTGGAAACCCCGTTGCGGGACGGCTGGCCCGGCTGGGGGAACGGCCGGGGCCCCGAACGAGGAGAGGTGCAGGAGGGCCTTGCCCTCCTGCCGGATGGGTACCCAGGGAAGGCGGCGCCTTCCCTGGCGAGGTCCGGGGGCTGCGCCCCCGGCCCCGGCCTTCTCAGCGCAGCCCCTGGCAGAACTTCTGGATGCGCCGGCACGCCTCCTCCAGCGACTTGTCGTCGGTGGCGTAGGAGATGCGGAAGTGGCCGGGAAACATGAAGGCGCTGCCGTGGACGGCGGCGACGCCCTCCTCGTCCAGCAGCGCCACCACGAAGTCCTCGTCGCTCTCGATCTTCTTGCCGCCGGCGGTGGTCTTGCCGAGGCAGCCATGCACGTCCGGGAACACGTAGAACGCGCCCTCCGGCTTGTGGCAGCGGATGCCCGGCGCCTGGTTCAGCATCTCCACCACCATGTCGCGGCGGCGCTGGTAGGCGGCCACCATGACGGGGATGCTGTCCTGCGGGCCGGTCAGGGCCTCCAGCGCCGCGGCCTGGGAGATGCTGGAGGTGCCCGAGGTGCTCTGGCTCTGCAGCTTGTCCATGGCCTTGATCAGGGCGACCGGCGCGCCGGCGAAGCCGATGCGCCAGCCGGTCATGGCATAGGCCTTGGAGCAGCCGTTCATGGTCACGGTGCGGTCGCGCAGCCTCGGCTCGACCTGCAGGATGGTGGCCGGCTTGAAGTCGTAGGTGAGCTTCTCGTAGATGTCGTCGGTGAACACCCAGACGTCCGGGTGGCGCAGCAGCACGTCGGTCAGCGCCTTCAGCTCGGCCGCGGTGTAGGCGGCGCCGGTCGGGTTGCAGGGGTTGTTCAGCACCAGCCACTTGGTGCGCGGCGTGATCGCGGCCTCGAGCTGCTCGGGACGCATCTTGAAGCCGGTGTTCTGGCCGCAGGGGACGATGACCGGCTTGCCCTCGGCCAGCTCCACGATGTCGGGATAGCTGACCCAGCAGGGGGCGGGGATGATCGCCTCGTCGCCCGGGTTGATGGTGGCCAGCAGCGCGTTGAAGATCACCTGCTTGCCGCCGGTGGAGACGATGATCTCCTCCGGCTTGTAGTCCAGGCCGTTCTCGGTCCGGAACTTCTCGGCGACGGCCTTGCGCAGCGCCATGGTGCCGGCGTTGTCGGTGTACTTGGTCTCGCCGCGCTGGATGGCGGCGATCGCCGCGTCCTTGACGTTCTGCGGCGTGTCGAAATCGGGCTCGCCGGAGGACAGGCCGATCACGTCCCGCCCCGCCGCTTTCAGCGCGCGCACCTTGGCGGTGATCGCCATGGTCTGCGACGGGGAGATGCGGTCGAGGCGGTCGGCAATGAGCTTCATCGGTCCTGTACCCGTTCTGGCGGGAAGAGGCGGAACCTAGCCGCCGTGGGGGGCGCCTTCAACCCGCGCAAGCCGGTCCAGGATCAGGGCAGCCATGCCGAGGCCGCCGCCCAGCGCCGCCAGCAGCACCGCCGCCAACGCGTTCACCTCCGGCGTCAGGCCCAGGCGCAGCGCCGAGAACAGCACCATGGGCAGGGTGGTGGCGTCCGGCCCCGAGACGAAGCTCGCCACCACCACGTCGTCGAGCGAGAGGGTGAAGCCGAGCAGCCAGGCGGCGGCCAGCGCCGGGGCCAGCAGCGGCAGGGTGACGGTGAGGAAGGCCGTGCCGGGGCCGGCGCCGAGGTCCCGCGCCGCCTCCTCCAGCGCCGCCTCCATCCCGGCCAGCCGCCCCTGCACCACCACGGCGGCGTAGGCGGCGCCGATCGTCGCATGGGCGAGCAGCAGGGTGGCGGCGCCGCGCGCCGGCGCCCAGCCGAACACCCCTTGCAGCCCGGCCTGGACGGCGACGAGGAACAGCAGCAGCGAGAGGCCGGTGACGATGTCGGGCAGCACCAGCGGCGTGCCGAGCAGCGCGCCGAAGGCGCCGCGCCCGGGGAAGCGGCCGAGGCGGGCCAGCGCGTAGCCGGCCAGCGCGCCGAGCACGGTGCCCAGAGTCGCGGCGCCGGCGGCGATGCGCAGGGAGAGCCAGGCGGCCTCCAGGATGCGCTCGTCGGCGGCCAGGGCGGCGAACCAGCGCAGGGAGAAGCCGCCCCACTCGAACGGCGTCGGCCCGCCGCTGAAGGCGTAGGCCACCAGCAGCAGGATCGGCGCGTAGAGGAAGGCGAGGCCGAGGGCGAGGCCCCACCTCATGGCCCGCCCCCTGCCGCCGCGCGCCGCGCGGCCCGGCCCCTCACCGCCGTTCCTCCAGACGCTGGAACAGCGCCACGGGCAGGATCAGCAGGGCGAGCAGCGCCACGGCCAGGGCGGCGGCGCGCGGCCAGTCGCGGATGGTGAAGAACTCCGTCCACAGCACCCGGCCGACGAGCTGCGCCTCGGGCGGGCCGAGCAGCTCGGGGATCACGAATTCGCCCGCCGCCGGGATGAACACCAGCAGGAAGGCGGCCGCGGCGCCGGGGGCGGAGAGCGGCAGGGTGACGGTGCGGAACACCGTCCAGCGCGACGCGCCGAGATCGGCCGCCGCCTCCTCCAGCGCCGGGTCGCGCCGGGCGAGCGTCGCGTAGAGCGGCAGCACCGCGAAGGGCAGGTAGGCATGCGTCATGCCGAGCAGCATGGCCGGCTCCGAGTAGAGCAGCCGCAGCGGCTCCTCGGTCAGGCCGAGCGCGAGCAGCACGCCGTTCACCCAGCCGCTGTCGCGCAGCAGGCCGATCCAGGCGGCGAGGCGCAGCAGCAGCCCGGTCCAGAAGGGCAGCAGCACGGCCAGCAGCAGCAGCGGGCGGCGGCGCGGCGGGGCGGCGGCGATCGCCAGCGCCATCGGGTAGGCGAGCAGCAGGCAGAGCCCGGCGGTCAGCCCGGCGACGCGCAGGGAGCGCAGGAAGGCGAGGCCGTAGAACGGGTCCTCGGCCAGGGCGGCGAAGTTCCCGGCCGTGCCGCGCCAGGCCCAGGCGCCAGCCTCACGCGAGAGGGGGGGGTCGAAGGGCGGCATGCCCTCGCCTGGGGAGGAGAGAGCGATGCCGAGCACCACCAGCAGCGGCACCGCCACGAACAGCACCAGCCAGAGGGCGGGCGGCAGCAGCACCAGGGCGCGGAAGCGTCGCATCAGTCGGCGAGCGGGACGTTGGCCGAGTCCGGCCAGCGGAGCCGGATGGCGGCGCCGCGCGGCGGCGGCGGCTCGGCGGGGCCGAGGGCGACGCGCAGCGAGGCGCCGCCGGGCAGCCCGACCAGCACGGTGGAGCCGGCACCGCGATAGGCCACCTCGCGCACCGTGCCGGCGGCGGCGTTGGGCTCGGTCGCCATGCCGGGCGCCGGGGCGGCGGCTTCCGCCGCCAGCCGGATGCGCTCCGGCCGCAGCGCCACGGTCAGCGGCGCGCCCTCCGGCGGCGGCGCCCCGGCGAGCCGCAGCGCCAGCCCGCCCGCGCAGCGCAGCAGCCCGCCCGCGACGTGCCCCTCCAGCAGGTTGGCGCCGCCGAGGAAGCCGGCCACGAAGCGCGTCGCCGGGCGCTCGTACAGCGCCTCCGGCGTGTCCACCTGCACCAGCCGGCCGCCCTGCATCACGCCCACCCGGTCGGCGAGGCTCAGCGCCTCCTCCTGGTCGTGCGTCACCATCACGAAGGCGGTGCCCTGCGCCTCGGCCAGCCGCCGCTGCAACGCGCGCAGCTCGAAGCCGGTGCGCTCGCGCAGCCCGGCGTCGAGCGCGCCCAGCGGCTCGTCCAGCAGCAGCAGGCGCGGGCGCTTGACCAGCGAGCGCGCCAGCGCCACGCGCTGCCGCTGCCCGCCCGAGAGCGCGTGCGGCCGCCGCCGCGCCAGCCCCTCCAGCCCGACCAGCGCCAGCGCCTCGTCCACGCGCCGCGCCAGCGCCGCGCCGCGCACCCCCTCGCGCCTGAGCCCGTAGGCGACGTTGTCGAACACCGAGAGGTGCGGGAACAGCGCGTAGGCCTGGAACATCATGTTCACCGGCCGGTGCTGCGGCGGCAGCCCGGCGAGGTCGCGCCCCTCCAGCAGCAGCCGGCCGGAATCCGGCGCGTCGAAGCCCGCGATCAGCCGCAGCAGCGTGGACTTGCCCGAGCCCGAGCCGCCGAGCAGGGCGAAGAACTCGCCGTGGCGGATCTCGAGGTCGAGCCCGTCCAGCACCGTGGCGGCGCCGAAGCGGCGGGTCAGCGCCTCGGCGCGCAGCAGCGGCGGCCCCTCGGTTCCGAGGGCGGCGGCAGGCGCGGGATGGCGGCCCGGGATCGCGTCCATCGACCGATTCAGCGCCCGGCCTTGAAGCGGGTCCAGAGCCGCATGCGCGGCCGCTCCGCCGCGGCCGGCAGCGTGCCCACCACGAAGCCGCGCGACAGCGCCTCGGCCGAGGGCCAGACATCGGGGTCGTCGCGCACCTCGGGCACCACCAGCGGCCGCGAAGCCGGCACGGCGTTGGGGTAGCGCACGCGGCTGGTGATCGCGGCCATGATCTCGGGGCGCAGCAGGAAGTCGATCAGCCGCTCGGCGCCCTCCGGGTTCGGCGCGTCGGCCGGCACGGCCAGCATGTCGAAGGAGAGCTGCGCGCCCTCGCGCGGCGCCACGTAGCGCAGCACCACGCCGCGCCCCGCCTCGCGCGCCCGCGCCGCCGCCTGGATCGCGTCGCCGGAATAGGCGAGGGCGAGGCAGATCTCGCCGGTCGCCAGCGCGTCGATCATGCCGGCGGAGTTGATCGCGCGCACATGGGGGCGGATCGCCAGCAGCGCCGCCTCGGCGTCGCGCAGGTCGGCCGGCGCGGCGCTGCCGGGCGGGCGGCCGAGCCAGCGCAGCACGCTCGGCAGCACGTCGGTCGCGCTGTCCATCACCTGGATGCCGCAGCGCGCGAGGCGCGCGGCGTTCTCCGGGCGCAGCAGCAGGTCGAGGCTGTCCTGCGGCGCGTCCGGCGCCAGCGCCCGCACGCGGTCGGGGCGGATCGCCAGCCCGACCGTGCCCCAGAGATAGATCGCGCCGTGCCGGTTGCCGGGATCGACGGTCGCGACGCGCGCCATCAGCGCGGGGTCGAGGTTGCGCCAGTTCGGGATGCGGGCGCGGTCGAGCGGGCGCAGCGCGCCGGCGCGCAGCAGGCGCGCGAAGGTCGGCTCGGCGGTCGGCACCACCAGGTCGTAGCCGGAGCGGCCGGCGGAGAGCTTCCCCTCCAGCGTCTCCAGGCTGTCGAACACGTCGTAGCGCACGCGCAGCGCGGTCTCGCGCGTGAAGCGCTCCAGCACGGCGGGGTCGATGTAGTCGGACCAGTTGTAGACGTTGACCGTGCCCGCCTCCGCCTCGACCCCGGCCCGGGCCGGCACCGTCAGGCAGCAGGCGGACAGCAGGAGAAGCAGGCGGAGCCGCCGCGCCGCCAGGGCCGCGCCCGGCGGGAGCCAGCGGCTCCGGGGACGGGCCCGGGTGGCGGTCCCGGCGCGGCGCGTCGGGCGGCGGAGGGGGGCGGCAGCCGGCATCGGACTCCTGCGGCGGGGCGCTGCGTGGCCGGATCGTAGGATACGCTTCGCGGGACCGCGACGTGCCGCGTGGCGGTGAAGGCGGGCAGGACGCGGGCGGCGGCGGGGCGGCGGGGCGGCGGGGCGGCGGGGCGGTAGCAACTAGGATATTTTTCCTTGACATGGGGAAAAAGTTCCGGCAAACGGGGTCTGCCACCGGGCGAACTGCGCCCGGCGCGTCCCCCCTCCCCCCGTCCCGCATCGTTCCAGCGTGGCGGCGCACCCTTCCGGCACCGGAAGCGGCGCGCCGCCCGAGGAGGATCCGCATGTCCGCGACCCTGCCCCACCGGTGCCGCGGCACCGGTGCGCCCGCGCGTGCCGCGCGCGACCGCGCCGTGCCGGCGCGCACCGGCGGCTGAGCGACCCATGGCCTTCGACCCGCACAACCTCACGGTCCTCGCGCAGGGGAACGGCTTCACCCTCTGGCACTACCGCACCGCCGAGCCGCAGGCCGCGGTGATGGCGGTCGGCTACTTCGACACGGCATGGAACACGCTGCAGATCGGCGACGTGATCGTGCTGCACACGGCCGACAGCGTCGCCCTGACGCCGGTGCACGCGCTGCCGCCGCCCGGCACCAGCCTCGGCGGCCGCCTCGTGCTCGACGACGCGCCGACCGGGCAGGCCGGCCTCGCCACGTCGAGCCACCTTTTCGCCCTTTCGCTCGCCGCCGCCGCCGGCTTCGCCGTCGCGCGGCCGGCGGTGCTGCACCAGGCGGGCGGGCGGCTGCTGCTCCAGAACGGCGGCACGCTGCTGGTCTGACCGGCCGCCGCGCCGGGCACCGCCGACGCCCTCTCCCTTCCCCCGACGCCACCCCTGCCGCCCCACGGCGATCCCGACACGAGGATTCACCGACCCATGGCCGATGCCAAGATCACCGACCTGCCTTCGGCGAGCACGCTGAGCGACACCGACCTCGCCCCGATCGTGCAGGGCAACGGCAGCGGCGCCGAGACACGCCGCGCGACGGTGGCGCAGCTGCGCGCCGGCGTGACCGGCGAGCGCCTGGTGCACGTGCGCGACTTCGGCGCCACCGGCGACGGCGTCACGGACGACACCGCGGCCTTCGTCGCCGCGCTGGCGGCGGGCAGCCGGGTGGAGCTGACGCGCGGCCGCACCTACGTGGTGGGCGAGCTGACGATCACCGGCGGCCACACGCTGGAGGGCAACGGCGCCACGCTGCGCGCCCGCGCCGGCGCCGCCTACATCCTCAAGCTGAGCGGCCTCCGGCCGCAGCTGCACAACCTCGAGCTGGAGGACGGCACGCTGGCCCTGCCGCGCCAGACCACGCTCGCCACCGCCGCCGCGACGGGCGCCACGAGCCTCGCCGTGGCCTCGGGCAGCGGCATCCAGGCACGCATGACCGTGGCAGTGGAACTCGACAGCGGCGACTGGCACCTCGCCCTCGCCACGGCGGCCACGGGCGGCGCGGTGACGCTGGACCGCGCCCTGCCGGGCGCCGCCGCCGCCGGCCGCCGGCTGCGCGCGGTGCACGCGGCCCTCTGGCTGACCGACGCGCAGCGCTTCGTGGTCAGCCGCGTGCTGTTCACGAGCTGCTGGGGCGCCCTCGTCGCGAAGCCGGAGGCGGCGGGCGGCACCGGGCCGCGCAACGGCGAGATCAGCCACCTGCGCGGCACCGGCGCGCGGCTGTTCGGCGCCGCCGCCTATGCCGGCGCCGCCGACATCCTCTGGGCCGACCTCGGCTTCGACGGCGCCGACGCCACGAGCGGCACCGCCGTGGCCACCGGCGCCGCCGCCTTCACCCTGCCGGCCAGGGCCTTCCTCAGGAGCGAGGTCTCGGTCAGCGTCAACGGCGTGGCGCAGGATGCCAGCCGGTGGAGCTTCGCCTCGGGCGGCGCCGCCATCCAGTTCGCGAACGGCTACGTCCCGGCCAGCGGCGCCTCGGTGGCGATGAGCGTCGTGCAGCGCGGCGCGCGCGGGCTCTACTTCGACGGCACCGTCGCCGCCGCGAACGGCGCCGGCCAGCGCCTCGCCGACGTCACGGTCAGCGGCGCGGCGGTCGGCCTGCACCTGCGCGCCGCCGCCGCCGTGCTGTGCCGCGACCTGGTGGTCGCGGCGCCGAGTCTGGACGGGGTGCGCATCGAGGACGGGCTGGCCGATGCCCGCTTCAGCGGCTGCGCCGTGGCCGGCGCCGGCGGCGCGACGCTGCGCGCCTCGGGCACCTGCACGCGCGTGCTCATGGAGGGGCTGCAGACCGCGCGCGCCGCGGCGGCGGACCGGGCCGACGGGCTGCTCGGCGACAACGTCGTGCTGGCCTCCGGCACCATCGTCGCGATCGACACGGCGAGCTGGCGCGGCCCGGACTTCGTCGTCTCGGGCGGCGGCAGCGCGCCCGGCGCGCTCTCGCCGGCCGCCGCCATGCCGGCCGGCGGCACCGCCGCGCGCCCCGCATCCCCCGTCAAGGGCCAGTTCCGCTACAACACCGACACCGACCGGATGGAGGTGTTCGCCGGCGCCACCGGCGCCTGGGGCGAGCCGGCGCTGCGCGGCGGGGACACCATGACCGGGCCGCTGACCCTCGCCGGCGACCCGACCGCGGCGCTGCACGCCGCCACCAAGCAGTACGTGGACGCCAATGCCGGCGGCGGCGGCGGCTCCTTCACGCAGTCCGGCACCGGCGCGGTGACGCGCACCAGCGCGGACAAGCTGCGCGAGAGCGTCTCGGTGCTCGACTTCGGCGCCTCGGGCAACAATTCCACCGACAACGTCGCGGCCTTCGGCAAGGCGATCGCCTATCTCGCCGGGCGCGGCGGCGGCAGGCTGCTGGTGCCCGCCGGCATCTACGTCATGGCCTCGGCGCTCGCCATGCCGGCCACGAGCCGCGTGACCCTGGTGGGCGAGAGCGCCAACAGCACCGTGCTGCGCTTCACCGCCGCCGCCGGCAACGGCATCAGCTTCACCGACGACTACCATTGCGGCCTGGAGCGGCTGGCGGTGGAGGCCGGCGCCGGCCGCCAGGCGGCCGGCTTCTACGGCCAGGGCAGCACCGGCGTCGCCGTCAGGCTCACGCGGTGCAACTTCGGCACGCGCCTCGACAAGGTCTCGGTCTGCAACTTCGCCGACCTGGTGCAGCTTCTCGGCTGCTGGGACGTCCGGCTGAACGACCTGTTCATGCACTGCTTCAGCGGCACCGGGCTGCTGATCGACCGCGACCGCACCGCCGGCACCGCCGCCTACGGCGCCACCTGGAACGGCATGGGCGGCGGCACGCTGGCGCGCGACCTCTACATCTCGAACAAGGGCTTCACCGGGACGAAGACGGCGAGCACCGGGCTGCGCATCCGCGCCTCGGGCGGCGAGGACATGCGCTCGGTGCAGATCACCGAGCCCAACACCGGCGTGCTGATCGACCCGCCCGACGGCGGCGTGCAGTACCTCTACATGGAGAACGTCGCGCCCGACAGCTGCGGCGGCGACGGGTTCGTGCTCGACGCCACGCTGGGCGGCGTGATCGGCACGCTGCGCCTCGGCCAGTGCTGGTCGAGCTACAACGGGCTGGTCGGGCTGCGCTGCAAGGCGGTCAATTACGGCGACGGGCGGCCGGCCCTGCGCTCGGTGCGCTGGAGCGGCGGCTACATCGGCCAGAACGTGCAGGAGGGCGTGCGCCTGGAGGGCGGCACCGGCATCGCCATCGAGGCCGTGACCATCGCCCGCAACAGCCGCAGCACGGGCGGCGCCTACGACGGCGTCTACGCCGCGGCGGGCGTCGGCGGCTTCGCGATCCGCCGCTGCCGCATCGGCAACGACGACGGCACCACCTCGCAGCGCTACGCCTTCTACCTCGCCGCCGGCGCCGGCACCGGCATCACCCTGACCGACAACGACACCTCGGGCAACTGGACCGGCGACGCCTCGATCAACGCGACGGGCACCGTCACCTACGTCAACTTCACCGGCGTCCTGCCGAAGTACCAGCCCGCCATCGACAGCTCGGTGACGGTGAAGGGCAGCGCGGGGCAGAGCCTCACGGCCTATGCCGACACCGCCGGCGAGGTGGTGATGGAAAGCTTCGTCACCGCGACGCCCGCCACCAAGGGCGTGCTGAACCTCAACAAGTACGGCGGCATGGTGAAGCTGCCGCTGACCCTGGCGCGCCAGGGCATGTCGGAGGTGGCGGTGGCGCTGACCGACGCGGCCACCGTGGCGCTCGACAGCACCGCGGGCAACATGTTCACCCTGCTCGCCACCTCGGGCGTCGGCGCCACGCGCGCGCTCGGCCTGCCGGCCAACCTGCCCGCCGGCGCCACCGCCTGGTGCTGCCAGATCCTCTACACCCAGGACGGCACCGGCGGGCGGGCGCTGACGGGCGCCGCCGGCGTCACGCTCAAGGGCACGGTGAACACGGCGGCCAGCGGCAGGACGCTCGTCACCCTCTCGACCTTCGACGGCGGCGCCAGCGCCATCGCCGTCGCGACGAGCCTCGCCTGATGCTGCCGGGCCTGGGCTTCGTGCCCCTTCCGGCGGCGGCCACGCCATGGGCCGCCGCCCTCTTCGGCAGCAACCTGCGCGACTGGTACGCGGCCAACGACGCCGCCTCCGTCACCCTCGCCTCGGGCGCCGTCTCGGCCTGGGCCGACAAGGGGCCGGCCGGGCGCAACCTGGCGCAGGCCACCGCGGCCAGCCGGCCGACCGTCTCCGCCGGCGCCTTCCCGACCGGGCGGGACGGCATCAGGTTCGCCTCCGCCTCGGCGCAGCACCTGCTGGTCAACGACGCGGGCCTGCTGGCGGACTTCGGCGGGGTGCTGCCCTGCACCTTCGCGTGCGCGTTCATCTCCGCGTCGAGCAACGCCTCGCAGGCGGTGTGGGACCTCGGCGCCCCCGGCTCGGCCGCCGGCAACGACCGCTACGGGCTGTTCACCTTCACCTCCGCCAGCGTGTTCGCGCGCCGCGGCAACGGCGTCAACATCAACTTCCCCGTGGGCATCACCACGGGCACCCGCATGGTGGTCGTCATGCGCAGCGACGGGACGAACCTGTACGTCGACGCGAAGTACCAGCTCGGCGGCACCGGCACCGTGACGACGTGGAGCGCCAGCACACTCGCCAACAGCAGCCTCGCGAGCCTGTCGCGGCTGACGCTCGGCGGGCGCTTCAAGGATGGCGAAGCCGCCCCTTCGCTCCCCGCGGACTGCACCATCGGGGAGTACCTGACCGTCAACCGCTACAGCACCGACACCGAGACGGCGTCGCTGCGCGACAGGCTCTGGACGGACTGGTTCAACGTCTGAGCCCGCGCCCCGACGACACCAACGCCAACGCCCCAGGCGCCGCCACGCGGCCGGCAGGAGATATGCCCGCATGACTGTGCTGACCGACTACGCCCGCAGCCTCCTGGCGCGCACCCTGTGCGGCAGGGTCCCCGCGGCGCCGAGCGCGGTGTTCGCCGCCCTCGGCACCGGCGGCACCGCCGCCGCCGGCCTGACCGGGGAGCCGGTGGGCGCCGGCTATGCCCGCCAGCCCGTGGCCTTCACCGGCGACGGGGTGCAGCAGAACGGCGCGGCGCTCGTCTTCTCCTTCACCGCCGCCGCGGGCACGCTGACGCATCTCGGCCTGTTCGACGCCGCCGCCGGCGGCAACGCGCTGAGCTGGTCGGCCCTGTCGCAGCCGGTGCCGGTGCCGGCCGCGGGCAGCGTGACGATCGCCGCGGGCGGCCTCGTCGTCAGCGGCGGCTGACGCAAGGGGCGACCGACGCAGGGGACAACCGGCGCAGGGGGCGGCCGACGCGGGGGCGGCGGGGGCGCGTGGCGTTTCATGTTGCAACGCACAGAGGCAGGCTGTACCCACGGCGCCGCATGCGGTCACGCTCGAAGGCGATCCCGGCGTTCGCGGCCCCCGGCGGATCCGGCGTTCCGGCCCCGCCGGCCGGGCCCCCGCCATCGCCGCTCCCGCCCGCCCCGCGCCCGGCCCGCCTGCCGGACCGTCGGGCGGCCCCTGCCCGGCTGCCCGCCCGGTTGCCCGCACGGCTGCCCGCCCGGTTGCCCTCCAGGGCGGCGGCCGGCCGGGCGGACCCGCGGGGGACACGCGGCGCACCCGCCCTCCCGCCTCCCGGTCCGCCCTCCGCCCCCCCTGCCGGCGCGGTGCCGCGCACCGCCGGTGCGCCGCCGCGCCTCCCAATCCCCGGAATTCTGCCGTGAACCGATCCCCGCCCGCCCAGCCCACGACCCCACGGCGTGCGGCTCCACGGCATGCGGCTCCACAGCATGCGGCCCCACGGCATGCGGCCATGGGCTGGGCCGACCTCGCGCGCCGCCTGCTGCTCACCGGCGAGCAGCCGCTGGAGCTGCGCATCGGTCGCGCCGGGATCGGCTGGCTGGTCGGCCTCTACGCCGCCGCCGCGCTGGCGGCGCCGCTGCTCTATCTCGGCTGGCACCTGGAGGCCTACGCCGACGGCAGCTACTTCTCCTTCGCCCTGCTGGCCCGGCAGTCCTGGGACTACGTCTGGTCCAACTTCCCGGGGCGCCTTTCCACCTTCCTGCTCTGCGTCGAGCCGGCGGCGGCGTGGCTGGCCCTGACCGGCGACGATGCCGGCGCGCTCCGCCTCTACGGCATGCTGTTCGGCGCCATGCCGCTGCTCGGCCTGCTGGCCTCGCTGGCGGTGCTGCCCCGGCATGCGCGCGGCGAGCTGCTCTGGCCGGCGGTGAGCTTCCTGGTCTTCGGCCTGCTGACGCTGGGCTTCCCCACCGAGACCTGGCTGACCCAGAGCGCCTTCTGGCCGCTGCTGTTCGCCATCCGCCACCTGCCGGAGCATCCCGCCGGCCGCCGGGGCCACCTCGCCGCCCTGGTGCTGCTCGGGGCGGTCTACGTCTTCTCGCACGAGGCGATGGTGCTGGGGCTGCCGCTGCTGGCGCTGGCGGCGCTGCGCCTGCGGGGCGGCCCCGGCGGCCGGCGGCTTCTCGCCACCGTCGCCGCCGTCTTCGCGGCGCTGCTGCTTGCCTGGGTGGCGGTGAAGGTCGGGCTGCGCCCGCCCAACGCCGAGACCACGGAGCGGGTCGCCGCCAACCAGTTCAGCCTGCTGATGCCCAAGGCCCAGCTCACCAACCCGCTGCTGCAGAAGGCGGGCATCGTCCTCGCCCTGCTGGTGCCGGCCTGGCTGCTCTGGCCGCGCTTCCTGCAGACCTCGCGCGCGCGCCGCGCCGCCATCCTCTCGGTCGCGGCCGCGGTGCTGGCGGCGGCACTGGTCGCGGCCTGGGGCCTCTACGGCCCGCACCGCTACGCGGCCCGGGCGGTGGTCCTGTTCGCCACGCCGGCGCTCGGCCTGCTCTGCCTGCTGACCCGGCTGGACACGGGCGAGGCGCTTCCGGCCGGCGACCGGCCCCGGGTGCGGTTCGACGCCTGGCCCTACCTGCCGGTCGTCGTGCTCGCCCTGGTCCTGCACCTCGGCGAAGGGGCGAAATTCCTGCGCGAATGGGCGCGCTTCAGCGCGCTGCTGGGCGCGGTCGCCGATGGCCGGGCGCCGCTCGAAGGCCAGCCGAGCCTGGGGCTGCTGCCCGAGGGCGAGCCGCCGCCCCCGGCGGGGCCCGGCCAGGGCTTCCCCGGCCGCGACACCCCCTGGCAGCTGAGCTGGAACTGGACCCTGCCCTTCAATTCCTTCCTGGTGGCCGAGGGCTTCGCGCCGCGCCAGATCGTCCACAACCGCTACGCCCGCTACGATCCGGTGAGCTGCGACCAGCTCCGGGCGCTGGCGGTCGCCGGCACCGGCCTCGGCGAGCACGGGCTGCGTCTGCTGCGCGACTACGCCTGCGCGCATGGGCGGCCGCCCGGCTGAAGCATTCCCGGGCCGGGCGGGGACGCCCGGCGACCCGGGAAATGCGCGGGAACGCTGGCCAGGACGGCGCGCTGGCGGGCAGGAACTGGGCGGGCGGAAACGGGCGGGCGGGGATGCCCGGCGGCAGGCCGGATGCCCGCCGCGGCCCAGGGCGCCGGCGAGGCATCCGGTGGTGCCGCCCCGGAGCGGCGGCCCTGCCGCCCCTATCCCGGCCGGCGCTCCGGGATACGGCCGGCGCGGTAGTCCGCCTCCGACATGGTCGGCAGGTCGAAGCGCTCGCGCGTGCCGGCATAGCCGTGCCCGCCCATGCGGCCCACTGCGTCGATCGCGGCCGGATCGACATGCAGCCGCGCATCCACCGCGTCGGCGCGGATATGGGCGTACACCACCTCCCCCAGGATGATCTCGCGCGAGGTGCCGATCTCCAGGAAGGAATGCAGCCGGCACTCCAGCGCCGCCGGCGCCTGCGCGACATGCGGGCAGGCGACGGCCCGGCCGGGGCGCATCTCCAGCCCCGCCTCGGCCAGCTCGTCAACCCCGGCCGGGAAGGGCACGGCGGAGACGTTCATCGCCTCCACCAGCGCGTCGGAGACGATGTTGACGGTGAAGCAGCCCGTCTCGCGGATGTTGCGCCCCGTGTCCTTGGGCGTGCCGTCGGGGCGGAATTCGACGCCGAGCGCCAGGATGGCGGGATCGGCCGAGAGGCAGTTGAAGAAGCTGAACGGCGCGGCGTTGGCGCGCCCGGCCGCATCCACCGTGGTCACCCAGGCGATCGGCCGCGGCACCACCGTGCCGATCAGGATCTTGTAGCGTTCGCGCGGCGTCAGCGCGGCGAATTCGAACCCGGCGGTTCCAGTCATGCCCGGCCTTCCCGTGTCATGGCCCGCGACAGGCAAGCTGCGGGCCATCGGCCGGCCCGGAGTCGGGTCCGGATGATCGGCCCCGAGGCTGGCGGTCGCGTCGATCGGGGCCGGGACGCCGCCCCGCTGCCGTCGCGGCGGTGCAGGACAGGCGCGAGGCAGCCGGGCGGGTACCGCGCGGCCCGAGCACCGGTGGCGCTGCTCCCCTCGGCGTCGTCATGGCCGGGAATCCCCGCTCGTGATCGTCGGGCCGCCCAGCCCGCCCGGGAGCCGGGCACAGGCCCGGGCGGCTCCGTGCCGGCGGCCGTGCCCAGGTCGGGGGCATTGCCTGCGAACCCCTTGGGCAGCGCGGACCTGTCGGTGGGGCCACGCGATGCAGGCCTGAACACGGGTTCATGCCTCGCTCGGCGAACCGCGCCCCTCCGCTTCCGTCCCGTCAGCATGCGACCGGCCGATGCCGCCGGCGGATGCGTGGACCGACGCCGGCGCGCTCGCCCCGACGCTGCCGGCGGATCTCCACCGCCGCGAGCCGTCCGCCCCTCGCGCGCCCCTCAGCCCGGCAGCCAGCGCGCCTCGTAGCGGTGCGTGATGCGGCGGCCGAGCACGGGATCGTGCAGCTCCATGGCGAAGACCCGGCGCGGCCGCAGCCCGCCGATCACCGGCAGCGTGCCGCCGAACATCAGGCTGCCCGGCGCCAGCGCCTGGCCCGATCGGGAGCCCAGCCGGGCATAGGCCGCCACCGTCTCGCGCGGGTCGAGCATCGCGGCGACGCTGCCCTGCTGGTAGAGGACGCGCTCGCCGCCCTCCTCCACCCAGGAGCGGATCTCCAGCGAATCCCAGTGCGGCGCCACCTCGTCGAAGCGCCACAGCACGGGCGCCACGGGCTTCGGGCACATCTGCTTGGAGACGGGGATGGAATAGCTCTCCACCTTGCGATCCGTGTGGTCGGAGCCGAGGCCCACCCACCAGCTTCCGTCCGCCGCCACCAGCAGCACGTACTCCGCCTCGCCGCTGGACTCGTCGCCCAGGCAGTCGATCCGCGTCGCCGTGGTCGGCATCTCGACGCCGGCGCGGTAGAAGCAGGGCGTGCTCGCGGGCGGCGCGATGCCGAGTGCCGCCAGCTCGTCGATGTGCTCCTGCACCTTGTGCGGGTCGCGGCCGGTCCAGCCGGCGATCACGAGATCGACGATCCGCTCGCTCCCGCGCCGCGTGCCGCTTCCGTCCTGGAATTCGAAGGTCAGCTCGACCATGGATGGGCTCCCCTGCCAGCCGGCCGCCCTGTCGGCGGGCCGATTTAACCTAGCTGGAAAAAGTTATTTACAAAGCTATTTTCGTGTGGGAAATCGGCCTCAGGCGGCTGAGATCGCCACGGGACGGATCTGACCAGCCGCGACAGGCCCTCACAACGGGGATCGCTCATGCCGCGCGCCGCCTTGCCCGGATCGACCGCCCGCCCGGCGCGATCCGGCCCCAGCATTCCTGCCTTCCGGCCGAACGGGCCGCGCCACCCATGATCGCGCAGCAGCTCGTCAACGGCGTGATGCTGGGCGCGATCTACATGCTGGTCGCGGTCGCCTTCACCCTGGCCATCGGCATCCTCAACTTCCTCAATTTCTCCATCCCCGGCCTGTTCATGGTGGGCGGCATGGTCACCTGGGCGCTGCTGGCGCAGGGCTGGCACTGGAGCATCGCCGTCGGCGCCGCGCTGCTGGCCGCCGCCTTCGTGGCGCTGCTGGTCGAGCGCCTCTCCTACCGCCCGAGCCGCGACGCCGATCCCGAGGTGCCGCTGGCCAGCGCCCTCGGCTTCCTGATCCTGCTCGAGAACCTGTTCGTCATCCGCTACGGCTCCGACCAGCTCTCCTTCCCCGCGCTGCTGCCGGACTTCAACTGGCGCCTGGGCGGACTCGTGATCGGCGGCGCGCAGCTCGTCAGCCTCGCCGTCGCGGTGGCGCTGGTGTTGTGGCTCTCGGTGCTGCTCAGGCGCACCAATACCGGCCGGCGAATCCGCGCCGTGGCCGAGAGCCGCGAGACGGCGGTGATCCTCGGTGTCGATGTCGGCCGCCTGGTGCCGCAGGTCTTCGTCTCCTCGGCCGTGTTCACCGCCGCCGGCGGCGTGCTGTTCGCGCTGAACTACCTGCAGGTCTCGGCCACCATGGGCGAGGGCGTCGGCTTCAAGGGCGTCGCCGCCATGATCATCGGCGGGATGGGCAGCATCTGGGGCGCCATCCTGGGCGGGCTGCTGATCGGCCTCGCCGAGGTGCTGACCATCGGCTTCCTCGGCGCCGACCTCGTCGACATCGCCGTCTACGGGCTGCTGCTGGCGCTGCTGATCCTGCGGCCCGAGGGGCTGCTCGGCCGCCCCGCCGCGCGGGAGAAGCTGTGACATGACCGCCTACCAGACCGGGCTGCTGGTGATCCTGGCGCTCAACGTGCTCGGCGCCTTCGCCGTGTACCTGCCGCTCTCGGCGGGGCAGCTCAACCTCGGCATCGCCGGTTTCATGGCCGTCGGCGCCTATGCCGCCGCCTGGCTCGGCAACGAGCAGGGCTGGGGTGCCACCGCCGCCATCGCGGCCGGCGGGGGTGCCGCCGCCCTGGTGGCCTGCGCCGTTGCCGTGCCGATCCTGCGCACCCACGGCATCTACCTCGCCCTGGCCACCTTCGCGCTCGGCCAGGTGATCACGGCGGTGTTCCTGAACCTGGAGCCGGTGGGCGCCGCCGCCGGCTACCCCGTCACCGAGCACATCGGACCCGCCGCCGTGCTGCTGACCACGCTCGGCGTCGCCGCGCTGGTGCTGCTGCTTTCCTGCACGCGCTTCGCGCTCTGCCTCACCGCCATCCGCAGCGACGCGGTGGTGGCGGACCTGATGGGCATGCCGGTACGCGCGCTGAAGGTCGCGGCCTTCACCCTGGGGGCGGCCATCGCCGGCCTCTCGGGCGGGCTCTACGCGCTGCACTACAACTACGTGGAGGCGCAGCATTTCGGCGTGATGCTGAGCACCTACACCGTGCTCTACGTGCTGCTCGGCGGCACGCGCAGCGTCTGGGGGCCGATCCTCGGCGCCGCCTTCTTCACGCTGATCCCGGAGCTGCTGCGGGCCAGCGCCGGCTGGCGCTACGCGATCTTCGCCCTGCTCGTCATCCTGTTCATGGCCTGGCGCCCGGCCGGGCTGCTGACCGGCGGGCTCCGTCTTCCCTGGCGCCGCCGAGCCGCGGAGGAAACGCCATGACGCCGCTCTCCCTCTCGGTCGAGGGGCTGACCAAGAGCTTCGGCGGCCTCTCGGTGATCCGCGACCTCTCCTTCACCGTCCCCGCCGGCTCGGCCACGGCGCTGATCGGGCCGAACGGCGCGGGCAAGAGCACCGCGTTCAACCTGATCACCGGCGTCTACCGCCCCGATGCCGGCCGCATCCGGCTGGGGGGCAAGGACATCACCGGCACGCCCTCCCGCCGGCGCATCGGCCTCGGCATCGCGCGCAACTTCCAGAACATCCGCCTGATGCCGCACCTTTCCGTGCTGGAGAACCTGCTGGTCGGCCAGCACGTCCGGGCCGGCGGGCTGATCGACCTGCTCACGCCCTACCGCCTGCTGCCGAAGCATCGCTGGCGGGCCGAGGCGTTGGCGGCGCTGGCCGAGTGCGGGCTGGAACGCCACGCGGCGGAGCGGGTGCAGGGCCTGCCCTACGGCATCCGCAAGCGCATCGACGTGGTGCGCGCCACCCTCTCCCGCCCCGGCCTGCTGCTGCTGGACGAGCCCGCCGCCGGCCTCAACCCCACCGAGACCCAGGCGCTGCACCGCCATCTCGACATGCTGAGGGCCAGGGGCATGACCCTGCTGATCGTGGAGCACGACATGCACTTCGTCGGCCGCACCTGCGGCCATGTGGTGGTGCTGAACTTCGGCGAGAAGATCGCCGAGGGCAGCCTGGCCGAGGTGCAGCGCGACCCGCTCGTGCGCGAAGCCTATCTCGGCGGCATGGCGGCCTGAGCCATGGCGCTGCTCGACATCGAGAACCTCGCCGTCTCCTACGGGCCCGTCGCCGCGCTGCGCGGCGTGACGCTCGCGGTGGAGGAGGGGCGCATCACCACCATCCTCGGCGCCAACGGCGCGGGCAAGAGCACGCTGCTGCGCGCCGCGCTCGGCGCCGTCGCCCCGCGCGCCGGGACGATCCGCTTCGCCGGCGCGGACGTCACGCGCCTGCCGGTACACAAGCGGGTCGCGGCCGGCCTCTCGCTGGTGCCGGAGGGGCGGCGCATCCTCATCACCATGACGATCGAGGAGAACCTGCTCCTCGGCGCGCATCTGCGCCCCGACCAGGGCGCGGTGCGGGCCGAGATGGCGGCGATCTACGACCGCTTCCCCAACCTCGCCAGCCGCCGCCACATGGCGGCCGCCTGCCTCTCCGGCGGCGAGCAGCAGATGCTGGCGATCGGCCGCGCCATGCTGGCCAGGCCGCGCCTGCTGATGCTGGACGAGCCCTCGCTCGGCCTCTCGCCGCTCTTCGTCGAGCGGCTGTTCGGCCTGATCGCCGAGCTGAACCGGGGCGGCCTCTCCATGCTGCTGGTGGAGCAGAACACCGGCCTCGCCCTCGGCGTCGCGCACCACGCCGTGGTGCTGGAACTCGGCCGCGTCGTCATGCAGGGCGATCCCGCCGTGCTGGCGCGCGACCCGCGCCTGCAGGAAGCCTATCTCGGCGAGTCCGCCGAGCCGGCGCCGCAGCCGATCCCCGCCGCCTGACCCCCTTCGACCCCTGACGCAGGAACGACATCGCATGCGACGCAGAACCCTCCTCGGCTCCGCCGGCCTCCTGCTCGCCGCCCCCGCGATCCGGGCGCGCGCGCAAGCAGCCGGCGAGCTGGTGATCGGCTTCGCCATGGCCAAGACCGGCCCCTATGTCAGCCTCGCCAACACCAACGAGGTGGCGGTCGACCTCGCCGTCGCGGAGATCAACGCGGCAGGCGGCATCGGCGGCCGCCGCCTGCGCGTGGAGAAGTTCGACACGGGCGGGGACCCGCGCCAGGCCTCGCTCGCCGTCCAGAAGCTGGCCGAGGACAACAGGGCGCTCGCCATCATCGGCCCCTTCAGCTCCTCCGAGGTGCGCGTCTCCTTCCCCGTCGGCGAGCGGATCGGCGTCGTGCAGATGTCGATGTCCTCCTCCGCGCCGGGCCTCGCCAAGCCCTACAAATTCGCCTTCCGCAACACGCTCGACGAGGGCAAGGTGATCGGCGAGGTGCTGGCCGCGCTGGTCGGCCGCAACCTGCCGCACGCCGCCGCCGCCATCGCCTACGCCACCGACGACACCGTTTCGAAGTCGGTCGGCACCGCCGTGCTGCCGGCGCTGTTCCGCGAGCGGCAGGTCGCGGTGAAGGGCTCGGTGGACTTCCAGTACCGCGCCTTCGACCTCTCGCCGCAGGTCTCGCAGCTCGCGCAGATGCGCCCCGACATCATCGGCGTCGGCGCGCCGCCCGAGGCGATGGTGGCGCTGGCCAAGGAGCTGAAGCGCCAGGGCGTGGGCGGGCGCATGATCGCCGGCACCACCGTCGCCGACCCCGACCTGCCGCAGCGCATGGGCGAGGGCGGCAACGGCGCGCTGGTCGGCACCACCTTCTTCGAGGGGCTGAACGACCGCACCCGCGCCTTCGGCGCCCGCTTCGCCGAGGCGGCGCGCCAGGCCGGCATCGCCCGCACCCAGCCGAACGGGCAGGACGCCTCCTCCTACGACATCGTGCTGCTCTTCGCCGAGGCGATGCGGCGCGGCGGCGTCACCGGCGACCCGGCGAAGCTGGCGCAGGAGCGCACGGCGATCCGCGACCAGCTCCTGGCGCTGCGCGAATTCCCGTCGCTGGAAGGGCCGCTCTCCTTCGGCCAGGACCACGACGCGGTGAAGCCGATCTACGTGGTGGAGGCGTCGGACGGCGCCTGGAAGCTGTTCGAGACGCGCCACGGGTGAGCCGCCCCGGGATGGCCGCGCCCGGCCATCCCGCCCCGCTTCTACCGGCCGGCCGCGATCCGGTTGCTGGCGAGGAACTTGACGAGGTTGAGGGATTGCTCGCCGGTCAGCACCAGCTTCGCCATCAGCGCCCGCAGGCGCTGGAATTCGGTGCGGCTCAGCCCGTCGAACAGCGCGTCGTTCACCGGCTGCTGCAGGCTGCGCAGCTCCACCAGCAGCGCCCTGCCCTTGGCCGTGGTGCTGAGCAGCACGCGGCGCCGGTCCTCCGGATTGACCTGCTTCTCCACCAGCCCGGCGGCGACCAGCCGGTTGACCTCGATCGTCACGAAGGCGCCGCTGAGATGCAGCTTCGCCGCGACCTGGTTGATGCCGAGCCCGTCCGGCGCATCCTGGCCGTGGGCGACGGTCATCAGGATGGTGTACTGCGCGCCGGAGAGCCCGATCGCCGCGCCGAGGTTGTTGCGGATCTCCTGGATCTGCGCCGCGAAGGCCAGCGTGTCGTGCAGCATCTGGCGGAATTCGGCGTCGGAGCCGTCCACCAGCAGCTCCGGCCGCGAGACGCTCATGGACGGGCTGGAGCGCGACAAGGTTTCCCCACTCTGCCTTCTCCCCGGAGGCTTTTCCCCGAGGGACTTTCCCCAGGGGCTTTCCTCCGGGGGATTTTCCTAGGGGAGAAAGCTTATCACACGGGAATGGCGGTGCAAGCGAGGCCGCGCCGCCATGCACGATCCCTTGAACAGGACAGGAAAGTTCGGCCGCCACGGCATCGGCCACCACGGTGTCCACAGCACAAAAAAGACTTTGCAAAAAAGCTTTCTATATGGCATTAATACGGCGGGGCAACACGGGCTTCGGCGGAGGCAGAGCGGCGATGGACACGCGTCAGTTCCGGAACGCGCTGGGTCGGTTCGCGACCGGCGTGGCGGTCATCACGGCGAAGGGGCCGGAGGAGGCCCCGATCGGCATGACCATGAGCTCCTTCAACGCGGTCTCGCTCGACCCGCCGCTGGTCCTGTTCTCGGTGGATCGCCGGGCGAACAGCCTGCCCGCCATCCTGGCCGCCGAGGGCTACGCGGTGAACGTGCTCGGCCAGGACCAGCAGCCGCTCTCGGACCGCTTCGCCCGCGCCGGCATCGACAAGTGGGCCGGCGTCACGCACCGCCTCGGCCATGCCGAGGCGCCGCTGCTGGAAGGCGCCATCGCGCATTTCGAATGCGCCCCGCACGCTGTCCACGAGGCGGGCGACCATGTCATCGTCGTCGCGCGCGTCCTCCGCTTCGCGGCGTGCGACGAGGCGCCGCTGATCTTCTTCGGCGGCCGCTACCGCGGCCTGGCCGGGACCGCCAACACCCCCTGAACCGCCCCCCTGAACCGTATCCCCTGAACCGCACCCATTGGCAGGAGCACGATCCATGCTGAAGACCGGCGAGATGCACACGGCGAGCCTGCGCGACGGCCGCACCGTGTTCGTGAATGGCGAGCGGGCGGGGGACGTCACCACCCACGCCGCCTACCGCAACGTGGTGCGCTCGGTGGCGGAGCTGTTCGACTTCGCCGCCGCCCCGGCGAACCAGTCGCTGATGACCTACGAGACGGAGTCGGGCGGCCGCGCCAACCGCATCTGGCAATTGCCCGAGAGCCATGCGGACCTGCTCACCCGCCGCCGGGCGCTGGAGGCGTGGACGGCGCGGCATGGCGGCTTCCTCGGCCGCGCCCCCGACCACGTCGCCTCCTGCATCGCCGGCATGCACATGGGCCTCGACGTCTTCGAGGCCTTCGACCCGAAGCGCGCCGCGGCGCTGGCCGACTACTACCGCTACGCCCGCGACAACGACCTCTACCTCACCTACGTCATCATCAACCCGCAGGCCGACCGCTCGCGCAACGCGGCCGAGCAGAAGGACCCGTTCCTCTCGGCCGGCCTCGTCGACCAGGACGCGGGCGGCATCACCGTGCGCGGCGCCAAGATGCTGGCGACGGGCGGCATCATGGCCAACGAGGTGTTCGTCACCTGCATCCAGCCGCTGCAGCCGGGCGAGGAGCGCTACGCCCTCTCCTTCGCCATCCCGATCAACGCGAAGGGCGTGAAGCTGCTCTCGCGCAAGTCCTACGAGCAGGGTTCCCCCTCGGTCTTCGACAACCCGCTCTCCTCCCGCTTCGACGAGAACGACGCGGTGATCTGGTTCGACGACGTGAAGGTGCCCTGGGACCGCGTCTTCGTCGCCGGCGACCTCGCCATGTGCCAGAAGCAGTTCCACGCCACGCCGGCGCACGTCTACCAGAACTACCAGGCGATGATCCGCCTCTCGGTCAAGCTGCGCTTCCTGGTCGGCCTCGCGCGCCGCATCACCGAGATCAACGGCATCGGCAACTTCCCGCAGGTGCGCGAGACGCTGGGCCAGCTCGCCGCCGAGGCCGGCATGGTCGATGCGCTGGTGGCGGCGATGGAGGTCCGCGGCGCGCAGCGCGGCCGCTACTTCGTGCCGCACCGCCACACCCTCTACGCCGCGCAGACCCTGACGCAGCAGCTCTACGGCAAGGTGCTGAACACGCTGCGCGAGCTGGCCGGCGGCGGCATGATCATGCTGCCCTCCTCGGTGCAGGACTTCGCCAACCCCGAGATCGCCGGCCTGATCGCGCGGACGCAGCAGTCGCCGGCGGCCGGCGCCGAGGAGAAGGTGAAGTTCTACAAGCTGGCCTGGGACGCGGTGGGCTCCGAATTCGCCTCGCGCCACGCGCAGTACGAGATGTTCTATGCCGGCGCCACCTTCGTCACCAAGGGCCACTCGCTGCGCACCTACGACTGGGACGCGGCGACGGCGCTGGTGGACGGCATGCTCGCCGGCTACGACCTCGCCGACGAGCTGCCCCCCGCCGCCGACGCCGCCTGAATCGAGGAGCATTCCCATGGCCATCAACAAGGCACACGACGAGTTCCACGCGCTCGACATGGCGCAGGGCTGGGAGGTGCCGCCGGGCTATCCCGCCGGCATCCAGCAGAAGATCCTCTCCGGCGCGCTGGACGAGGCGAACCGGCGCGGCTCGCGCACCCGGCTGCTGCGCTTCCAGCCGGGCGTGTTCACCACGAAGCCCTTCGTGCACGAGTACTGGGAGGAGGTGTACCTCGTCTCCGGCGACCTCACCGTCGGCAACGACGAGCAGGGCCGCGGCGGCGAGCGCTTCGCCCCCAACACCTATGCCTGCCGGCCGCCGGGCGCGGTGCACGGGCCGTTCCGCTCCGACGATGGCTGCCTGCTGCTGGAGATCCACTACTTCGACCCGGCCTGAGCGGCCGGGCGGCGCGGCGGCGGCCACGCCGGCCGCTGCCGGCACGGGACCGCGGCCGCCGGACCGCGGCGGGGCGTCGCGCCGCCTACCGCCGCCCCTCGCCCGTCGGCAGCAGCGCGAGCGCCTCCCGCATCGCCGCGTGGTCCCTGACCAGCATGGCGCGGTATTCCTCGCCGGTCATCGTCGCCGGGTCCACGCCGAGGCGGCCGAAGGCGTCCCGCAGGGCCGGCGTCGCCGTGGCCGCCTGCAAGGCCGCTTGCAGCCGCTCCACCACCGCCGGCGGCGTGCCCTTCGGCACGGCGAGGCCGAGCCAGGAATCGATCGCCACGTCGTAGCCGGCCTCGCGCAGCGTCGGCACCGCGGGATGCTCCGGCCAGCGCACCGGGCTGGCCGAGGCCAGCAGGCGCAGCTTGCCCGACTCGATCTGCGACAGCACGTCCGAGGGGTTCTGCACGATCACCTCGACCTGCCCCCCGAGCAGCGCGACCACCGCCTCGCTGCCGGAGCGGTACGTCGCCTGCTCGAAGCGCGCCCCCGTCCGGCGGCCGAGCTCGAAGAGGGCGAGGTTGTTCGGCGGCGACGGCGCGCCGAAGAACACGCTGCCGCGCCGCGCCGCCGCGACCAGGTCCTGGATGGTCCGGTACGGTGAATCGGCGCGGACGACGATGCCGTAGCGGTAGCGGCCGAAGGCGCCGACGAAGGCGAAGTCGTCGAGCCCGTAGCTCACGCTCACCATGTGCGGCGCGATCGCCATCGAGGCATAGGTGGCGACCGCGACGTTGTAGCCGTCCGGCTTCTGCTGCGCGACATAGGCCGGCCCCAGCGTGCCGAGCGCGCCCGGCCGGTTCACCACCACCATCGGCCGGCCGAGCCGCGACGACATCTCGCGCGCCAGCTCCCGGCTGGCCGCATCGGTGTTGCCGCCGGCGCCGTAGTTCACGGTCAGGATCAGCTCGCGCTCCGGCCACGCCTCGGCGCGCACCGGCGGCGCGGCGGCACAGGCCAGCATCGCCCCAAGCAGCATTCTGCGCTGCATCGTTCCTCTCCCTGTCATGCCCGAATGGAACCGGCCGCCGACCGGCGGCCGCGCTACGGCATGTAGCTGCCGCCGCCGACGTCGATGGTGGTGCCGGTGAGGTAGGCCGCCGCGTCGGAGGCGAGGAAGGCGACCACCTCGGCCACCTCCGCCGGCTCGCCGAGCCGGCCGAGCGGGATGCGGGCCAGGAAGGCCTCGTTCATCCCCGGCGCGGCGCCGGCCACCATGTCGCTCATGATCCGGCCCGGCGCCACGCTGTTCACCGTGATGCCGTCCCGCCCCAGCTCCGCCGCCAGGTTGCGCGCGAAGCCCATCAGCCCGGCCTTGGAGGCGCCGTAGTAGGCGCCGGTGATGCTGCTCGGCACGTGCGCGGCCTGGCTGGTCATCATCACGATCCGCCCCCAGCCGCGCGCCCGCATCACGGGGATGCAGCGCTGCGAGAGCAGGAACGGCCCGGTCAGGTTCACCGCGAGGACGCGGTTCCACTCCTCCAGCGGGATCTCCTCCACCGGGCGCTTGCGGCCATCCACCTTGGGCGAGACGCCGGCGTTGTTGACCAGGATGGCGAGCCTCTCCCACCACGCCCCCAGCGTCTCCGGCAGCGCCGCGACCGCCGCCGCGTCGGCCACGTCGAGCCGGATGGCGCGCGCCTCGCCGCCGGCGTCGCGCAGCCGCGCCGCGGTGTCCTCGACGCCATCCAGCACGTCGGCCAGCACCACCGGGTGCCCGGCGGCGGCGAGCCGCGCGGCGATGGCGGCGCCGAGGCCGCGTGCCGCGCCGGTGACGAGGGCGACGTGATCGGCCGCCCCGCCGCCGGAATTCTCTGTCGCTTCGCTCATGCGATTCCTCCGTCGCCTCGCTCGTGGGAGGCCTCCGTCGCCACGCTCAGGGGATCAGCATCACCTTGCTGGCGGCGCGCTGGCGCGCCAGCTCGAAGCCCTCCAGCCCGCGCGACAGCGGCAGGCGGTGGGTGATCATCGGCCGGAACGCCTCGGGCTCGCGCGCCAGCAGCGCCAGCACCTTGTCCCAGCTCGCGCGGGAGGTGCCGTGGCTGGCGCGAAGCTGGTGGCGCATGCGCACGAATTCGGTCAGCGGCAGGGTGAGCGGCGCGGCGTGGATGCCGGCCGCGACGATCACGCCGCCCCGGCGCAGCACGGCGAGCCCGTCATTGATGCTCGCCGGATGTCCCGTCGCCTCCAGCACCACGTCCACCGGCGCGCCGCCGGTGAGGCGCAGCACCTGCCCGGCGAGCGGCGCCTCGGCGACGTCGACCAGATCGGCGAAGCCGAGCGCGCGCAGCACGTCGAAGCGCGGCGCGTCGGCGCGGCCGGCGACGATCACCCGCGCGGCGCCGGCGGCGCGCGCCATCAGCGCCAGCCCCTGGCCGATCGTGCCCGGGCCCAGCACCAGCACCGTGTCGCCCAGCCCGACCTCGCCCACCAGCACCGCCTCGCAGGCGACGCCGAGCGGCTCGGTCAGCGCGCCCAGCTCGGTGTCCACCGCCGCCGGCAGCACCAGGCAATTGGCGGCCGGCACGGTGAGCCGCGCGGCGAAGCCGCCGTCGCGGGTCAGGCCGATCGTCGCCTTGCGGGTGCAGCCGCGCGGCTCGCCGCGCCGGCAGGCGTCGCAGCCGCCGCAGGCCACCCAGGGGATGACCGTGACGCGCGTGTCCGGCGCCAGCCCGGCACCCGGGCCGGCGCGCAGCACGCGGCCGGCGAATTCGTGCCCCATGGTGAGCGGCAGGTGCGGCACCATGAAGCCGTAGCCCTCGGTCCACTCGTAGGCATGGACGTCGGAGCCGCAGATGCCGGCGGCCTCCACGGCCACCGTCACCTCGCCGGGACCGGGCGGCGCCGGCTCCGGCGCCTCCCCGGGCACGAGGCCGAAGCCGGCCCCGGTCTTGCGCAGCGCGAGCATCGCCGGGCTCCCCGCTCAGAACGGCTCGGGGACGTGGCCGCCGTAGAAGGTGATGGGCGGGCTGGCCTCGGGGTCGGTGATCACCTCGATCAGGCCCGGCTCGCCCGAGGCGAACGCCGCGTCCAGCGCCGCGCCGACCGCCTCGCCCCGCTCGACCCGCACGCCGCGCACGCCGCAGGCCCGCGCGATCGCCGCATGGTCCACCTCGGCGAAGTCCACGGCGATGGTGTGGTCGCCGAACTTCACGTCCTCGGCGTGCTTCTGGTAGCCGAGGATGCCGTTGTTCAGCACGATCAGCGTTACCGGCGCGCGCAGCCGGCGCAGCGTCTCCAGCTCCGCCCAGGAATGGCCGAAGCCGCCATCGCCGACGAGGCAGACCACGCGGCTGTCCGGCGCCGCGACCTGCGCGCCGATCGCCAGCGGCAGGCCCCAGCCGAGCCCGGCCAGGCCGCGCGGCGTCAGGAAGCGCTGCCCGGCGCGGCGGGCGGTGAGGTAGTTGGCGATCCAGATGGAGGAGTAGCTGGCATCCGCCACGGCGATGTCGTCCGGGCGCAGGCGGCGGTCCAGCTCCGCCATCACCCGCTCCGGCCGCACCGGCCCGCCGTCGCGGCCGCAGACCCCGGCCACGGTGCGGCGCCAGTCCGCGACGCCTGCCGCGATCTCGCGCTCCAGCGCCGGCCGCGCCGACTCCCGCGCCGCGAGGTCCTGGCGCCGCAGCGCCGCGTGCAGCGCCGCGAGCGTCAGCTTCGCGTCGCCGACGAGGCGCAGCGCCTCGTAATTGCGCCCGACCTCCATCGGGTCGGCGTCGAGGTGGATGAAGCGCGCGCCCTTCGGGAACAGCTTCCAGCTGTCGGTGCCGTTCTGGTTGGTGCGGCTGCCGACCAGCAGGATCACGTCGGCGCGGTCCACCATCGGCCGCAGCGCCCGGGTGCGGCTGCCGCGCCCCATGAAGTAGCCGACGATGCCGAGGCTGAGCGGGTGCGTCTCGTCCACCGCGCCCTTGCCCATCACCGTGGTCGCGACCGGCAGGTGCGCGTCCTGCTGCAAGGCCGCAAGCTCGGCCGCCGCGTCGGAGAGATGGACGCCGCCGCCGGCCACCACCAGCGGGTGCCGCGCGCCGGCCAGCAATCCGGCGGCCGCCTCGACGGCGCGCGGATCGGCGGCGGCGCGGTCCAGCGGGTAGGTGCCGAGGCTGGCGCGGCGCGGCGAGGGCGGCGGCGCCGCCTCGGTCAGCAGGTCGGCCGGCACCAGCAGCACCGCGGGGCCGGGGCGGCCCGAGGCGGCGGCGGTGAAGGCCATGTCCACGTAGTCCTCCAACCGGTCGGCGCGCTCGATGCGGCGCACCCACTTCGCCACCGGCTCGAACAGCCTGATGTGGTCGAGGTCCTGGAAGGCGTTGCGGTCCATCGCGTCCCGCGTCACCTCCTGCACCAGGGCGACGATCGGCACCGAGACCTTCAGCGCCTCGGCCAGCGGCGGCACCAGCAGGGTGGCGGCCGGCCCGTTCTGCGCGGTGACGACACCGACCTTGTGCGAGATGCGGGCGTAGCCGTCGGCCATCGTCCCGCCGGCATTCTCCTGCCGGTACACCTTCTGCTCGATCCCGGCATGCGGCGCGGCGAGGTGGAAGGCGGAGGGCAGGCTCTGCCCGAAGGTCAGAGTCACGCCGTGGCGGGCGAAGGCTTCCGCCAGGCGCAGGGCGACGGTGGCGTTGGCGGAGCCTGCCGTCGGGGACAGGGCGGCGGTGGCGGGCATGGGCGGTCTCTCCCGGAATGATATTTGATGCTTGATATTTGTTATATCAAATTTTGGCGCTGGTCCTGTCAAGCGGCCTCGCGCAGAACATCCGCATGAGCGACGACCTCACCCTCATGCCCGTCGGACGGGACGAGAACCTGGCGGGCAAGGTCTACCGGCAATTGCGGCAGGCGCTGATGCGGGGCCGGCTGCGCCCCGGGCAGCGCCTGGTGCACCGGGTCGTCGCGGCGGATCTCAAGGTCAGCCTCACCCCGGTGCGGGAGGCGCTGCTGCGGCTCGCCTCGGAGGGCGCGCTCACGCTGGATGCGCGCGGGATCGCCGTGGTGCCGCACCTGCCGCCCGAGCGCTACGCGGAGATCCTCGCGCTGCGGATCGAGTTGGAGGGACGCGCGGCCGAGGCCGCGGCGCGGCGGGCGGACCCCGAGGCGGTGGCGGCGATGGCGGCCATCCATGCTCGGCTGGCCGCCGCCAAGGCGGCGGGCGCGCTGGAGGCGGTGCTGGCGGAGAACGAGGCCTTCCACTTCGCGCTGATCGAGCTGGCCGCCATGCCGGTGCTGGCGAAGCTGGTGGAATCGCTCTGGATGCAGTGCGGGCCGACGATCCGCCTGCGCTACGAGCGGCCGGCCG
Source organism: Roseomonas acroporae (assembly GCF_023223525.1). Taxonomy (GTDB): domain Bacteria; phylum Pseudomonadota; class Alphaproteobacteria; order Acetobacterales; family Acetobacteraceae; genus Roseomonas_E; species Roseomonas_E acroporae. The sequence goes on along the minus strand of NZ_JALPRX010000031.1, from coordinate 16,217 downwards.
GGGCGCCGCCCGGGCAGCATCCGCACCTCGCGCTGCTGGCGGCGCTGCGCCGGCACGACGCGGCGGCGGCGCGCGCCGCCATCGTCGAGGACCTGCAGGGCAATGGCCGGGTCCTGCTCGAGCTTCTCTCCGGCCGGGCGGATCCGGCCTGACGGGACCGGGGCCACGGCCGAGGCCGGCGCGCGGCTCGCGGCCGTGGACGGCGTGACGGGAATGGCGCCAGCGGCACCGCCACGCCGACGGCCGAGTCCGGCATCGTCCGTGACGGGCGGGCCGGAACCGCCCGGCGCTCCGCCCGGCCCGCCACCGCCCGTCCCATGCCGCCGGGAAGCGCGCGGCGGCCGCGGCCGGCGTCAGGCCGGGATACCCGGCCCCTTCGCCCGATCGTCCTGCCTCGCCTGCTGCCGCCGCTTGAGGCGGGACAGGTATTGCGGCGTGATCGCGAGATAGGAGGCGATCAGATACTGGGGCAGGAGCTGCCAGATCCCGGGCAGCTCGCTCAGCATCCTGTCGTACCGCTCCTCCGCGGTGAGCACGCGCAGGCCCATGTAGCGCCTGTGCTTCCGGTTGAAGGCATCCTCGACGAGCCGCGCATCGAGGCGCAGCCAGCCGGGATGGCGCGCGAAGGCCGCGCGACGCAGCTCGTAGGGCCAGGCGATGACCGTGCACGGGGTCACCGCCTCGATGCAGACGTCGGACGGCAGCCCTCGGGAGACGCCGTGCAATGCCAGAGCGAAGTGGCCGGGGAGGATCAGGTCCAGGACGACCTTCTCGCCACGCTGCGACACGCTGTAGACCTGCAGGATGCCGCTCTGCAGGAGGCCGACCTCGTGATGCGTCTGGCCGATCCGGCAGAAGGCGTCGCCAGGGCGCAGGGCACGCTGCTCGCCGAGGCCGAGCATCCACTGGATCTCCTCGTCCGGGAGATCCGACCGGCGAGCGATGTAGTCCACGATTCCCTGCATGACCGCCCGTGCCGCCTCGCCGCGCAGAAGAGCCGGAGACCGGCCCCGGCGACGCGCATGATTCCGGAGACATCGGGACGACGCAACGGAACGGGCGGCAGGGTGGCGCCGCGACCGGGCTTTCCCGCTCGGCGAGCGGCACGCGCGCGCGGGAGGATCGTCTTGGGATGCGGCGATCCGCGCCCCGGATTCATCGCCCATCGCCGCGAGGCGGCCCGCGGCATCGATTCTCGTATCCGGCCAGGGCACGGCGACGGCGATCCAGCGGCCGCCGGCGCGCGGGGCGCGGCCGCTCAGGATCGCCAGGACGGCGGACGCTTCCCGACGAAGGCGCTCAGACCCTCCCGGCAATCCTCGGTGCCGGACACCACGGAAACGAGGTCGACCGCCCCCGCCGCGCCCTGCCGGTAGCCGTTGTCCGCCGCGCGGAGGAAGGCGTCCCTGCCCAGCCGCATCAGCGCCGGCGACTTGCCCGCGAACACCGCGGCGAGCCTGCGCGCCTCGTCGAGCAATTGCGGCGCCGGCGCGTGGCGGCTCACCAGCCCCATCCGCACGGCTTCCGGCACGTCGAACACCCGGCCGGTGAACAGCAGGTCGAAGGCGTGGTAGCGGCCGACGAGACGCGGCAGGTGCGTGTAGTGGATCGCCGGCAGCAGGCCGATGTCGAGCTCCGGATAGCCGAAGGTCGCGTCGTCGGCGGCCACGATCATGTCGCAGGTGATGGCGATCGACATGCCGCCGCCGCGCGCCGCGCCGGCGATCGCGGCGATCGAGGGCTTGCCCAGCGCGGCCTGGCGCTCGCCCAGCTCGACGTAGAGCCTGCCGACCAGCGCGTGCCTCTCGGCGGGCGAGCGGTCGAGGAAGGAGGCGAGGTCGATGCCGCCGCAGAAGCGCCCCGGTATGGCGCTGGCCAGGATCACGGCGCGGACCTCGGGGTCCCGCCGCGCCCGCTCCAGCGCCTCGAACAGCGCGTCCAGGAAGGCGTCGGTGATCGCGTTGACGGGGGCATGGTCGAAGAGGATCTCCGCGACGCGGTCGCGCACCGAGTACGCGATCATCGGCCGGCCCGTTCCCCGCCGCGCCGGGCCCGGCTTCCGGTCACGCCGCCAGCCACGCCGCCGGTCACGCCACCAGTCACGCCGCGCATGCTGCCACCATCGTCCCCTCCCGGCGGGCACGTCGTTCCGACGCTCTTGACCTGGCCCGCCGGAGAGCCTGATAGAGAGCCGGTTGCGTGTCGACGGAATTTTCGGCGCGTGCCGCAACGGGGATGGAAATGGCCGATTTCGACCCCGCCGCGCACCGGCTGGTGGCGGCGCAGCGCTGGTTCGAGGATTTCGCCCTGGGCGAGCGGTTCCTGCTGCCCAGCCGCACCATGACGGAGGCCGTCTTCCTGGCGTTCCAGGCGGCCAGCGGCGACAACCACCCCGTCCACTACGACGTCGAGTACTGCCGCCGGCACGGGATGCCGCACCTGCTGGCGCACGGCCTGCAGACGCTGATCCAGACCGCGCCGGGCGCCGGCCTGTTCCCGCATCTCGTCGAGGAGTCGCTGGTCGGCTTCGTCGAGCAGTCCAGCCGCTTCGAGAAGCCGGTCTTCGCCGGCGACACGCTCTATCCGGCCCTGGAGGTCGGCGAGCTGACGCCGCAGCGCAGCACCGGCATCCTCGGACTGCACAGCACCGTCCACAACCAGCGCCGCGAGCTGGTGCTGCGCGGGACGATGCGCTTCGTCATCCGCAGGCGCCCGGCCCGCCCGGGGTGAGGGCTGCGCCGCGGCCGCGGCGCCCCCGGGCGTGCCCCGCCTCTCGGACAATTCCCGGCCGGCGAACGGCCGCGGCGCCGGCATGGCCCGGCCGACAAGGGAGGCTCGAATGATCCGACGCCGCGACCTGCCCGCCCTCGTGGCCGGCCTGTCCCTGTCCGTCCCCTGCGTGGCGCGCGGTCGGGATGCGCCCGTCACCCTGGTCGCGCCCTTCCCGGCCGGCACGGTCACCGACAACGTCGCGCGCACCGTCGGCCAGGCCATGCAGGAGACGCTGGGCCAGCCCGTGATCGTCGAGAACCGCGCCGGGGCGCAGGGCACGCTCGGCGCGGCGCATGTCGCCCGCAGCGCGCCGGACGGGCAGACGCTGCTGGTCGGCTCCTCGATGATGTTCGTCGCCCGCAGCCTCTACCGCTCGCTTCCCTACGACCCGGTGGAGAGCTTCGCCTTCGTCTCGGGCATCGGATCGACCTCGATGATGCTCATGGTGGCCCCGGCCTCGCCCATCCGCACGACCGCCGACCTGATCGCCGCGGCGGGGCGGCGGGACAGGCCGCTGACCGTCGCCTACGGCTCGCCCAGCGGGCAGCTCACGCTCGCCCTGTTCACCACGGCGACCGGGACCAGCCCCCTGCCCGTCAGCTACCGCGGCATCCCGCAGAGCCTGACTGACCTGGCGGGCGGGCATGTCGACGTCGCCATCGTCGATCTCGGCAGCGGCATCGCCCAGGCCAGGGCCGCCGGCCTGCGGCCGATCGCGATCTCGGCCGCCCGGCGCAGCGCCGCCGCGCCGGAGGTGCCGACCCTGCAGGAGGCCTTTCCCGGCATCGGCACCGCGCTGGAGACCATCATCGCCCTCCAGGCGCCGGGCGGGACGCCGGCCGAGGTGGTGGCGCGGCTGGACGAGGCGGTCCGGGCCGGGCTGGCGAGGCCCGAGGTGCGGCGGCAATTCGCCCTCCTCGCCACGACGCCGCTGCCGCTCTCCGCCGCCGGGCTGGCGGACCGGGTGGCGCAGGACAATCCGCGTTGGGAGGCGCTGATCAGGCAGGCCGGCATCCGGCCGGAATAGAGCATTTTCAAGCTGAGCGTCCTCGCTCAGCGGCTCGAAAAATGCGAAAAATCAAAAGGCTGGAGCCGTTCCAGCCTGATACAATCAGGCTGGAACGGCTCCAGCCGCCGCGCGCCGGTGGGCGCCGCCCCGCGCCGCGCGGCCGGCGGCGCCTCCCGGGAGCGAGGCGGCGTGCTGACCCGGGCGCGGGCGATGCGGACATTCGCGGGCAGTCGCGGTTGACCGATTCACACACCGCTGCATACAAGCCCGCCGATGCAACCGCCCCCCTGGCTCGCCCTGCTGCCGGCGCTCGCCGGCCCGCGCTACCTCGCGATCGCCGAGAGCATCGTGGCCGCCGTGCATGCCGGCACGCTGCGGCCCGGCGACCGGCTGCCGCCGCACCGGGACCTGGCGCAGTCGCTCGGCCTCAACGTCAGCACCGTCACCCGCGCCTACGCCGAGGCGCAGCGGCGCGGGCTGACGCGCGGCGAGACCGGGCGCGGCACCTTCATCACGCTGCCGCCGGGCGAGGACGGGCCGAGCAGCCTGTGGAAGGGACTGGCGGCGCCCGGCTTCGTCGACCTGTCGCACAATTTCCCGCCCACCGCGCCGGCCGACAGCGCCGCCGCCGCCGTGGAGGCCGCGCTGCTGTCCGGCCCGGACCTGCGCCGCCTCCTGCCCAGCCAGACCGGCGCCGGCCTGCCGGAGCACCGCGCCGCCGGCGCCGCCTGGCTCGGGCGCTTCGGCATCCCGGCGACGGCCGACGACGTGGTGGTGACCAGCGGCGGGCAGCACGGGCTGCTGCTGGCGATGGCCGCGCAGACGCGGCAGGGCGATCCCGTGCTGACCGAGGAGCGCGGCTTCTACGGCCTGAAATCCGTGGCCGCCATGCTGGGCCGCCCCCTGGTGCCCGTGCGCATGGACCAGGAGGGGCTGATGCCGGACAGCCTGGACGCCGCCTGCCGGCGCACCGGCGCCCGGCTGCTGGTCTGCGCGCCCACCCTGCACAACCCGACCACGGCGACCATGCCGCTGGAGCGGCGGCACGCCATCCTGCGCGTCTGCGAGCGCCACGGCCTCGGCCTGGTGGAGGACGACGTCTACAACTTCCTGATGGAGACGCCGATCCCGCCCTTCGCGGCGCTGGCGCCGGAGCGGACCACCTACGTCACCAGCGTCTCCAAGGTGATCGGACCGGGCTGGCGCATCGGCTTCCTGCGGGCGCCGCGCGACCTGTCGCACCAGATCGGCACCGCCCTGCGCGCGACGACGCTGATGGCCTCCACCATCGCGGCGGAGATCGTCGCGCGCCTCGTGCGCGGGCAGGCGCTGGAAGGGGTGGCGGCGCGGCTGCGGGAGGAGATCCGGGCGCGGCAGCGCCTCGTCGGCGCCACGCTGGGGGTGCCGCAGGCGCTGCGGCACCCCAGCGCCTTCCATGTCTGGCTGAAGCTCGGCCCGCGCTGGACCGAGGATGCCTTCGTGCGCGCCGCCGAGGCGCGCGGCGTGGGGGTGACGCCGGGTTCGGTGTTCGAGGTCGGGCCGCTGGTGCGCGACGACGCGGTGCGCATCTGCGTCAACGCGGCCGCGTCGCGCGAGGTGCTGGAGCGCAGCCTAGAGACGCTGCGCGCGTTGTTCCTGGCGCAGCCGGCGGCGGCCGCGGGCGGCTGAAGGGGCGCCGGCGGCCGGCGGCGCGGCCGGGGCACGGCCCGGCCCGCGGTCCCTGCCAGCCGCGGCGCGGCCGGCCCGTGCCCTGGTCCCGACGGGGGAGGCAGGGATTGTACGGGCCGGTGTGTGAATCCGCGCCCGACGCTGTGCAGACGCCGGGCACGCTGCTCCGGGCATCGCCAGCGCCCCCGCCGCCGGGTCCGTCCCGCCGCGACGGGGCCGCGGGGTGGAGCGCCCGCCATCCCGCCCGCGCCGGCCGGCGCCCGTTGCACACGGTCTGGCATGGCCGATGCATACAAGTCCCGGGCAGCCCCGCCAGGACCGGACATGCCCCCAGACACCAATCTCGGCCCGGCCCAGGCCGGCGACACCCCGCCGCTGTTCCACATGGTCGCGGGCGGGCCGCGCCCCGTGGCGCCGTTCAGCCACGCGGTGGAGCACGACGGCTGGGTGTTCGTCACCGGCCAGATGCCGGACAGCGTCGCCGAGCCCGGCGTGCTGCCCGAGGGCATCGTGGCGCAGACGCGCAACGTCATGGCCAACCTGGACACGGTGCTGCGCGGCCTCGGGCTGGGGCTGGAGCACGTGCTGATGGCGCGCGTCTACCTGACGCACTTCGCCGAGGACTACGGGCCGATGAACGAGACCTATCGCGGCTTCTTCCCACCCGACCGGCTGCCGGCGCGCACCTGCATCGGCGTCACCGGCCTCGCCTACGACGCCCGCATCGAGATCGACCTGGTGGCGCGGCGGCCGACGAACGCCGCCTGAACCGGAGGAGGCAGCCATGGCGCAGACCGAACCGGCCGAGGACCCCGGCGAGCTTCCCTACCGCCGGCACGGCATCCCGGCGCTCGGCTTCGAGAACTACTGGTACCCGCTGCTGCTGGCCCGCGAGGTCGGGCGCAGGCCGAAGGCGGCGCGCCTGCTCGGCCGCGACATCGTGCTGTTCCGCGACGCCGGCAAGCTGTTCGCGCTGGAGGACCGCTGCCCGCACCGCGGCGTGAAGCTCTCGCTCGGCGCCTGCGAGTACCGCAACAGCGGCACCATCAGCTGCCCCTACCATGGCTGGGTGTTCGACGGCGCCTCCGGCCGCCTCGTCGCCGCCCTGATGGACGGGCCGGACTCGCCCATCACCCGCAAGGTCGGCGTCCGCTCCTACCCCGTCCGCGAGCATGCCGGCATGATCTGGCTCTGGCCGGGCGAGATGGCGCCGACGGCGCTGGAAGACGACGTGCCGGAGTGGGTCGGCGACCAGAACCGCTTCTTCTCCATCCCCATGTACACCGACTACAGGTGCAACTGGCGCGCGCTGGTGGACAATTGGGGCCAGGACCACCACGCGCAGTACGTCCATCGCAGCTCGCCCGAGCTGCTCTTCCAGCCCGTCCTGCCCTTCGCCCTGACCCTGGAGCCGACGGTGCTGCCGGGCAACAAGGGCATCGCCTTCAAGCGTTCCGGCGGCATGACCAGCGCCGAATTCCCCGGCCTCGGCCGCTTCCCGAACAACGAGTGGTGGCGCGTGATGAAGCCCACCGGGCGCGGCAACGTGCGCGGCTTCCAGGAGAGCAAGGCGCACCGGGTCTACGGCATCAGGAACCAGTCCGAGGTCTGGCTGCCGGGGCTGGTGGTGGTCGGGCGCCTCAGCGGCGAGTACGCGCTGATCCAGTGGGCGGTGCCGATCGACGCCGGGACCACGCGCTGCTTCAACATCAACAATTTCCGCCGGCTGGGCCGCTGGCGCGAGATGCTCGACCGCGTCCACTACTGGCTCTGGCGCGGCTGGGCGCACGACCGGATCTTCTCCGACCAGGACAAGGTGCTGGTGGAGGCGCTGGTGCCGGGGCCGGAGCGCCTGTCCAGGAGCGATGTCGGCGTGATCTACTGGCGGAAATTCGCGGGCGCGAATGCCCGCCGGCCGGACCGCCCGGCCGAGGCCGCGCGCGATGTCGCCTGAGGCCGCGCATCGCTGGCGGCGGCGGATGGCGGCGCTGCTGCCGCCGGCGCTGTTCCTCGCCGCGGTGCTGTCGCTGTGGGAGCTCGCCGCGCGCCGCCTGGGTCTCGATCCGCTGATCCTGCCGGCGCCGACCGACATCCTGGCGCAGCTCCTGGCCGGCTTCCGCAGCGGCCTCTACCCCGTGCACCTGGGCGTGACGCTGCTCCAGGCCGGGCTCGGCTTCGTGCTGGCGGTGGCGGCCGGGGTCGGGCTCGGCGCGCTGGTGGCGCGCTCGCCGCTGCTGGAGCGCACCCTCAACCCGTTCCTGATCGCCTTCGAGGCGATGCCCAAGATCGCGCTGGCGCCGCTGGTGATCGTCTGGTTCGGCTACGGCATCGGCTCCAAGGTGGTGCTGGCGGCGGCGATCGCCTTCTTCCCCGTGCTGGTCAGCACCATCCTCGGCCTGCGCGCCTGCGAACCCGGGCGGATCGACGTGCTGCGCGCGCTGGGCGCCACGCCCGGCCAGATCTTCCGGCTGGCGCGGCTGCCGAGCGCCCTGCCCTACATCTTCGCCGGCGTGAACGTGGCCGTCGTGTTCGTGCTGCTGGGCAGCATCGTCGGCGAGTTCGTCGGCGCCAAGCAGGGGCTCGGCACGCTGATCCTCTACGCCAACGAGAACCTGGAGACGGCGCAGACCTTCTCGATCCTCGCCGTGCTGGCGGCGCTCGGCCTGCTGCTGCATCTCGGCGTGGAGGCGCTGCGCCGCCGGCTGCTGTTCTGGGCGGAGCCGGTGGAATTGCCGAGGGCGTGACCGGATGGCGCCGGCGGCGGCACGGCCGGGTGGCAGCCCGATAGGTGGCACGCGCCACGCAGCAGCGCGGGGCGCTGGCACGAAACCTGCTGGGTTCGGGCGGGATGCCGACAGGCACAACGAAGCCGACGGGCAAAACGAAGCCGACGGGCACAACGAAGGAGCGGCCGAATGCGCGCGATGACGGAACCGGATGACCTGTTCGATCCCCGCCATTTCCTCGGCGTCCGCCGCTCCTTCGACCAGGCCGAGACCCTGCCGCCCTGGTGCTACACCTCGCCCCGCTTCTACCAGCGGGAGAAGGAGCGCATCTTCCACCGCTACTGGAACTGCATCGGCCACCAGAGCCGCGTGCCCGAGCCCGGCAGCTACATCACGCTCGACTACGCCGACGTGCCGCTGATCGTGGTGCGCGGCAAGGACATGCAGGTGCGCGCCTTCATCAACTCCTGCACCCATCGCGGCTCCATCATCCTGGAGGGCGAGGGGCAGTGCAACGTGATGAAGTGCCCCTACCATGCCTGGGCCTTCTCGCTGGAAGGCGAGCTGGTCGGCACCCCGCTCTTCGAGGAGAGCGACAGCTTCCGCAAGGCCGGGCACGGGCTGAGCCGGATCCGGCTGGAGGTCTGGTGCGGGCTGATGTGGATCAACCTCGATCCCGACGCGCCCGACCTCCTTTCCTATCTCGGCGACCTGCCGGAGCGCGTGGCGCCCTGGAGGACCGACGAGATGGTCTGCGTCGCCCGGCGCGAATTCCCGGTCCGCTCCAACTGGAAGTTCTACGCCGAGAACTGGAGCGATGGCTACCACGTGCCCTTCGTCCACCAGACCACGCTGAACAGGAAGCGGGTCTCGAAGCGGGACTTCCACGACCCGGCGATCCACCTCGGCAACTACCTGATGCACTACACCTACTTCAACGGCAGCCGTGGCACGCCGGAGGGGCAGAGGAAGTTCCCCGAGCTGGACCTGCCGCCCGAGCTCAAGATCGGCACCTTCTTCCCCTACGTCCACGCCAACGCGATGATCGGCTTCGCGGTGGACATGGTGAGCTGCACCGAGATCCATCCCGAGGGACCCGGCAACTGCCGCCTCTTCACCACCACCATGGTGCCGAAGTCCACCACGCAGACGCCGGACTTCGAGGAGGTGCTGGGGCTGTACCTGAAGTACGCCGACAAGGTCCGCGACGAGGACGTGATCGCCGCCGAGCGCCAGCAGCGCGGCGCCGAATCCGCCTTCAACCGGCCGGGCTGCTTCACGCCGCAGGACAGGCTGGTGCACGACCACGACCTGTGGATCCTCGACCGCGTGGTCGGCAACGCCGCGCCCTGAGGGCCGGGCGCAGGGATGGAGGCCGGGATGTCGGCATCGCTGATCGCCGTCCGCGAGCTGAGCAAGGTCTACCCCACCGCGGGCGGCGAGCGCGTGCAGGCGCTGTCGCGCATCACGCTCGACGTGGCGCCGGGCGAGTTCGTCTCCCTGGTCGGCCCCTCGGGCTGCGGCAAGACCACGGTGATGCGCATCCTGGCCGGGCTGCTCGGCGGCTACACGGGCAGCGTCGTGGTGGGCGGGCGGGCGCTGCACGGGCCGAGCCGGGACATCGGCGTGGTGTTCCAGGACGCCAACCTGATGCCCTGGCGCAACGTTCTCGCCAACGTCATGCTGCCGGTCGAGGTCCTCGGCCTCGACCGGAAGGCCATGCGGCCCCGCGCCGAGGCGCTGCTGCGCCTCGTGGGGCTCGCCGGGTTCGAGCGCAAGCTGCCCGGCGAGCTTTCCGGCGGCATGCGCCAGCGCGTCGCCATCGCCCGCGCCCTGGTGCACGACCCCGCCATCCTGCTGCTCGACGAGCCCTTCGGCGCGCTCGACGCCATGACGCGCGACAGCATGAACGTGGAGCTGGCGCGGATCGCCGCCGAGGCCGGCAAGACGGTGTTCCTGATCACGCACTCCATCGCGGAATCGGTCTTCCTCAGCGACCGCGTGCTGGTGATGTCGAGCCGGCCCGGCCGCATCGTCGACGCCATCCCGATCGAGCTGCCGCGCCCGCGCGGCCTCGACATCATCGCCGCGCCGGCCTTCGCCGCCACCGTGCTGCGCATACGCGGCCTGCTGGAGGAGGGCGGCGCCCCGGCCACGGTGACCCTGGCCCATTGAATCGGGCCCATTGAATCGGGCCCCGCCGAGCCGGCGCCCGGAGGTCCGGACCTCGTCCGGGGTCCGATGCGCCGGTCCGCCGGCATGACGGAGGAGACCGCGATGCTGCAGGCCACCGCCTCCCGCCTGCCACGCCCGCGCGCCATGCCCTGGCCGGCGCTGCGGGCCGCCCTGCGGCGCCGGCCGGAGCTGCTGCTGACGCCGCTGCTGGCGCTGGCGCTGCTGCTGCTCTGGGAGGCGGCGGTGCGTGGCGGCCTGGTCGGCCGCTTCGTGCTGCCGGCCCCTTCCGCGGTGCTGGTCGCGCTGGGCGCGGGGCTCGCCGACCTCTCCCTGCCGTGGCACGCGCTGGTGACGATGGGCGAGGCGGCGGCGGGCTTCGCCATCGCGGTGGCGGCGGGCCTGGTGGTCGGCACGCTGGTCGCGGAATTCCGCATCCTGGAGCGTGCCGTCTATCCCTGGCTGGTCGCCATCCAGACCATGCCCAAGATCGCGCTGGCACCGCTGCTGGTGGTCTGGTTCGGCTTCGGGCCATCCTCCAAGATCGCCGTCGCGGCCGTCATCTCCTTCTTCCCGGTGCTGGTGACGACCCTGGCCGGGCTGCGCGGCTGCGACCGCGGGCAGCTCGACGTGCTGCGCGCGCTCGGCGCCGGGCGGTGGCGCTGCTTCGCCAGCGTCCGCCTGCCCAACGCCCTGCCGCAGATCTTCTCCGGCCTCTCGATCGCCGTGGTGTTCGCGATGACCGGCGCCATCGTCGGCGAGTTCGTCGGCGCCTCGGCCGGGCTCGGCTACCTCATCGTGCAGGCCAATGCGCGCATGGACATCCCGCAGGTCTTCGCCATCCTGCTGGTGCTCGGCGCCATCGGCGTCCTCGCCTACGCCCTCGTGCAGGCGGCGCGCCGCCGCCTGCTGTTCTGGTCCCCGCAAGCGGAGCCGAGCCGGACATGACCCAACGCCGTACCCTGCTGACCGGCGCCCTCGCCACCGCCGGCCTCGTCGCCGTCGTGCCGGCCTGGGCGCAGGCGCTGGTCAGGACCAGCTTCGGGCCGACCACCACCGACATCTCCACCGGCCATGCCGGCCATTCGTCGCTGCCGCAGGCGCTCGGCTACTGGCGCGAGGAGGGGCTGCAGAGCGAGGTGTTCGGCATCGCCGGGAACACGGCCGGGCTGCAGCTCATCTCGGCCGGCAACATCGACTTCATCAGCATCGTCGGCGAGGAGCTGATGCAGGCGCAGGTGCGCGGCATCCCGCTCCGGGCGGTGTACATGCACGCGCGCCAGCCCATCTCGCGCATCGTCGTCACCAAGGCCTCCGGCATCGCCTCGCTCGCCGAGCTGAAGGGCAAGGCCGTGGGCATGCCGGTGCTCGGCCCCTCGCCCTATGCCGCGGCGATGTTCAAGGAAGCCGGCATCGACATGCAGAAGGACATCCGGCTGGTGGCGACCGGCACCGGGGCGCCGGCGCTGCTGGCGCTGCGGCGCGGCGACATCGCCGGCTGGATCTCCTGGGACACGGCGGTCGCCGGCCTCGAGAACCGCGGCATGGAGTTCACCGAATTCCGTCCCGGCTACTTCAACGAGCTGTTCGGCAACGCCGTGATCGCGCGCGAGGAGATGATCCGCGACAGGCCGCAGCTCGTGGTGGGCATGTGCCGCGCCATCGCCAAGGCGGTGCATTTCGGCCTGGCCAACCCCGATGCCGCCATCCGCATCCACTGGCGCGCCTATCCGCAGACGAAGCCGCAGGGCGGCGACGAGGCGAGGCTGCTGGAGGAGGCGCGCCGGGTGTTCCTCGCGCGCTTCAACAGCTATGCGCTGAACGGAGTCGCCAATTACGGCGAGAGCCTGCCGGCGCAGTGGAAGCGCGTGGCGGACCAGATGAAGGAGGCCGGCGAGCTGCCGCAGGATTTCGACCCGGCGCGCGCCTACACCAACCAATTCGTCGAGCAGATCAATGCCTGGGACCGCTCCGCCGTCGAGGCGCAGGCGCGGGGCTGGACGGGCAACTGAGCGGGGCCGGTGCGGCGCCCGCGTCGATCTCCGGCGGGGCCGCCTGGCCGTCCATCGCCGATCGGCGACGGGATCGTTGCTGCCCGGCCGTGCCGGTGCCGGCCGGGCCGCGAGAGGGCCGCGGCGTCGCCCTGCCGCCTACTGCCAGCCGCCGTCCGGCAGCCGGCCGTGATAGGGGGTGTCGCGGCAATGCCCCCACGGGCCGCGCCAGAAGCCGGGCGGGCAGCCATTGCCGGCGTAGTAGGCCGGGGGCGGGGGCGGCGGCGCGTAGTAGCCGGGCACCGGCCCTGCCCAGCCGCCATGGCAGGCGCCCCAGGGGCCGCGCCAGCCGCCGGGACCGCAGCCATCGGCGACCCGGATGACCGGCGCCGCAGGCCGGCCGCCGGCATCGTCGGCCCAGGCGACGGCGGGGACGAGGAGAGACGCCGGCACGGCGGGCGGCGCGGCCGCCACGCCGGGCGTCCCGTGCGGAACGCCCTGCGCCAGGACGGGCGTGGACGCCAGCGCCCCGAGGGCCAGGGCGGCGGCGAGGAAGAATGTCGGTCGACGCATGGCACCGAACCTTCTGCAGCCGGGCGGCGGATCGGGGATCGGTCCGGAGGCCGGCGGAAGGATCAGGCCACCGCCGCGATGGAGCCGTGACGCTGCCGGGATGAAAGCCGCGTCAGACTTCCGGGGACGGGCGCGGCCGCGTCACCGGAAGGCCGGCCGCATCCGCGGGGCGCGTCACCGGCATCCTCCCGGCACGCGCCGGTGCACCATCATGCCGTTCCCGCCTTCCTGCACCGTGTCGCCGCGCCGCGTGCGCAGGTCGAATCCCAGCGCGACGATGCCGCGGTCCGCGTGCCGCGTCGGCCGCAGCGCCGTGACCTCGACCGATGCCTGGATCCGGTCTCCCGCCAGGATCGGCCCGGCGAAGCGCCGGCCGAGCGGGGCGATGGCGGCGAGCCGCGTCTGCGCCCGGTTCTTCGGCCCGTCCGCCATGGCGAGCCCGAGCAGGCCATGCGCGGTCCGCGCGGGATGGACGAGCGAAGCGCGGGCCGCCCGCCCAGGAGGCGCGCTGGCCCACCTTGTGCTCCCCGCGGTCGCGCGCGACGCCGGGGCGGTCGAGAGCGACCAGCGGGTCAGCAGCGCGCAAGCGCCGGCCGGTTGCGGCGCGACACGCTCACGATGCAGGCCGCGGAAGCTTCGGCGGGTGCCTCAGCGGGTCGCCCAGAGCGGGATCAGGTCCTGCGCCGCCGCGAAGTCCTCCGGCGTCCCGATATCGAGGAATTCGCCCTCGGCGGTGTAGGAGCGCACGTCCAGCTCGCCCGGCTCGGCCAGCAGCGCCGTCTCGAGCGAGAAGCGCTCCGGCTGCGGCCGGACCTGCGGCATGTCGCGCCGCATCACGTAGATGCCGCCGTTGATGAGGCCCGGTCCGCTGCCGCCCTTCTCGGCCACGCCCGTCACCCGGCCGTTCCGCGTCAGGATGCTGCCGTACCGGCTCCGGTCGGGCACGCGGCGCACGGCCAGGACGAGGTCGGCCTCCGGGGCCAGCGTTGCCATGGCGCGCAGGTCGGCCTCCAGCCACGTATCCCCGTTCAGGACGATGGCCCGTTCCGTCGTGCAGGCGCCCAGCGCCGCGTAGGTCGCGCCGCCGGTGCCGAGCGGCGACTCCTCCTGCACGTAGTCGATCTCCATCCCCGCGTGCCGCTCGCCGATGGTGTCGCGGATGACGTGGCCGAGATAGCCGGTCGAGAGCACCACGCGCGCGACGCCGGCGCGGGCCAGCCGGTCCAGCAGCCAGGCCAGGAAGGGCCGGCCGGCGACCGGCGCCATCGGCTTCGGCACGTCGCTCACCACGCTGCGGAGCCGTGTTCCCAGCCCGCCGGCGAGGACCACGGCGTCGAGACCGAGCGGCTTCATGGCCGGCACGGCGTGGTGACGCCGGACAGGGCGCCTCGTGCAGGAGCAGGCATGCTGTGTCCTTCAAGGATGCGCGGCGCGCCGCCGGCCGGCGAGCGGGGCGGAATGCCGCAGGAGGTGTCCGTACCGCGGCGGGGACCCTCCCCGACGGCGGGACGGACCTCGGCACGGGGGCGCCGCGTGGGAGGCTGCGCGCGGGGCGGCCCGGGCCCGTGGCCCTGCCGGCCCGCGGCGCGCGCTATCCCGCGCCCCGGCGGCGGGCGCCGCGGCGCCCCGCGGACGCCGCCCCGACGATCAGCGGACCGACGATCAGCGGACCGACCATGCGTTGGCGCCTTCCGCCGTGAAGACAACGGCCGCGACGCGGCATCCCCGCGCCTCCAGGCGCGAGATGATGGTCGGCTTCTTTTCCAGCGGGCAGAAGAACATCATGAAGCCGCCGCCGCCGGCGCCGGACACCTTGCCGGCATAGGCGCCGGATTCGGCGGCGATGTCCCAGAGTTCCTCGATGTGGGAGTTGCTGATGCCCGCGGCCATGGCGCGCTTCGACTGCCAGCCTTCGCGCAGCACCTCGGCCATGCCGTCCAGGTCGCCGTGCAGCAGCGCCTCCTTCATGGCGACGGCGTTCGCCTTGAGGTTGTGCATGGCGTCGATGGACTTCTGCACGCCGGCGAGGACGTTGCTGCGCTGGTCCTCGATGATGCGCGCGCTCTCGCGGCTGACGCCGGTGAAGCAGACCAGCATCCGGGCCTCCAGCTCGCGCACCGTGTCGGGCTTGATGCGCAGCGGGTTGACGATGACCCGCTCGCCGGCGGTGAACTCCATGAAGTTGAAGCCGCCGAAGGCCGCCGCGTACTGGTCCTGCCGGCCGCCGGCCAGGGCCATGTCCTCGCGCTCGATCTGGAAGGCGAGGCGGGCGATGTCGTACTCGCCGAGCGGCAGCTTCAGGAGCTCCTCGTAGGCCTGGATCAGCGCGACGACGAGGGTGGAGGAGGAGCCCAGGCCGGAGCCCGGCGGCGCCTCGCTGTAGGTCTGGATCGTGAGCGGCAGCGGGCGGCCGTGGTGGAATTCGCGCACGATGCGGTCGTGCACCGCCTTGACCAGGTCCAGCACCCCGTCGCGCGGCATGGGCGAGCCCGTCGCGGGGTACCGGGCGGAGAGGCCCGTATCCGCGCTCTCCAGCACCACCTCGCTGCCGCCGGAACGCAGCGTGACCCAGGCGTGGCTGGCGATGGTCGCGTTCAGCACCGCACCGCCGTACTCGTCCATGTAGGGCGAGACATCGGTGCCGCCGCCCGCGAGGCCGAGGCGGAAGGGAGCTCGTGCGCGTACGATCATGAAGCGACCCTGACAGAGTTGAACACTGCCGCGGCCGGTGCCGCGGCGGGCGACCGGACGTGGCGGATCCGCGCCCCGCGGCGACAGGTGGCGGCATGGTCCACCGCGTCCCGTCCCGTGCGGGTCGGGGCCGGTGCGCCTTCCCCATGGCCGGGGCCGCCCCGGCGCCCGGAGGCCGGCGGGAAACGCGGACGCCCGTCCACGATCGCCACGTGCATCATGCTCCGTTCCCTGTTCCGTTTTTCTGGAAAGACAAGAACGGGCGTCTGCCCGGCCGCGCGAAGCGGTGCATCCTGCCGGCATCCTGGCGCGGATTGGTCATATGCTCTACCACTTCTTCACGGATTACAACGTCGGAAGGCCATTCCACGGTGACGGATCGCGTGGCATCTTCGTTACGGCCCACGCATACGGCTTCCTGTACCATCGCAGTATTCGCCACGGCGACAGGAAGCATCGCCGCACGGATCGTCCGTGATACTCCCGGAAAATCCGGACACGAATGAGCGCAACAACCATCCGGGACGGGAAATCCGGCGCGGTGGGCGCCGTGGGCCCTGGTCCGACCTGGATCTGGTCCGACCTGGGTCCGGTCAGGGGCCGGACCCGGGCCGG
>NZ_JALPRX010000308.1 GCF_023223525.1 Roseomonas acroporae | reverse complement strand
CGGCGGCCGTGCTGGGCGCCACGCTCGCCGCCGCGCAGGCGGACGGGCTGTCGGAGCGCGGGGCATGAGCGCGTCCGTGGCGGCCTGCCACTGCACCGGCGAGTGCCGCCGGGCCGGCAGGTGCGGAGCGGCGCCGGCGCTCACGCTGCCGCCCGCCCCGCAGTTCTATCCGTGGGACAAGACCGGCTACCCGCCCCCGCTGCCCGTGTGGCCGCTGGGCTCGCCGGCGCAGCCCTCGACGGTGGCGCGGCCACACAAGCCCCGCGTCCGCGTGAAGGCGCCCAGCCGGCCGATCCCGGAGCCGCTGG
>NZ_JALPRX010000307.1 GCF_023223525.1 Roseomonas acroporae | reverse complement strand
GGGCACAGTCAACTTGTTGAAGTTGATGCTGAGGTTGGGCCGAGTGCATCAGGATTAGCAGCTTACGCTGCCGTTTGGACACACGTCTCCTGCTGCCATACCCGTTTGGACACACGTCTCCTGCTGCCATACCCGGAAGGCCTTGGCACGAGCGCGGCGATATTGGTCGGCTGACATCAGGTGCCGACGTGGCCGGAAGTGGCCAGAGATCATCGCATGGGCCGAGAGGAACCGCCGCGCCTGCTCGGCCGACTTGAAGCGCTGCATCTGCCGTTCCCGGCGCCGGGTTGGGCGATGGGAGTTCTCGG
>NZ_JALPRX010000306.1 GCF_023223525.1 Roseomonas acroporae | reverse complement strand
GCGGCTCCGGGCGTCTCCCCCGCGGCGCGGGGGCCGGGCTGTCGGGCGCTGCCCCGAGCCCCTTCGGGTCTCGGCCCTGTCGGGCGTCCATCCCTGACGCGGCACTTCGGCCGCGGACGCGGCCCGCGCGGGGCACCCGAGGGCGCCGCCCTCCGGTTCCCCGCCGTGCCCGCCGCCTACGGCACGGCAGGGCCGCTCGCTCGCAAGCCTGCGGCCCGCTCCCTCGCAGTCCGGCCGCGCCCGGCCGCGGGCACCCCCCTCCCGCTCCCGGTCTCGCCGACGGGCAGGGAAGCAGCGGGGCTGCTTCCCGCCGCCGAGAAAGG
>NZ_JALPRX010000305.1 GCF_023223525.1 Roseomonas acroporae | reverse complement strand
ACTGGACGGAGGCGACGGGGAGAACTGGACACCCTTGATGAGGGGAGTTCGGCTGGATGACGGACGAGGTGGAGTGTCCTTCGCGGTTGGAACAGCCGCGGAGCGGGGCGATGAGGGTGCCGGACGAGGTGGCGGCGATGCTGCACCTGCATCGGCTTGGCTGGGGGTTGCGGCGGATTGCCCGCGAGGTTGGGTGCAGTCCGATGACGGTGCAGCGCTATGTCGCGGCCGAGGGGTGGGTGGCGTTCCGCGCGCCCTGCCGCCCTGGTGCGCTGGCCGGCCTGGAGGGATGGCTGTCGGAGCGGTTCCGGCGGCACCGGGGCA
>NZ_JALPRX010000304.1 GCF_023223525.1 Roseomonas acroporae | reverse complement strand
GGGCGAGCTGCCGCTCTTCGTGCAGACCAAGCTGCTGCGCACGCTACAGGAGGGAACGGTGATGCGCCTCGGTGGCCAGCGCGAGACGAAGGTGGACGTCCGGCTCGTCGCCGCCACCAACCGGGACCTGCGCCTGGCCGTCGCGCGCGGCGCCTTCCGCGAGGACCTGTTCTACCGCCTCAACGTCATCCCGATCACCCTGCCGAACCTCGCCGAGCGGCGCGGCGACATCCCGGACCTCGTGGCGAGCTTCCTCAGCCACGCCAACCAGGCGAACGGTACCAATGTCAGCCTGACCGGGCGCGCGGTGGCGTTCCTGGTCCGC
>NZ_JALPRX010000303.1 GCF_023223525.1 Roseomonas acroporae | reverse complement strand
GGGCGAGCTGCCGCTCTTCGTGCAGACCAAGCTGCTGCGCACGCTGCAGGAGGGCACGGTGATGCGCCTCGGCGGCCATCGGGAGGTCAGGGTGGATGTCCGGCTCGTCGCCGCCACCAACCGGGACCTGCGCACGGCCGTCGCGCGCGGCAGCTTCCGCGAGGACCTGTTCTACCGCCTCAACGTCATCCCGATCATCCTGCCCAGCCTGGCCGAGCGGCGCGGCGACATCCCGGACCTGGTGGCGAGCTTCCTCAGCCACGCCAACCAGGCGAACGGCACCAATGTCAGCCTGACCGGGCGCGCGGTGGCGTTCCTGGTCCGC
>NZ_JALPRX010000302.1 GCF_023223525.1 Roseomonas acroporae | reverse complement strand
GCTGTCCAGCACGTAGGTGTCGTCGCCGGTGCCGCCGAGCATGATGTCGTTGCCCGCGCCGCCGTCGAGGTAGTCGTTGCCCGCGCCGCCGGTCAGCGTGTCCCTGCCGTCGAGGCCGTAGAGGCTGCTGCCGGCGTCGTTGGCGTAGAGGTGGTTGTCGAGGCCGTTGCCGGTGGCGGAAAGCCCGCCGGTGCCGCCGGTCAGGATGAGGTCGGCCTTGTCGCCGGCCAGCGTGGTGCTGCCGCCGCTCTGCACCGCGTTGGGGAACAGCACGCTCGGCGCGTAGCCGTAGATGCGGACGTAGTCGATCAGCATGTCCGCCGGCAG
>NZ_JALPRX010000301.1 GCF_023223525.1 Roseomonas acroporae | reverse complement strand
GGCATTGTCACGCTGACGAGCCGTTGCCGAAACGACTGGGCTGGGCCAGGCTCATTGGATGACGAGCGACCCCGCCACTTACCCCGGCTATCGCTTCCCGGCTGAGATCATCAGCCACGCGGTTTGGCTGTACCATGTGTTCAGCCTCAGCCTGCGGGACGTCGAGCTGCTCTTGGCCGAGCGGGGTATCACCATCACCCATGAGAGTATCCGACGCTGGTGCCTGCGCTTCGGCGCCGACTTCGCCCGCAAGCTGCGCCGGCGGCGACCCAGGCCGGGCGACATCTGGCACCTCGATGAGGTCTTCCTGAGGATCAACGGCGAGCTGCACTACCTCTGGCGTGCCG
>NZ_JALPRX010000300.1 GCF_023223525.1 Roseomonas acroporae | reverse complement strand
CTACCTGCCCACCGACGAGGGCTGGCTGTACCTGGCCGCGATCAAGGACATGGCCACGCGCCAGATCGTCGGCTGGTCCATGGCCGACCACCTCCTGCATCGGCGCCCTGGTCATGGCCTTGCAGCGCTGCCACCCTGCCAGGGGCCTGATCCTGCACAGCGACCGCGGGGTTCAATATGCTTCCACCGACTACCGCCGCGTGCTGGAGCGGCAGGGCATCGAGCAGTCCATGAGCCGACGCGGCAACTGCCTGGACAACGCGCCCATGGAGAGCTTCTTCGCTTCGCTCAAGAAGGAGCGCGTCCATCAGGCCCGGTTCCGTACCCGCGAGGAGGCCAGGGCAGCGGTGTTCGACTACATCGAGGTCTTCT
>NZ_JALPRX010000030.1 GCF_023223525.1 Roseomonas acroporae | reverse complement strand
GGGGGGGGGGGGGGGGGGGGGCCGCGCCGGGGCCGGCCCCGGCCCCGCACCGCACCCCGGCGCCCCATGGACGGCCCCAGGCCCCGCCGACGGCGCGGCGGCGGCCGTCGCCCGGGGCTCCGGGAGCGCGAGGTTTCCATCCCCGCCATCCCCCTGCTAAAGGCCGCTCCATGCCCGCCCGCGATCCGTTGAACGTCCCGCCCGCCGGGGCCGCCGCCGCCTCGCCGGGACGCGGGTGGCCCCGGGCGCCGTCGGAAGGGGCGCGGGGTCGTCCGGAGCGGACAGGCTCGGCGCGGCGGACAGGGCTGGCGGCGGCGACCGGTCCGGCCCGGCGCCTCGGCGAGGCGCGCCGGCCGGCCGGAAGGGCCGTCGGGAAGGCTTGATCCCCGTGGCCGGGCAGAACGCAGGGACCGGGCGGCAGCAGGACCGCCCCTGGACCGAGGCCGAGCGCCTGTCGGCCCTGGACCGCTACGGCATCCTCGACACGCCGCCGGAGCGCGACTTCGACGACCTGGCCAGCATGGCCGCCGACCTGCTCGAGGCGCCCATCGCCGCCGTGAACCTGATCGCCGAGGGCCGGCAGTGGTTCAAGGCCGAGGTCGGGCTGGGCGTGCGGGAGATGCCGCTGGACAACGCCATCTGCTCGCGGCTGCTGCTCCAGCCCGGCGAACTGGTCATCCCGGACCTGCTGGAGGATGCCCGCTTCAACTGCAACCCGCTGGTCACCTCGGCGCCGGGGCTGCGGTTCTACGCGGGCGAGCTGCTGCGGACGCGGGACGGGCTGCCGCTGGGAACGCTGTGCGTCCTGGACACGAAGCCGCGGCCGGAAGGCCTGACGCCCCGGCAGCGATTCGTGCTCGGGACGCTGGCGCGGCAGGTGATGAGCCAGATCGAGCTGCGCCGGGCCATGGCGGAGCAGGCCCGCGCGGAGGCCCTGCGGCGCCAGACGCTCGACAGCGCGATCGACTTCGGCATCATCTCCACCGACCTGCAGGGCCGGATCACCGTCTGGAACCGGGGGGCGGAGAACGTGCTCGGCTGGCCGGAAGCCGAGATGCTCGGCCAGCCCATCGACCGCTTCTTCACCCCCGAGGACCGGGCCGCCGGGGTGCCGGAAGCCGAGATGCGGCGGGCCGAGCGGACGGGACGCGCGACGGACGAGCGCTGGCACCTTCGCCGCGACGGCACGCGCTTCTGGTCCTCGGGGGAGACGATGCTGCTCCGGGACGAGCATGGCGCCCATATCGGCTACCTGAAGATGCTGCGGGACCGTACGGAGCAGCACCTGACGGGCAAGGCCCTGGAGACGATCAACGACCGCTTCCGGCTGGCCCAGCGGGCCACGCGGGACGCGATCTGGGACTGGGACCTGCAGACCGGCGAGGTGCTCTGGAACGAGGCGCTGGTGGATGCCTATGGCTGGCGCCCGGAACAGGTGGAGCCGACCGGGGACTGGTGGATCGGCCGGATCCATCCCGACGACCGGGCCCGGGTGGCACGCGGCATCCACGAGGTGATCGACGGCGTCGGGACGAGCTGGACGGACGAATACCGCTTCATGCGGGCCGACGGCAGCCACGCGGAGGTGCTGGACCGCGGCTACCTGATCCGCGGGCCGGACGGCCGGGCCAGCCGCATGATCGGCGCCATGCTCGACATCAGCGAGCGCAAGCGGGCCGAGGCGGCGCTGCGCGAGAGCGACGACCGGCTGCGCCTCGCGACGGCCGCCGCCCGGATCGGCACCTTCGACTACCGCGTGCAGACCGACGCGCTGGTCTGGGACGACCGCTGCCGCGCGCTGTTCGGCCTGCCGCCCGGCGTGCCGGTGAGCTACGCCGGCACCTTCCTGGCGGGGCTGCACCCGGAGGACCGGGAGCGGGCGGACGCGGCGGTGCGGCGCTCCATGGAGCCGACGGGGTCGGGCGAGTTCGCCGTCGAGTACCGCACCGTCGGCCTGCAGGACGGGATCGAGCGCTGGATCTCCGCCCAGGGCGAGACGCATTTCGAGGCCGGGCAGCCGGTCCGCCTCATCGGCACCGTGCTCGACATCAGCGAGCGCAAGCGGGCCGAGGCGGCGCTGCGCGAGAGCGAGGCGCGGTACCGCGCCCTGTTCAACACGATCGACGACGGCTTCTGCATCATCGAGCTCTTCGACGGCCCGCACGGGCCGCTGAGCGACTACCGTCACGTCGAGGCCAATCCCGGCTACGAGCGGCACACCGGCATCCCGGACATCGTCGGCAGGACGCTCCGGACCCTCGCGCCGGACGAGGCGGACGGGTGGATCGAGTTCTACGGCCGCGTGCTGCGCACCGGGCGGCCGATCCGCTTCGAGCGCTACTTCGCCGCCGCGGGACGCCACATCGAGGTGTCGGCCGCGCGGATCGAGCCGGCGGAGCGGCGCCAGGTGTCGGTGCTGTTCCGCGACGTGACGGAGCGCAAGCACGCGGAGGCCGCCCTGCGCGACAGCGAGGCGCTGGCGCGGGAGAACATCCAGCGCGTGCAGCTCGCCCTCGCGGCCGGCGCCATCATCGGCACCTGGCTGTGGGACCTGCCCGCCGACCGCTTCACGGTCGACGCGGGCTTCGCGCACGCCTTCGGCCTCGATCCCGCGCTCGGACGGGATGGCCTCAGCCTGGAGCAGGTGGTGGCGAACGTCCACCCGGACGACAGGCCGGGGCTGGCCGACGCCATCAACGAGGCGATCGGCCGCGGCGGCGCCTACGCCCACCAGTACCGGGTGCGGCGCGCCGACGGGCGGTACTACTGGATCGAGGCGAACGGCCGCGTCGACCGCGCGCCGGACGGCAGGCCGCTGAGCTTCCCCGGCGTGCTGATCGACGTCGAGGAGCGGCGTGCCATCGAGGCCGAGCGCGACCGCGCCGCCGCGGCGCTGCGCGCCCTCAACGAGACGCTGGAGCAGCGGGTCGCCGAGCGCACGGCCGACCTGCTGCGCGCCGAGGAGCAGCTGCGCCAGAGCCAGAAGATGGAGGCGGTCGGCCAGCTCACCGGCGGCCTCGCCCACGACTTCAACAACCTCCTGACCGGCATCATCGGCAGCATGGAGCTCCTGAACACCCGCGTCGCCCAGGGCCGGCTGAAGGACGTGGACCGCTACGTCAACGCCGCCCAGAGCGCGGCCAGGCGCGCGGCGGCGCTGACCCACCGCCTGCTGGCCTTCTCCCGCCGGCAGACGCTCGACCCGAAGTCCACCGACGTGAACCGGCTGATCTCCGGCATGGTGGAGCTGGTCCGCCGCACCGTGGGGCCGGAGATCACGGTGGAGATGGTCGAGGCGGGCGGGCTCTGGCTGACCCTGGTGGATCCCCCGCAGCTGGAGAACGCGCTGCTCAACCTCTGCATCAACGCGCGCGACGCCATGCCCGGCGGGGGGCGGATCACCATCGAGACGGCCAACAAGTGGCTGGACGAGCGCGCGGCCGGCGAGCGCGACCTGCCGCCGGGCCAGTACGTCTCGCTCTGCGTGACGGACACCGGCACGGGCATGACGCCGGACGTGATCGCCCGGGCGTTCGACCCGTTCTTCACCACCAAGCCGCTGGGCCAGGGCACGGGGCTGGGGCTGTCCATGATCTACGGCTTCGTGCGCCAGTCCGGGGGGCAGGTGCGGATCTACTCCGAGGTGGGGCAGGGCACGACCATGTGTCTCTACCTGCCGCGGCACTACGGCGACGACGTGGGCCCCGAGGCGCCGCCCGAGCTTGCCGAGGCGCCGCGGGCGGGCCTGGGCGAGACGGTGCTCGTCGTGGACGACGAGGCCACCGTGCGCATGCTGGTGACCGAGGTGCTGGAGGAGCTGGGCTACGCGGCCGTCGAGGCGGCGGACGGCGCCTCGGGACTGAAGGTGCTGCAGTCCGACCTGCGGATCGACCTGCTGGTCACCGATGTCGGCCTGCCGGGCGGCATGAACGGGCGGCAGCTCGCCGATGCGGCGCGGGAGCTGCGCCCGGGCCTGAAGGTGCTGTTCATCACCGGATACGCCGAGAACGCGGTGGTCGGGAACGGGCATCTGGCGCCGGGCATGCACGTGCTGACCAAGCCCTTCGCCATGGAGACCCTGGCCAGCCGGATCAGGGAGCTGATCTCCTCGTAGCCGGCGCGGCGCGCCCGTTCCCCGACGCGGCGCCCCAGCACTTCCCGGCGCGGCGTCGCCGATGCTTCCTCCGCGCGGCGTCGCCAATTCTTCATACCCCCGCGCGGCGTCGCCAATTCTTCTCCCCCCGCGCGGCGTCGCCGCGACGCGATGTCGGCCCGGCAGGTGGCCCGGTGACGGCGAAGCGGGCCGCATCGCACCCCACCTCCGGTCGGGGCGCTGCCGGCAGGCCGAAGCCCTGCACGCTTGCCGCAGGCGGAACGGAGTGGGAGGCTGGGCCGGACGGGAGGAACAGCCATGCAGCGCCGAACCCTGGCACGGAGCCTCATGCTCGCCATCATCGCCGCCCCCCGGCTCGCGGGGGCCCAGCCGCGACCTGCCGACACGCGGATGCAGGCCGGCGGCGAGGCCTGGGCGACGAGCTGGGCCGGCTCGGTCCAGGGCCCCTACCCGGTCGGCAACCCCTCGGCCCAGCCGGACCAGCGTTTCCTCTTCCCCGACCCCGCCGAGGGCGCGCGCGACCAGACGCTGCGCCTCGTGCTGCGGCCGAGCCTCTGGGGGCGGGAGGCGCGCCTGCGCTTCTCCAACGCCTTCGGCACGCGGCCGCTCACGCTGGACGGGGTGCATGCCGGGCTGCAGCTCGGCGGCGCGGCGCTGCTGCCGGGCAGCAACCGGCCGGTCGGCTTCGGCGGGCAGCCCCGCGTCACCATCCCGCCCGGTGGGCAGGTCTGGTCGGACCCGGTGGCGCTGCCCTTCGCCGCCGATCCGGACGCGCCGCTGCTGGCCGGGCGCAAGCTCGCCGTCTCCTTCCATGTCGTCGGCGCCAGCGGGCCGATGACCTGGCACGCCAAGGCGTTGCAGACCTCCTACGGCACCGCGCCCGGCGCCGGCGCGCACGGGGCGGAGGAGGGCGAGGCCGCCTTCCCCTTCTCCACCGCCTCCTGGTTCTTCCTCGACGCGGTGGACATGCGCGCGCCCGCCGGCACGCCGGTGATCGTGGCCTTCGGCGACTCCATCACCGACGGCACCGCCTCCACCATGAACGGCGACGACCGCTGGCCGGACGTGCTGTGCCGCCGGCTCCAGGCGCGGCTGGGCAACCGCGTCTCGGTGGTGAATGCCGGCATCGGCGGCAACCAGGTGGTCGGCCCGGCGACCTACGGGCCGGAGCAGCCCTTCCCCGGCGGCCCCTCCGCCCTGTCGCGGCTGGAGCGCGACGTGCTGAGCCTCTCCGGCGTGACCGGCGTGATCTGGCTCGAGGGCATCAACGACTTCAGCCGCAACGGCAACGCCTCGCCGGAGGCGGTGCAGGCCGGCATGCGCGAGGGCGTGCGCCGGCTGCGCGAGCGGCTGCCCGGCGTTCGGGTGATCGGCGCCACGCTGGTGCCGGCGCTCGGCAGCAGCAGCGCCGCGCACGGGCACGCGGAGCAGGATGCGAAGCGGCGCGGGCTGAACGCGTTCATCCGCGAGTCCGGCCTGTTCGACGCGGTGGTGGAGTTCGAGCCCGTCACCATCGACCGCGCGAGCGGCGGGCTGCGGGCGGAGATGGTGCCGGAAAGCACCACGGGCGGGCGCGGGGACGGGCTGCATCCCAACCGCGCGGGGTATCTCGCCATGGGATCGGGCATCGATCTCGACGCGCTGCTGCCGGCGCGGCGGTAGGGCATCCGCAAGCCGGGCGCACCCGCCCGGCGACCCCGCCGGGGCGCATGCCGGCCGGCGGCGCCTGCCGCCCGCGATGCCGGCCCGCCCCCTGCGCCGTTTCCGGCCCTTGACCTCGCCGTTCCGCCCTTCTTCGGCGCATTCTCCGGGTCGCCGGGTTCGCCGCCCCGATCCGAAGGCGCTCCGGCCGGGCGGCACGGCCGCTACCCGGGGGATGCCGGTGATCGAAGGTCGTGCGCCAGTCCCCGAATGCCAGCAGCGCTTCCGCGGCCGGCGGCACCCGCGCCGTGCCGAAGCCGATCCCGGCGGCGGCGATGCCGGAAGCGAGGCCGCGCCACGCCACGAACCAGCCCTGCACGGCCGCCACCGCCGGCACGTAGGCGAAGCCGATGCCGAGCCCGATGATCAACCCGTAGCTCATCCAGATCTCGACCAGGGTCCGCGCCACCGCCGCGGTCAGCAGGCCGAGGCCGACCAGCAGCATGCCGATCACGGCGAGCGGCCGCGGCCCCAGCCGGTCCGCCAGCGGCCCGGTCACCGCGCCGGCCCGCCAGCGAGGCTGCCAAGGGAGGTGCGATGGGAGTTGCCGGAGGATCCCGCCGCTCGTGTCGCGAACGGCGTGGCAGGAGCCGTCGCCGCGGCACCATGACGCGCCGCCTCCGCCAGGCAGGTCGTTCCGGCGGGCCGCGACCCGACGGGGGCGGCGGGAACGGTCCGCCGGACGGCGCGGCAAAGGGCGTTCTGCTTCATCGGCGGTCTCCGGCGCCCATTGCTGTCCCGGATCCGCGCGCCCGGGATCATCCGATCGGGGGAGGCCGGGTCCGGAGCAGATCGCCGGGGGAGGGGGGGTGGGACCGTCCGATCGAACGCGGGTGCCTACGGGAACGACGGGGCGGAAGCCGCGCGCCGCCCAGGGTGCTTCCGACCGGTCGCCGCGCCGGCGCGCACAATATCTCGTTTTCCATCGTGGAATTGCCCCGGGGCGGACCGGGCACGCAGGCACGGACAGTCGTGCCGATGGCAAAGGGCTCGAATCGCCGCTCGCGGGGAGCCGGCAAGCCGACCCGACGGGCATGCGGGCAACCCTGCGCACGAAGGCTAACGATCATTCAAGATCGTTCATTGGTAAATTTGACTCGTATGGAATAGTGATTTTAAGTGCATCAACGATCTTCGACGCCTCTATACCCTCATGCCCCGGGACCCATCATGACGCTCGCGTCCGCCCGCCCTCCCTCCCGCCGCTCGCTGCTGCGCGGCCTCGGCCTCGCCGGGCTGGCGCTGCCGACCGCCGGCTTCGCGCCGCGTCCCGCCGCCCTCGACGCCCTGCTCGACAACCCGCCGCTCTGCCTCACCCCCGCCAGCGCCCCGACGCCGCCCGCCGGCCCGGCGCGCAAGCTCAAGCTCGCCTGGAACGCCACCGCGATCTGCGTCTCGCCCGTGGCGCTGGCGCAGAAGCGCGGCCTGTTTGCGAAGCACGGGCTTGAGGTGGAGTTCGTGAATTTCGGCGGCTCCACCGAGGCGCTGCTGGAGGCGATCGCCACCCGCAAGGCGGATGCCGGCGTCGGCATGGCGCTGCGCTGGCTGAAGCCGCTGGAGATGGGCTTCGACGTGAAGATCACCGCCGGCACGCATGGCGGCTGCATGCGGCTGATCGGCAACCCGGCGGCGGGCGTCACCGAGGACATCGAGTCGGTGCGCGGCAAGACCATCGCCTGCGCCGACATGGCGGACGCTAACAAGAACTTCTTCGCCATGCTGCTCAAGCGGCGCGGCATCGACCCGGACCGCGACGTGAGCTGGCGCGTCTTCCCGCCGCACGTCTTCGGCCTGGCGCTGGAGCGCGGCGAGGCGCAGCTCGTCTCCGCCGGCGACCCGATCGCCTGGACGCTGCGGCGCGACCGGAACCTCGTCGAGGTCGCCACCAACCTCTCGGGCGAGTGGGCGGACCGCTCCTGCTGCATCCTCGCCGTCAGCGGCGCGCTGGCGCGCAACGAGCGGCCGGTGGCGGCGGCGCTGACCCGCGCGCTGCTGGAGGCGCAGGAGATCGCGGCGCACGACCCGGCCGCCCCGGTCGAGGTGTTCATGGAGTACGCCCCCGCCGGGACGAAGCGCGAGGACCTGATCGCGATGCTGCGCTCCCACACCCACGGCCACCACCCGGCCGGCCACGACCTGCGGCAGGAGATCGCGCTCTACGTCGAGGAGCTGAAGTCGGTGGGCGTGATGCGCGCCAGCACCGACCCGCAGCGCTTCGCCGACCGCGTCTACGCCGACGTGCTCAGCGCCTGACGGAGGGATGCGACGATGAGTGAAGCGACCCTGGATCGCGCGGCATCGCTGCGCGCTTCCGCCAGGCAGCCGGCGCGGGAGCCGGCCACGCTGCCGGCACGGGCGGCCGCGCCGGCGCTCTGGCTCGGCGGCATCGTGGCCGGCCTGCTCTGGCTCGCCGGCGCCGGGCTCACGGCCGGGCTGGAGGACGGGATCGAGGCGCCGCGCACGGCCGACCTCGCCCTGCTGCAGGCGGCGTTCGGCGCCGCGCTGCTGCTGCTCGGCGTGCTCGGCACGCGCCTCGGAGCGCTGCACCGGCGCATCGCCCCGTCCGGTCCCTGGCTGGCGGTGCTGGCGATCGGCCTCGCCGGCTGGGAGCTGGTGACGGCGAAGCTGGCGCTGCTGCCGCTGCCCTTCTTCGCCTCGCCGCAGGCGCTGCTGGAGGTCTACCTGGAGGACTGGCCGCGCCTGGGCGAGAGCGTGCTGCGCTCGCTCTGGCTGCTGCTCAGCGGCTACGCCATCGGCGCGGCGGCGGGCTTCGTCGCGGGGGTGGCCATCGGCTGGTCGCGCGGCGTCGGCTACTGGGTGCACCCGGTGCTGCGGCTGATCGGCCCGCTGCCGGCGACCGCCTGGCTGCCCATCGCCTTCTTCGCCTTCCCCACCTCGGGCAGCGCCAGCACCTTCCTGGTGGCGCTCGCCGCCTGGTTCCCGGTGACGATCCTCACCTGGTCCGGCGTCTCCGGCGTCAACCGCGCCTACTACGACATCGCCCGCACGCTCGGCGCCTCCGGCCGCTTCCTGGTGCTGAAGGTGGCGATCCCGGCGGCGCTGCCGCAGGTCTTCGTCGGGCTGTTCATGGGGCTCGGCGCCTCCTTCTCGGTGCTGGTGGTGGCCGAGATGCTCGGCGTGAAGGCGGGGCTCGGCTGGTACCTGCAATGGGCCCAGGGCTGGGCCGCCTACGGCAACATGTACGCGGCGCTGATCGTGATGGCGCTGATGTGCTCGGGTCTCGTGACCCTGCTCTTCCGCGGCCGCGACCGGCTGCTCGCCTGGCAGAAGGGGACGGTGCGGTGGTAGCCCTCGCGAAGACGAACGCGGCAGCCGCCGGCAGCGCGGTCTCGCTGCGCGGCATCAGCCACCGCTTCGAGCTGGAGGGCAGGCCGCTGCCGGTCCTCGACGGGATCGACCTCGACGTGGCGCCGGGCGAGTTCGTCGCGCTGCTCGGCCCCTCGGGCTGCGGCAAGTCCACGCTGCTGCGGCTGCTCGCCGGCCTCGACGCCCCGAGCGAGGGCGAGGCGCTGACCGATGGCGAGCCGGTGCCCGGCCCGGACCCGTCGCGCGTCCTCGTCTTCCAGGACCCGACGCTCTACCCGTGGCGCACCGTGCGCGCCAACGTCTCGCTGGGGCTGGAGGCGCGCGGGCTGATCCGCACGCAGCGCCACCGCGTGGACGAGGCGATCCGGCTGGTGGGGCTGGAGGGCTTCGACAGCGCCTATCCGCACCAGCTTTCCGGCGGCATGGCGCAGCGCGTGGCGCTGGCCCGCGCGCTGGTGAACGATCCGCGCCTGCTGCTGCTGGACGAGCCGCTGGGCAAGCTGGACAGCCTGACGCGGCTTTCCATGCAGGGCGAGCTGGTGCGGCTGTGGCAGCGCTCCGGCCTGACCGCGCTGCTGGTGACGCACGATGTCGAGGAGGCGCTGATCATGGCGCAGCGCGTCATCGTGTTCTCGCCGAGGCCGGCGCGGATCACGGCGGAACTCGTGGTGGACCGGCCCTATCCGCGGCACCGCGACGACCCGCACCTCGTGGAGCTGCGGCGCGAGGCGCTGGGGCTGCTCGGGCTGAACGACTGAGACGGCGGGGAGGGCTCCGCCCTCCCCGCACCCCTCCGGCCA
>NZ_JALPRX010000003.1 GCF_023223525.1 Roseomonas acroporae | reverse complement strand
GGGGCGCCCCCGCCCCGCGGGAACCGGCCGGCGACCCGGCGCCGGCCAGCCCGGCCTCGGGGAGACGTCTCTCCCCTTGCCGCGTTTTACGGGTGCAGGGCGCGATGATAACCATGCGCCCGGTAGAATCGCCAGAATGTCGATCGCATCGCAGCCGCAGGGTCGGCACCAGGAGGCGCCCCCCGCGTCACCCCTCGCGCCATCCCCCGCGTCATCCCGGGCCGCGCGGCCGCCGGAGCGCGACCCGGCCGGGCCGGCGGCGCGTCGCGTGGTGCATCAGCTCCACCTCGGCCGCGCCGGCGGGAGCGACGCCGTCACCGCGGCGATGCGGCGGCTGCGGCGCCTGCTCCACGGACAGGGCCTGTCCGGCGCGCTGTACGCGGTCGAGCCGGGCGATGCCGCCGCGCTGGGCGTGCGGCCCGCCGGGGAGCTGCCCCGCCACGGCGACCACGCCCTGATCGTCCACCACGCCGCCCCCTCCCCGCCCGTCCCCTCCCCACCCGTCCCCTCCCCGCCGGCCCCCTCTCCGGATGCCCCCTCTCCGGATGCCGGGCCGGACGCCGTGCCGGGCGCCGACGGCGCGCCGGTCCTGCTGCTGCACCACCGGCTGGACGTGCCGGCGGCGCCGCAGCCCGGCACTGGCCGCGTGGCCGGGCCCCGCGGGGACGCGCTCTCCCCCTGGCGGGGCCGTGTCGTCGCGGCCCTCGGCCTCGGCGACGTCGCGGCGCTCGACCTGCGCGCGCTGAGCTTCGCCGGCGTCCAGGTGCTCGCCCCGCTGCCGGAACGCGCCGCGCCGCGGCGCCTGCGCGAGGCGGCCGCCCCCTTCACCCTGCTCGCGCCCGGCGACATCGTGGAGGCGAGCCGGACGCCGCTGATCGTGGACGCCTTCGCGCGGCTGCGGCTGCTCCAGGACCGGCCCTGCCGCCTGGTGCTGCTCGGCCGCACCATGTCGGCACGTGCGGCCAAGGCGACGCAGGACCGGATCCGCGCCCACGGGATCGAGGCGGCGGTGCTGATCACCGGCACGACCGATGCCGCGACGGCCCAGGCATGGTTCGACGCGGCCGATCTCTGCGTCTCGCTGCACGAGCACCAGGGCTGGCCGGAGTCGCTCCAGCAGGCCGTGCTGGCCGGGGCGGCGGTGGTCGCGCGCGCCGACGGCGCCGTGCCCTGCGCGATCGGCGACGCGCTGCTGCCGGCCGGGCCGCCGACCCTGGGCACCCTGGCGGCGGCGCTGATCGACCTCGCGCGGGAACCGGCGCGCCGGGCCGCGCTCGGCGAGGCGCAGCGGCGCCACGTCGCGCGCTTCGCGCCCGAGGCCCAGCTGCCGGTGCTGCTGAACGCGCTCGGCCGTGCCGGGGTGGTGCCACCGCCCCCGCCGGCGGCGCGCGCGGCCGTGGCGCGGGCGGCGGGCTTCGTGGTCGCCGGGCACCTGGCCGGCAGCTACAGCCTGGCCGCCGTGAACCGGGCGCTGGCGCTGGCGCTGGAGCGGCGCTCGCCCGGGAAGGTGCGGGTGCTGCCGGTGTTCGAGGCGCCGCTCGACGAGCTGGGCGCGGTGCCGGCGGCGGAGCGGCCGGCGCTGGAGGCGATGTTTGCGCGGAGCCGGCGCGGCGAGGCCGTCGGCACGCCCGAGATCCTCGTCAGCCAGCATTTCCCGCCCTGGGTGCCGACCGTGCCCTGCGGCCTCGCCCTGGCGCAGTTCGCCTGGGAGGAGAGCCTGCTGCCGCCGGCGCTGGTACGGCGGCTCAACGAGGGCTTCGCCGGCGTGCTGGCCCTCTCCGCGGGCGTCGCCAAGGCGCTGATCGATTCCGGCGTGCGCGTGCCGGTGCGCGTCACCGGCCTCGCGCCCGACCTCGACGCCCATGCGCGCCTCGGCGCGGAGCGGGCCCGCTGGCCGGAGGGGCGGCGGCCGGAGGCAGGGGGCGCGGAGGGGGAGCGGCCGGAGCGGGAACTGCCAGGGGGGGAAAGGCCAGGGGGGGAAAGGCCGGAGGGGGGATGGCCAGAAGGGGGATGGCCAGAAGGGGGATGGCCAGAGGGAGGATGGCCGGCGGAGAAGCGATCGGCGGACGGAGAGCCAGGGGACGGAAGGCCGGAGGGCGGGAAGGCCCCGGCGCCCTTCACGGTGCTGCACGTCTCCTCCTGCTTCCCGCGCAAGGGCGTGGACGTGCTGCTGCGCGCCTGGGCCCGCGCCTTCCGCGGCGGCGAGCCGGTGCGGCTGGTCATCAAGGGCTTCCCCAACCCGCACAACGAGGTGGCCGCCGCGCTGGCGGCGCTGCGCGCGGGCACGCCCGACCTCGCGCCGGTGGCGCTGATCGAGGCGGACCTGCCCGGCGACGCCCTGCTGCCGCTCTACCGCGCCGCCGACGCGATGGTGCTGCCCACGCGCGGCGAGGGCTTCAACATGGTGGCGGCCGAGGCGATGGCGGCCGGCGTGCCGCTGATCGTCACCGGCCATGGCGGGCACCGCGACTTCCTGGACGCGGACTCCGCGCGCCTGCTCGCCTGGCGCTTCGCCCCCGCCGCCAGCCACGTCGCGGCGCCGGGCGCGCTGTGGGCGGAGCCGGACGAGGACGACCTCGTCGCGGCGCTGCGCGAGGCCTACGACGACCACCGGGCCGGCGGCCGGCGGGCCTGGCACCGCGCCGCCGAGGCCAGGCGCGCCATCGCCGCGCGTATCGACCCGGCGGCCTGGGCGGAGCGCGTCGCCGGGGCCGCGGCGGCGCTGCTGCTGGACCCGCCGCCGGCACCGGGCCGCCTCGCCTGGATCAGCAGCTGGGGCGTGCGCTGCGGCATCGCCGAGTACTCGCGCCACCTGATCGGCCACCTGCCCGACGCGCTGCGCCCCACCGTGCTGTGCGACAGCCGCACCCCGCCCGATGGCGGGCAGGGCATGGTGCCGCACGCCGCCGCCTGGACGCTGGGCGGGCCCGACGCGGCGGCGCGGATCGCCGCCTCGGTGGCGAGGCTCGATCCCGAGCTGGTGGTGTTGCAGCACCAGGAAGGCCTCCTGCACTGGGGCGAGCTGGTGACGCTGCTGCGCGACGCGCGGCTGCGCGGCCGCCGCCTGGTGGTGACCCTGCACGCCACCGCCGCCATGGAGGGCTGGGAGGCGGACTGGCAGGGCGAGGTGCTCGCCGCCCTGGCCGGCGCGGACCGCGTGCTGGTGCACGGCCTGGCGGATGTCGAGCGGCTGCGCCGGCTCGGGCTGGTGGACAACGTGACCCTGTTCCCGCACGGCGCGCCGGCGCCGGAGGCTTCCGGGGAGGCGCCGGCACCCGGGCTCCCCGGGCGGGCCCCGGCGCCGGCCGCGACCGGTGCCCGGCCGGGGCGCGCGCCGGCAGGCGCCGGTCCGCTGCTCGGTAGCTACGGCTTCTTCCTGCCGCACAAGGGCCTCGGCACGCTGATCGAGGCGCTGGCGATCCTGCGGCGGCGCCGGCCGGACGCGCGGCTGCGGCTGGTCAACGCCGCCTATCCCAGCGCGGAATCGGTGGCCGAGATCGCGCGCTGCCGCGACCTGGCCCTGGACCTCGGCCTCGCCGACGCGATCGAGTGGCACACCGGCTTCCTGCCGGACCGGGAGGCGCTGTCGCTGCTGGCCGGCTGCGACCTGATCGCCATGCCCTACGCGCCGACCGGCGAATCGGCGAGCGGCGCGGTGCGCGTGGCGCTCGCCGCCGGGCCGCCGCTGGCCGTCTCCGACCTGCCGATCTTCGCCGAGCTGGGCGCGGCCGTGGCCCGCTTCCCGGCCGCCACGCCGGCCGCCGTGGCCGCCACGCTCGACGGGCTGCTGGGCGACGCCGCGGCACGCGCCGGGCTGCGCGGGCAGGCCCTGGCCTGGCGGCGCGCGCATGGCTGGCCGGTCCTGGCGGCCCGGCTGGGCGACATGCTGGTCGGGATCGCGCGCGGGCCGGCGACGCCGCCCGCCCGCCGCCTGCTGCGGGTGGCACTCGACGACCCGAACCTGCACAGCGACGTCGGCAGCCGGCGGCCGGGCGGCATCGCCTTCGCCGGCGCGGCGGGCCTCGGGCTCTGGGGCCCCTATCTCTCCCTGCCCGCCGGCCGCTACGAGGTGCTGCTGCGCCTGGACCCGGACGCCGCGCGCCGGGGCCGTGCCGGCCTGGAGGTGACGACCGGCTCCGGCGCGACCTGCCTCGCCCGCCGCGACGTCGACCTGGACGGGCCGGACCGCGACGGCGCCGGGCCGCGCCTGCGCTTCGCCGCCGACGTGGCGATGACCGGCCTGGAGATCCGCCTCGCCTGCGAGCCCGGCTTCGCCGCCCTGCTCACCGGCATCGAGATCGCAGGGATCGCGAGCGCCGACGCCGGGGCCGATGCCGATGCCGGGGCCGACGCCGGGACCGCGTGAGCCGGTCGCGATGCCGGATGGACCCGGCGCCGCCCGGCCGCCGAGAGCGGTCCCGGCACGCCGCGCCGACGCCGGTCCCGCGGCGCCGGTCGCCACCGCCGGGCAGGCGATTCGACCGCCTCCCGAACGCCCGTCCACCAGCTCCATCGCCTCCGGAATAGATGTCCTTTTCATTGACTGGGGAGGAATGTCGCTGCACAGATGACCGGTCACCCGCCGCCGGCGCGGCCAGGCCCGCGCGCCGCGGCCGGACACGGACCGGAACCGGAGCGCACGCCCCTGCCGAGGATTCGACGTTGACCGATGCAGCATTCCCAGGCCGGGTGACACGCCCGGCGCCTCGGAAAATGCGTCGAACCGGCCGCCGGCGCGCCTCCGGCCCGGCACGGCCGGCCCGGAAGGGCACCAGCCGCCGATGAACCTCCTGCGGCCTTCCGCCTCGTCGCTGGCCGGCCAGATCCCGTGCGCGACGGGCAGCCGGGACCTGGAGGCGACGTGCTGGCCGCGGATCAGCTTCGTCAACAGCATCTACCTGGACCGCGACGCCATCTCCAACACGCTGCGCGACCGGACCCGTCGCCTGCGGCGCCACTTCCCGAACGGGCGCGGCCGCGTCTTCTGCTACGCGAGCAACGTCTCGGACCAGGACATCGAGATCGTCCGGAACCCGGGCGACGTGCTGCGCTCGGAATTCTTCCGCACCTCGGACCTCGTGGTGTTCGAGTACGGCATCCACTACGACCTGTTCGACCTGGTGCTGGCCGATTTCGGCATCCCGCGCGTCGTCAGCTTCCACAACGTCACCCCCTCCCGCCTCTTCCCGGACCCGGCGCGCCGCCGGCTGCTGGAGCAGTCGGAGCGGCAATGCTGGAACCTGCGCTTCGCCGAGCTCGTCGCCTGCAACAGCGCCTTCACGCGCGACCAGGCGGTGGCCGAGTACGGGGTCGATCCGGCGCGCGCCATCGTGGTGCCGCCCTCGGTCGCCGTCACCGGCGGCGCCGTCGCCGCCAAGGCGGCGGACGGCCCGGTGGAGCTGCTCAACGTCGGCCGCTTCGTGGCACAGAAGGGGCTGCTGGAGCTGGTCGAGGCGATCGCCCTGCTGCGCGGGCGCACCGCCATCCCGTTCCGGCTGACCCTGGCCGGCGCGCAGCGCTACTCCGACCCCGCCTACGCCGCCGCCGTGCACGCCGCGATCCGCAGGCACGGCCTCGGCGAGGTGGTGCGCATCGTGGGCGAGCTGGACGACGACTCCCTGCGCGACGCCTACGCGGCGGCGCACGCCGTGGTGCTGCCCTCCCACCACGAGGGCTTCGGCGTGCCGGCGATCGAGGCGCTGAGCAGCGGCTGCGCCGTGGTCGCCTCGGCGGCGGGCAGCCTGCCCGAGGCCGTCGGCCGCTTCGGGACCCTCTTCCCGGTGGGCGACGTGGAGCGGATCGCGGCGCGCCTGCTCGACCTGCTGACCGACCTGCGCGGCGGGCCGGAGCCGGTCTACCGCATCGACGGCCGCCCCTGCGACCAGGCGCGGTTCGGTCGCGAGGCGCGCGCCTACGCGGATGAATTCCTGCCGGCGCCAGCAACGGGGCGCTTCTACGAGGCGCTGCGAAGTCTCTTGGAGCGCAACGGCAGGATGGTGTAGGTATTCACGCCGCAAAGCAGCATGCAATTACATGGAAAACCGCATGAGCGAGCATCGCATACCGGGACCTGACCCGTCCCTGCTGCGCGCGGAGCTGATGCACGCGATCGATGCGCTCGACGCGCGCCTGGGCGTGCTGGAGGGCCGGCTCGACGAGATCCAGTCCGTGGTCGAACGCCACGGCTTCGTCGACTCCACCGTGCTGAGCGCGATCTCCTCGGCGCATGCGGCGATCCGCGCGGCGACGCGCATGGCCGCCACGGCGGCCTCGACAGGAACCGCCGCCATGGCGCCCCCCGCGGCGGGCCAGGCCGCCGCCCGGACCGACGGGCCGGTTCCGGCACGCGCCGCGCGACGCCTCCCGGCCTGACCCGGGCGCGGGAACCGGACGGCCGATGCGCGTCTCGATCGTCGTCAACACCTACAACCGTGCCGGCACACTGGCGCGGACCCTCGCCTCGCTGTCGCAGCTCCGCTACCGCGACTTCGAGGTGATCGTGGTCGCCGGCCCCTGCACCGACCGCACCGACGCGGTGCTGGAAGGCTGGGCGGGGCTGATCAAGGTGCGCCGATGCCCGGCGGTGAACCTCTCGGCCTCGCGCAACATCGGCATCGCGGCGGCGAGCGGCGAGATCGTCGCCTTCATCGACGACGACGCCATCCCGGATCCGCGCTGGCTGGATGCCCTCGTCGCGGCCTACGAGGACCCCGAGGTCGGCGCGGTGGGCGGCTGGGTGTACGACGCCACCGGCCATGCCTGGCAGACGCGCTACATCGTCTCCGACCGCTTCGGGAATTCGCGCGTCGACCTCGCCGCCGACCCGACCGGGTACTACAACCAGCCCTTCGGCGCCGAGTACTGCTCGCTGCTCGGCACCAACTCCTCCTTCCGCCGCTCGGCCCTGCTGGAGATCGGCGGCTTCGACGAGGAATTCGCCTACTACCTCGACGAGACCGATGTCTGCCTGCGCCTGGTCGATCGCGGCCATGTCGTGAAGTTCGCGCCCGAGGCGCTGGTCCACCACAAATTCGCGCCTTCCCACCTGCGCTCCGAGAAGAAGGTCCCGACCGACCGGTTCCAGATCGTCAAGAACCAGTGCTACTTCGCCTTCCGGCACGGCGCGCCGCTGCTCGGCTACGACCGCGCCTTCGCCTCGGTGCAGCAGTTCATCGAGAAGCACGCGGGCGAGGTGCGCTGGTGCGTCGAGACCGGCCTGCTGCCGCCCGACGCGCTGGCCCGCTTCGAGACCGCCGTCGCCGAGGGGCTCGAGGCGGGGATGGTGCGCGCCATCGCCGGCACGCCCACCCTGCTCGGCCCGGACGCGCCCGAGGACTGCGCCTTCCTTCCCTTCGCCGCGCGCCACGTCGCTCCCGACCGGCGCACCGTCGTGCTGCTCAGCCAGTCCTTCCCGCCCGGCCACGTGGATGGCATCGGCCGCTTCGTCGCGGAGCTGGCGGCGGGAATCGCGGGCCTCGGGCACACGGTCCACGTGCTGACCGTGGCGGCGGACGGGC
Source organism: Roseomonas acroporae (assembly GCF_023223525.1). GTDB lineage: Bacteria > Pseudomonadota > Alphaproteobacteria > Acetobacterales > Acetobacteraceae > Roseomonas_E > Roseomonas_E acroporae. The sequence goes on along the minus strand of NZ_JALPRX010000003.1, from coordinate 22,546 downwards.
CGGACCGGGTCGATCTCGAGGACGGGGCGTGGGTGCACCGGCTGCGCGTCGTCCCCCAGCCCGACCGCCCTGCCGAGGTGCCCGGCCATATCTGGGACCGCTCCGCCACCATGCTGGCCGAGCTGCGCCGCATCGCCCGGCAGGACCGGGTGGACGTGGTGCAGGCGCCGGGCTGGGACGTGGAGGGGGTCGCCTTCCTGCGCGCCGAGCTGCCCGGCACGCTGCTCGTGACCTCGCTGCACACGCCGATGGCGGTCGCCGCCGCCAACCATCCGGACTGGATGGTGGACGTGGCCCGCATGCAGGGAACGATCCTGCCGATCATGTGCCTGGAGCGCGAGGCCTTCCTGTTCTCGGACGGGCTCTACGCCAACAGCCGCGCGGTGGTGGAGAGCGTCGAGCGGCTCTACGCGCTGCGCGGCGACCTCGCCCGCATCCCGGCCGAGCGCGTCGCCATCGTGCCGCACGGGCTGCGCGACCGCGCGCCGGGCGCCCAGGCCCCGGCAGCCCCCATCGGCGCCCCCATCGGCGCCCCCATCGGCGCCCCCATCGGCACGGGGCGGCTGCGGGTGCTGTTCGTCGGCCGGCTGGAGCTGCGCAAGGGCATCGACACGCTGCTCGCCGCCATCCCCGGCATCCTGGCCGAGCATCCCGGGGTCGAGTTCGAGCTGGTCGGGCAGGACCACCTGCGCGACGAGGCCGGGCAGACCACCTCGGAGGCCTTCCTCGCGCGCCATGCCGGCGCGCCCTGGCTGGACCGGCTGCGCTTCCTGGGCGAGGTGCAGCAGGAGTTCCTCGATCCCTTCTACGGCCGCGCCGACATCGTGGTGGCGCCCTCCCGCTTCGAATCCTTCGGCCTCGTCTTCCTGGAGGCGATGATGCATGCCCGCCCGGTGGTGGGCTGCGCCGTGGGCGGCGTGACCGAGGTCGTCGAGGACGGCGTCTCGGGCCTGCTGGTGCCGCCCGGCGACGCCGTGGCGCTGGGCGAGGCGCTGCGGCGCCTGATCGCCGACCCGGCGCTGCGCCGCGCGATGGGCAAGGCGGGCCGGCGACGTTTCCGGGAACGCTTCACCGCCGAGGCGATGGCCGCCGCGACGATGGAATTCCACGAGTCGCTGCGCCGCCGGCGCGCGTCGGCGGGGCCGCTCCGCCCCGCCAGGCCGGCGGAGGCCGGCGATTTCGCGGTGCTGCGGCGCTTCGGCATCGCCGATTTCTGGCACACCCAGCCCCTGCGCCGGAGGATCCCCGAACCCTGGTTCGAGATCGCGCTGGACCGCTGGATCGCCGCGCTGGCCTGCGAGGCGTTCGAGCGGGCGCGCGTGGTCCGCGCGTCGCGGCCCTTGCTGGTGCTCGGCGCCGCCGCCTCCCTGCCGGCGGCCGCGGCCATCCTCGGCAGCTTCGTGCCGATGGCGCGGGCGGACCTGCCGCGCCGCGGCCACTGGGCCGCCCCCGGCATGCCGGCGCGCGAGCCCGCCGTGCTCGGCTCGGCCGACGAGAGCTTCGCCGGGGTGGTGGTGCTGGACCCGGTGCGGGGCGATGCCGCCGCGCTCGGCGACATCCTGGCCGAGCTGTGCCGGGTGGTGGCCGAGGGCGGGCTGGTCTGCCTCGCCGTCGAGGACGCCGACCTCGCCGCGCTCCTCGCGCGGGCCGGCGAGGCCGGGCTGCTGGTGCCGCCCGCGCTGCACGCCACGCCGGCGTTCGAGGCGGAAGCGGGCGGCGTGCGCTTCGTCGCCCTGGCGCGCGCCCGCGACCGGCTGCTCGGCCCGACGCTGCCCGCCACCGTCCGGCAGGATCGCCGCTCCTCCGCCGGCCGGCGCCTGCTCGCGACCGGGACCACGCCTTGACCGCCGGCTCCCGGCCGGCGCCCCCTCCCTCCGGCCCGGCTTCCTCCCTTCCGGCCCCATGGCGTGGAGCAATGCAGGCATGACGGCCAGGATGCCGCTTCCCTCGCCGGCCGACGGGAATCCGATGGCCTTCGCCGACGTGGTGGACCGCCCGGACCCGCGCCAGGCGCGACGGGGCGAGGCCGGCGAGGGCGGCGGCGGCTTCGCCTTCTTCCACCTGATGCTGACGGCGGAGCCGGGCGCGCATGTCTGCATCGTGCAGGTGCGGCGCCTGGCGGGCGCCACCACGCCCCGCTTCATCGTGGAGGCGCTGCGGCACGCCGGCGGCGAGATCACCCTGCTGGCGCAGGCGCCCTTCGCCATCGCGGAAGGCTGTGCCGCGCTGGTCTCGCTGACCCTGCTGGTGACGGTGGAGCGCCGCACGCTGCTGGAGCTGCGCGGCTGGTCGGACGCGAACCCCGACCTGTTCGACCTCGCCGGCGCGCTGGTGCTGCGCGCGCCGTCCGACCTGTCCGCCACCGAGGCGCGGCCGGCGGACGAGCCGGTCCTGTTCCGCCGGCACAATCCCGCCTGCGGCGTGGACACGCTGCTGCTGGCCGGCCTGCCCGCGACCCCGGCGGTGACGCTCGGGACGGATGCCGGGGATGGGTTCGAGCCGGTCGTCACCGTGCTCGGCAACGCGGAAGGCTGGCCTCTCGCCTGGCCGGACGGCACCGGCGCGATCCTGGAGCTGCCGGCGAGCGCGCTGCGGGACGGCGCCTCCTGGCGCGACGACGCGGCGGATGCGCGGGTGCGGCCGTTGCCGGCGCGCGAGGTCGCCCGGGCCCTGCCGGCGGCGGGCACGGTGCCACGCCCGCCCGTCATCGCCAGCCAGCCCGCCCGCATCGCGGCGCTGTTCGGGGTGCGGCGGAACGGCGAGACGGACCTGCTGCTGGGCGACGCGCTGGCACGCGCCTTCCCCGACCTGCCAGCCGAGGCGGGCCGGGTCGGCCGGCTGCGTACCGTGCTGGCCAGCGGCACGGTCCCCTCGGCGGACTGGCGTTCCGCCGTGATGGTGGTGGAGGCGGGTCCCGGCGCCGGCGCCGTGCTGCTGGAATTCTGCGGCGTCCGCCGGCATGCCGTGCTCGACCAGCCGCAACGGCGCTACCTCGCCATCCGCTTCGACGACGCGGCGGTCGCGGCCGGGGTGCCGGCGGAGGCGCCGCTGGAGGTGCTGGTGCCGGCCCTCGCCAATGGCGACTCCGCCGGCTCGGAGCTGGTGCTGTCCGGCTGGTTCGACCATTACCCGCGCCATCTCCAGCCGGCCTCGGCGCTGCGCTTCGCGCCGGGCAGCCGCCACAAGGCCGGCTCGGACGACATGATCGTGCTGGAATCGGGCGGGGTGCTGGTGCCCGAGGCGGCCCGGGCCGCGCTGGTGATACGCGGGCACGACTGGAGCGGGCTGGTCTTCCTCCGCCGCGGCGACCTCGTGAACGCCGCGGACCTGTACCGCGCCGCGCCGCAGCAGGGGCTGATCCTCGGCGCGAGCTGCGACGTCGTGTTCGAGGCGGACACGGTGACCCCGGACACGCTGCCGCGCCTGCTGCGCACCTTCGAGAACGTGTTCGCCTGACGGAGCGGCCCGCCGGAGGGCGGGCCAGTCAGGCGGGGCGACGCCGTTCCGGAGGCGGCGGCCCGTGGCGAACCGCCGTCACGGGTGCGTGATGGTGGTGCCGACGCCTTTCCCGCAGGCGCCGCGCGGTCCGTAATCCGCGTGCAGCCCGGCGGGCCGGAACAACCGGCCGAAGACCGGGCCGGAGGAACGGACCGATGGAATTCGGCTACTTCACCATGCCCTCGCACCCGCCCGAGCGCGGCTTCAAGGCGGGGCACGACTGGGACCTCCAGACCCTGCGCTGGCTCGACGAGCTGGGCTATGCCGAGGCCTGGATCGGCGAGCACCACACCGCGCCGTGGGAGCCGCACCCCTCGCCGGACCTGCTGGTGGCGCAGGCGCTGCTGCAGACGAAGCGGCTGCGCATCGGCCCCGGCGGCTTCCTGCTGCCCTACCACCATCCGGCGGAGCTGGCGAACCGCATCGCGGCGCTCGACCACCTTTCCGAGGGGCGGCTGATGTTCGGGGTGGCGGCGAGCGGCCTGCCCTCGGACTGGGCGATGTTCCATGTGGACGGCACCTCCGGCCAGAACCGCGAGATGACTCGCGAGGCGCTGGAGATCATCCTGAAGCTGTGGCGGGACCCCGCCCCGTTCACCGTGGAGGGCAAGTACTGGACGGTGACCAAGCCCGCGGAGATGTACGGCTTCCTGCGGCCGCATCTCTACCCGGTGCAGCGGCCGCACCCGCCGATCGGCGTCGCGGGCCTGTCCAAGAATTCCGACACGCTGAAGCTGGCGGGGGAGCGCGGCTTCCTGCCGCTCTCGCTGAACCTCAACCCGGCCTACGTGAAGAGCCACTGGGATTCGGTGGAGGCGGGCGCCGCCAGGGCCGGCCGCACGCCGAGCCGGCGCGACTGGCGCCTGGTGCGCGAGGTGATGGTGGCCGAGACCGACGCCGAGGCCTGGAAGCACTCGGTCGGCGGCATGATGGGCCGGATGATGAGCGAGTACTTCCTGCCGCTGCTCGGCAATTTCGGCTTCAAGGACTACCTGAAGCACAGCCCGGAGGTGGCGGATTCCGACGTCACCATGGAGTACTGCGCGAAGCACAACTGGCTGGTCGGCTCGCCGGCGACGGTCGCCGAGAAGATCGAGCGCATCTGGCACGATGTCGGCGGGTTCGGCTCGCTGCTGGTGTTCGGCTTCGACTACAGCGAGGCGCCGGCGGTCTGGCACAACTCGCTGCGGCTGCTCCAGGAGGAGGTGATGCCGCGCATCCGTCACCTCGACATCGAGGTGAAGGCGGCGGCATAGGGAGGCGGCCCCGCCGCCTCTTCCCCCGCCGCCTTTTCCAGGGAGGGCTTTGCCCTCCCAAGGGCCCATCGGGGGTATCCGCCCACCAAAGGGCGAAGCCCCTTTGGGAAACCCCCTTGGTTCCTGGCCTCGCCCGCCCCGGCGTTCGGGCACAAACGAACGGGGTCTGGGGCCTCCCCCATCTTCCCCTTGGGCCCCGGCGGGATGGTCCAGGAAGGGCGGCGCCCTTCCTGGCGGGGTCCGGGGCGGAGCCCCGAAGAGGCGCCCGGTTCAGACCCCGAGCACCCGCCCCGCCACCGCGTCCAGCTTCGCCAGCAGCGCCACGTCGCGCTTCTCGGGCGCCGTGATCAGCGCGTTGTCCAGCGCCCGGTCGCAGCCCGCCGGGCACGGGCCGCGCGGCCTGCCCAGCGCCGGCACCACGGACTTCACCAGCGCCTTGGCCTTGTCGGCGTTGCCGAGCAGCACCTTCACCACCGCGTCCACCGTCACCGCGTCGTGGTCCGGATGCCAGCAGTCGAAATCGGTCACCATGGCGACGGTCGCGTAGCAGAGCTCCGCCTCGCGGGCGAGCTTGGCCTCGGGCATGTTGGTCATGCCGATCACGTCGCACTTCCACTGCCGGTACAGCTCGCTCTCGGCCTTGGTGGAGAATTGCGGCCCCTCCATCACGAGATAGGTGCCGCCGCGCGTCACCGGCAGGCCGACCTCGCGCGCCGAGGCTTCCAGCGCGTCGCCGAGGCGCGGGCAGACCGGGTGCGCCATCGAGACATGGGCGACGCAGCCGCAGCCGAAGAAGCTCTTCTCGCGCGCGAAGGTGCGGTCGATGAACTGGTCCACGATCACGAAGTGCCCGGGCGGCAGCGCCTCGTTGAGCGAGCCGACGGCGGAGAGCGAGATGATCTCGGTGACGCCGGCACGCTTCATGGCGTCGATGTTGGCGCGGTAGTTCAGCGCCGAGGGCGGCGTCGGGTGGCCACGGCCGTGGCGGGGCAGGAACACGCAACGCACGCCGGCGAGCCGGCCGAACAGCAGCAGGTCGGAGGGCTCGCCCCAGGGCGTCTCCACCTGCCGCCATTCCCGCTCCTCCAGCCCGTCTATGTCGTAGAGGCCGGAGCCCCCGATCAGGCCGATGACGGGTTCGATGATGTCGGGCATGGCGGGGCTCCGTGGCGGGTCTGCTGCACCGGGTGGTGGTGGCCGGGAGGATGGGATTCCGGCGCGCCTCTTACACCAACCCGGCCGGCGGCGCGCTCTCGGCCGCGTGACGCCGTGCCGCGCCCGCCGCATGGCGGCGCGCCGGCGGCCCCGGCCCGGCAGCGGGGCAGCCGCGGGGCGGACGGCCGGCCCGCCGGGCGCACGCGACCGGCGGAACACCTCGGTTTCCCGGCGTTACGCACCGATCCGCCCACAGGGTCGTCCCCAGAATCTGGGGATAAGTCATCTGGGGATAAGTCGCCCCTCGCGGGCGACCTCGGTCCGGTCGGGGGCGCGGCTTCCCGCGAGCCTTTGCGCCGGGATCGGCCGCGTGCCCCGGGCGCCTTCTCCCGCCGGCGATCCGCGAAGGCGGGGGCGCGGCCCGGCGGATGGCGGCGAGCGGCGGCGCCAGGGGGATCGCCAGGGGATCGGCCCGAGGGATGGGCTACTCTCGTCGCCGGCGCCCTGGCCGCGCCGGCCTGCCGACATGGGGCATGCCGGGCCACCGGCGCGGGATCTGGCGCCTGCAAGGCGACGCCTGCCCGTCCCCGTGCCCGTTCCCAGCCATGTTGCGCGGACGATCCCGCGTTGCACGGACGATCCCGCCGGGAGAGCGAGCCGGCCCGGCCCCGCCTCGACGCGGGGCCGCCGGCGCACCACATGAATGGCCAGGACCAGGCCGCCATGCGCCGCCCGATGCTCCATTCACCGGCTCCCCACCCAATGGCTCCCCACCGGCCCCTGCCGCCCCCCGCTGCCCTGCCACCGCCCGGACCCGCCGCATGAACCAACTCGCCCCGCTGCCGATGCTGTTCAGGCCCGCCCGCCGCCCCGCCCCGCCGCCGGGCCGGCGGCTGGAGGTGGTCAGCCCGTTCGAGCCGAACGGCGACCAGCCGACGGCGATCCGGGACCTGGTGGAAGGGCTGGAGCGGCAGGAGCGGGACCAGGTGCTGCTGGGCGTCACCGGCTCGGGCAAGACCTTCACCATGGCCAAGGTGATCGAGGCGGTGCAGCGGCCGACGCTGATCCTGGCGCCGAACAAGACGCTGGCGGCGCAGCTCTACGGCGAGATGAAGTCCTTCTTCCCCAACAACGCGGTGGAGTACTTCGTCTCCTACTACGACTACTACCAGCCCGAGGCCTACGTCCCGCGCACCGACACCTACATCGAGAAGGACGCGCAGATCAACGAGCAGATCGACCGCATGCGCCACTCCGCGACGCAGGCGCTGCTCGAACGCTCCGACGTGGTGATCGTCGCCTCCGTCTCCTGCATCTACGGCATCGGCTCGGTCGAGACCTACAGCCGCATGGTGGTGAAGCTGGAGCGCGGCGGGCGGATCGACCGCGACGTGCTGGTCAAGGGCCTCGTCGAGCAGCAGTACCGGCGCAACGACACCGCCTTCCAGCGCGGCACTTTCCGCCTGCGCGGCGAGACGGTGGACATCTGGCCGAGCCATCTGGAGGACCGCGCCTGGCGCGTCTCGCTGTTCGGCGACGAGATCGACGGCATCCGCGAATTCGACCCGCTGACGGGCAGCGTCGAGGGCGAGCTGGAGCGCGTCTCGATCTACGCCAACAGCCACTACGTGACGCCGCGCCCGACGCTGATCCAGGCGATCCGCGACATCAAGGCGGAGCTGAAAGGGCGCCTCGCGGAACTCGAGGCCGAGGGCAAGCTGCTGGAGGCGCAGCGCCTGGAGCAGCGCACCACCTTCGACATCGAGATGATGGAGACCACCGGCGTCTGCAAGGGAATCGAGAACTACTCGCGCTACCTCTCCGGCCGCGCGCCGGGCGAGCCGCCGCCGACCCTGTTCGAGTACCTGCCGGAGAACGCGCTGCTGATCGTGGACGAGAGCCACGTCACGGTCCCGCAGATCGGCGGCATGTACAAGGGCGACTTCGCGAGGAAGTCGATCCTGAACGAGTTCGGCTTCCGCCTGCCCTCCTGCATGGACAACCGGCCGCTGAAATTCGAGGAGTGGGACAGCTTCCGGCCCGAGAGCCTGTTCGTCTCCGCCACCCCCGGCCCCTGGGAGATGGAGCGCACCGGCGGCACCTTCGCCGAGCAGGTGATCCGCCCCACCGGGCTGATCGACCCGGTCTGCGACATCCGCCCCGTCGAGGGCCAGGTGGACGACCTGCTCGCCGAGTGCCACGCGGTGAAGCAGCAGGGCGGCCGCGTGCTGGTCACGACGCTGACCAAGCGCATGGCCGAGGACCTGACCGAGTACATGGTCGAGGCCGGCATCAAGGTGCGCTACCTGCACTCCGACATCGACACGCTGGAGCGCATCGAGATCATCCGCGACCTGCGCCTCGGCGTGTTCGACGTGCTGGTCGGCATCAACCTGCTGCGCGAGGGGCTCGACATCCCGGAATGCCGCCTCGTCGCCATCCTCGACGCCGACAAGGAAGGCTTCCTGCGCTCCACCACCTCGCTGATCCAGACCATCGGCCGCGCCGCGCGCAACGCCGAGGGGCGGGTGATCCTCTACGCCGACCGCATGACCGACAGCCTGCGCCGCGCGCTGGAGGAGACGGAGCGCCGCCGCGCCAAGCAGCAGGCCTGGAACGCCGAGCACGGCATCACGCCGCAGACCATCCAGCGCCAGATCTCCGATGTGCTGCAGAGCGTCTACGAGCAGGACTACGTCACCGTCGAGGCGGTGGAGGGCGAGGAGACGGCGAATTTCGTCGGCAAGGACCTGCGCGCCTCCATTGCCGAGCTGGAGAAGCAGATGCGCGCCGCCGCCGCCGACCTCGAATTCGAGACCGCGGCGCGGCTGCGCGACGAGATCAAGCGGCTGGAGGGGCTGGAACTGGGCCTCGCCCCCAACCTCGCCGGGCGCTCGCTGCAGGAGGCGACGCCGCGCGCCGACTGGAAGCCGAAGCCGCTCGGCCCTGGCGGCGGCGGCTACGACCCGGAGAAGGCGAAGCGCCGCGGCGGCGCGCGGCGCGGCGCGAAGCGGGGCTGAGCGCGCCGGCCGGCGGCCCCCCCGTCCCGGCCCCGCGACACGATGACTTTCCCGTAGCGTCGTCGCGGCCACGCAACCCGTCCCCGCCTGCCTCGCTCTGGCCGTGCCGAACCCGCTTCGGCACGCGCGGAACGATGCACGGAGCGAGATGCCAGTCAGGCCCGAGCCAGGCAGGGACGGGAAGCACGGCGCCGCGCCACGCGCCGCCCTCGACATGGCCGCGATCGCGGCGCTGGTGTTCCTGGCCGGCGCCACCGATGCCCTGATGGTGACGCACAGCCGGGACCTGCTGGCGGTCTACATGACCGGCAACAGCTCGAAGCTGGCGCATGCCCTGGCCAGGGCGGACTGGCGCGCCGCCGCGCCGATCGCCACGGTGATCCTGTGCTTCGTCGCCGCGACCACGCTGGCGGCGCTGCTCGGCCGGCATTGCGGCCGCTGGCGGCCGGCCGTGGTGCTGCTGCTGGTCGCCGCGCTGCTCGCCGGCGCGGTGCCGCTGGCGGGGGAGAAACTCCCCATCCTCGCCCTGCTGCCGATCGCGGCGGCGATGGGCGCGATCAACCAGGCGCGCGGCGACGATCCCGGCGTCACCTTCGTCACCGGCGCGCTGGTGCGGCTCGGCCGCGCCCTGGCGGAAGGCAGCGCGGCAAAGGCCGGCGCCGGCCTGCTGCGCTGGCTCGCCCTGCTCGCCGGCGCTGCGGCCGGGGCGCTGCTCGACGCGCGGCACGGCCCCGCCACGCTGCTGTTCGTCGCGGCGGGCGCGGCGATCGGCGCGGCGCTGGCCGCGCTGCGTGTCGTGATGCGCGGCGGTGCGGCCGAGGCGGGCTGAGCGGCGTTGAGGCCGCCGAACCCGGAGACCTGCCATGCCAGAACGCCGCCCCGATCCCGCCGCCGGTCCCGCGGCGGGCCCGCATGGCCCCGGCACGCCGGGCGGCCCCGCCCTGCCCGCCCCCGGCCGCGCCCTGCCGCCCGCGCCGGTCGATCTCGGCCGCGTCGCGGAAGGCCGGGTGGAATTCGAGAACTGGAAGGGCGAGGCGGACCGCCCCTCGCCGCCGCCGCCGGCGCCGCTGCCGCCCGCGCAGCGGGTCGGCTTCGCCGTCATGGGCCTCGGTCGCCTGGCGCTGGAGGAGATCCTGCCCGCCTTCGCCGAGTGCGGGCTGGCACGGCCCGTGGCGCTGGTCTCGGGCCGCCCGGAGAAGGCGCGGGCCGTGGCAGCGCAGCACGGCATCGGCCGCGAGCACGTCTACGGCTACGACGACATCCACCGCCTGCGCGACGATCCGGTGGTGCGGGCGGTCTACGTCGTCACGCCGAACGGGCTGCACCGCGACCATGTGCGCGCCGTGGCGGCGGCCGGGAAGCACGTGCTGTGCGAGAAGCCGATGGCCAACACGCCGGACGAGGCGCGCGACATGATCGCCGCCTGCCGCGATGCCGGCGTGAAGCTGATGGTCGCCTATCGCTGCCAGTACGAGCCGTTCAACCGCGAGGCCATCCGCCTCGTGCGGTCCGGCGCGCTCGGCGCGGCGCGGCTGATCGAGGCCAGCAACACCCAGGTGCAGGGCACCGGCGCGCAATGGCGGCACCGGGCGGCGCTGGCCGGCGGCGGCGCGCTGCCGGATATCGGCCTCTACTGCCTCAACGCCGCCCGCGCCGTGCTGGGCGAGGAGCCGGTGTCGGTGTTCGCCAGCATCGTCAACCCGGTGGGCGATGCGCGCTACGCGGAGGTGGAGGAGACGGTGGCCTTCACCCTGCGCTTCCCCTCCGGCGCCATCGCGCAGTGCGCCACCTCCTACGGCGCGCACGAATCGAAGGACATGCGCATCCGGCTGGAGAAGGGCTCGATCGAGCTGGAGAACGCCTTCGCCTATCGCGGCCAGCGTTTGCGCGTGGCGCGCCGCGCCGGCGACAACGAGGCGGTCGAGGAGGTGCGGCTCGGCGCGAAGAACCAGTTCGCGCTGGAGATCGACCACTTCGCCGAGTGCATCCTGCGCGACGCCGCGCCGCGCACGCCGGGCGAGGAGGGGCTGCGCTACCATCTGGTCATGGCGGCGCTGTACCGCTCGGCCAGGGAGGGCGTGCCGGTCCGGCTGGAAAGCTGAGCTGAGCCTGGCCGACCTCAGGCCGACCCGCCGCCATCCACCACCAGCGCCTGCCCGGTGAGGTTGCCCGCCCCCGCCGAGACGAGGAAGGCCACCGCTTCCGCGACCTCGGCCGCCGTCGTCACGCGGCCGGTCGGGGTGCCGGCGGCCGCCTCCGCCGCGGTCATGCCCAGCTCGCGCCAGCGCGCCTCGGCCATGCCCGTCGCGACCCAGCCGGGGCAGACCGCGTTCACCGTGATCCGGCGCGGCGCCAGGCGCAGCGCCAGCGCCCGCGTCAGCCCCACCACGCCGTGCTTGGCGGCGCAGTACGCCACCTGGTCCGGCACGCCGCGCAGCCCCAGCACCGAGGCGATGTTGACGATCCGCCCCGCCCCGTCCGGCAGCAGCCGCTCGGCCGCCTTGCAGCAGCGCCAGGTGCCGTCGAGGTTGGTGGAGAGGATGCCGCGCCACGCCGTCTCGTTCGGGTCCTCCTCGGGGTCGGCGCCGGCGGTGCCGGCGGCGTTGACCAGCACGGCGAGCGCCCCGCCCAGCCCCGCGAACAGCGCCCGCACCGATTCCGGATCGGCCACGTCGAGCGGCGCGTGGCGGCAGCCCGCCGGCAGCGGCGCCGCCGGCGGCCGGCGGGAGGCCGCGACCACGGCATGGCCCCGCGCCGCCAGCGCCCCGGCCACGGCGAGGCCGATGCCGCGCGTGCCCCCCGTCACCAGCGCGAGGCCGCTCACGCCGCGGTCGTCCCGCCATCGACCGGCATGACGATGCCGGTGACGAAGCTCGCATGGTCGGAGAGCAGGAAGGCCACCACGGCGGCGATCTCCACCGGTTGCGCGAAGCGGCCCAGCGGCACGGCGGCGGCGTAGGCGTCCGCCGAGCCGGCCGCGAAGCTCTCCGGATACCTCTCCGCCAGCTCGCCGATCACGCGGCGCAGCATCGGCGTGTCCGTGCTGCCCGGCGCCACCGCGTTGAAGCGTACGCCGCGCCCGCCCCAGTCCAGCGCCGCGCTGCGCGTGAGCTGCGCCAGCGCCGCCTTGCTGGCGCCGTAGGCGGCGCTGACCTTCTTGCCGATCAGCGCCTGGTCCGAGGCCACGTTCACCACCGACGCACCCCGCCCCGCCGCCGCGCTCTCCAGCAGCGCCGGCAGCGACGCCTGGAGGATGGCGAAGGGCGCCAGCAGGTTGATCCGCATGATGCGCTCGGCCTCGGCGAGCGGCGTGTCGAGCAGGCTGCCGAGGCAGGTGGCGCCGGCATTGTTCACCACCCCGTCCAGCCCGCCGAGCCCGCCGATCGCGGCCGCCACCGCCCCGGGCAACGCCTCCAGCCGTTCCAGGTCGACCTCCGGCAGGTCGAGCCCGGCCACGGCGGCGCCGCTCGCCGCCAGCACGGCGGCGATGGCCGCGCCGATGCCGCCGCGATGCCCGGTGACCAGCACCCGCTTTCCCGCCAGCCCGGCCAGCCTCGGCGCCTGCCTTCCGGTCGTTCCGCCGCCCATGGCACCCTCCCGCAAACCGCCGCCGCGCCTCCGGCGTTGCATGGCGGAAACGCCGCAGCCCTAGAGCCGATCCAGCCTGACTGTATCAGGCCGGAACGGCTCTAGCCTTTTGATTTTTCGCATTTTCCGAGCCGCTGAGCGAGGACGCTCAGCTTGAAAATGCTCTAACGCACCAGACGCAACGCACCAGTTCCAACGCACCAGTCCAGGGAAAAGCGCGCCATGGCCGAATACACCAGCCGCATCGCGATCGATCGCCCCGCCGGGGCGGTGTTCGGCTTCGTCTCGGAGGTCGCCAACATGCCACGCTTCCTGCCCACCGTGCGCCGGGCCACGGCGCAGGGGCCCGGGCGCGTCGTCATGGAGGGCGAGTCGCACGGCCATTCCTATCGGGCCGACGGCTGGATCGAGGCCGACGCGGCGGCACGCCGCCTGCGCTGGGGCTCCGACGGCGAGCACGACTATGCCGGCACGCTCGACGTCCACCAGCGCGGCGGCAGCCACAGCGACGTGGAGGTGCGGCTGCATCTCACCGCCCCCGGTCGCGACTTCCCGCGCGAGGCGGTGCAGGCCGAGCTGGAGGAGGCGATGCAGCGCCTCAAGCAGACCCTGGAAAACGAGGCGCAACCGCCGGCGAGCGGCCCGGTGTCGCTCGACCCGGACCATCGCGTCCGCGACGATGCGGAGACCCGGGACAGCCGTCCCTTCGGGCACAGCGCGACGATGAATCCGGGCGATCTCTGAGGGCGGCGGGGGCTCAGCGCGCCGGCCGGGGCGCCTGGCTGCCCGCCTCGTCGCGCGTCGGCGGCGGGCGCCGGCCCTGCGCGCCGCCGGCCGGGGCGGTGGCGTTGCCGGTGGTGCTGGAGCCGGGGACCGGGGTGGTGGGCGTGGTCGCCACCGCCTGGCCCGTGTCGGGACCCGCGGCGCGGGGTGGCGTGGGGGCGGTCTGCGCGTGGAGGCCGGCGGGCAGGAGCAGGCCGAGGAACAGCAGCGTGCGGGCGGACAGCCGGGCGATCGGGTCGGGTCGCATCGTTTCCTCCATGCGCTTTATTAACTTTCCTTCCCCACGCTCCATCTCCTACCTCTGGATCGTCAAGCAGGTTCAGGCTGCCCCGCCCAGCGGCCGCGCACAAGGAACCGCGAGGACGCGCCCCGGGGAGAGTCACGCCATGTGTCGCCTGTTCGTGAGCCAGGATCCGAAGACCTATGCCGCCGAGACGCGGGCCATCCGGCTGCACGGCCATGCCACCTCGATCCGCCTGGAGGCGGCATTCTGGTCGATCCTCGAGGAGATCGCCCGCAAGGAGGGGATGAGCGTCGCCCGCTTCGCGGGCGTGTTGCACGACGAGATCACGGCCCGCCACGACGATGTGGGCAATTTCGCTTCCTTCCTGCGCGTCACCTGCATGCATTACCTCGCCAACAAGGAGCAGCATGCGTGCGAGGTCGGGGCGCGGCGGGACGCCGTCCGGCGCGCGCCGCTCGCCGAGGAGCATGCCCTCGAACGGATCGCCGGCGATCGGCTGCGCGTGCCGGCCTGAGGCCGGCCTGCTGTAGCCCGATACTACCAGATCCTTCCCGACCTCCCCTAGCCTGACGCGCAACAAGGCAGGGAAGAGCCGATGGGGATGCGCGTTCGGATCGCGGGGCCGCTGCTGGCCCTGGCATGCGCCTGGGGCGCGCCACCGGCCGCGGCGCAACCCGCGCCCGGCGCCGCGGCGACGCCGGACGGCGCCACGCTGTTCCGCCGCCAGTGCATGGCCTGCCACAGCGTCAATGCCGGCGATCCGCCGCGCCAGGGCCCCAACCTCGCCGGCGTGTTCGGCCGCAAGCCCGGCAGCGTCACGGGATTCCGCTACTCCGCCGGATACGCCGCCGCCGACTTCGTCTGGGACGAGGCGCATCTCGATTCCTACCTCGCCAACCCGCAGGCCGTGATTCCCGGCAGCGTCATGGCCTACCGCCAGAACAACCCCGCGACACGGCAGGTCATCATCGCCTGGCTGAAGGAGCAGAACTGACCATGGCCAAGCTGATCCACGCCATGATCCGCGTCCTCGACGAGGAACGCTCGACCACCTTCTACCGCCGCGCCTTCGGGCTGGAGGTGGCCGAGCGCCTGGCCTTCGACGGCTTCACGCTGGTCTACATGAGCAACGCCGAGACGCCGTTCGAACTGGAGCTGACGATCAACCACGACCGCACGGCGCCCTACGACCTCGGCAACGGCTACGGCCACCTCGCCGTGACGGTGGCGGACATCGAGGCCGAGCACGCGCGCCTCGCGGCGGCCGGGCTGGAGCCGGGGCCGGTGAAGCAGCTGGCGCATGGCGGCCGGCCGCTCGCCACCTTCTTCTTCATCCAGGATCCGGACGGCTACCGGATCGAGGTGCTGCAGCGGCGCGGCCGCTACCTCTGACCGGCGCGCCGGCCAGCCACCCTGCCGCCCGACCACGACAACAAGAACGTAGGGGACGTACCATGAGAGTGATCGACAAGCGGGCCCGGCTCGGCCGCCGCCTGTTCCTGCGGAGCGCCGCGACCGCCGTGCCGGCGACGGCGCTGGCCACGGCCGGGATCGACGCGCCGGCCGAGGCGGCGAACGCCGAGGTGCTGAAGCCGGACACCATGGCGACCCTGGTGCGGATGAGCCGCGACCTCTACCCGCACGACCGCCTCGCCACGCGCTACTACATCAAGGCCTGCGCCACCTTCGACGAGAAGGCCGCCGCCGACGCCACGGTGCGCGCCATGCTCGACGAGGGCGCCGCGACGCTGGACGCCGCGTCGCAGGCGCGCTTCCGCCGCGCCTATCGCGACGTGCCGCAGGAGACGGACCGGGTGGCGCTGCTGGAGGGCATCCGCGAGACGCCCTTCCTCAACAAGGTGCGCTCCGACCTCGTCGTCTCGCTCTACAACCAGCCCGACCTCTGGCAGCGCTTCGGCTACGAGGGCTCCTCCTTCGAGCACGGCGGCTACATCAACCGCGGCTTCGACGACATCGACTGGCTGCCGCAGAGCTGAGCCGGGGAGGAAGGCATCATGGCACAATTCGACCTGAACGACGACGGCGTCGTCGTCATCGTCGGCTCCGGCGCGGGCGGCGGCACGCTGGGCAACGAGCTGGCGCAGCGCGGCATCAAGGTGGTGATCCTGGAGGCCGGCGCCCGCAACGAGATCCCCGACTTCATCAACGACGAGTGGGAAAGCTTCGCCCAGCTCGCCTGGACCGACATGCGCACCACCGGCGGCACCTTCCGGCTGGCCAGGGACTTCCCCAACCTGCCGGCCTGGATCGTGAAGTCGGTGGGCGGCACCACCACGCACTGGGCCGGCGCCTCGCTGCGCTTCCAGGCGCACGAGTTCAAGGTCCGCAGCACCTATGGCGAGCTGGCCGGCGCCAACCTGCTGGACTGGCCGCTGACCCTGGCCGAGCTGGAGCCCTGGTACGACCGCGCCGAGAGCAAGATGGGCGTGACCGGCACGCACGGCATCCCGCGCCTGCCCGGCAACAACAACTTCAAGGTGATGGCGGCCGGCGCGGCCAAGCTCGGCTACCGCGAGGTCCACACCGGCAACATGGCGATCAACAGCCGGCCGCGCGACGGGCGGGGCTCCTGCCAGCAGATCGGCTTCTGCTTCCAGGGCTGCAAGTCCGGCGCCAAGTGGTCCACCCTCTACACCGAGATCCCGAAGGGCGAGGAGACCGGCCGGCTGGAGGTGCGCCCCAACGCCATGGTCGCGCGCATCGAGCACGACGACGCCGGCAAGGTGACGGGCGTGCTCTACGTGGACGAGGGCGGGCGGATGCAGCGACAGCGCGCCCGCGTGGTGGCGGTCGCCGGCAACTCGCTGGAGAGCCCGCGCCTGCTGCTCAACAGCGCCTCCTCGAAATTCCCCGACGGGCTCGCCAACAGCTCCGGCCAGGTCGGGCGCAACTACATGCGCCACACCACGGCGACGGTGTACGCGGCCTTCGAGCGGCCGGTGCACATGTTCCGCGGCACCACCATGGCCGGCATCATCCGCGACGAGTCGAAGAACGATCCCTCGCGCGGCTTCGTCGGCGGCTACGAGATGGAGACGCTCTCGCTCGGCCTGCCCTTCATGGCCGCCTTCGTCAACCCGGGCGCCTGGGGCCGCGACTACGCCAGCATCCTCGACGACTACGCCAACCTCGCGGGCATGTGGATCGTGGGCGAGGACATGCCGCAGGCCGACAACCGGATCACCCTCGATCCGCACGAGAAGGACAGGAACGGCCTGCCCGTCGCGCACGTCGCCTTCAGCGACCATCCCAACGACGTCGCCATGCGCGAACACGGCTTCCGCCAGGGCTCGGCGGTGTACGAGGCGGTGGGCGCCACGCGGGTGATCCGCACGCCGCCCTATCCCTCCACCCACAACCTCGGCACCAACCGGATGAGCGAGCGGCCGCGCGACGGGGTGGTGAACCGCTTCGGACAGACGCACGACATCCCGAACCTGTTCGTCTCGGACGGCAGCCAGTTCACCAGCGGCGCCGGCTGCAACCCGACCCTGACCATCGTCGCGCTGGCGATGCGCCAGGCCGAGCACATCGCGGAGCGGATGGGCCGGCGGGAGATCTGAGCGCAGGCGGCCGGCGCCCGGGCATCGGGCGCCGGCCGGAGATGCGGCAGGCCGAGGCGTGGCGGATCGGGCTCAGAACAGCCCGTGGATCTGTCCGTCCGCGTCCAGCCCGATCTGCTCGGCCGCCGGGCGCCGGGGCAGGCCCGGCATGGTCATGATGTCGCCGCACACCGCCACCACGAAGCCGGCGCCGGCCGAGAGCCGCACCTCGCGCACCGGCAGCACGTGCCCCTCCGGCGCGCCGAGCAGCGTCGGGTCGGCCGAGAAGCTGTACTGCGTCTTGGCGATGCAGACGGGCGAATCGCCGAACCCCGCCGCCTCGAACCGCTCCAGCCGTGCCAGCACCGCCTGCGGCAAGGCGATGTCGGCGGCGCGGTAGATCTCGCGCGCCACGGTGCGGATCTTGTCGGCCAGCGCCATGCCGTCCGGGTAGAGGGGGCGGAAATCGGCCCGCCCCTCGGCGATGCGCGCCAGCACGGCGCGGGCGAGGCCGGCGGCGCCGGCGCCGCCCTCGGCCCAGTGGTTGCAGAGCACCACCTCGGCGCCGAGGGCCGCCATCGCCTCGCGCACCGCCTCCACCTCGTCCGCCGTGTCGCCGGTGAAGCGGTTCAGCGCCACCACGGCCGGCACGCCGAACCTGCCGACGTTCTCGACGTGCCGGGCGAGGTTCACCACGCCGCGCCGCACCGCCGCCACGTCCTCGCGCCCGAGATCGGCCTTGGCGACGCCGCCATGCATCTTCAGCGCCCGCACCGTGCCGACCACGACGCAGACCGCCGGCCGCAGCCCGGCCATGCGGCACTTGATGTCGAAGAACTTCTCGGCGCCGAGATCGGCCCCGAAGCCCGCCTCCGTCACCACCACCTCGGCGAGCTTCAGCCCGAGCCGCGTCGCGACCACGCTGTTGCAGCCATGCGCGATGTTGGCGAAGGGGCCGCCATGCACCAGCGCGGGCGAGCCTTCCAGCGTCTGCACCAGGTTGGGCGAGAGCGCGTCGCGCAGCAGCGCCGCCATGGCGCCGTCCGCCTTCAGGTCGGCCGCCGTGACCGAGGAGCCGTCGCGACGCTGGCCGATGACGATCCGCCCGAGCCGCGATTGCAGGTCGGCGAGGTCGCGCGAGAGGCAGAGGATCGCCATCACCTCGGAGGCGACGGTGATGTCGAACCCGTCCTCGCGCGGGAAGCCGTTGGCGACGCCGCCCATGCCGACCGTCATGCCGCGCAGCGCGCGGTCGTTCATGTCGAGCGCCCGGCGCCAGGTGATGCGGCGGGCGTCGAGCCGCATCTCGTTGCCCCAGTAGAGGTGGTTGTCCACCATCGCGGCCAGCAGGTTGTTGGCGGCGGTGATGGCGTGGAAGTCGCCGGTGAAGTGGAGGTTGATGTCCTCCATCGGCACCACCTGGGAGCGCCCGCCCCCCGCCGCCCCGCCCTTCACCCCGAAGCAGGGGCCGAGCGAGGGCTCGCGCAGGCAGATCATGGTGCGCGTGCCGAGCGCGTTCAGCGCGTCGCCCAGGCCGACCGTGGTGGTGGTCTTGCCCTCCCCCGCAGGCGTCGGGTTGATGCCGGTGACCAGCACCAGCGCGCCCTCGGGGGCCCCGTCCGGCCGTCCGGCGAGGTCCCGGACCGCGTCGAGGGCGATCTTCGCCTTGTACCGGCCATAGGGGACCAGCGCCGCCTCGGGGATGCCGGCCCGCGCCGCGATCTCCGCGATCGGCCGCATGGGCACGCTGCGTGCGATTTCGAGGTCCGTCGCCAAGCCTGCTCCCCCGCGCTCCTGCCCCGCCGGGATAAAGGCGGGCGGCGGGGCAGACAAGCACGCCGGATGCCAGCGGCACCGCGGCGGGGCCGGGCCGGAGCGGCGGCCGGGCGGCCGTGACGGCGGGGTGACAGGCGCCCGGGCCGGGCGCAGCATCGGGCGGCATCGCCGGCCGGCACCTTCGGCCCCCGGGAACGTTCAGGCACGCATGTCCAACAGCCCCTGCATCGACATCTGCCGCTACGACGAGGCCACCGGCTGGTGCTACGGCTGCGGCATGGAGAAGAAGGAGAAGAAGGCCTGGAAACGGGAGCCGGAGCGCCGCGACGCGATCGCCGCCGCCCTGCCCGCCCGCATCCTCGCCCTCGCCCAGGCCGGCCACCGCACCGGCAACCTGGCGAAGAAAAAGAAGAAGTAGCCGGCCGCCGCCTTCGCCCCCTCCCCGTCTCCCGCTCGCCCTCCCCGTTCACCACCCCCTTCACCACCCCCCGTTCACCACCCCCTGGGCAATCCCGGACACCGACGGCATCCTGCGGCCGGGAACGTCCGGGAAGACCTGCATGCTCAACGACCAGAACCACGCCGCGCTCGGGCGGCGCGGCCTGCTGCGCGGCGCCGCCGCGCTCGGCGCCGCCAGCCTCGCCCTCCGCCCCGCCGGCGCCGAGGAGGCCTGGCCCGGCCGCCCCGTCACCGTGCTGGTGCCCTTCGTCGCCGGCGGCTCCTCGGACGTGGTGGCCCGCGCCATGGGCCAGCGCCTGCAGCAGGGGATCGGCCAGCCCGTCGTGGTGGAGAACCGCCCCGGCGCCAATGGCGAGGTCGCCGCCCGCGCCGTGGTGCGCAGCGCGCCGGACGGGCACACCCTGTTCCTCGGCTCGATCGGCGTGTTCGCGATCAACGCGGCGCTGCGGCCGAACCTGGGCTACGACCCGGTGCGCGACCTCGCGCCGGTGACGCTGGCCGTCACCACCCCCAACGTGCTGGTGGTCAACCCGCGGCAGGTGCCGGCGACCGACCTTGCGGGCGTGATCGCCTGGATGAAGGCCAATCCGGGTGCCTCCTACTCCACCAGCGGCGTCGGCTCCTCGGACCAGCTCACCATGGAGCTGTTCAAGCAGCGCACCGGCACCGAGTCGACGCATGTCCCCTACGGCGGCGGGGCGGCGGCGCAGACCGACCTGATCGCGGGCAACGTGCAGCTCTCCTTCCAGAACCTCGGCTCCGTCACCGGCCACATCGCCGGCGGTCGGATGCGGGCGATCGCCGTGACCTCGCGCGAGCGCCACCCCGCCCTGCCCGACGTGCCGACCATGATCGAGGGCGGCGTGCCGGATTTCGAGGTGACCTCCTGGCAGGCGGTGATGGCGCCGGCCGGCCTCGCCGGGCCGCTGCTGGAACGGGTCAACGCGGCGGTGGTGACGGCGCTGCGCCACCCGGAGACGGCGAGGCGGCTGGGCGAGATCGGCTTCGCCGTGGTGGCCGACAGCCCGGAATCCTACCGCCGCTTCCAGCAGGCCGAGATCGACCGCTGGCGCGAGGTGGTGCGCCGCGCCGGCATCCGGGCGGAATAGGGCCGGAATCGCCCGGGGACCGTGCCCCGCGGACGGAGGACGCCGGGGCGGATCGCCCTGGGCCGCCAGCCCCGCGGCACGGCCCCGCCCGGCGAGAACGGTCGGCGCGGATCGCGCCGGCCGCCCGGCCGCGCAGGCCTGGCGGCGCGATCCGTCGTAGCGACCCCTTAACCGCTGCCACCCGATGATGCCGGCGCGCCCGCGGGGCGTGCCGACGGAACGGGTGCGGACAGGGGACGATGCCGGAAACCAGCAGGCTGCCACGGGTGGCCGTGATCGTGTTGAGCGGCCTCGACCACTTCGCCGGGGACCTGCCCGTGGCGCTGGAGGAGACGGGGCGGCTGGAGGCGCGCAGCTTCCGCAGCCATGCCGGCATGGGCAGCGCGCACGCGGCCGTGGCGGCCGCCCTGGCCTGGGCCGACGACCCGGCACGGGACTCCGTCTGGTTCGAATTCTGCTGGCCGACCTTCTTCCCGGCGATCCGCGACACCGACTTCGCCGGCCGCCGCACCGTGGTGCGCATCCATCGCATCGAGGCGCAGGACACCAACCACGTCGCCGACGCGCCCTGGGAGAAGCTGACCGACGCGGTGGTGGTCAGCGACGCCATGCGCGAGGCGCTGCTGCGCCGCGTGCCCGGGATCGGCGCGACCACCGCGGTCCACGTGGTGCGCAACGGGCTGGACCTGGACCGTTTCCGCCCCTCGACGACGCCGCCGGACCCGTTCCGCATCGGCTGGTGCGGCTCGATGATCCTGCGCAAGAACCCGATCCTGGCGCTGGAGATCCTGCACGGGCTGCGCCGGATCGAGCCGCGCTGGCACCTGCACCTCGCGGTGAAGGGGGGCGACCCCTTCGTGGCCGACCTGCTCTGCGACCTCGTGCCGAAATTCGGCCTCGCCGGCGCCGTCCGCTACGACGGCGAGCTGCTGCCCGAGGAGATGCCCGCCTGGCACGCGGCCAACCGCGTGCTGCTCTCCACCAGCCTGCACGAGAGCTTCGGCTACGCCATCGCCGAGGCGGCGGCCTGCGGCTGCGACCTCGCCGTGTTCGACCATCCCGGCGCCGCCGAGGCCTGGCCGGAGGCGGTGCGCTTCGTCCAGGCCGAGCGCGCGATCGACCTGATCCTGAACGCCGCCCCCGGCCGGTGGCGCGAGCACGTGGCGATCCACTGCTCCCTCGCCGCCCAGGCCGGGGCCGCCGCCGCCGTGCTGCTCGCCCCGCGCCCCGCCATCGCCGGCGCCCCCGCCGTGCGGCGCGATGCCCCCGCCGCGCGCGCCGACGTCCCGGTGGTGCCGCTCGCCCATGGCGCCTGGCGCGGCCGCTTCGTGCTGCGCGACGGCAACGACCACATCCAGCGCTGCGTCGCCGCCAGCGGCGGCTTCTACGAGGCGGAGATGCTGGAGGACCTGCGCGGCCGGCTGCCGAGCGGCGGCAGCTTCGTCGACGTGGGCGCCAATGTCGGCAACCACGCGCTGTTCGCCGCCGGCGTCTGCGGCGCCCGCGTGCTGGCCTTCGAGCCGAGCGCCGCCCTCGCCGCGCATTGCCGCGAGAACCTCGCGGAGAACGGCCTCGCCGGGCGTGCCGAGGTGCTGCGCAACGGCGTCGGCGACCGGGCCGGGCAGGCCCGTCTCGTCCACGGCCCCGCCGGCAATGCCGGCATGACCCGGCTCGACGACATGATCGAGACGGGGGCCGAGGCAGGCGCCGACGCGGCGGCGGAGACGGTGGGCGTCGTCCGGCTCGACGAGGTGCTGGCCGAGCGCGGGCTGGTGCCCGACGTCATCAAGGTGGACGTGGAGGGCATGGAGGCGGCGGTGCTGCGCGGCGCCGAGGAGACACTGCGCCGGCATTCCCCCACCCTCTACGTCGAGGCGGCGGACACGGCGGCCTTCGCGCGGGTGGAGGCGGTGCTGCGGCCGCTCGGCTACCGGGCGCGGACCCGATTCAACGCGACGCCGACCTTCCTCTACCTGCGCGAGCCTCCGGTCGGCGCCCCGGGCGCCGCCGGGGCGGACGGCGCGCGGGCCGCCTAGAGCGGATCGCCGGCGGGCGGCTACACCCGGCGGCGATCCGCTCTAGAGCCGTGGCGGCC
>NZ_JALPRX010000299.1 GCF_023223525.1 Roseomonas acroporae | reverse complement strand
CCGAAGGTCATGCCCTTCCAGTCCTTCGGGTCGCGCCGGTCCTTGTGCTTCATCGCCAGGGTGATCGCCTGGCCGTTGATGTTCTCGATCGCCGGCACCGTCCAGGGCACCGGGTTGGAGCCGACGCCCATGGAGATCGCCAGCGGCATCGGCGCCAGCATGTGCGCCGCGTCGTACTCGCGGTTCAGCGCCTTGTCGCGGACGATGGCCCAGCCGGCGGTCTTGACCACCTCGGCGTTCAGCCCGTGCCGCGCGTAGAAGCCCATCGGCGCCGCCATGATGATCGGCGTCGCGCAGGTGATCGGGATGAAGCCGATCTTCACGTCGCGCTTCTCGGGCGCCGCCGGCGCCTGCGCGAAGGCCTCCCGCGCCGCCGCCAGCGGGAAGAACGCGCCGATCGCCGCCGTCAGCGTG
>NZ_JALPRX010000298.1 GCF_023223525.1 Roseomonas acroporae | reverse complement strand
TCAGGATCCACCGGAACAGCCGATCGCGATCACCGGAATACGCATGCTGCGGCAGTACTTCCCGAAGGGTACGCATCTCGGCGCCCATGGCGCGGACGACCTCAGGGCAGTGGCCGCCACGCTCAACGGCCGGCCGCGCAAGACGCTAGTCTGGAAGACGCCCACCGAGGCCCTGGACGCCGTGCTGCTAGCAGGTCAGGCTGGTGTTGCAACGACCAGTTGAACCCGGGTTGAACCCCGCGATCGCTGTGCAGGATCAGACTCCTGGCAGAGTGGCAGCGCTGCAGGGCCATGACCAGGGCGCCGATGCAGAGTTCCGCCCGGAGGTGGTCGGCCATCGACCAGCCGACGATCTGGCGCGTGGCCATGTCTTTGATCGCGGCCAGGTACAGCCAGCCCTCGTCGGTGGGCAGGTAG
>NZ_JALPRX010000297.1 GCF_023223525.1 Roseomonas acroporae | reverse complement strand
GCGGGCCGCGCTGTAACCCCTCCCCACCGGGCGCATCCCGCGCCCGGCCATGAGGATCCAGCCCATGACCAAGACCCTTCGCTCCGCCCTGCTCGGTGCCGGCCTGGTTCTCGGCGCCCTCTCCGCCCTGCCCGCCACCGCCTCGGCCCAGGGCTGCAACACCACCTTCGAGGTGGTCAACCGCGGCGCCGAGCCGGTGATGGAGGTGCATATCCGCCCCACCGGCACGAGCGGCTGGAGCCGCGACCTGCTCGGCCGCAGCGTGCTCGGCCGCGGCGACCGCCTGACGCTCACCCCCGCCCAGGGCGGCTACTACGACGTGATGGTCAGGACCCTGACCGGCCGCGTGATGGTGGCCGCCGCCCAGAACGTCTGCCGCCTCGCCACCGTGACGGTGAGCTGACCGGCAACGGGGCGGGCGCCGGCCCGCCC
>NZ_JALPRX010000296.1 GCF_023223525.1 Roseomonas acroporae | reverse complement strand
GCGGCGAGGGTATCGGAGAAGGTGGGTCGCTCTTTGCGGTACCAAGCGGCGGCTGGCCCGCAGCGTTGTGCCTGCTGTCCGAGCAGGGTGGCGAGCGGGGCGACGATCGAGGACAAGCCGAGCAGGCAGGGCGTGGTGCGGGCGATGGCCTGGTCGGACCACTGGCGCTGGGTCTCGACGCCGAGGTGATCGCGCACCTCGCGGAAGGTGGCCTCGATGGTCCAGCGCCGGACGAACCAGCCGATGATCTGCTGCGGCCGCTGGCCGAGGTCGGTGCAGAGCAGGGCCTGCGGCTCGAAGCGCTGTGCGGGATCACGCAACAGCACCCAGCGGATCGGCACGACGGGCAGACCGGCGTGACACCGGATGGCGGTACCGGTACGGATCTCCACCCCCTTGTCGCCCGCGCCGTACCAGTCGGCCACCGTCACGCGCTGCC
>NZ_JALPRX010000295.1 GCF_023223525.1 Roseomonas acroporae | reverse complement strand
CAGCTACGTTGTTCCCGCCAACATCGAGACCCTCTACCTCACCGGCACCAACGCCATCGACGGCGACGCACGCGGCCTCACCACCAATGTCGGCCTCTACGGCAACGGCGCCAGCAACCAGCTCTGGGGCGGCTCCGGCAACGACACGCTCGACGGCGGCACCGGCGACGACACCATGACCGGTGGTGACGGCAACGACACCTACTTCGTCGACAGCAGCCAGGACGTCGTGGTCGAGCTCGCCGGCGGCGGCAGCGACACCATCCAGGCCTCCGCCAGCTACGTCGTGCCCGCCAACGTCGAGATCCTCTACCTGGCCGGCGTCAACGCCATCAGCGGCGATGCCCGTGGCCTCACCACCGCCATCACCATCTACGGCAACGGCGCCGCCAACCAGATCTGGGGCGGCTCCGGCAACGATTACCTCGATGGCGGCGCCGGCGACGACACCATGACCGGCGGCGCCGGCGACG
>NZ_JALPRX010000294.1 GCF_023223525.1 Roseomonas acroporae | reverse complement strand
TTGGCGACGCCGAAGGTGGTGTTGAGCAGCATCGGCCAGACGGCGCAGATGAAGATGACGAAGATCGCCGACTGGCCGCTGTCCTTGATGGTGTAGAGAGCGAGCGGCATCCAGGCGAGCGGCGAGATCGGCTTGAGGATCTGGATGAAGGGATCGAGCGCGCGGCGGAACAGCGGCGAGGTGCCGATCAGGAAGCCGAGCGGCACGGCGACCAGCACCGCCAGCCCGAAGCCTGCCAGCACCCGCAGCAGCGACCAGCCGAGCTGGATGCCGATGCCCTTGTCGTTCGGGCCGCGGTCGTAGAACGGATCGGACAGCAGCTCCAGCAGCCGCGCGCCGATCCGCGCGGGGCCGGGCATGGCCGAGGCGCCGGTGGTGGCGGTCTGGCCCATCAGCGCGGCGTATTCGGGGTCCATCGCCTGGGTGGCGCCGGTGCCGCTCACCGCGAGCTGCCAGGCGCCGAGGAAGGCCGCCAGCAGG
>NZ_JALPRX010000293.1 GCF_023223525.1 Roseomonas acroporae | reverse complement strand
GTAAGCGTCCGGTGACGCGGCGACCGAGTGTCAGGTTGCCGCGGGTGCTGCGTCGCTTGGCAGGTTCCATGGCAGGAGCTCGGCGACCCGACTGACGGGATGGTCGGCGATGCGCTCCAGCACGCGGCGGAGGTAGGCCTCCGGGTCGAGGCCGTTGAGCTTGGCGGTGGCGATCAGCGAGGCGATTGCCGCGGCACGGTGGCCGCCGGTGTTGGAGCCTGCAAACAGCCAGTTCTTCCGGCCGAGGGCGAGCGGCCGGATGGCCCGCTCGACCGGGTTGTTATCCACCTCCAGCCTGCCGTCCGCGACGTAGCGTGTCAGCTCCTCCCATCGGCTGAGGGCATAGCGGATGGCCACGGCCAGATCGCTGCGCCCAGAGATCCGGGCGAGGGTCGCGTCGAGCCAGGTGCGCAGGCCCTCGAGGATCGGCCCCGCCCTCGCTTGGCGCTGCTTGGCCCGCTCATCGGGCGGCTGGCCGCGGATGT
>NZ_JALPRX010000292.1 GCF_023223525.1 Roseomonas acroporae | reverse complement strand
GTCATCGTGGCGGCCGAGATGCTCGTGGGCGGCACGGGCATCGGCTACTTCGTCTGGAACCAGTGGAACAACCTCTCGATCACCGACGTCATCGTCGCCATCCTGCTGATCGGCCTGGTGGGCATGGCGCTCGACCAGCTCCTCGGCTGGGTCGGCCGCAAGGTGGGGTACGCCGAATGACCGCCCGCATCCCGCAGATCTCCGTCCAGGGCCTGCGCAAGTGCTTCCCCGGCGCCGACCGGCCCACCTTCGACGAGGTCTGGTTCGACGTCATGCCCGGCGAGTTCGTCTGCCTGATCGGCCATTCCGGCTGCGGCAAGACGACCATGCTCAACATCCTCGCCGGCCTCGACCGCGCCACCGGCGGCGCGGTGATCGTGGCGGGGCGCGAGATCGACGGCCCTGGCCTCGACCGCGCCGTGGTGTTCCAGAGCCACGCCCTGCTGCCCTGGATGACGGTGCTGGGCAACATCGCCTTCGCCGTGCGCTCGAA
>NZ_JALPRX010000291.1 GCF_023223525.1 Roseomonas acroporae | reverse complement strand
GCCTCACGGCGTTTCGCCGGCAACCTGATGCGGGCGATCAGCAGTGCCATGCCTTGCGCCAGCACAATCGCCGCGCACCCGCCCAGGAACCCCCACGCCATGGCCGCTGACCCGCTCACGCGCCCTCGTCCGATACGGTTGAAGAATCAATTTCCGCCCGCCGCAGGACGCCCTCATGATCCGGGAGCCAGAGCAGGAAAGGACCGGTCGGCATGGTAAAGGCGGTGTCGGCGGAAGGGGCCCCCGTGGTGGGCAGCCCGCATGCGCCAGAGATATTTGCCAACGAAATCTGCGGGATGTTCGTGCACCAGTTCGGCACGGTGCTGGTCACGCTGGCATCGCTGCGCCCGCAGCCGTCGCCGCCAGAGGCTGGCAAGCTGGAGGCCAACGTGGTGGCACACCTGGTGCTGCCGGTGCCGGTCGCGGCGAAGCTGCACGCGGCACTCGGCGAGATGCTGGCGAGCGTTTCCGCACTCCACGCCCAGCCGCCGCCCGGCACGCCAAAGCAGTAGTCGGCACCGTCGAGGTACAGCGG
>NZ_JALPRX010000290.1 GCF_023223525.1 Roseomonas acroporae | reverse complement strand
GAAGGCGGTGCGGCATGACCGACCGTCGCAGCAACGGCAAGGGCAGCGCGCTGCTCCCCGCCTGCCGCCTCTACGTCAAGACCTCGGCCAAGGGCGAGCGATACCTGATGGGCCGCCTCGGCGGGTTGCGGGTGCTCATCATGCCCAAGCGTGCCGACGATGAGGGCGAGCATTCGCACAACCTCCTGCTGGGCGAGGCCGGCCAGCGCGACGGCAACGGGAGTGGTCG
>NZ_JALPRX010000029.1 GCF_023223525.1 Roseomonas acroporae | reverse complement strand
GGGGCGCCGCCCCTTGGCAATCCCCGCCGGGGGCGAAGCCCCCCGGACCCCCCGTTGGGTTTCCGGCCCGCGCGTTCCAACCCGCGAGGCCCGGAACGCCGGCGGAGGTCCAGGAAGGGCGGCGCCCTTCCTGGTGGGGCCCGGGGCGAAGCCCCGAACCGCGCGAGACGAGGAACGCACGATGTCCGTTGCCCTGACCCTTGCCGCCGCCGCGCCCGACCTGCGCGCATCCGATCTGCATGCCCTGGCCCGCGACTTCGCCGCCGCGGCGCCGCTGCACGACCGCGAGGGCAGCTTCCCGCACGCGAATTTCGCCGCGCTGCACGAGGCCGGTCTGCTCGCCCTGACCGTGCCGCGCCGCTTCGGCGGCACCGGCGCCGGGCTGGCCGAATCCGCCGAGGCGATCGGCATCGTCGCCGAGGGCTGTGCCGCCACCGCGCTGGTCTTCGCCATGCAGCTGCTCAAGCACGCCGCCGCCGCGCGCGGCGGTCGCTGGCCGGCGGCGCTGCATGCGCGCATCGCGACGGACGCGGTGCGCCACGGCGCGCTGATCAACGCGCTGCGGGTGGAGCCGGAGCTGGGCTCGCCGACGCGCGGCGGGCTGCCGGCGACGGTGATCCGGCGCGCGCCGGATGGCGGCTGGGTGCTGGACGGGCACAAGCTCTACTGCACCGGCGCGCCGGGGCTGCGCTGGCTCGACGTCTGGGCGCGCACCGACGAGGACGCGCCGCGCCTCGGCCATGTGCTGGTGCCGGCGGACGCGCCGGGCGTGCGCATCGTCGAGACCTGGGACCATCTCGGCATGCGCGCCAGCGGCAGCCACGACGTGGTGTTCGAGGGCGTGCGCCTGCCGGAGGAGAACGCCGCCGAGCTGCGCCCGCCCGCTTCCTGGCGCGACGCCGATCCGGAGCAGGCGGCCTGGAACGCCGTGGCGCTCGGCGCCCTCTACACCGGCGTGGCGCGGGCGGCGCGCGACTGGGTGGCGGACTTCCTGCGCCGGCGCGTGCCCAGCGGCCTCGGCGCGCCGCTCGCGACTCTGCCGCGCATGCAGGAGAAGGTGGGCGAGATCGAGGGGCTGCTCGCGGTCAACGCAAGGCTGGTCGACGCGACGGCTGCCGACACGGATCGCGGCGCGGTGCCCGCACCGGGCGAGGCGGCGCTGCTGAAAACGGCGCTGGTGGAGAACGCCATCCGCGCGGTGGAGATCGCCGCCTCGCTGGCCGGCAACCACGCGCATGCGCGCGGCAACGCGATCGAGCGGCACCTGCGGGACGTGCTCTGCGCCCGCGTGCACGCGCCGCAGGCCGACGCGGCGCACCTCGCCGCCGGCCGCGCGCGATTGCTGGAGGAGGGCCGATGAGCCGGCTCCGGCCCCTCATCGCGCTGCTCTGGCGCACCACCCTGCTCTGGGTGGCCGCGATCCTCGCCATCGGCGCCAGCGGCCTTGCCGGCTCGCGCGAGCGCACGGCCGCCGGTCCCGTTCCCCTCGTCGCCGCCCGCCCGGGCGGCACCGTCCAGGTCGCGGACACGACCCAGCCATGAGTGCGCCCACCATGCCAACCCGCCGCCGACTGCTCGCCGCCGCGCCGCTGCTGGCGTTTCCTGCCCTGGCACCACGCCTCGCCCGCGCGGGCCAGGCGGCCGACCGGCCGATCCGCTACGTGGTGCCCTACCCGCCGGGCGCCACCAACGACAACACGGCACGGCTGATGTCGCGCGCCCTGGGCGAGCGGCTCGGGCGCAGCGTCATCGTGGAGAACCGCGCCGGCGCGGCCGGCGTGCTGGGCGCGCGGCTGGTGGCGCAGGCGGCGCCGGACGGCGAGACCCTGCTCAACGTCTCGGGCGCCATCTTCGTGGTGGCGCCGCACCTCAACCAGGCCGGCTTCGACCCGCTGCGCGACTTCGCGCCGGTGGCCTTCACCGGCAACGCCTACAGCGTCGTCGCGGTCAACCCCGCCGTGCCGGCGCACGACGTGGCCGGGCTGCTGGCGCTGGCGCGTCGCTCGCCGGGGTCGCTGAACTACGGCTCGTCGGGCATCGGCTCCTCCGGCCATCTGCGCGGCGCGCTGCTGGCCGAGCAGGCGGGCGCCGAGATGGTGCACGTGCCCTTCCCCGGCAGCGCGGCGGCGGTGAACAGCGTGCTGTCGGGCGACACGCAGCTGATCGTCGACCCGGCGGCGATGCCGCTGATCCGCGACGGCCGGCTGCGCGGCCTCGCCGTGGTGGGGCCGGAGCGCTGGGCCGCGCTGCCGGACCTGCCGACGCTGGACGAGCAGGGCATCGGCCGCGACTGGCCGGATGGCGGCTGGTTCGCCGTCTTCGCCCCCGCCGGCACGCCGCGCGACACGGTGGCGCGGCTGAACGCCGCCTACAACGAGGCGCTGGCCGAGCCCGCCATCGCGGAGAGGCTGCGCGGCCTCGGCCTGCGGCCGACGCCGCTGCCGCCCGGGGCGGTCGCGGACCGCCTCGCCGCCGACTTCGCCGCCACGGGCGCCGCGCTGCGCCGCCTGCGGCTCACCGCCTGACCGCCAGACCACGCACCGAACGAGGAACCGCCATGACCGAACATCCCATCCAGTTCATCGGCATGATCTCCCACCGCCCGTCCTCGGAGATCCACCCGCCGAGCGGCCCGAACTTCCAGCCCGACTACATCGCCCGCTTCGCGCAGGCGCACGAGGAAGGCGGCTTCGACCGCGTGCTGGTCGCCTGGCACTCCAGCTCGCCCGACGCGCTGCTGGTGGCGAGCCACGCGGCGGCGAACACCAAGCGCCTCGGCTTCATGGTGGCGCACCGGCCGGGCTTCATCGCGCCGACCCTGGCGGCGCGGCAATTCGCCACCTTCGACCAGCTCAGCGGCGGCCGCGCCGGCATCCACATCATCACCGGCGGCAACGACGCCGAGCAGCGCCAGGACGGCGACTTCCTCGACCACGCCGAGCGCTACGCCCGCACCGACGAGTATGTCGGCCTGCTGCGCCGCGTCTGGACCGAGACGGCGCCCTTCGACCATGCGGGCCCCTACTACCGGTACGAGCGCGCCTTCTCCGACATCCGGCCGGTGCAGAGCCCCTATCCGCCGATCTTCTTCGGCGGTTCCTCGGAGGCCGCCGTGGCCTTCGCCGGCAAGCACGCCGACGTCTACGCCTTCTGGGGCGAGACGCTGGAGCAGGCGCGCGAGAGCATCCGCCGCGTGCGCAGGGCGGCGGCCGAGGCGGGGCGCGACCCGGCCTCGATCCGCTTCAGCCTCTCGGTGCGGCCGGTGCTGGGCGACACGGAGGAAGGGGCATGGGCGCGGGCGCGCGGCATCCTGGAGCGCATCCGGGAGCTGCGCGGCGAGCGCTTCGGCCAGGGCACGCCGAAGCCGCAGAGCGAGGGCTCGCGCCGGCTGCTGGAGGCGGCGAAGGGCGGCGCGGTGCGCGACAGGCGGCTCTGGACCGAGGTGGCGGCCGCCGTCGGCGCCGGCGCCAACACCACGGCGCTGGTCGGCACGCCGGAGCAGGTGGCCGAGGCGCTGCTGGAATACCGCGCCCTCGGCGTCGACACCTTCCTGATCCGCGGCTTCGACCCGCTGGAGGACGCGATCGACTACGGGCGCCGCCTGCTGCCCGCGACGCGCGCGCTGGAGTCGGCGCGACTGCGCCAGGGGCCGCCGCGCGCGGCGGCCTGAGGCCCGTCGCCGCCGGCGACGTGACGCGTTCACCCGCCGTGGCCGGCTCCCCGGCCGGCCATCCGAGGATGCGTCCGGCCCGTCGGATCGGGACGGGATCAGGCCGGGGGGCCGGCCCTCTCCGCGGAGGTCACCGCGGCAACGGCATCGAGGATGGCATCGGCGACCGCCTTCGGCTGGGAGAGCGGCGACATGTGGCTGGATGCCAGCTCGACCGTCCGTGCGTTCATGCGGGTCGCAAGCTCGCGCTGCAGCTCGACGCTCACCGCCCGGTCGTCGCCGGAGACGAGGTACCAGCACGGCCGGTCGGACCAGGCCGCCTTGCCGACCTTGTCACCGAAGGTCGACAGCCCCAGCGGGGTCTGGACCACCGACAGCAGAAGCGCATCCTCCCTGCCGAGATCCTGCGCCACATTGTGGATCCAGCTTTCGGGACTCATTTTGAGATAGCCGTTGCCGAAGGGCACGACGCCGCCCAGCGCGGGCGGGGCGGGATGGGCCGAGACCTGATCGCCGGTCGACTGCCCGGCATCCGGCGCGAAGGCCGCCACGAAGACGAGGGCCTTCACCTTCGGATCATTGCCGGCCTCGGTGATCACGGTTCCACCCCAGCTGTGCCCCGCGAGCACGACCGGACCGTCGATGCTGTCGAGTGTCAGCCGCGTCGCGGCGACGTCGTCGGCCAGGGAGGTGGTCGGATTCTGCACGGCGACCACGCTGAGCCCCGCTCCGAGAAGCAGGGGGATGACGCTTCTCCAGCTGGAGGCGTCGGCCCAGGCGCCGTGCACGAGAACGACCGTCGGTGCGCTCGAGGCGGGATGGGACATGGGTTCCTTCCTTCGTGCCGATCGGGAGAGGCGGCGGAAAATCTGCGTCGTGCCACCGGGGCACCCACCGGGGCACCCTCGCGCGTGCGGGTGCTCCATGCGGGATGGATCGTCTCGCGGAGACGGGCCGGGCCGGGGCCGTGACCGTCCGCACATCGGCGGCGATGGAACGCCTGCCCGTGCCGGCTGTCGCGCCCGCCGGATGGAGGCCGTTCAGCCCTTCACGAAGGCGAGGAGATCGGGGTTGATCACGTCGGCATGCGTGGTGAGCATGCCGTGCGGAAAGCCCGGATAGGTCTTCAGCGTGCCGTGCCGCAGCAGCTTGATCGACCTCAGTGCCGCGTCGGCGATCGGGACGATCTGGTCGTCCTCGCCGTGCAGCACCAGGGTCGGCACCGTGATCGCCCGGAGGTCCTCCGTCTGGTCCGTCTCCGAGAAGGCCTTGATGCCGTCGTAGTGCGCCTTGGCGCTGCCCATCATGCCCTGGCGCCACCAGTTGTCGACGACGCCCTGGTACACCGTCGCCCCCGGCCGGTTGAAGCCGTAGAACGGACCGGCCGCGACATCGACGTAAAGCTGCGCCCGGTTGCCGGCGACGCCCTTGCGGAAGCCGTCGAACACCTCGATCGGCAGTCCCTCCGGGTTGCCCGCCGTCCGCAGCATCAGCGGCGGCACGGCGGAGACCAGCACCGCCTTCGCGACGCGCCCGCTCGCCTGCCCGTGCCTGGCGACGTAGCGCGCGACCTCGCCGCCGCCGGTCGAGTGCCCGATATGCACGGCGTTGCGCAGGTCCAGATGCTCCACGACCGCCGCGGCGTCGGCGGCGTAGTGGTCCATGTCGTGGCCCTCGCTCACCTGCGCCGACCGGCCGTGGCCCCGCCGGTCATGCGCGACGACGCGGTAGCCGTTGGCCAGGAAGAACAGCATCTGCGCGTCCCAGTCGTCGGCGGACAGCGGCCAGCCGTGATGGAACACGATCGGCCGCGCCTCCCTCGGCCCCCAGTCCTTGTAGAAGATCTGGACGCCGTCCCGTGTGGTGACGCTGGACATGGCAGGAACTCCTTCGCGGGCTGGGGCAGCGGCGGCTGCGGGAATGAGCGGCGACGCGGGATGGCCGGCGGCCGTCGCCGGCATGGCAGCGCCAGGTCCCGGAACGATCCGGCGCGTCGGGGGTTCGGCCGGGCTTCAACCGGACCGGGCCGGCACGGTCGACATGGCAGGATCCTTCGTACAGGCGGCATCCGCGCCGCGGATCCTTAGCGACCGGCTGTTCGGGCGCGCAATCATACGATGGTGGCAGTATCCCGATGCGGTGACTGCCGGCATCGAGGGCGACCGCGTGCGAGGATGGCAGGAATCGCCGGATGGCGCGGTCTCTCCGCCAGCGGGCGAGTGGGCGGGGCGACGCCCGGCCCTCGGAGGCCCGGCCGATTCAGGAGGCCTGGAACGTCTCGCGGGACCCGGCACGACGGTCCGTTGGGCGAGCCGGCCCGCCTCCGGACGGCGCGGAACCGGCAGGGCGCGGACCGGAGCCGCCGGGCGGGTGCGCCCAGCCTGAAAATGCTCCCCGCGCGGCGCGCGCCCGACCCGGCGGCGCCGTCCTTCGGCGTGCCCGGGGATCGCCGAGGAGCGGGCGCCCGGGACGGCGCCCTGCCGCTCAGGCGGCCGGGAAGGCCGACGGCATGGCGCCGTCGGCCGCCGGCACCAGCGCCACCGCCAGGCGCTCCCCCACCGCGAAGCCGCCGCCGGCGACGCGCAGCAGGATGCGTCCCGACGGCGCGAGCGGCGTCTCGATCTGCAATTCCGTGCGGTCCCCCATGTAGGCGCGGGCGGCGATCCGCCCCTCCAGCAGCGCGGGGCCTTCGCGCGCCGGCGCCAGGCATTCGGGGCGGATGAACACCTCCACCGCCGCGCCCTCCGCGACCCCGTCGAGCGGCGCCGACGGCACCGGCAGCGCCGCCTCACCCACCTGCACCACGGCCGACGCGCCGCCACGGCGCAGCAGCCGGCCGCGCAGCACCGCCGCGTCGCCGACGAAGCCGGCCACGAAGCGGTCGGCGGGCCGGCGGTAGATCGCCTCGGGCGTGTCGTACTGGAGGATCCGCCCCTCCGACATCACCGCGATGCGGTCCGACATGGACAGCGCCTCGTCCTGGTCGTGGGTGACGAAGACGGTGGTGACGCCGAGCCGGCGCTGGATCTCCTTCAGCTCCGTCTGCATGGCGATGCGCAGGTTGCGGTCGAGCGCCGAGAAGGGCTCGTCGAGCAGCAGCAGGCGCGGGCGCGGCGCCAGGGCGCGGGCCAGCGCCACGCGCTGCTGCTGCCCGCCCGAAAGCTGCGCCGGCCGGCGCGCGGCGAGATGCGCGAGCTTGACCAGCGACAGCGATTCCTCCACCCGCGCCGCCTCCGCCCGGCCGCGCAGGCCGCGGCAGCGCAGCCCGTAGCCCACGTTCCGCGCCACGCTCATGTGCGGGAACAGCGCGTAGGACTGGAACATCATGCCGATGTCGCGCTCCCACACCGGCCGGTCGGTGATGGGCTCGCCGTCGAGCAGCACCTCGCCGCCATCGGCCCGGGCGAAGCCGGCGACGAGGTTGAGCAGCGTGGTCTTGCCGCAGCCCGAGGGGCCCAGCAGCGTGACGAACTCGCCGCGCTCCACCTTCAGCCAGGCCTCGTGCAGCACGGTCAGCGCGCCGTAGCGCTTGCTCACCCCGTCGAGGCGCAGCATCGGCCGCGCGGCGCGCGCCGGCGCGGCGGGCGCCTCGAGCGTCAGCGTGTCAGCCGCCGGCATGGCCGCCCTCCGCGTGTTCGGTGCCGAGGACACGGCCGAGGCCGATCAGCCGGTCGGCCAGGATCAGCAGCGCGGCGGTGGCCAGGATGTAGAGGGCGGAGAGCGCCGCCATCGAGGGATCGGCGTACTCGCGCACGTAGTTGTACATGGCGACGGGCAGGGTCTGGGTCCGCTGCGAGGTGACGAAGAGCGAGGCGGTGAACTCGTTGAAGGAGAGCACCGCCGCGAACAGCCAGCCGCCGGCGAGGCCGGGCGCGAGCGAGGGCAGCGTGACGGTCCACAGCACGCGCCAGGGGCGCGCGCCGAGCGCCATCGCCGCGTCCTCCAGCCGCCGGTCGGCGTTGCGCAGCGAGATGTGGACGCTGCGGATCACGAAGGGCAGCACCAGCACCACGTGCACCGCGATCACCAGCGCGAAGCCGCGCGGCAGCCCGGCCGAGGCGACCAGGATCAGCGCGCCGAGGCCCAGCACGAAGTGCGGCACGATCAGCGGGGCGGCCAGCAGCGCCTCCAGGAAGCGCCGGCCCGGGAAGCGGTAGCGGTCGATCGCGTAGGCCGCCGCGGCGCCGATCGCCAGCGCCAGGGTGGAGGCCGCCAGCGACACGATCGCGCCGTTGGCGGCGCCGGCGCGGAAATCCTCGTAGGCCAGCGCCTGCGCGAACCAGCGCAGGGTGAGGTCGCGCGGCGGGAAGGCGGTCACGGCGCGCGTGTCGAAGGCGGCGACGCAGGCGACCAGGACCGGCACCAGAACGTAGGCCAGCAGCGCCAGCACCAGCAGCCGCCCACCCCAGCGCCGCAGGGTGCCCGCGGCGTCGCGCCGCCGGCGGCGCGCCCCGGCGGCGCCCGCGGAAGCGCTCATGGCGCCGCCCTGCCGAGCCGGGCGAGCGGCCGCAGCGCGCCGCCGAGCAGCGCCAGCGCCAGCGCCGTCAGCGCCAGCCCCGCCGCCGAGAGCGCCGCGGCGAAGGGGAAGTTGAAGGAGGCGAGGCCGAGCGAGTAGACGAGGTTGGAGACGAGGTTCACCTTGCCGCCGCCGATGATCTGCGGCGTCGCGAAGGCGCTGAAGGTCCAGGCGAAGGCGGTGGTCAGCCCGGCGACGACGCCGGGCAGAGAGAGCGGCAGGGTCACGGTGAGGAAGGTGCGCACCGGCCCGGCGCCCAGCGCCTGCGCCGCCCGCTCCAGCGTGCGGTCCACATGCGCGAGGCCGGCGGCCAGCATGATCACCACCACCGGCAGGGTGACGTGCACCAGCGCCAGCAGCACGCCGGTGCGGGTGAACATGAGCGGCAGCGGCCGCTCGATCAGCCCCAGCGCGCGCAGCGTGCCGTTGACGAAGCCGTTGCCGCCGAGCACCACCAGCCAGGCGTAGGTCCGCACCACCTCGCCCAGGAAGAGCGGCGTGACCGAGGCGATCAGCACCAGCGAGCGCACCCAGCGCCGGCGCGCCCGCACCAGCGCGTAGGCCAGCGGGTAGGCGGCCAGCAGCGAGAAGGCCGCCGTCATCAGGCAGATCAGCACCGTGTCGAGGAACACCCCGGCGTAGAGCGGCCGCAGCAGGGTGGCGAAATTCGCCAGCGTGAAGCCGCCCGGCTCCAGCGAGCCGGGCACGTGCGCGCGCAGCGCGTACTGCAGGATCGCCGCCAGCATCGCGACGGTGCCCGCGGCGGCGAGCGCCGCGGGGGTGACGAACCAGCGCAGGAAGGGTCGGTCGTTCCGCATCGGGCGGCGCGCGGGCCGGATCAGCGGGCGATGATGTTCTCCTGGAACCACTGCCGCCACTCCGCCGTCTTCTCGGCGCGCAGCCGGTGGTCGATCACCAGCGCCTGGGTGTTCCACTGCTCGGCGGAGGTGAAGATGCCGGGCAGCGAGGCCACCTCGGGCGCGAGCCGCGCGCCGGCGACGGTGGGCGATCCCTTCTTCTCGGTGGCGATCGCCGCCTGCACCTCGGGGTCGAGCACGGTGTTGATGAACCGGTAGGCGAGCTCCTGCCGGCGGCTGCCCTGCATGACCGAGACGGTGTCGATGCCGAGCACCGCGCCCTCCCTCGGCATGGCCAGGCGGAGCGGCGTGCCCTGCGCGGCCATGTAGTGCGCGTTCATCGACAGGATCACCTGCACCGGCGTCTCGCCGCTGCCGATCAGCTGCTGGCCGTTGGCGTCGCTGGTGTAGAAGGCGTGGAAGCTCGGCCGCAGGGCGCGCAGCCGGCCCTGGGCGCGCTGCCATTCGGTGATCGGCACACCTTCCAGCTTGCAGGCGACGGCGATCAGGTGGCTCGGGTCCCAGTCGGGGGCGGCCAGCCTGTCGGCCATCGCCGGCTTCCAGAGATCGGCCCAGGACTCGAACGCCATGTCCTTCACGATGTCCGGGCGGTAGCCGATCGTGTACACGTAGGACCAGGCGCCGACATGCATCGGGCTGATCCGTGCCTGCGGCACCAGGCCGGCGGCGTTGGGGATGCGGCCGAGGTCGAGCGTCTCGAACAGCCCGTCATTGGCGTAGAGCCAGCCGATATGGCTCGTCGTGAAGGTGATGTCGGTCTCGGGCGAGCCCTTGGCCAGCTTGGCCTTGTTCAGCCGGTCGATGGTGCCGCCGGTGACGAACTCGACCGGCGCGCCGGTCTCGGCGGTGAACTTCCGCCCCACCTGGCTGGCGACGAGGTCGCGCCAGGAGCCGCCCCAGACCGAGACGCTGAGCTTGCCGGCCTGCGCGTTGGCGAGGTGCGGGGTGGCGAGGGCGGCGGCGCCGAGCGCCAGGGCGCTGCGTCGGGAGAGAGCGGGCATTCTCGTCAACTCCGGCTGGCCCGGCGGTATGTCCCTGTGCGGGAGGTCGCCCGGGATGTCTGCATCGGCCTGCGGGATCGCCTGGCAGCGGGATCGCCCGGCAGTGGGATCGCCTGGCAGTGGGATCGCCTGGCAATCGGTGTGCCGGAATGAGGGCAGGCCCTCCCTTCACGGCGCGCCGGTACGGCCGGGGATGCGCGCCGGCAGCCCGGCGGGTCGACGCGCGGCGCCGGCCTCGGAACGGCCTCCGGCGCCGCGCCGCCGGTCCGGCCGGCCCCGACCGGTTGCCGACGGGTTGCGCATCAGTAGCCCCGCCCTGCCTGCACCTCGTGCAGCGGCGGCCGGCCGGCCAGCACGCGGCGGATGCTCTCGGCCACGTCCGGCGCCGCCTCCCCGGGCACGGTGATGCTGGCGATGTGCGGCGTGATCAGCACGTTCTCCATGGCCCAGAGCGGGTGCTCCGGCGGCAGCGGCTCGCGGTCGAACACGTCGAGCGTGGCGCCGCCGAGCCGCCCCGAGCGCAGCGCCTCCACCAGCGCCGCCTCCGCCACCACCGGCCCCCGCCCGACATTCACCAGCGCGGCGCCGCGCGGCAGCAGCGCCAGCATCCCGGCATCCAGCAGGCCGCGCGTCGCGCCGGTCAGGGGCAGCATCACCACCAGCACGTCGGTGGCCGCGAGCAGCGCGCGCAGCCCCGCCTCGCCGTGCAGGCAGCCGATCCCGGGCAGGGATTTCGGCGAGCGCGACCAGCCGCGCACCGTGTAGCCCATCGCCGCCAGGGCCAGCGCCGCCGCCGCCCCCAGCTCGCCGAGGCCGAGCACGCCGACGCGACAGGCGTCGAGGGGGCGCGGGTGGATGTAGCGCCATTCGCGCCGCCGCTGCGCCGCCTCGAAGGCCGGGATGTCGCGCGCGTGGCGGGTGACGGCGAAGACCACGTAGGAGGTCATCAGCCGCACCATGCCGGGGTCGTTCAACCGGCTGATCGGCACCGCCGGCAGGTCGTCGCGCCCGAGCAGCGCGTCCGCCCCCGCGCCGAGGTTGACCACGAGGCGCAGCCCCGGGAAGCGCGCGAAGTAGCCCGGCGGCGGCTTCCAGGCCAGCACCGCCTGCACCTCGGCCGGGTCGCCGGGCCGCTCGTCGGTGCGCCAGTCGAGGTCGGGCAGGTGCCGGCGCAGCGCCGGCTCCCAGTCCGCGGGCGAATCGAGGCTGCTGTGGAAGGCGACGACCGGCATCAGCCTTCCCCCGCCGGCAGCCGCGCCATGGCCTGGACGGCCGGCCCGCAGCCTGGCACGCCGGGGCCGGACACGCCGCCCGGCACGCCCCGGCTGGTGCGGCCGCGGGGCCGGAAGGGCGCGCGGCGGTGGATGTCGCTCATCCGCCCCTCCTTGAACGGAGCCGG
Source organism: Roseomonas acroporae (assembly GCF_023223525.1). Lineage (GTDB taxonomy): Bacteria > Pseudomonadota > Alphaproteobacteria > Acetobacterales > Acetobacteraceae > Roseomonas_E > Roseomonas_E acroporae. Next base: position 172,086 of record NZ_JALPRX010000029.1, on the reverse strand, counting down.
GAAGCTCCCGGCGCTGCAGGCACCCCCGGCGCCGCCGCGCGGGTCGAGGCCGCAGGGGTTCACGGCGGGTCCGTTCGGGAAGCAGGCGGTGCGGACGGTCATGCGGCGGTCCCTGGCGACGCCGCCACGGCGACGTCGCGGCGGGCATGGGTTCGGCCCGCCCTCGGGGGCGGCGGCCGCGCCCGTCCTTGCACGGATCGGGCCGGCGCGCCGTGTCGGGCGGCGGCCGGTCCCCGGCGACGAACGCCACGGGGCCGCGCGCGCCCCGCCATGCGCCTTGCCACCCGCAAGGCGGCGCGGGCGGCCGGACGGTCCCTTCCGGGCGTGCCCCGGCGCGGAGGGAACCCCGCGGCAGGACCCGCCGCCGGGCGCCCGGAGACGAGGCCCTTCAGCCGCCGAAGCGGATGCCCGAGATCGGCGCGATCACCTGGTTGTAGATCTCGCCGCAGCGGGCGCCGCAGCGCTGCACGAAATTCGGCAGCACGGTGCGCTGGAAGGTCTCGCGCACCAGGGCCCGGTCGGCATCGGAGGCACGCACCTCGACGATGGGGCGCGCGGCGAGCGGGTGCAGGTGGCAGCCGGCGGCCTGCCCGGTGGCGCAGTCGAGCCCGTCGCGCGTCGCGGCGGCGCCGAGTTCCCACTGCCTGTCGACGATCTCGCGGAAGCTGGCCTCCAGGAAGTCGCGCACCGGCGGGTCCAGCCGGTTCCACCAGGCGAGGTTCACCAGATAGCCGGTCAGCGCCCAGGAGAGCGGCAGGTCGGAGATGTGCGAGGTCACCTCCGGCCAGCGCGCCGCGGCGCCGCTGCCGGTGCCGGTGACGGCGCAGTCGGCGACGCCGCGCTCCAATGCGCTGTACACCTCGGGAAAGCCGAGGCTGACGGGCTGGCCGCCGATCGCCGTGACGAAGTCGGTCAGCGAGCTGCCGAAGGTGCGTATCCGCCGCCCGCGCAGGTCGGCCAGCGAGCGGAAGGGCGCGCGGCACCAGATCACCTGCGCCGGGAAGGGATAGATGCCGAGCACCCGCACGCCGAAGCGCTGCAGGTCCTGGTTGGCCTGGGGCAGGATCGCCTCGGCGATGCGCTTGGCCATCGGCATGTCCGGGCTGAGGCCGGCGAGGTCGATGCCGTCGAGGAAGGGCACGTCGCCCGAGATGGTGGAGAGCGTGCCGCCGCCGATATCCGCCTGGCCGGAGCGCACGAGGCGCACGATCTCGCTGCCGCCGAGGTTGCGCTCGGCATGGGTGGAAAGCTGCACGGCGATGCGGCCGCCGCTGCGCTGCGGCAGCAATTCGCGCAGGTAGGGCACGTCGACGCGGGCGAATTGCGGCTGCGTCGGCAGCGGCTGCGTCACCGCGACGATGTTGACGCGCGGCCCGGCGACGAGGCTCTGCGGCACCTGCGCCAGGGCCGGCAGCGTTGCCGCGGCGAGCATGGCCAGCCCGCCGATCACGTGTCGCAGCATCCGCTTCTCCTCCGCCGCCGTGCGGCCCGGCCCCGGATTCAGCGCCGGGGGTTCAGCCCTGGATGTCGATGACGATGTTGCCGAAGCCGTCCAGCGACGCGGTGCAGCCCGGCGGCACCAGGCAGGTCGCGTCGTACTCCTCGACGATGCAGGGGCCGGGGCGCGGCGTGACGAGGTCGGCGCGGGCCAGCACCGGCGTCTCCAGCCAGCCGTGCCGCGCGCCGAAATAGGCCGGGCGCGGCGGCTGCGCCGGCACCGGGTTGGCCGCCTGCAACCGCTCGGGCATGCGCGCCGACTCCGGCAGGCCACGGCCGACCAGTTGCAGCCCGACGATCTCCACCGGCTCCTCCGGCCCGGCGCGGTGGCCGTAGGTGCGCTCGTGCTCGGCGCCGAAGCCCTCGGCCAGCGCGGCCAGGGTGTCGGGCCCCACCGGCCCGTCCGGCAGCTTCACGGCGAGGTCGAAGGACTGCCCCTGGTAGCGCAGCCGCGCGGTGCGGCGTATCTCGCGCCGCCCGGGCGGGAAGCCGTCGGCGGCGAGCCTGGACGCGGCCTCCTCCTCCAGCGCCGCGACGCCCGCGGCGAGCTCCGCCACGGGCAGGCCCAGCAGCAGCCGGCGCCAGCTCCGCGTCAGGTGGTATTCCACATCCGAGCAGAGCAGCCCGACGGCCGAGAACACGCCGGCCGAGGGCGGCACGATCACCCGCTTCAGCCCGAGCGTCATCGCCATGCCGGCGGCGAAGAGCGGGCCGTTGCCGCCGAAGGCCACCAGCGCGAAGCGGCGCGGGTCGCGGCCGCGCTCGGAGGAGACCGCCTTGATGGCGCGGATCATGTTGGAGGCGGCGATCAGGTGCGCGCCATGCGCCGCCTGCTCGACGGAGAGGCCCAGCGGCGCCGCCACGCGCTCGGCGATGGCGCGGCGGGCGCGTTCCGCGTCGATGCGCAGCTGCCCGCCGACGAGGTGGGTCGGGTTCAGGTAGCCGAGCGCGAGGTTGGCGTCGGTGACGGTGGGCTGCTCGTTGCCGAGGCCGTAGCAGACCGGCCCCGGCCGCGCCCCGGCGCTCTCCGGCCCCACCTGCGGCGCGCCGGCCGGGTCGATCCAGACCAGCGAGCCGCCGCCCGCCCCCACCTCGGCGAGGTCGATCGCCGGCACCTTGAGCTGGTAGCCGGCGCCGGTCAGCAGCCGCGATCCCACCATGATGCCGCCGCCCACCGAGTACTCGGCGGCGCGGCTGACCTCGTAATCCTCGATCAGCCCGGCCTTGGCGGTGGTGCCGCCCATGTCGAAGGAGATGACGCGCGGCTCGCCGATGCGCGCCGCCAGCGCCGCGGCGCCAACCACGCCGGCGGCCGGGCCGCTCTCGATGACGTGCATGGGCAGGCGCGCCGCCTCCTCGGCCGTCATCAGCCCGCCATTCGACTGCATCAGCATCAGCGGCGCGCCCACCGAGATGCCCGAGAGACTGCCGATCAGCTTCGTCAGGTACGCGCCCACCAGCGGGCGGACATAGGCGTTGATGACCGTGGTGGAGGTGCGCTCGTACTCCTTGATCTCCGGCAGCACCTCGGCGCTGAGGCAGAGCACCTTGCCGGGGGCGCGGCGCGCGACGATCTCGCCGATCCGCCGCTCGTGCGCCGGGTTGGCGTAGGCATGGATCAGGCAGACCGCGATGGCCTCGACGCCCTCCGCCAGCAGCGCGTCCACCGCCGCCTCGACCTCGGCCTCGTCGAGCGGCACCTCGACCTCGCCACGGACGTTGACGCGCTCGGTCACCTCGTGGCGCAGGTAGCGCTCCACCAGCGGCGGCGGCTTCTGCCAGTGCAGGTCGTAGAGGCGCGGCATGCGCAGCGTGCGGATCTCCAGCACGTCGCGGAAGCCGCGCGTGGTGATCAGGCCGGTGCGCGCGCCCTTCGCCTCCAGGATGGCGTTGGAGGCGACCGTGGTCGCGTGCAGCACCTCGGCCACCGAGCGGCCGTCGAAGCCGCCCCCGTCCTTGGCGCTATCGTCGAACACGGCGAGCAGCCCCTCGACGATGGCGCGGCCGTAGTCGCCCACCGAGGAGGAGACCTTGCGCGTGCGCACCTCGCCGTTGCGCGAGACGAAGACGATGTCGGTGAAGGTGCCGCCGATGTCGACGCCGACGCGCCAGGCGGGGGAGGCTTCCAGCATGCCGCGCTACTCCGCCGCCCGGGCTGCTTCCGGGGCCGCCGCCGGCGCCGGGCCGCGGTTCACCGCGGGCGGCGGCGCGCCGCCGCGGGCCCGGGCGAGCTCGCGGCGCAGCGCCGCCGTCGCCGGCTCGTCCACCGCCCATCGCCCCGTGTCCACCACCACCCCGTAGTCGTCGCGCGCCGCCCCGGGCGAGACCAGCCCGTTGCGCACGTCGCGCAGCACCGCGGCGGGGTCGCGTTCCAGCGGGTCGCCCCAGCCGCCGCCGCCCGCCACCTCATGCCGGAACACGTCGCCGCGCCGGATCGTGATGCAGAACTTGGAGGGCAGCACCTCGGTCGCGCCGTCGCGCGTCAGCGTGTTCATGGAAGGCTTGCCGGGCAGGCCGCCATACAGGCCGAAGGGCCGGAAGGTCCGCCGGTCGGAGCGCACCTGAAGCACGCCCTCCGTCTCCAGGAAGCGGTACTCGCGGCAGAAGGGCGCGCCGCCCCGGTACCGGCCGGGGCCCATCGTGTCCGGGATGAAGCCGTAGGAGAGGATCTGGATCGGGTGCTCGGCCTCGGTCACCTCGATGGGCTGGGAGGACATGTTGGCGAACATGTGCGAGTTGCCGTCCAGCCCGTCCGCCCAGGGGCGGCCGCCCCAGGCGCAGCAGGTGAAGTCGACGTAGATGAAGGGCCGGCGCTCGGCGTCGTAGCCGCCGATCGAGACGCCGGTGTTGCCGCCGTCGCCCGCGGCGCCGACGCGGTCGGGCAGCATCATCGCCAGCACGCCGAACATCGCGTCCACCATGCGGAAGCCCGTCAGGCCGCGCGCGGCGCAGGCGGCGGGCAGCACGGCGTTGGCGATGGTGCCGGGCGGCGCCACCACCTCGATGGCGCGGAAGTAGCCCTCGTTGTTCGGGATGTTGGCGGGCAGGATCGAGCGTATGCCGCAGTAGGAGGCGGAGCGCGTGAAGGACAGGGTGTTGTTGATCGCGCCCTTCACCTGCCGCGAGCTGCCGGTCCAGTCCACCACCAGCCGGTCGCCGGTCTTGCGCAGCGTCACCTGCAGCGGGATCGGGCGGCCCGGCTCGACGCCGTCGTCGTCGATGTGGTCGAGGAAGCGCCACTCGCCGTCCGGCAGGTCGCGGATCGCCGCGCGCGTCAGCCGCTCCGCGTAGTCGAGCAGCTCCGCCATGTAGGCGACCACCTTGCCGGCGCCGTACTGGCCGACCAGGTCGCGGAAGGCGCGCTCGGCGATGGTGCAGGCGGCCATCTGCGCCCGCAGGTCGCCGAACACCTTCACCGGCACGCGCACGTTGCGCTCGACGAAGGTGAAGAAGGTCTCGTTGGGGCGACCGCGGTCGTAGATGCGCATCGGCGCGATGCGCAGCCCCTCCTGGTAGATCTCGGTGCTGTCGGAGGCGTTGGAGCCGGCGACGCGGCCGCCGACATCGGTGTGGTGGCAGATGGTGGCGGCGATCGCCAGCCGCTCGCCATCGACGAAGATCGGGCGGAACAGGAAGATGTCGGGCAGGTGCATGCCGCCCTCGAACGGGTCGTTGAGGGCGAACACGTCGCCCTCGTGCATGTCGTCGCCGAAGCGGCGCAGCACCGCCGCCAGCGCCGCGGGGATCGAGCCGAGATGGCTCGGCAGCGTCAGCCCCTGCGCCACCAGCCGCCCCTGCGCGTCGCAGAAGGCGGTGGAGTAGTCCATGTTGTCCTTGAGCACGGAGGAGTAGGTCGTGCGGTGGATGGTCAGCGCCATCTCGTCCGCCACCGAGAAGATGGCGTTCTTGAACAGCTCGAACTCGATCGGATCGTGCGTCTGCCCCGACATGCGGCCATCCGTCCTGCCAGGGCCCGGAGAGTGGCACAGCGGCGGCGCTTTGCCAGCCCGAATCAACGGCGCCTTGCCGTCGATTCCGATGTTCTGCCCGAAGACCGTGCAGGCCGACGCCTGCCGATCGGGCAATGCCGCGGGCGCAGGCGCAAAGAGCGGGCGCGGCGGCGCGCGGCGCATCGGGAGCGGACGCGGCGGCGCGGCCGATCGGGTGCATGATCCGCGCGGCGCGACGTCGATCGCGTCATCCTCGGGCGAGGCGTCGCCGGCGGTCGGGATGCGGCCCGCCTTCTCGCCGGCGGAGGCGCCCGGATGTGCCGGGAGCATGGAGAGGTGCGTCGCATGCGAACGCAAGGATGCCGGATGCACCGCCACCGCGACGTCGACGGAGGCGGCCGCCACATCGACGTCCCGCGCTCGGCCGGCAGGGATGCCGGGGCCGGCCGCGCAACGTCACCGTCGGCGTGAACTCCGCCCGTCCGCAGGCGGTGGCCGGGCCGAAGCGTGACGGCGGCGCCCCGCGACCGCGTCCATCCGCGCATGCGCCGGCAATGCCGCGGCGCCGGCCGCCATCCCCCTGTCCGGCGCGGTTCCCGCGGGCCGCGAAGGCGCTCCTGCCGGGCGGCAGATCCGCCGGCAGGCCGGTCCGGGCTGTCGATCCGTGCATCCCGGTGACACGCTCGGATTTTCGGTCGCCCGTCCGATTCCCCGCCTTGGATCGTGTCCGGAATACTCGTATCTGTGGAAGCGGCTCCAGGCTGGATCAATCATGGGTTTGGGAAACGGAAAAGTTTCAGTCCGCGCGGCACGTCGCATCCCTCGGGAGGAGCCTGTATCGACCGGAGCCCCGCAGGGCATGCCTGCTCGGCGGCCCTCGCGGCGCGGCGCCGGCTCGGCCGGACATGCCAGTGCATGCCGACCCTGTTCCTGACCGTGAACGGTCCGGAAGGACCTGCCGGCGCGCCCGCCGCCTTCGGAACGGACGGAGGCTGGATCGGGCGCGCCGCGGATGGCGCGCTCGTCCTCGTCGATCCCAGCCGCACCGTTTCGTCACGGCACGCACGGGTGGACTGGGACGGAACCGCCTTCGGGCTGACCGATCAGAGCCTGAACGGCACGCGGCTGAACGGCCGCCGGCTGGCGAGAGCGGAGCGCGGCGCGCTGCGCCCCGGGGACGAGATCGGGATCGGCGCCTTCCGGCTGCTGGTGGAGCCGATCGTCACGGAGCAGGCGCAGGCGCCGGCTGGCCCGACGGCGCGCCCCGACGCCCCGCTCCCCGATCCGCCCGCGGACGCCCCGCCGCACCGGCCGGCGCCGCCACCGCTCCCGGTCTTCGGCCTGCCACCGGCCGGGGCATCGGCACTTCCGACCTTCGGCGCGGCGCCGGCAGCCGATCCGAGTGACGGCGCGGCACCGACGGAACGCTTCACCCTGACCCTCGACGATCTGGTGGGGCCGCTGACCCCGCCGGCGACCGGGCCCGTCCCGCCGCCGGCGGACCTCCCTCCACCCGCCTCGGCCTTCCCGCCCGCATCCTCGCCATCCGCGTCCCTGCCTGCCCCACCGGCCGCCCCGCCGGCCGCCCCGCCGGCCGCCGCCATCCCGACGCCGGCACCGCGCCGGGACCCGTCCGAGGCGGGAAGGCTCCCCGCCATGGGCGCGCCGCCGCCCGACCCCTTGCCGCCCCCCTCGTCCCCCCACGGCACGAACGACGCGGCGACGGCGCTCGACGCCTTCTGGAGGGGCTTCGGCGTCTCCCCGCCGGCCCGGGCCGAGCCGGCCCTGATGGAATCGCTCGGCCAGGCCTTGCAGGAAGCCTGCCTCAGCGCCGGCGCGCTGCTGCGCGAGGTCGGGAGCGCGCTGCCGCCCCGCGCCGAGATCACCGACAACCCGCTCGCGAAGGGGCTGCGCGGCATCGGCGACTACCTGCGCACGCCGCAGCCGCAGCTCGCCGCGCTGCTGCACGCCGCCTTCGCCCTCGCCGCCGCGCGGGAGCGGCAGACCTGGACGGCGGCCGAGCAGGCGGCCAGCAACCTCACCCTTTCCCTCTCCGCCCGGGAGATCGAGAAGCGGCTCGCCGGGACGCTGCGCAGCCGGCTGCCGCTGCTCCGCCGCGCCGAGCTCTGGCACCAGTTCCAGGCGCTGGAGGCCGAGATACGCGAGGCGGCCGAGAGCCGCTTCCGCAAGGACCTGGCCGAGCGGCTGCGCGCCGAGCCGCGCCGGCTGACCTGGGACCCCGCCGCGGAACACGCCGCCGGCCCGGCCGGCCCCGGCCAGCTGCGCATCCCGGCGCGGTCGGCCCCGGCGGAGCCGCGGTCGACGGATCAGCACTGACGATGCGGCGCGACCGGGAGCCCCAGCGGGAGCCCCAGCGGGAGCCCCAGCGGGACTTTCACCGCGGGAGCCTGCCGCGGTACCCGCGCCGGGCCGCCGGAACGGGCATGGCCCTGATCGTGCTGCTCGGCGCCTGCGGCGCGGACCCGACCCGCACCAGCCTGCAGGTCAACGCCTCCCCCGGCGTGAACCCGAATTCGGAGGAGCAGCCCTCCCCCATCGTGGTGCGCGTCTACGAGCTGAAGTCGGTGGACACCTTCAACCAGCTCTCCTTCTTCGACCTCTACAACGAGGACGCGGCGAAGCTCGGCGCCGACCTGCTGAACCGGCGCGAGCTGGAGATGCAGCCCGGCAAGAGCCAGGCCTGGGAGCGCGACGCCGATCCCGCCGCCCGCTTCATCGGCGTCGTCGCCGCCTACCGCTCGCTCAACGGCATCACCTGGCGCGCCTCGGTGCCGCTCGAGGTGGAAGGCCGCAACCGCGTGCTGATCCAGCTCGACCCGCTCTCGCTCGCCGTCACCAAGCCCCGCCGCTCCCGCTTCCTCGGGATCTTCTAGCGATGTCGCTCTACGGCCGCCCGCTCTGGCTCGAGGGCCAGCTCATCCGCCCCCAGCACCTGCAGCAGCTCAACCGCTGGGTCGAGGCGCTGGTCGAGCAGCGCGTCGCCGCCGCCGGCGGCGATTCCTGGGGCGTGCGCAGCCTGCGGCTGGACGTGACCCAGCTCGCCCTCGGCCGCGTCGCCGTCGAGAGCCTGCACGCCGTCCTGCCGGACGGCACGCCGGTCCTCGCCCCCGACCGCGACCCGCTGCCGCCGCCACGGCTCGTCACGCCGGACGCGGCGGGCCGGCTGGTCAAGCTCGCCGTCCCGGCGCGCGCCAGCGACGAGCCGGAGCTCGATCCCGCCCATGGCCGCTACCGGCGGCACATGCAGCCCGTGCGCGACGTCACCGGGCAGGCGCCGACGGCGGAGCTGCCGGTCGCGCTGCCGCGGCTCGGCCTGCTGCTCGAGGGCGAGCCGGAGGACGACCGGATCACCATGCCGCTCGCCCGCGTCGCGCGCATCGAGGCGAGCGGGGCGGCGGTGCTGGATGCCGCCTACGTGCCGCCATCCCTGCGCCTCGGCGCCCACCCGGTCTTCGCCGCCTTCGCGCGCGAGGTGCAGGGCATGCTCGCCACGCGCGCCGATTCGCTCGCCGCGCGGGTCGATCCGTCGCGCGCCGGCGCCGACGTGATCGGCATGCTCGACCTCGCCCTGCTGCAGCTCCTCAACACCCACGAGCCGGTCTTCGCGCAGTTCGCGCGCCAGGAGGAGGCGCGGCCGGCCGCGCTGCACGCCGAGGCGCTGCGGCTGGCCGGGGCGCTCGCCACCTTCTCGCGCGTCGAGCGCCGCCCCGGCCCGCTGCCGGACTGGCGCCACGCCGATCCCTGGCCCCCGCTCGCCGGCCTGCTCGGCGCGATCCGCGCGGCGCTCAGCCAGCTCACGGTGGAGAGCGCCATCGCGCTCGAGCTGATCAGCCGCGGTCCGGGGATCTGGGTCTCGCCCATCGTGGATCGCAGCCTGCTGGGCAGCGCCAGCTACGTGCTCGCCGCGCGCGCCGAGATGGACCCGGAGCGGCTGCGCGCCGCCTTCCCGCCGCAGGCCAAGGTCGGCCCCGCCGAGGCCATCCGCAGCCTCGTCAACCTCCAGCTTCCCGGCATCCCGCTGCGGCCGATGCCGGTGGCGCCGCGCGAGATCCCGTTCCGCACCGGCACGGTGTACCTGGAGCTGGACCGCTCGGCGGAGATCTGGCGGCAGCTCCAGAACTCGCCCGCCTTCGCCTTCCATGTCGGCAGCGAATTCCCGGGGCTCGCGCTCGAATTCTGGGCGATCCGGCAGGGCGGCTGAGGGATGGCGCCGCCGGAACGCCGACTGCCGCTGTTCGACGGCCGCGCCGGCACCCCGGGCGACGACGCCACCCTCCCCGTGGAGGCGCGCCCCGCCCCTCCGCCGCCGCCCGGCGACAACGCCCCCCTGCCCGCCGCGCCCGCCGGCTACGGCCCGCTGGTGCGGGCCGCCTGGCCGCTGCTGGCGCTGCTGGCGCGGTTGCGGGAAGGGGCCGCCTCGGGCAACGCCGAGGCGCTGAAGGAGGCCTGCGTGCGCGCGCTGGGGCGCTTTCTCGAGGAGGCGGGCGCCGCGCGCCTGCGGCCCGAGACGAGCCAGGCCACCCATTACGCGCTCTGCGTCGCGCTGGACGAGGCGGTGCTGTCGACGCCCTGGGGCGACCGCAGCGAATGGGCCCAGTCCAGCCTGCTGGCGCGGCTGCACGGCGAGACCTGGGGCGGCGAGACCTTCTTCACCCTGGTGGACCGCGCCCTGGCCGACCCCGCCGGACAGGCGGACCTCGCCGAGCTGCTGCACCTGCTGCTCTCCTTCGGCTTCCAGGGCCGCTACCACCTGCGGCGCGACGGCACCGCCGAGGTGGAGGCGCTGCGCGACCGGCTCTTCGCCGTGGTCCGCCGCCGCGTCCCCGCCCCGCCCGCGCTGCCGGCGCCGCAGCCGCGCCGCGCCCGCCGTCGGCGCATGATCGGCTTCGTGCCGATCTGGGCGGTGCTCTCGGTCTGCCTGCTGGCGGCGCTGCTGCTCTTCGCCTGGCTCGAGCGCGGGCTGTACCGCGAGGCGGACCGCATCGTGCCGCAATTCGACTCCCTCGTCCCCGCCCCCGCCGCCGACGGGCCGCGCTGATGGCCCGCGACGCGACGACGAGGAGGTGGGCGCCATGCGACCCGTGCTGACGCTGCGCCACCTCGCCATCGCCATCGGCCTGGTGGCGCTCTGCGCGCTGATCTGGCTGGGCGGCCCGTCGCTGCGCCTCGACGGCGCGGCGCCCTTCGCGCCCGCGCCGGTGCGCCTCGGCCTGATCGCCGCCCTGCTCGGCGCGGTGCTCCTCGCCTGGTGGTGGCGACGCCGGCGCCGTCGGCTGCTGCTGGCGCGGTTGCAGCAGCAGCAGCCGGCGCCGGTCGGCGCGCCGGTCGCCATCCCCCTGCCGGACGAGACGGCCCTCAACATCGCCGCGGCGGTGGACTGGACCCGTGCCCGGGAAGGCCGGCGCGACCGCACCGGGGACCGGGCCTACGCGCTGCCCTGGGTGCTGCTGCTGGGCATGCCGGGCAGCGGCCGCTCCACCCTGGTCGCGGCCTCGGGCCTCGAGGTGTCGCCCCCGGTCACCGCGGCGGGCGGCCCGATCTGGTGGCTCGCCGAGGAGGCGGTGCTGATCGAGACGCCGGGCGGGCTGCTCACCGGCACCGTCGACGACCTCGTCTGGCGCCAGCTCCTCTCCGCCCTCGCCGCGGCGCGGCCGCGGCGGCCGCTCGACGCGGTGCTGCTGGCGGTGCCGGCGGAATCCCTGCTCGCCGCCGAGGAAGCCCTGCCGCTCGCCGTCGCGGCGCGCATCCGCCTGCAGGAGGCGATGCGCGCGCTGGGCGTCAGCCTGCCCGTGCACGTCGTGGTCACGCGCTGCGACCGCGTGCCCGGCTTCGTGGCCGTGCTGGGGCAGGAACCCGGCCCGTCCGAGGCTTCCGGCATCCCGTCCGCGCTGTCTCCCGGCTTCTCCCTCGGCCCCGCGCCGGGCGTGCCGCCGGGCGTGCCGCTGGGAGCGCCGCTGGGTGCCTCGGCGGAGCCCGGCCGGGACGCGCCCGGCTCGCTGCGCGAGGGGCTGGAGCGGCTGGTGGCGGCCATCGGCCACCGCCTGCCGCACGTCCTCGCCGCCGAGCGCCAGCCCACGCGCCGCGCCGAGCAGTCCGAGCTGCCGGCCCAGCTCGCGCGGCTGACGGAGGCGTCGCTGCGCATGGCGCAGGAGCTGCTCCGCGCCGGCATCGCCGACCGGCGCATGGAGCTGCGCGGCGTGTTCCTGACCGCCGCCGGCGGCGACGCCACGACGGTGGCCGACGCCTGGGCCACGGGCTTCGCGCGGCGCTTCGTCCTGGAGCCGCTGCCGCTGCCGCCGGCCCAGGCGGCGCGCAGCTTCGTGCCGGAACTGATGCGTGGCCTCCTGCTGGCCGAGGCCGGCGCGGGCGGACGCAACCGCCGGGCGGAGCGGCGGACCGCCCTGGTGCATCTCGGCGGCTACGGCGCCGGCCTCGCGGGGCTCGCCGCCGTCGCCCTGATCTGGCTGACCGCCTACGAGTCCGACATGGGGCGCATGCGCCGGCTCGACCTGGATGCGCGCCAGGTCGCGGCGCTGGCGCCCCCGCCCGGCGCGGCGCCGACGCTCGACGGGGCGATGCCGCTGCTGCTGGTGGCGCGCCAGGCCGCCGATGCCGACAGCCGGCTCACCCTCGGCGAGCGCTGGATCGGCATCAGCCTGCCACGCTCGGATTCCGTGGACGCCGCCGCCGACGCCGCCTACGCGCGCGCCCTGACCGGACGCTTCCTGCCGGCGCTGCGCGAGCGCCTGGCGCGGCAGATGCGGATCACCACCGACCTCAACCAGCTGCGCGACCTGCTGCGCCTCTATCTCGTCTCCGCCAGCCCCGACCACTGGGACGCGACGCTGTTCGGCAACTGGGCCGACCTCTCGCTGCAGCAGGCCTTCCCCTTCTCGCCCGACCTGCTGGCGCAGGGGCGGGCGCACCTCGCCAGCCTGCTGCCGCTGATGCCCGTGCCGGGCGGGCTCGACGACGGGGCGATCGCCGATGCGCGGGCGCGGCTGCGCACCCGCTCCGACCCGCAGCTCATGTATGCGCGGCTGCGCGCCGAGGCGGGGCGCAGCGCCGACGCGCCGCCGCTCGACGTGGTCAGCAGCCTCGGCATCGCCGGGGCGCAATTGCTGATGCTGCGCCAGCAGGCCGGGCTGCCGGTGATCGTGCCCGGCTTCTACACGCGGGCGGGCTTCTACAACGTGTTCCTGCGGCGCCTGTCGGCCGTGGTGCATGGCGAGGGCGAGGATTCCTTCGTCATGGGCACGCAGGCGCAGGGGCCGACCAGCGCCGACGAGGCCCAGCAGGTCGCCAACCTCTACGTGCGCGACTACGTGCGGCAGTGGCGCGCGGTGCTGGACCAGACCGCGCTGCGCGCCCTGCCCGACCTGCCGAGCCTCGTCGCCGGCTTCCAGACCCTCTCGGGGCCGGAATCGCCGCTGCTCGCCTTCATCGAGCTGGTCCGCAGCAACACCGACCTCGGCCTGCCCGGCAGCGATGCCGAGGGGCTCATCGCGCGCGCGGCCGGGGCGATGGCCGGCCCCGCCGCGGGCGCGGCGGTGCAGGGCGTGGCCCAGGGGGTGGCCCAGGGGGTGGCAGGCGACGCGATGCAGGCGGCGCTGCCGGCGGGCCTGCGCGAATGGCCCGGCATCGCGATCCGCCTGCCTTTCCTCCCGGTCATCGGGCTCGCCGCGAACGCGGGCGGCGCCACGGGCGGCACCGCGGGTTCGCCGACGCTGCGCGTGCAGGGGGCGCTGGTGACCGGCTACGGCTTCGTCTCGGGCATCGCGGCCGCCCCGAACCCGAACGCGGCGGCGCACCAGGCGGCGGCGACCACGATCAGCGGCCAGGGGCCGGATGCGCTGGTGGCGCTGCGCACCCAGGCGCCGACCCTGCCGAGGCCGCTCGACGGCATCTTCCGCGAGCTCTACGCCAATTCCTGGAACGTGCTGCTGCAGATGGCGCTGGAGCGCGTCGTCGCCACCTGGAACACCGACGTGGCGCCGGGCTGCGCCCAGGCCATCTCCCGCCGCTATCCCTTCGCGCAGGGCGACGGCAGCAGCTCCGACCGCGACGTGCTGCCGCGCGACTTCGGCGCCTTCTTCGGCCCCGGCGGCACGCTCGACAAGTGGCTGACCACCTACCTGCAACCCTTCCTGCAGACCGGCCCGGACGGGCAGCTCGCGCTCGCCAGCCGCGGCTCGCTGCGCCTCGAGATCGCGCGCGACGGGCTGGCGCAGATCAACCGCGCCCGCGCCTTCCGCGACCTGTTCTTCGACGCCTCCGGCAACCTCTCGGTGCGCATGACGGTGCTGCCGCGCTACCTCGACCCGCGGGCGCTCGGCGCGGTGCTGCTGCTCGACCAGACCCGCGCCGGCTACCGCCACGGCCCGCCGCAGCCGACCGAGTTCCGCTGGCCCGGCAACGACGACAGCGCCGCCTCGCTCCAGCTCAACCTGACCAACGGCACCTCGCCGCAGATCGCCGCCTCCGGCCCCTGGGCCCTGTTCCGGCTGCTCGACATGGCGGTCGACCGCGCCGCCGATGCCGGCGGGCTGGTGCTGGGCTTCAGGCTGAACGATGTCGGCGTGCGCTACCAGATACGCGCCTCCAGCGTCACCAACCCGCTCGTCAACCGCGACTGGACGAACTTCCGATGCGTGCCGCGGCTCTGACCCCGCCCGTCCCGGCCCCGCCCACCCTGGCGGCCCCGACGGAGCCGCCGACGGCCGCGCTGGACCCGGCGGCCGATGGCACGCCCGGGGACGTTGCGGCCAGGAAGGGCGCGGCCAGGAGAGGCGCGGCCGGGGAGGCGGCAACCGGGGAGGAGGCGGCCGGCGCCGGCCGGGAATGGGCGGCCGGCGATTCGCTGCCGGGCGGCCTGGTGCTGGAGCGCCGGCTCGGCCACGGCGCCACGGCCGAGGTCTGGGCGGCGCGCTCGCCGGAGGGTCCGGTGGCGGTGAAGGCGCTGCTGCCGGCCCTGGCGGGACGTCCCGGCATGGTGGCGGCACTGGCGCGCGAGGGGCGCAAGGGGCGGCAATTCGCCCATCCCGGTCTGGTGCGGGTGCTCGGCGGCGGCGCGCATGCGGGCCGCGCCTTCCTCGTGATGGAATGCCTGCACGGCCGCACCCTGGCCGAGGCGGCGCCCGACGGCCTCTCGCGCCGCGCGGTGGCGCGGCTGCTGCGCCGGCCGGCCGCGGCGCTGGCGCGGCTGCACGCGGCGGGGCTGGTGCATGGCGACGTGAAGCCCGGCAACCTGTTCCTGGAGGAAGGCGGCGGCGTGCGCCTGCTCGATCTCGGCGCGGCGCGGATGGCGGCGGACAGCGCGCTGGACGCCTCCGCCTGGGTGCCGCCACGCGGCCTGCCGCTGGCGACGCCGCGCTGGTCGGCGCCCGAACGGCTGCACGGCCTGCCGCCCGACCCGCGCGACGACGTGTACTCCCTCGCCCTGGTGGCCGCGGCGCTGCTGGCCGGCCCGCCGCCCGAGGCGCTGCGGCGCGCGCTGGGGCCGCGCGCGGAACGGCCGCGCTGCCCGGTCTCGCTGGTGCGCGCCCTGCTGCCCTTCGGGCTGCGCGGCCTGGCGCGGCCCGTGGCATGGCACGGGGCATGGCCCGAGGCACGGCCCGAGGCACGGCATGGTGAGCGGGGGGCGGGATGACGCGGCCCGACGATCCGCGCATCGCCGCCGCCACCGGCCCGCTGCCTGCCGGGGCGCCGGCTGCATCCGAATTCCGCTACGCGCCGGAATTCGAGGCGGTGCAGGAGCAGATACGCCGGGGCGAGAAGGACGGGCCCGGCGCGGTGGACTGGCCGCTGGTCGCGCGCCAGTCGGTCGAGCTGCTGGGAAGCCGCAGCAAGGACCTGCTGCTGGCCGCCTGGTTCGCCGTGGCGGCGGGGCAGACGGAAGGGCTGAAGGGCCTCGCCGCCGGGCTCGCCGTGCTGGAGGACCTCGTCTCGCTGCGCTGGGACGAGCTGTTCCCGCCGAAGGCGCGCGAGCGGGCGCGGGTGCAGGTGCTGGAATGGCTGGCGGCCCGCGCCGCCCGGCTGGTGCCGGAGACGGCGCCGGCGGACCAGGGGGCGGCGGCGCTGGCCGCCTTCGAGTCGGCGGCGGCGCTGGACGAGGCGCTGCGCGGGAAGCTGGAGAAGGAGCGCGCCAGCCTCGACGACCTGCTGCGCGCGCTGCGCCCGCTGGCCGATGCGGAACGGCGAGCCGGGGAGGAGCGGCGCAGGGAGGCGGAGCGTGCCGCGGCGGCGCCCCCGCCCGCCGCCGCGCCGGCTCCGCCCGCGCCGGCGCCGACACCGGCACCCGCGCCGACACCGCCGCCCGCGCCGCCGGCGAAGCCGGCTGTCGTGCCGCCCGCCATCGCGGTCCCCGCCGGCGGCAGCGCGGACCAGGTGTTCAACGCGGTGCGCGAGGGGGTGCGGACCGCCGCCATCGCGGTGGTGGAGGCCGACCCGACGGAATTCCGTGCCTTCGCCACGCTGCGGGCCGTCACCTGGCTCGCCATCACCGAGCCGCCGCCGGCGACCGGTGGCCGCACCGCCCTGATGCCGCCGCCCGAGACGCGGCTCAGCGAGTTCGCCGCCATGCGCAACGCCGGCAGCCTGCCGGAGCTGATCGTGGCGCTGGAGCGCTATCTCTCGGGCTCCGGCCAGTTCTGGCTGGACGGGCAGCGCCTGGTGCACCAGGCGCTGCTGGAGCTGGGCCCGCGCCACGCCGCCTCGGCGCGCGCGGTGGCGCAAGGGGTCGGGCTGCTGCTGCTGCGCCTGCCGAGCCTGCCCGACCTCGCCTTCCAGGACGGCATGCCCTTCGCCGATCCGGCCACCCGCGCCTGGATCGAGCGCGAGGCGACGCTGGGCGGCGGCGAGGCGGCGGTGGCGGGCGGGGAGGCGGCACCCTGGGCCGAGGGGCTGGCGGCGGCGCGTGCCCTGGTCGGCGAGGGCAAGGCCGAACAGGGACTTGCCGCCCTGGCGGCCGGTGCCGCCGGGGCGCCTTCCGGCCGCGCGCGCTTCCGCTGGAATTTAGCAATTGCGCGGTTTTGCCTGGAAAACGATCATGTCCCGGTCGCCCTGCCCATCCTCCGGGTCGCGGCGTCGCGCGCCTCTGCGCTGGAGGAGTGGGAACCCGACATCGCGGCCGAGGCGGCGCTGCTGCTGCACCGCTGCCTTTCCGCCCCTGCCAGATCGCTCGGACTGACCGAGGAGGCCCGCGCCACGGAAGCGGCGCAGGCGCTCACCACCCTCGCACGGCTCGATCCCGTCAACGCGGTGCGCGCCTCCCGCGCGGCCGGCTGAACCACCCGTCATCACCCAACGGTCATCCCAAGGAGAAACAACCCATGGCGAGTGAAGCGTCGGTCGCCCCGAAGGAGCGGGTGAACATCCGCTACAAGCCCGCGACGGGCGATGCGCGGGAGGATGTCGAGCTGCCGCACAAGCTGCTGATGCTGGCGGACTTCACCGGCCGCGCGGACGACACGCCGCTGGCCGAGCGGCGGCGGATCGACGTCAACAAGGACAATTTCTCCGACGTCCTCCGCAACCAGAACCTCGCCCTCGACCTGAAGGTGAAGGACCGGCTGTCGGACGAGCCGGACGCGGGCGAGATGGCGGTGAGCCTGCGCATCACCTCGCTCAAGGACTTCGAGCCGGAGCAGGTGGCGCGGCAGGTGCCGGCGATGCAGCAGCTGCTGGAGCTGCGGCAGGCGCTGATGGCGCTGAAGGGCCCGGTCGGCAACATGCCGGCCTTCCGCAAGGCGATCGAGCGCATCCTGGCCGACGAGGCCCTGCGCCAGAAGGTCACCGCCGAGATCAGTGCCGCGGGCGAGGCCGCCAAGGGAGAGACGGCGTGAGCGAGACCCAATCCGGCGCGACCCCGGGCGCGGCCCCGGCCGCCACCGTCACCGAAGAGGAATCCCTGCTCGACCAGGTGCTGGCCGAGACCAGGATGAAGCCCAGGGACGAGGGCTACGACGCCGCGAAGAAAGGCGTCGCCGCCTTCCTGGCCGAGATGGTCAAGCCGGCCAATGCCGGCGAGAAGATCAACTCGGCCGCCGTCGACCGCATGATCGCGGCGATCGACCAGACGCTCTCGGCGCAGCTCAACGAGGTACTGCACGACAAGGAGTTCCAGCGCCTCGAATCCACCTGGCGGTCGCTGAAATTCGTCATCGACAAGGCCGACTTCCGCCAGAACGTGAAGATCGAGATCCTGCAGGCGCAGAAGGACGAGGTGCTGCAGGACTTCGAGGACAGCCCCGAGATCGTGCAGTCGGGCCTCTACAAGCAGGTCTACATCGACGAGTTCGGCCAGTTCGGCGGCCAGCCCTTCGCCAGCGTCATCACCGGCTACAGCTTCGGGCCGGGGGCGCAGGACATCAAGCTGATGCAGAACCTCTCGGCCGTGGGCGCCATGGCGCACGCGCCGGTGATCGGCTCGGTCAGCCCCGAATTCCTCGGCGTCGACAGGTTCGAGAGCCTGCCCAACCTCAAGGACCTCAAGGCGATCTTCGAGGGCCCGAAATACGCCAAGTGGAACAGCTTCCGCGAGAGCGAGGACAGCCGCTACATGGGCCTCGCCCTGCCGCGTTTCCTGCTCCGCCTGCCCTACGGGCAGGAGACGGTGCCGGTGAAGGCCTTCAACTTCGAGGAGAAGACCGACGCCGACACCGACAACTACCTCTGGGGCAACGCCGCCTACGCCGTCGCCACGCGCCTCAACGACAGCTT
The DNA here is from genome assembly GCF_023223525.1 of Roseomonas acroporae. Lineage (GTDB taxonomy): Bacteria > Pseudomonadota > Alphaproteobacteria > Acetobacterales > Acetobacteraceae > Roseomonas_E > Roseomonas_E acroporae. The sequence continues at coordinate 153,898 of NZ_JALPRX010000029.1, read as the reverse complement.
CGCCAAGTACCGCTGGGCGGCCAACATCATCGGCCCCAACAGCGGCGGCGCGGTCGAGGACCTGCCGCTGCACCACTTCGAGGCGATGGGCCAGACCGAGACCAAGATCCCGACCGAGGTGCTGATCTCCGACCGGCGCGAGTACGAGCTGGCCGAGCAGGGCTTCATCGCGCTCACCATGCGCAAGGGCAGCGACAACGCCGCCTTCTTCTCCGCCAACTCCGTGCAGAAGCCGAAGTACTTCGGCAACACGACCGAGGCCAAGCAGGCGGAGCTGAACTACAAGCTCGGCACCCAGCTTCCCTACATGTACGTGGTCAACCGCTTCGCGCACTACATCAAGGTGCTCCAGCGCGAGAACATCGGCTCCTGGAAGACCGCGACCGAGCTGCAGGGCGAGCTGAACACCTGGATCCGGCAGTACGTCTCCGACCAGGAGAACCCGAGCCCCGAGGTTCGCTCGCGCCGGCCGCTGCGCAAGGCGCAGATCGACGTCTCGGACATCGAGGGCGAGCCCGGCTGGTACCGCGTCAACATGGCGCTCCAGCCGCACTTCAAGTACATGGGCGCCGACTTCACCCTCTCGCTGGTCGGCAAGCTCGACAAGTCCTGAGCCACGCGCCGCCGGCCGCCCCCGCCAGGGCGGGCGGCCGGCTTCTCAGGGAGGACGAGGCCAGCGTGGACGCAAGCGCCGACACGGAAACCGCCGCCGCCGCGCGGCTGATGCTGCTCGTCAGCGAGATGGCGTCGGCGCGCGACCGCGGCCGCGCCATGCAGCTCTGCGTCGAGGCGGCGCGGCACGTGGCCGGCGCCGAGCACTGCCGCCTCTACGCCTTCGACGGCACCAACACGCATCTCCTCCCCGTCGCCGCCCTGCCGCCGGCGAAGGTGTCGGAGGCGCCGATCCCGCTCTACCCGGGCGGCGCGCCGGACATGGCCGATCCGCGCACCTGGTGCGCCTTCAGCGGCAGCATCGCCGTGGTGCCGGACGCGCAGCATGCCGGCACCTGGGACTGCTCGCGCATCCAGGCGCGCGACCTGCTGGAATGCGGCCGCACGCACGGGCTGCTCGCCTGCCCGCTGCGCGGCAACGACGAGACCACGGTGGGCGTGCTGGAGGTTTCCGGCCTGCACGACGCCGCGGGGCGCGAGCTGGGCGCGGAGGCGATGCGCGGCCGCGCCACGCTGCTGCACGCCTTCTCCTACCAGGCCGCCGTGATCCTCGCCAACCGGGCCCTGCTCGCGCGCAACGAGGAATTGCGGGCGCGGCTCGACCGCCTGAACCGCGACCTGCGCGAGGAGAACGAGAGGCTCCGGCGGGAACGGCTTTCGGCCGCCGCCGCGCCGGGCGGCCTGATCACCGGCAGCGCCCACATGGACGCGGTGCTCGATCTGATCGGCAAGGTGGCCGACAGCGCCGTGCCGGTGCTGATCCAGGGCGAGACCGGCACCGGCAAGGAGGTGGTGGCGCGCCTGGTCCACGCCACCAGCAACCGCCGCGCCGCGCCCTTCGTCGCCCAGAACTGCGCCGCCCTGCCGGCCGAGCTGCTGGAGAGCGAGCTGTTCGGCCACCGGCGCGGCGCCTTCACCGGCGCGCATGCCGACAAGCCCGGCCTGTTCGAGCTGGCCGATGGCGGCACGCTGTTCCTCGACGAGATCGGCGACATGCCGATCGGCCTGCAGGCCAAGCTGCTGCGCGTGCTGCAGGACGGCGAGGTGCGCGCGGTGGGCGCCACGAAGCCGCGCAAGCTCGACGTGCGCATCGTGGCGGCGACCAATGCCGAGCTGCACGGCGCCATCGCCGAGGGCCGTTTCCGCGAGGACCTCTACTATCGCCTCTCCGTCTTCCCGCTGCTGCTGCCGCCGCTGCGCGAGCGCGAGGGCGACGTGTCGCTGCTCGCCGCCAGCTTCGCCGCCGACTTCGCCCAGCGCCACGGCAAGGACGTGCGCGGCATCGCGCCGGAGGCGGAGCGCTGCCTGACGCTGCACCGCTGGCCGGGCAACGTGCGCGAGCTGCGCAACGTGATGGAGCGCGCGGTGATCCTCTGCCCCGATGGCGGCGAGATCCTGCCCGACCACCTGCCGCCCGCGCTCGCCGCGCCGCGCGCCGCCGCCGCGCCGCCGCCCGCCGGCCAGGCCGACGCGGATGCCGGCGAGCTGCGCCAGCGCATGGCGCGCACCGAGGTGCAGCAGATCCAGCGGGCGCTGCGCGAGACCGGCGGCAACGTCACCCACGCGGCGCGGGCGCTCGGACTCTCGCGCCGGACGCTGCACGAGAAGCTGGCGCGGCACGGTCTGGATCGGCACGGGCTGGAGCGGGCGGCGCCGGAACGGCCGGGGATTGAAGGGCCGGGGGGCGAAAGGTTGGGAGGCGCGGCGCGAGGGCCGGCCCATCCAGCCCGCCCAGCGCCCGGATCCGGCTGACGTAGCTCTCCGTCTCCGGGATGGGCGGCACGCAGCGGCAGGCCAGCACCGGTGCCTGCCCGGCATTGTAGGCGGCCAGCGCCAGCGCCGGGTCGCCGAACTGGCGCAGCAGCAGGGCGAGGTGGTCCATGCCGCCGCGCAGGTTCTGCTCGGGATCGAACGGATCGGCCACGCCGTGGTGGCGGGCCGTGGCGGGCATGAGCTGCATCAGCCCCTGCGCCCCGGCGCGCGAGACGGCGTCGGGCCGCCAGGCGCTCTCCACCGCGATCACCGCCTTGACCAGGAAGGGGCTGAGGCCGCGCTCCAGCGCGAGCTGCTCGACCAGCGCGGCGTAGGGCGCCGGGTTGCCGGGGGCGGTCATGTCGCCGGGGCAGCCGGGCGGGCGCAGCCGCGCGGCACTGCCGAGACGCTGGCGGGTCTGCAGGAAGCGCAGCCACTGCGCCGCCCGGGGCGGGTCGTAGCCGGGCAGGTCCGGCTCCAGCAGCGTGGCGGCGAGGTGCAGCACGGCGGGCGCGTGGCCGCCGGCGGCGGCGCGGCAGATCAGGGTGGCGGCGCGCGCCGGATCGGCCGCGACGCCGAGGCCGAGTTCGTAGCGCAGGCCGAGCTCCAGCGCGGCGTCGGGGTTCCAGGGGGCACGGGTGTCGGCGCGGGCGTCGGGGGCGGTCTGGGCGCGGGCCGGTGCGGCGAGGCAGAGCAGCAGCAGGAGCGGCAGTGCCGCGCGGCGCCGGGACGATGCCGGCCACACCCGTCGGAACCGCATGGACTGGCCCCCTTCCCCGCCCGCCTTCAGGCGCTGAGGTCGATCAGCGGCGAGGAGATCGAGGCGTCCGGCGACGTGATCATGAACATGGCCTGCCCGGTCATGCCGAGATTCGTCGCCGTGAGGTCGGTCTGCGCGGGGCCCATGGTCAGCACGCTGGCACCGGCCGTCATGATCGCCGTCGCCGGCGTCAGGACCAGGCTGACCGTCGGATCGGCCAGCAGCTTGATGCCGGTGGCATCCATCTCGATGCGCGGGAAGGCGGCGGCCTGCGCGCCCATGCCCAGCTTCAGCGCCACCGCGCCGAGCACCAGCCCCGCCGCCTGCACCGTGCTCATCACGCCGAGCGCCGCGTAGTAGGCGTCGCGCATGCTGGCGAGCTTGTCCTTCACCGGGTTGGTGTCCACCGTGGCGTAGTTGCCGGGCTCGATCGGATCGACGCTGGTGAGCTGGAGGGCGAAGCCGGCCTCGATGCCGGCGGCCGCCGTCGCGAACACCGCGAGCACGCCCTGGATGATGCCGACCAGCGTGGCGTTGCCGCCGAGCACCGTCTCGGTGACCGGGCTGATGCCGAGCAGCACCGAGGTGCTGCCGACCACCGCGTTCACCCGGCTCATCTTGACGTCGCCCACCACGGACTGGACGTCCACCTTGCCGAGATTGGCCGCCACCGACATCACCGAGGCGGCGGCGCTGACCGTGGCGCCGGTGCTGGCCACCAGCCCCGCCCCCGCCGTCATGGCCTGGCTGTTGCCGAGGGTGATGGTGGTGGTCTGGGTGGCGTTCAGCGCCTCCGTGTCGCCGGCGTTGAAGGCGCTGGCATGGCCGAGCGTGTAGGAGACGTTGCGGGCGGTCTTGTCGCCGATGCTCTGGTCCTTGTCCTCGGGGAAGGTGTAGCTGGCGCTGCGGACGAGGCCCGCCTTGTGCACCATGTTGAAGGTCTGCTCGCCGAACACCACCGTGTCCATGTGGCCGGCGTTGATCACCAGCCCGTCCGGGCTGAGCATCAGGATGCCGGCGCGGTCGGCCGCCGCCGTGCCGCTCGGCCAGAAGGCGGGCTCGCTGACGCTGGTGGTGTCCTGGGTGCCGAGGCGCAGATAGGCGCGCTTCGTGGCGCTGCCGGCGGCGTAGGGCACCTCCACCGACAGCACGGCGGCCTTGTCGTCGATGACGGGCGGCGTCGGGTCGCTCATGGCGGCCTCTCCCGGCTCAGGGAACGGAATCGGCGATGGGCTGCGCCGGCGCGACGGCCGAGACCACGCCGGCCCAGGCGCACAGCGCCCTGGCCTCGATCGAGACCAGCGGCTGGCCGTCCGACAGCGCGTTGACCACCGGCGGCTCCCACGGCATCAGCACCGGCACGCAGGGCATCGGCGTCAGCACGCCCATGGCGGCGGCGGTGGCCGCGATCACCTCCGGGTTGGCGGGGGAGCTGCACAGGCCGAAGGGCGGCACGTTCTCGATCTCGATGTCGAGGATGGTCGCGACGGGCAGGCCGTTCACCGTCGGCACGCCGGGCAGCGGCAGCGCGATCATCGCCGAGGGCGTCAGGCCGAAGCTGCATTCCAGCGGGCAGCCGGTCGTCATCAGGTAGGCCATCGCACCCTCCTCTCAGAACTCGGGCCTCTCAGAATTCGGGCCCCTCAGAATCCGGGCCTCTCAGAATCCAGGCGCGCCGAGGCGCTTCAGCTCGTCCTGCGCATGCCTGACCAGCGCGTCGAACACCAGCTGCGGGTCGGTCGCGCTCTCCACCACCGCGCGCACCTCGTCCGGCAGCGCGACCTTCTCCAGCAGCTTGCGCGCCTCGCCGAGCGCGGCGGCGATCGCCGCCTCCGTCTCGGCGGCGTTGTCCGCGGGCTGCATGGCGCGCCAGCGCGCGGCGGCGGCGGCCGTGACCGCCTCGGTCGGCGCGGGCTCCTCCGACAGCCGCTCCATCGTCGCGACCACCAGCGCCACATCCGGCAGGTGCCGCGCGCGGGCCGGCGCGTTGCCGCGCCAGAGCAGCACGAGCTGGTCCTCGTCGGGCAGCGCCACCACCGTGTCGAGCGGCATCGCGATCTCCTCGGCCTCGCCCGTCTCGCGCACCAGCGCGACGCGCGGGCGCAGGCCGGGCAGCCAGGTGGCCAGGTCCGGCACGGTCGGATGCAGGTTGACCAGGCGCAGCCCCTCGTCGCCGCGCGGGTGGTTGCCGGCGCGCTGGCCGCGCGGCGCGGTGTTGTGGAAGCTCGGGTCGTAGTCCTTCGGCGGGAACGGCGCCTCGAACAGGGCCCAGCGATGGTCGCGCGTGCCGGCGCGCGCCCGACGTTCGGCGAACTGCTCCGGCATGCCGGCGAAATTGGCGGGTTCCGGCCGGTCGGCGCGGCGCTGCACCGGCGCCGCCGGGTCCTCGATCTGCGGCAGCCGCACGATGCCGTCCGGCTCCGGTGCCAGGCCGCGCCCCCAAGGGTTGCGCGGGTCGCGCAGGCCGCCGAAAGCGAGCTCCCAGCGCAGCGGCACGCGGGCGGTCGGCACCGTCTCGCTGATGACGTCGCCGATCAGCCAGCACCGCTCGCCGAAGAACAGAAGCTCCTTGTGCATCGGCCCGAGATGGGCGGCGGCGCGGCCATGCGGGACGGGCACGCCGCCCGGCGCGTGGAAGTGGCCGTTGACGAGGAAATCCGTGTGCGGCTTGCAGGGGGCGAGGTCGCTCAGCCAGCGCGGCGTGCGGCCCAGATCGTCGAGATGCGGCTCGGTGCCGCAGAAGGGGCGTTGCGCCGCCTCGGGCAGCGGCGTGCAGGCGCCTCCCGGCACCAGCGCGAAGGTGCCCTTGAGGATGCAGACCGCCGAGATGTCCGGGCGCCGGACGTGGTCGCCTTGCACCATGAGGCGCAGGCCGGTCTCGTTGACGATCTCCATCCGGTCCTCCGCCGAGACGGGGCGGGGCCGTCCCGTCGCGGCCACGCCGGTGTCCCGCCGCCGGGATCCTGGATCCGGCGGCGGGACGGCTGACGGACGCTACGACTTCGGGGAGCGCCAGTCATCCGAGCCGGAGGTGCCGGCGACGACGTGGGTGACGTCGATCATGCGGTAGGTGAAGGCCAGCTCCTCCATGTCGCGGAAGGCGGCGTTGGCGGGGTCCAGCGGGTTCGGGGTGTGCTGCTTGTAGTGCACCAGGATCGCGTCGGTGAACTTCACCGTGTAGTACTTCTCCTGCTTGCCCGAGGTGGCGGTGCGGTAGAAGTCGGCCTCGATCTGCAGCAGCTCGCCGCTGGCCAGGGCCTGCATCAGCATGGGCGAGGCCTTGTCGACGTACTTCAGGATCTTCGCGGGCTGGTGGACGCGCTGGCCGGTGACCTGGCCGCTCTGCGGGTCGCGCGGCAGCGCCACCTCGTAGGAGACGGACTGGCAGAACAGCGTGTCCTCGTGGCCCTCCTGGTAGATGTTGCCGACGCTGTCGGCGGTGAAGGCGCCCTTGGAGATCTGGCCCTGGGTGGCGCCGCTGACGGTCACATAGCTCGGCTGGGACATGACACTGGTTCCGTTTCTTGCGATCCGGCGCGGGTTGCGTCGGCCTGACGGGGTAGCAGCAACCGCCGTGCCAGAGCCGGCCGGGCGCGAAAATTCCAGTCTGCGTCAGCAGAAGTCAGCAATCCGTCAGCTTCGGCGCCGCGTGCGCGGCATGCTGTGCGGCGGCCCGCACGGCACTGTGCGGAAGCCTGCTCACCGGGCCGCGCGGACGGCGCCGCCGCGGCGCGGCAAGGCCGCGCGCACTGCGCGGAGGCCCGCACAGTGCGCGGGCCGCGACACCACCGCGCGCTCACACCGGGCCGGTCGGGCAATGCCCGACCTCGCCCGGCCCGCCCGCCCCGCTCGGGCCGCCGCGCGGCCCGCCCCCCCCCCACGGGCCCCCGCGCTCGCCCCCCCCCCCCCACGCCCGGGCGCCGCCCCCGCCCCCCGGGCCGGGCGGGCCATGCCCGACCTCGCCCGGCCCGCCCGCCCAGCTCGTCCAGCCGAGCTGCCCGCCCCCCAGCACCAGGCCGGGCGACTGCCCCGGCGCCAGCAGCAGGTCCAGCTCCACCCGCAGCGGGTCGCGCAGGGCCAGGCGCAGCAGCGCCGCCAGGGTGCGGCGCAACGGACCGCCCGGCAGCAGGGCCTGGAAGGTCGCGGCCGGCAGCGGGCCGAGCGTCAGGCGCACCGTGCCCGACACGTCGCAGACGCTCTCGCCCAGCACCACCTCGCCCGGCGTCGCCGCCCTGTCGCCGAGGCGGAAAAGCTGATCGGCCGGGACCGGCACGCGCGACGGCACCCATTCCTCGAGGCGCGTCTCGACGCCGAGATAGGCGGCGACGATGCCGGCGACCGTGTCCGCGCCGCGGCTGTACCGCGCCAGCAGCCCGCAGAGCGGCAGCAGCCGCACCGGATCCAGCTCGCCCGCCCCGTCTTCCTGCCCGTCCCCCGGTCCGCCCCCCGGCCCCTCCCCCGGTCCGCCCCCCGGTCCGCCGCCGGGCACCAGCCCGCCGAGCGCCAGCGCCGCGACCGAGACGATGTCCCGCCCCGCCTCGCTGCCCCGTTCCATCCAGTGCAGATGCAGGCGGTTGCCGCGCCAGAGCCGCCAGGCCAGCCCAACCAGCGGGTGGGCGAACAGGTCGAGCACGTCGCGCAGGTTCCGCGCGCCGGGCTGGTCGGTGACGATCTGCTCGGTCCACTGGACCGGCAGCGGCGAGGCGGGGCCGTACAGCCCGAGGAAGGCCACCTCCATCTCGACCGGCCAGTCGTTGTCGCCCTCGCCGGCGCGCTCGGCGCAGCGCAGCGCGGCGATGTCGGCGGGGGGAAAGGCGAGGCTCGGGACGGAGCGGAACAGGATCGCCTCCTCCGCCGCCGTGCCGGTGGTGCCGGCCGGCCGCACCACCCGCCCGGTGCGCGCCACCGCCGCCTCGATCAGCGGCACCGCGGCGTTGAAGGCCGGGGCCGGCCCGAGCATGGCCAGCACCGCCGCCAGTCCCGCCTCCGGCGGCTCGCCGGTCTCCCGGCGACCGGCGGCCGGCGCGACCGCCGGAGCGGCGGTGGCGATCGGGCCCGCCGGCGCGGCATCGGCGTCCGGGCGCATGGCGGCCGCGGCCGCTACGGGATCGGCGCCTGCCCCATCCGGATCGGCCATCGCAACTCCGCCCTGGTCTCGCTACCCAGCACCACGAGGCGCCAGCATGTGTTCAGCCCGGCGTAGACGCCGAGGAAGGCCTCGAAGACCGCGCCGAACAGGAAGGTGCCGGCGATGCCGCCGAAGCCGCTCTCCGCCAGCGTCAGGCGTATCTCGCGCCCGCGCACCGGCACGCCCTTCACCAGCGTCTCCATCGGCACGGACTCGATCGCGAGCAGCGCCGCCAGCATCCGCTCCAGGCGCCGCTGCGCCTGCTCGTCGTGCGGGGCCCGCATGTCGTAGGCGGCGACCAGCGCGCGCAGCGCCGCGATGTCCCCGAGCGGCTGCAGGCTGCGCGCGAGCCCCGACACCAGGCGCCACATCAGGTCGCCGCCGAGCGGCGGCGGCACCTCGTCGGAGACGCGGGTGACGTTGCAGAAGGGCAGGTTGACCGGGCTGCCGATCCCTGGCCGGTCGAGCGCGCCCAGCGTCACCTGCCGGGCCAGTTCGCCATCGGTGCAGAGAAGGCCGATCACCACCGTGCTCACATGCGGCAGCACGGGGGCGGTGCGCGCATCGACGAAGCTGATCCACGTATCGGCGCCGCGCCCGAGCACCGAGGGCCGCAGCCGCGTGGCGTAGAAGGCGCCCGAGGCGCCGGGCAGGGCGTGGCGGTAGGAGACGAAGGGCTCGATCACGATCCGCTCGCCGCGCCCCTGCACCGTGCCCTCCACGGCGGCGATGGCGAAGACGCTGGCGGCGGCGTGCAGGCCCTGCGGCCGGACCTGGTGCTCCACCCGGCCGGGATCGGGCACGATGGGCCGCCCCGACGCCTCGAACAGGTTCACCGCCGGCACGCAGTTCAGCCGCACATGGCCCCGCTGCACCCGCCCCGGCAGCTCCGGGCGCCGCCGCAGGTGGAAGCGCCAGGTCAGGCGCGCCCCGACCAGGGACTCGGCGCCCGGCACGGCGGGCAGGTCGAGGAACAGGAAGCGCTCGGGAAAGACCAGGTATTCCTGCAGGACCCGGTAGCCGGGGAAGCTGTTGCCGGGCCAGGGCAGCGCCGCCTCGGCCAGGCCCGCCCCCGACAGCCCGGCATGGCCGAGCGCGCCGGGCGGCACCTCCAGGCGGCGCGCGCCGTCCGTGACCTCGATCGCCTCCGTCTCGCGCAGCAGGGCGTGCAGCAGCTGCGGCCCGGGCGCCATCTCGCCGATCCCGTGCAGGAACAGGCGGACCGGCCGGCCGGCGAGGGCCGCCGCCGCGCTGCCCTGCGTCGCCTCGAGGCGCACCGCCAGGGTGGCGGTGGTGGCGCGCTCCTCCAGCTCGACCGCGCCGATCGTGGCCGGCACCAGCGGCAGGTCGTGACAGGTGCGGAAGCGGCAGGCGGTGCCTTCCACCGGCCGCGAGGCGAGGCCGGAGCCCGCCGGCACCAGCGTCGCGCCCCCCGCCGGGGGCGCGTCGAATTCGACGATGGTGAGGGCCGGGGTCGGGCGCAGGTAGTGCGGCCAGAGCAGGTTCAGCAGCCCGTGCGCCAGCTCCGGCAATTCCTCGTCGATGCGCTGGCGCAGCCGGCCGGTGAGGAAGGCGAAGCCCTCCAGCAGCCGCTCCACGTCCGGGTCCATCGCGCGGGCGGAGAGCAGCCCGGCGACGTCCGGGTTGCGCCGGCTGAACGCCTCGCCCAGTTCGCGCAGATAGGCGAGCTCCTGCTCGTAGTAGCGCCGCGTGGTCACCGCCGCGTCAGCCGGCCAGGAACACGGCGCCGCTGTCCGCGACGGCGGTGGTGAAGCTCACGGCCTCGGCGCGCTCGTCCAGCACCAGCTCGGCGCTGATGGCGAAGACGAGTCGCAGGGGGTTCCGCTCGTCCGGGAGGTGGCGCGCCTGCACCCGCCGCAGCCGCGGCTCGAAGCGGTCGATCTGCTGGATGATGGCGCGGCGCAGCACGCCGACGGAGTTCGGGAACTGGTGGAGCAGGTCGTTGATGTCGGGCATGCCGTAGTCCGGGCGGGTCGGCACCGAGCCCTGCCGGGCGTTGAGCAGGCTGTGCAGGTGCGCGAGCACGTCGGCCAGCACGGCGGAGGGGTCGGGCGAGCGCGTCTCCGGCCGGGCATGGCCGGCCGCGATCCGCTCCATCAGTCGCCGCTCGAACATCCCACCCCCGATCCGCGCGGCGCCGGGAGGCCTTGCCGCCCCGCTCGCGCATCATGCGCCGGGCGGTCGTCGTGGCGGCCTTCCCGGAACCCATGCCGCCTGCATACCAGAATTGCGGTCCCGGAGAGAGGGGCGCCATCCGGCGCCGCGGCACCCCGGCGGCGCCGGCCATGGCACGACCGTTGCTAACCCCGCATCATCGCCGCATCGCATCGCCCGGCACGCGGTCCCGACCGATGGCCGCCGCACCGCCCCCGGCACCGGCAACGCGCCGCGGGCGGGAGACAGAGGAGGGGCCCCACATGGCCGCCACCACGATCACCCTGGACTGGATGAACGCGGCCGGCCGCGCCGCCGATCTGCGGATCGCCCGCGTGACGGTGACCGAGACGCTCTCCGACCTCTACCGGATGGAGGTGATCGGCCTCCTGGCGGAGACGGACTCGGACCTGCGCGGCACGGTCGGCGTCGGCGCCAACCTGCTGCTGGAGCTGTCCTCCGGACAGCGGCGCCAGTTCAGCGGGGTGCTCGCCGAGGCGCAGATGCTGGGCGCCGACGACCGGGCCGGCGGCTACTGGTACCGGCTGGTGTTCATGCCGCACCTGCATTTCCGGGGCCTGATCCGGCGCAGCCGGTCGCTCCTGAACACGACCGCCACCGCCTTCGACACCTCGCCCGTGCCGGCGCCGACCTTCCAGGTCTGGGACGTGCTGACGGCCATCCTGGTGAACCCGCCGGCCACGGTGCTGGGCTCGGCCAGGGAGCTGCCGCCATCGGTCAGCCTGCGGCGGGTGTTCTCGCAGGATGCGAGCTTCCCGCTGCTCGCCGCCGCCCTGCAGGTCGACGAGACGGACCTCGACTTCCTGCGCCGGACCGCCGAGCAGGCCGGGCTGGGCTGGTGGTTCGCGATCGAGGACAGCACCTGCGTCTGCTTCTCGAGCGAGAACACGGACTACCCGAACGTGCCGGACCCGATGAGCTACCCGCCGGCCGTGGGCGGCCCCACCCTGACCTTCGCCCTCGATCCCGGCCCGACGCCAGGGGACGGTTCCGGGGCGACCGACGCGCCGACGCTGCATGCCGTCGGCTACCGCAAGCGCGTCGTGAGCCAGGCGGGCCACGCCGCCTCCTGGGACCCGGAGAAGCCCGCCACGCCGCTGGTGGCGACCTACGCCGGGACGGGGGCGGGCGCCGCCGACTCGTTCCCCTACATGGGCGTGCAGGCGCAGTACGAGTGCGGCTACACCACGGCCGCCGTCGGCAACCGCCAGGCGATGGTGCGGGCGCAGGAGGCGGGCGCGATGCAGGAGACGCTTTCCGGCACCGGCAGCATCCTCGGCTTCAGCGCCGGCTACGTGTTCATGCTGGGCTCGGCGGAGCCGTCCTGGCTGGAGCAGAAATACCTCCTCACCGCCGTGACGCACGAGGCCTGGCAGAGCTTCAGCGGCTCGGAGGCGTTCCTTCCCACGGAGCGGCAGGGCCGGGAGTCCGGCTACCTCAACCGGTTCGAGGCGATCCCCTTCTCGGTCGCCTACCGGCCGCCGCGGCGAACCCCGGTGCCCGTCATGGCCGGCATGTGGCGCGCCACGATCCAGGGCGGCGGCAGGAGCGGCCCGCAGCAGAACGACACCAGCCAGCCCTACCTCGACCCGAACGGCCACTACCACGTGCTGCTGCCCTTCCCCGACAACAACGGCGATCCCGCCGCGCTCTGGGCGCCGCTGCGGCTGACGACGGCATTCGGCGGCACGACGGAGGGCCTGCACCAGCCGCTGCGCCCGGGCACCAACGTGCTGCTGGCATTCGAGCACGGCAATCCCGACCGGCCCTTCATCGTCGGCCTGTTGCCGGATGAGGGGCAGAAGAGCCCGGTGACCTCGAACAATCCCCGGCAGGGTATCCTGCGGAGCTTCTCCGGCATCGTCGTCAAGTTCACCGACCCGAAGCCGACCGGCTCCGCCTAGAGCATTTTCAAGCTGAGCGTCCTCGCTCAGCGGCTCGGAAAATGCGCCGGATCAAAGGCTGGAGCGGATCGCCGGCGGGCGGACACGCCCGGCGCCCCTACGGCGCCGTCACCCGCGCCGCCGCGCCGGGTGCCTTCCCCTCGGGCGCCTGCCGGGCGGGCCGCGCGCGGGGCAGGGCAAGGCGGCGGATCACGACGTAGAAGACCGGCGTGAACAGCAGCCCGAACAGCGTCACGCCGAGCATGCCGAAGAAGACCGCGGTGCCCACGGCGCGGCGCATCTCCGCGCCGGCGCCCGACGAGAACACCAGCGGCAGCACGCCGAGGATGAAGGCGAGCGAGGTCATCAGGATGGCGCGCAGCCGCAGCCGGCACGCCTCCACCACCGCCTCGACCGGGGTCAGCCCCTCATCCTCCCGCTGGCGGGCGAATTCCACGATCAGGATGGCGTTCTTGGCGGCGAGGCCCACCAGCACGACGAAGCCGATCTGCGTCAGCACCGTCACCTCCTGGCCCATCAGCCGCACGCCGGCGGTGGAGGTGAGCAGGCACATCGGCACGATCAGGATCACCGCGAAGGGCAGGCTCCAGGACTCGTACTGCGCGGCGAGCACGAGGTAGACGAACAGCACGCAGAGCGGGAAGACCAGCAGGCCGGCATCGCCGCTCTCGGTCTGCTCGAAGGAGAGGTCGGTCCATTCGTAGCCGATGCCGTCGGGCAGCATCCGGCGCGCCACGCGCTCCACGGCGGCGAGCGCGGCGCCCGAGCCGGTGCCGGGCGCCACGCCACCCGCCACCTCGGCCGCCGGGTAGAGGTTGTAGCGCGGCACCCGCCCCGGCCCGGCCGCGTCGCGCACCGTCAGCAGGTTGGCGAGCGGCACCATCTGCCCGCGGTCGTTCCGCGTGTACAGGCGCGCCAGGTCCTCCACGGTGCGCCGGTACTCCGGCGCCGCCTGCGCCAGCACGCGCCAGTTGCGGCCGAAGGCGGTGAAGTCGTTGACGTAGGAGGAACCGAGCAGCGTCTCGATCGCCTGGGAGAGCCGCGCCACCGGCACGCCCAGCATCTCGGCGCGGGAACGGTCGAGGGTCACCGCGACCTGCGGCGTGTCCACCCGGAAGGGCGTGTAGACGTCGACGAGGCCGGGGGTCGCGCGCAGCGCCGCCACCAGCGCCTCGGCCGCCTCCAGCAGCACGGCGGTGCCGCGCCCGGTGCGGTCCTCCAGCCGCAGCGCGAAGCCGGCGCCGCTGCCGAGGCCCGGCACGGCCGGGGGCGGGATCACCAGCACCGTGGCCTCGTCGAGCGCCGCCGCCAGACGCTGCCGCAATTCGCGTTCGATCCGGGCCGCCGAAAGGCCGCGCGGCTCGCGCTCGGACCAGGGCGCGAAGACCACGGTCAGCATCCCCGCGTCGCTGGCCGGCGTGTTCGTCACGCCCGAGATCCCGGACAACGCCGAGACGCTGGCGACGCCCGGCACGTCGCGCGCGACGGTCTCCGCGTGCTGCACCACGGCGGTGGTGCGGGCGAGCGAGGCGCCGCCGGGCAGGGCGATCGACACGGTCAGCGTGCCGCGGTCCTGCGCCGGCAGGAAGCCCTGCGGCGTGGTGGCCAGCAGCCAAGCGACGCCGCCGATCAGCAGCGCGTAGAAGGCCAGCATCGGCACGGCCAGGGCGGCGACCACCCCGGCGAGGGCGGCATAGGCGGAGGCGAGCCAGTCGAAGCCGGCGTTGAAGCGGTCGAGCAGGAGCCGCAGCAGGCGCATGGGCGCGCCGCCCCGGCGCGGCGCCCCCTCCGGCGTCCCCGCCGGCGCCTCGCGCCGCAGGATCAGCGTCGCCAGCGCCGGGCTGAGGGTGAGCGAGCAGAAGCAGGAGAGCGCGGTGGCGACCGCGATGGTGACGGCGAACTGCCGGAAGAAGCGGCCGGCGATCCCCTCCAGGAAGGCGGTCGGCACGAACACGGCGCAGAGCACCAGCGCGATCGAGACCAGCGCCCCGCCCACCTCGCGCATCGTCGCCTCGGCCGCCGCCGGCACGCTCTCGGCGTCGCGCAGGTGGCGGTCCACGTTCTCCACCACCACGATGGCGTCGTCCACCACGATGCCGACGGCGAGGACGAGGCCGAACAGGGTCAGCACGTTCAGCGTGAAGCCGAAGGCGATCATCACCCCGAAGGTGCCGATCAGCGAGACCGGGATGGCCAGGATCGGGATGATCGCGGCGCGCCAGTTCTGCAGGAACAGCAGCACCACCAGCACCACCAGCGCGACGGCCTCGGCGATGGTGTGGACCAGCTCGCGCACGCTCTCGGCCACGAAGCGGGTGGGGTCGTAGGCGATCTCGGCGGCGATGCCGGGCGGGAAGCCGCGCTCGATGCGCGCCAGCGTGTCGCGGATCTGCCGCGCCGTCGCCAGCGCGTTGGAGCCGGGGCGCTGGGTGACGGCCAGCGCCACCGCCGGGCGGCCCTGCAGCGTCGAGTTGGTGGTGTAGGAAGCCGCCCCCAGCTCCACCCGCCCCACGTCGCCGAGGCGCAGCAGGCGCCCGTCGGCCCCGGCGCGGATCACGATCGCCTCGAACTCGGCCGGGTCGTCGAGGCGGCCGCGGAAGGTCAGGCTGGGCTGGAAGGCCTGGTCGGCGACCGGCGGCTCGGCGAGCTGGCCGCCCGCCACCTGCGCGTTCTGCGCCTGCACCGCCGCCACCACGTCCTCGGCGGTGACGCCGGCCTGCGCCATGCGGCCGGGATCGAGCCAGAGGCGCATCGCGTAGTCGCGCGCGCCCTGCATGTCGATGTCGCCGATGCCGTCGATGCGCAGCAGCTCGTCGCGCACCTGGCGCAGCGCGTAGTTGGAGACGTAGAGCTGGTCCAGGCTCTGGTCGGGCGAGGAGACGAAGATCACCATCAGCCGGTCGGTGGCGATCTTGCGGGTGGTGACGCCGTAGCGCCGCACCTCCTCGGGCAGCCGGGGACCGGCACTGGCGACAGCGGCCTGCACCAGCACCTGCGCCCGGTCCGGGTCGGTGCCGAGGCGGAAGGTGACGGTCAGCGCCATGCGCCCGTCGCCGGTCGATTGCGAGGCCATGTAGAGCATGCCCTCGGTGCCGTTCACCTCCTGCTCGATCGGCGCCGCCACCGTGTCCGCCACCACCTGGGCGGAGGCGCCGGCGTACTGCGTCGCCACCACGACGGTGGGCGGCGCCACGTCCGGGTACTCCGAGATCGGCAGGCTGAGCATGGAAAGCCCGCCCACGATCAGCAGCACCAGCGACAGCACGCAGGCCAGCACCGGCTGGCGGACGGAGAGGACGCCGAGGCCGCTCATCGGCCGGCACCGTGCGGGGCCGGCCATGCCGGCGCGCCGCCCGGGCCGGCCTCCGCCGCCGCGGCCACCGCCCGCGGGATGCCGCCGGGAGCGGCCGCGCCGCCGGCCGCGCCGATGCGCGCGAGGGCGGCGTTCACGACCGGCCGTCCGGCAGCGGCGCCGCCGGCGGCAGCCGCCTCGGCGCCACCGCCTCGCCGACCCGCACGCGCGGCATGCCGCGCACCACCACCTCGTCCTCCGGCCGCAGCCCGTCGCGGACCACGCGCAGCCCGTCGTTCAGCGGGCCGAGCCGGACCTCGCGCATCGAGACCCTGTTCTCCGGGCCGAGCACGTAGACGACGCGCCGCGACTGGTCGGTGGCGATGGCCGCGTCCGGCAGCAGCAGCGCCCGGTAGGGGGCGCTGCCGAGCAGCCGCAGCCGGGCGAAGGCGCCGGGCACGAAGAGCTGGCCGCCCGGGTTGTCGAAGCGGGCGCGCAGGCGGATGGTGCCGGTGCCGGCATCGGCCTCGTTGTCCACGAACACCACGCGCCCGGCATGCGGGAAGTCGCGCTCGTCCTCCAGCCCGAGCTGCACCGGGTTGGCGAACTCGCGCGAGGAGCGGCGACTGCCCGCGGCGGCGAGGCGCGCGTAGCGCAGCGCCGCGGCCTGGTCGATGTCGAAGCTGATGTCGATCGGGTCCACCGTGACGATCACCGCCAGCAGCGTCGCCCCGCTCGCCTCGCCGCCGGAGACGAGGTTGCCGGGGCTGACCAGGTGACGGCCGATGCGCCCGTCCTGCGGCGCGCGCACGGTGGCGAATTCGAGGTCGAGCCGCGCCCGCTGCAGCTCGGCCGTGATGGTGGCGAGCTGGGCGCGGGCCCCCTCGGCACCCTGGGTGCGCTGCTCGGCGACGGCCTCGGAGCCGGCGCGCTCGCGCAGCAGCGCGGTGGCGCGCGCCTGCTCGCGCTCGGCGAGCGCGAGGCGGGAGCGGGCCTCGGCCACGCGCCCCTCGGCCTGTGCCAGGGCCGCCTCGAACGGGCGCGGGTCGATGCGGAACAGCACGTCGCCGCGCCGCACGAGCTGGCCGTCGGTGAAGGTCACGGCGTCGAGGTAGCCGCTCACCCGCGCCCGCAGCTCCACCCGCTCGACGGCGGCGAAGCGGCCGGTGAACTCGTCCCAGTCCGTCACCTCGCGCTGCGCCGGGCGCGCCACCGTCACCTCGGGCGGCGGCATGGCCGGCGCCGCCTCCTCGCGGCCGTCGCAGCCCGGGAGCGGCAGGAGCAGCGCCGGCAGGAGGCGGCGCAGGAAGCGGGGCACCGCTCCCGCGCCGCCACGGCGCGGCGGCGCGCGCCCCTCAGGCGACGGGGCGCCGCGCGCCACGCGCTCGGTCCGGGGCGGGGCGGGTGCCGACCCTGGTCGCCCGGTGGGCCGTCCCCCTGCGGAAGCCGTCCGGCATCGACGATTCCTGCCCCCTGCGAACACCGGCGCCATGGTGCCGGCATTTCGGCAGGCTGGCTACGCTGCCTGTGCCGTGGCCGCCGGCATCGGCACGGCGCATGGCCTCCCGCAGGCCTCCCACGGGCCGCCCGCCGGTCAGGTCGCCGCCGGGACGGATGCGCGCGCGGGAATGCCGGGGCAGGAGCGGCCGCCATGCGCGGGGGCGGCCGGGCCGGCGGCGCGGCGCCCGGCCCGGCCGCCGGACGATGACGGGGCAGGCTACGCGATGGCGGCCGCCCGGCGCAGGCCGGCGATCATCGAGCTCTGCAGCAGGTACTCCCGCAGGCGGCGCGGATCGTCGGCGATGGCCTGCAGCCCGGCCAGCAGCGCCAGCCGCCGTGCCGGGTCCCGCTCGCGCATGCGGGCGCGGGCACGGTCGGCCTGGAGCATGATCTCGTCGCGGGCGACCGGGCGGCGGCGGCGGTCGTAGCGGGCGAGCAGCGGCGCGTGGTCGGCGCCCGCCAGCGCCGGCAGCAGGGCCCGGACCAGCTCGTGCGCGTCGTGCAGCCCGCCGTTCAGCCCCATGCCGCCGACCGGGCTGTTGATGTGCGCGGCGTCGCCGGCCAGGGCGACGCGCCCGTCCACGTAGCGCTCCGCCGCCCGCATGTGGACGCGGTAGAGGCGCGGCTCCAGCCCCAGCTCGAAGTCCCGGCCGGGATCGGCGATCCGGCGCAGCGAGGCCTGCACCGCCGCTTGCGTCATCTGCGCCTCGATCGGCACGTCGTCGCGCGTGTAGATCGAGACGCGCCAGCAATCGGCCATGTGCAGCAGGCTGAAATTGCCGCCATCCTCCCACCAGCAGTAGGCGACGTCGCCGAGGCCCGGGATCGCCTCGTCGAAGGGGAAGCGCGTCGTGGTCAGGTAGGTCGTCTCGGGGTAGGTCACGCCCTCGAAGGCGAGGCCCATCGCCTGCCGCACCCGGCTGCGGGCGCCGTCGCAGCCGAGCAGGAATTTCGCGCGCAGCGAACGCGGCCCCTCCGGCCCCTCGACCGCGACCCGCACCCCGGCATCGTCCTGCGCGAAGCCGGTGACACGGTGGCCCGCCAGCACGGGGCACAGCCCCGCCAGCCGCTCGCGCAGCAGCGCCTGCAACTCCCACTGCTCGCATTGCAGCCGGTAGGGATGGGCGGTGGCGTCGGCGATCGGCGCCATGTCGAACACCGCCCGCCGGCCGGAGGGGTGCAGCCGGACCTCCCAGTCGCGGCAGATCCGCCCGCGCGCGACCAGCGCCGCGCCGACGCCGACCTCGTCCAGCATGTCGAGGGTCGGCGCGTGGAAGGTCGAGGCGCGGTGGTCGAGCATCGGCGCGGTCTCCGCCTCGACCAGGGTCACCGCGTGGCCGCGCAGGGCGAGCAGCAGGGCGGCGAACTGCCCCACCGGGCCGGCGCCGGCGATCACCACGTCGGCGTCCCCTGCGGCGCCCCCTGTAGCGTCCCCTGTGGCGTCCCCTGCGGCAGGCATTGCGTCGCTTCTCACGGCAGGGCCACCCGTCGCCGTGCCCGCGTTCCAGGCTGCCGCATCGCCCCGCTCAGTCCTCCACCGTGATCCGCGCGGCACTGACGACCTCGGCCCAGCGGCGCATGTCGGCGCGCCACATGGCGTCGAACCCGGCCGGGCCCGCCGGCGAGGGCCGTGCGCCGAGCGCTTCGAGGCGGGCCTGGCCAGTGGGCGAGCGCACCGTCTCCAGCACGGCGCCGGCGAGTTGCGACACCGTGGCCGGCGCCATGTGCGCCGGGCCGAACACGCCCACCCAGCTCGTCACCACGAAATCCGGCATGCCCGCCTCGGCCATGGTCGGCACGTCGGGCAGGGCCGGGACACGCCCGGGCGAGGTGACGGCGAGGGCGCGCAGCGTGCCGGCCTGGATCTGCCCGAGCACGTTGGGCATGTTGTCGAAGATCACCTGGATCCGTCCCGCCTGCAGGTCCAGCACCGCCGCGCCGCTGCCGCGATAGGGAACGTGCGTCATGGC
This sequence comes from Roseomonas acroporae, assembly GCF_023223525.1. Classification (GTDB taxonomy): domain Bacteria; phylum Pseudomonadota; class Alphaproteobacteria; order Acetobacterales; family Acetobacteraceae; genus Roseomonas_E; species Roseomonas_E acroporae. The sequence continues at coordinate 134,724 of NZ_JALPRX010000029.1, read as the reverse complement.
GAGCCCGGTGCGAAGGCGGAACAGCTCCCCGGTCAGGTGGATCGAGGTGCCGGTGCCGGAGGAGCCGAAATTCACCCCTTCCGGCCGCCGCGCCCATTGGATGAACGCCTGCACGTCGCGCGGCGGCGCCGCGGCCGGAATCACCATCACGTTCGGGAACTCGCCGACGCGGGCGATCGCGGTGAAGTCGCGCGCCGCGTCGAAGGGCAGGTTGCGGCGCACGGCGGGCGTCACGCCATGCGTGCCGGCGCCGCCGATCAGGATCACCGAGCCGTCCGGCGGCGCCTTGGCGACGTAGTCGGAGGCGATCGAGCCGCCGGCGCCGGGCCGGTTCTCCACCAGCGCGCCGACGCCGAGCCGCTCGTGCAGCCCCTCGGCCAGCAGCCGGCCGGTGGCGTCGAAGCTGCCGCCGGCATAGCCGACCTGGATGCGGACGGGCCGGGTCGGGTCGAGCTGCGCCATGGCCCGGCGCGGCAGGGCCCAGGCCAGGGCGGCGGCCGGGAGGAGCAGGACGGCGCGGCGTGTCGTCATGCGGTCGGTGCCTCCGAGGGGTTCGCGGCCGGGTCCGCCGCCGTGTCGCCGGCCACCGGGCCCCAGCCGCCGGCGCCGGCGGTCGCCATCAGCAGCCGGTCGCCGGCATGCAGCACGGTGGTGAGCTTCGAGCGGATCGGCTCGCGCGCCCCGTCGGCACGCAGGATCCAGGCCTCGGAGGGCAGCCCGTCGCCGCCGCCCATCGCGCCGCGCGCCCGGTGGTCGTGCCGCTCGCCGCGGAAGGTCAGGGTGAGCGGGCCGCGCAGCACCTCGTACTCCCGCACCACCCCGTCGCCGCCCGGGTGCCGCCCTGCCCCGCCCGAGCCGCGCCGCAGCGCGAGCCGGTGCACCCGCACCGGCGCGTCGGTCTCCATCGCCTCCACCGGCTGGTTCATGGTGTTGCCGATGTCGGTGGAGACGGCCCCCACCCCCGGCCCCGACGCCGAGCCGCCGCTGCCGCCCTGCACCGCCTCGGTGAGCACGAAGGTGCTGCCGTCCGGGCGCCGGCCGCTCAGCGCCATGATGACGGAAAGGCCGCTGTTGGCGGCCGGCACGCGGTCCGGCACCGCCTGGGCCAGCGCGCCGAGGATGGCGTTGGTCAGGATCTTCACCGTCGCGGTGCGCGCGTTCACCGCCGCCGGCGGGCGCGGGTTCACCACCGAGCCCTCCGGCAGGCGCAGATGCAGCGGCCGGAAGCAGCCGCCATTGTTCGGGATGTCGGCACCCGTCACCGCGCGCAGGGCGAAGTAGGCGCCCGCCATCACCCCGGCCGGCACGGCGTTGATCGGGCCGCGCACCTGCGGCGCGCTGCCGGCGAAGTCGATCGTCATCCCGTCGCCCGCGATCGTCACCGCGACCGCGATCCGCACCGGGCGGTCGAGGTCGACGCCGTCATTGTCGAGCGCGTCGGCGTAGTGCCAGGTCCCGTCCGGCATGGCGCGGATCGCGGCGCGCGTCGCCTGCTCGGCGCGCCGCACCAGCGCCGCCAGCACCGCGCCGAGCCGGTCCGTGCCGAGCTTCCCGGCCAGCGCCGCCAGGCGCGCCGCGCCGGTGCGGCAGGCCGCGATCTGCGCGTCGAGGTCCCAGGCGAAGGCGTCCGGCGTGCGGGTGTTGCAGGCGATGATGCGCAGGATCTGGGCATCCGTCTCGCCGCCGCGCGCGAGCCGCAGCGGCGGCAGGCGCAGCCCCTCCTGGAAGATCTCGGTGGCGGCGGTGGGCACCGAGCCCGGCGTCAGCCCGCCCATGTCCTGGTGGTGCAGGATGGTGGCGGCGAGGCCGATCGGCCGCTCCTCCCCGTCCGGGGCGAAGACCGGCACCAGCAGCGACACGTCCGGGATGTGGGTGCCGCCGTCATAGGGGTCGTTCATCAGGTACACGTCGCCCGGCCGCATGGTGGCGACGGGGAAGGCGGCGGTCAGCCGCGCCACCGCCGGCACCAGGCAGCCCAGCAGCAGCGGCAGCGAGACGGACTGCGCCAGCACCGTGCCGTCCGGCAGGAACAGGCTGGCCGAGGCGTCGTTCGCCTCGCGCACGATCGGCGAGACGGCCGAGCGCAGCATGATGCCCTGCATCTCCTCGGCGATCGCCTCCAGCCGCCGGCGGACGATCTCGACGGTGCCAGGGTCGAGAGCCGGGTCGAGAGCCGGGTCGGGGGCGGGGTCGGGGCTGCTCATCGCCGTGGTCACTCCTGCCGCTCCATCCGCAGGGGCGAGAGATGCGAGTCCCGTGCCAGGACCCGCCAGCCCGGCGGCACCAGCAGCGTCGTGTCGGCCTGCTCGACGATGGCCGGGCCGTGCAGCGCCTCGCCCGGCGCCAGGCTGGCACGCTCCACCACCACGGCCGCCATCTCCACCCCGCCGAGCCGGATGCGGCGCTCCCCGCGCGGCCGGCGCGTGGCCGGCGCCGCCGGCGGGACCGGTGCCGGTGCGGGGTGGCGGCGCTGGATCACGCGCAGCGAGACCAGCCGCACCGGCGCGTCGCGCGTGTGCCCGTAGGCGCGGCGATGCGCCTCGCGGAAGCCCGCCGCGATGGCCTCGCCGGGGTCTTCCGCCCCGTCCGCCGCCCCGTCCGCCGCCCCGTCTGCCGCGTCGAGGGGCACCGGCACGTCGAGCGTGTGGCCCTGGCCGAGGAAGCTCGCGGCGGCGCGTATCTCCGTCTCCACCGCCTCCGGCGGCACGCCCTCGCGCGCCATCGCCTCGGCGCAGCGCGCGCGCAGCGCGGCGATCGCCTCGCGCAGCATCCCCGGCAGCAATTCGCCGATGGCGCGGAAGAAGCCCTGCGACACGTCGTGCTCCAGCGGCGCCGCCAGCAGGCCGGAGGCCGCCAGCACGCCAGGGGCGGCCGGCACCACGATCAGCCGCAGGCCCAGCTCCTCGGCGATCGCCGCCGCGTGCAGCCCGCCGCCGCCGCCCGCCGGCACCAGCGGCCAGCCGCGCGGGTCGCTGCCGCGCGCCACCGTCACCTGGCGCACCGCCTCGGCCATGGCGGCGTTGGCGATGCGGTGGATCGCCTCGGCCGCTTCCGCCACGCCGAGGCCGAGCGGTTCGGCCACCACGCGCCGGATCGCCGCTTCCGCCGCCGCCGGGTCGAGCGCCAGCGTGCCGCCGGCGAAGCTGGCCGGATCGACTAGGCCGAGCACCACCGAGGCGTCCAGCACCGTGGGCTGCTCGCCGCCGCGCCGGTAGCAGGCCGGGCCGGGCGCCGCCCCGGCCGATTGCGGCCCGACGCGCAGGCCGCCGGCCGTGTCGATCCAGGCGATGCTGCCGCCGCCCGCCGCGATGGCCAGCACGTCGGCCGTCGGCACGCGCACGGGAAAGCCGGCGACGCTGCCGTCGTCGCGCAGCACCGGCGCGCCGCCCGCGATCAGCGCCACGTCGGCGCTGGTGCCGCCGACGTCGATCGAGACGCCGTCCGGGCAGCCGGCCTCGCGCAGCACGGCGGCGGCGCCGATCGCGGCGGCGGAGGGACCGGAAAGGGTCAGCCGGATCGGCCGCGCCCGCGCCGCCGCCGCGCCGAGCAGCCCGCCGCGCGAGTGCATCACCTGCAAGGGCGCCGGCACGCCGTGGTCGCGCAGGATGTGCTCGATGCGGCCGAGATAGCGGTCCAGCACCGGCTTCAGCCCGGCGTCGAACACGGTGGCGCAGCTCCGCTCGTACTCGCGGATCGCCGGATCGACCTCCGAGGAGAGCGAGACCGCCATGCCCGGGCAGGCTTCCCGCACCACCGCCCGCGCGCGCCGCTCGTGCACCGGGTCGAGGAAGGCGAACAGGAAGACGATGGCGACGGCCTCGACGCCCTGCGCCGCGAGCTGCCGCGCCGCCGCGGCCACCGCCGCCTCGTCGAGCGGCAGCACCACGCGCCCCTCGGCGTCGAGCCGCTCCGGCACGCCGAGGCGCCGCTCGGCCGGCACGAAGGCGACCGGCGTCTGCGGCCCGAAGACGAGGTCGTAATTGCTCGCCCGCGTCATGCGGCCGATCGCCAGCACGTCCTCGAAGCCCGCCGTGGTGATCAGCCCGGTGCGCGCCGCCCTGCCCTCCAGGATGGCGTTGGTGGCGACGGTGGTGCCGTGCAGAAAGCGCGCGATCCCCGCCCCGCCCTCCGGCGCGAGCCGCGCCAGCGCGGTGGCCACGGCGCGGGCCGGGTCGTCCGGCGTGCTCGGCACCTTGAGCAGCCGCAGCGTGCCGTCCGGCGCGCGGCACACCGCGTCGGTGAAGGTGCCGCCGATGTCGATGCCGATCTCGATGCCCTGGTCCGGCGCGTGCGCCATCGGAACTCCATCCTGCCTGCTGGCCACGCCAAAGGGGGGCCGGAACGGTCGGCGCGCGCCTCGTCACCACGGCCTTTCCAAGGAGGGCGCCGCCCTCCTTGGGTATCCACCCGCCAGGAACCTCAGCTTCCTGGACCTCCGCCGGCTTTTCGGCCTCGCGGGTTGCAACCGTCGAGGCTTGAATCCGAACGGGGGTTCCAAGGGGGCTTCGCCCCTTGGCGGAAGGGGTCGCAGGGGAGGGCAGCGCCCTCCCCCGCCGTGCCCGGCGTGGCGCCCCGCCCCGCTCAGTCCGGCCGCACGTTCCCGGCGCGCACCACCTCGGCCCATTTCGTGTTCTCGGCCGCGACGAGGTCGCGGAATTCCGCCGGCGTGCTGCCGCCCACCGCGAAGCCCTGCGCGGCGAAGAAGCCGTTCACGTCGGGCGCGGTCATCGCGGCCCGCGTCTCCCGGCTCAGCCGCTCGACGATGGCGGGCGGCGTCCGCGCCGGGGCGAACAGGCCCTGCCAGGAAAGGGTCTGGAATCCCGGCAGCCCGCTCTCGTCCATGGTCGGCACCGCGGGCAGCAGCGCGTTGCGCGCCTTCGCGGTGACGGCGATGGCGCGGATGCCGCCGGCGCGCACCTGCGGCAGCACCGTCAGCAGGTCGCCGAACATGGTCTGGATCTGCCCGGAAACGAGGTCGTTCATCGCCCCCGCCGTGCCGCGATAGGGCACGTGGACGAGCTGCGTGCCCGCCTGCAGGTCGAACAGCACGCCGGTCAGGTGCATCGAGGTGCCGTTGCCCGGCGTGCCGTAGGTGACGGTCCCCGGCCGCGCCTTCGCCAGCGCGACGAACTCCGCCAGCGTCGTGGCGGGCAGCGAGGGATGGCAGACCAGCACCAGCGGCGCCGTGACCATCAGCGAGACCGGCGCGAAGTCGCGCAGCGGCTGGTAGGGCAGGTTGGGGAACAGGCTGGGCGCGATGCCGTGCGTGCCGGTGACGCCCATCAGCAGCGTGTTGCCGTCCGGCGCCGACTTCGCGACGTAGTCGGAGCCCGTGGTGCCGCCGGCGCCGGCGCGGTTCTCCACCAGCACGGTCTGGCCGAGCGCCACGTTGAGCTTCTCGGCGAGCTGGCGCGCCAGCAGGTCGGTGCTGCCGCCGGGCGGGAAGGGCACGACGATGCGGACCGGACGGTCCGGCCACCCCGGCTCCGGCGCGGCCGGCGGCTGGGCCGGCGCCTGGGCTGGCGGCTGGGCTGGCGGCTGGGCCCGAACCGGCCGGCCCGCCGCCGGCAGGCTGGCGGCGCCGAGGCCCGTGGCCAGAATCGTTCGTCGCGTCAGCATGAGATCCATCCCCTCCGCGCGGCCGTGCCGCACTGCCGATCCCCACCGGCCCGCCCCCTGCGGCCCGGCCTGCGACGTTCCTTCTCCCCGTATCCGCCCGTCCGGGCACCCGGCGTGGCACCGCGCCACGGCCGCATGAGCCCCGCCGCCCTGGGCAGGCGCCGACCGCGCGCGGTCCGCTCAGGCCGCGCGTCCTCCTGGCCATGCGCCCATCAGGCCGCGCGCCCGAAGCGGTCCGCCGCGAAGGGCGCGAGGTCGATCTCCGGCGCCCGCCCGGCGACGAGGTTGGCGATCTCCCGCCCCGTGCTCGCCGCGCCGCACATGCCGACATGGCCGTGCCCGAAGGCCAGCCAGGCGTTCTGCAGCCGTGGCGCGCGGCCGATCACCGGCAGGCTGTCCGGCAGGCAGGGCCGGTGGCCCATCCACTCCGTCGTGTCGCTGGTGTCGAGGTGCGGGAACATGTCGCGCCCGCGATGCAAGAGGCTTGCCGCGCGCCGGTGGTCGGGCGCCGCGCGCAGCCCCGCGAACTCCACCGTGCCGGCGAGGCGCAGCCCCATCCGCATCGGGTTCACCATCATGTTGTGCTCGACCGCCATCACCGTGTGCCGCAGCGCGAGGTTGTTGCTGCGGACGGTGACGTGGTAGCCGCGCTGCGTCTCCAGCGGCACCGCGGCGCCGAGCCGCCGCGCGAGGCCCTTCGACCAGGCGCCGCCGGCCAGCACCACCCCGTCGCAGTCCAGCGCCTCGCCGCCTTCCAGCGCGAGGCCGGTGACGCGGTCGCCAAGCAGCCGGACATCGGCGGCGCGGGCGCGGCGCACCGCCGCGCCGTCCGCCACGCACTGCGCGAACAGCGCCCTGGTCAGCGCCTCGGGGTCGAGGGTGGAGGCGTTCTCCGGCGCCAGGATGCCGAAGCGGAAGCGGCCCTTCAGGTCCGGCTCCAGCGCCTCCAGCTCCTCCTGCCCGACATCGCGCAGCTCGACCCCGAGCGAGCGGCGCAGGTCCATGCCCCATCGCCACTGCCGCGCCGCCTCGAGGCCGGAATAGACGTAGAGGCAGCCGCCATGCCGCACCAGGCCGGTGGCGTTGGCCCGCTGCAGCAGCGGCTCGTAGCAGGCGAAGATCGGCGCCAGCAGGCCGCGCAGGGCGCCGGCGATGCGCACCACCTCGGCGCGCTCCGAATGGCGCAGGAAGCGCAGCAGCCAGGGCATGGCGGCCGGCGCGTACCACCAGCGCACCACCAGCGGGCCGAGCGGGTCCAGCAGCCAGCGCGGCACCTTCCTCCACATCCCCGGCATGCCGACCGGCAGGCAGGCCGAGGGCGAGAGCGAGCCGGCATTGCCGAAGGAGGTGGCCTCGCCCGGCTCCAGCGGATCGACGAAGGTGACGCGGTGGCCGTCGCGTTGCAGCCAGGCGGCGCAACTGGTGCCGACGATCCCGTTGCCGATCACCGCGACATGCATCCGGTCACTCCTCCTGGCACGGCGACAGCCCCTGCCACGAACTGCACGCCTGCGCCGATCGCGCAAGTGCGGCGGCAAGGCCGGCGACGCCACGGATTTCACGGGTCGGCGCCGTGCCGGCGGAACCGGGACCCGTCGCGGGGCGGCGCGGCCGCTCGCGGATCGCCCGCATCGTGATGCCGATGCGGCCGGGGGGCGTTCCCGTTACCGTCGCGCCGCCATGCCGGCTACCTGTCGCCGGCCTGCCTGTCGGAAGCCCGGGCGGGCGATGGATCCGCCCGGTTCAGCAGGCCGGCCGCCGCCAGCGCCTCGGCCGCGGCGGCCACTGCCGCGAACGGCTTGCCGGACCGCTCGGCGATATCGAGCAGGGAGTGGGTTCCGTCAGCCTGGTTGATGACCCAGAGCAGGGTGAGCTGGTCGAAGCGGCTCGACGGATCGGCCCCGATAGGCTGGCCTCCGATCGCCTGGTACAGGCCGCGGCGGCCGAGCTGCGGCTCGCCGTGGAGGCAGGTGCCGAGCGGCACGTAGTCCGCCTCGATCATGTCCACCAGGCGGCACAGCAGCGCGAGCGAGTCGGCGAGCGCCTCGGGGCGGACCAGTTCCAGGTCGTCCGCCGAGGTGTGGTACTCCGGATACTCGCCGTTCGGGGTGCGGGTGAGGCAGCCGACGGGCAGGTCGAAGCCGGGCGAGCAGTACTGCCGCTCGTCGTAGCCGTAGGGCAGGAACGGCCGGACGCGGTCGCCGTGGCCGCCGGCCCGGAGCTGGTAGGCGACGTAGCGGTCGATGTCCGCGTTCTCGCGCCGTGACCGCTTGTAGGTCGGCGGCCCGCCATCCCCGAGGCAGCTCAGGACGAGACCGTGCCGGATGCGGGCCGTCACCTCGCGGTTGAGATGCAGCCAGGTGATGGCCCCGATGGTGCCCGGCGCGAACAGGAACCGGTAGGTGAAGCGCCGGCGGGCGCGGCGTTCCAGGCGCTGCGCCAGCTCGATCGCGATGGCGATGGAGGACAGGTTGTCGTTGGCCAGCGACGGGTGGCAGCAGTGGATGGAGAACAGGACCTCGTCCGGCCCCTCGCCTGGCAGCACCATCTCGCCGTAGTTCAGCACGCCCGGCGCCAGCTCGGTGTCGATCGAGACGTGGTAGGCGGGATCGGTGAGTGCCTGGCGCTGCCGCTCGGCGAGGCAGAATCCCCAGCTGTTCGCGTAGTAGGCCGTGCGGTACGGGACCAGATCCGGCTGCTTCGGCAGGCTGTGGAGGTGGGCCTGCAATTCCTCGATCGGCACCACGCGGTCGACCGGATGGCTGTAGTGCACGAGGTGGAGGTTGGTGTCGGCGATATCCAGGACGACGTCGCCATTCAGGCGGCGCAGCGTCGCGCCGCGCACGGTCCACTCTTGCGGAACCTCCCAGTCCAGCACGGGCGTGCCGGTGGGAACCTGCCGGATCTGCAAGGGGATGGATTCGCCGATATAGGCCAGCGTCTGCCGCATCCCCTCGCCGGTGATGCTGCGGAAGATCGGGAAAAGGGCCGACACGTGCCGGTGGAGTTTCTGGCCGATGCCGTTCGGATCGAAATTCATCGAGGCGAGTCTCCAGTCCCGGATGCGGGAGGCAATTCCGGCCGGCAGCGGCCGCGGGCGTGCAAGGTCGCCACGTCGGGCGACGCGCGGACGCGGCGTGGCGGGCCCGGCCGGAGCGGCCGCTGCTTGGCGCGCCCCGCGACGCTGCCCGGCCCGGAGCAACGGGAACCTTCACGCGACGTCATGGGCGCCCGCTTCATGGTGGTCGGCGGCATCATGCCCGCGTCATGGCGACGATGCGGGGCCGTCCGGATGCGCTGTCGCCGAACGGCGCGACGCGATGCCTCGCGCCTGGTCCGGCCCGCCTGCCAGACCCTGACCGGGCGACCTGCCGCCCCGTCCGGCATCCCGTCCGGTACCCCATCTGGCGCGGCCTGTCCGGCCGGGGCGGACCCGCGCCGGCGAAGCGTGCCTCCGGGCCGACGGCAGCGCGAACATCCGCGGCGGCAGGCGGAGGTGGGCGCGACGTCGCGTCGCCTTCCCGCACCGCCGCGGTTCCCGGATCGTGCCCCGGATCGTGCCATGACGGGAGCGTATCCGGGGTCCCGGAAGGGGCCGGGCAGCCGGCACGGGCTTCGGAGCGGCAGACGGATGATCGACCCGACGGGCACATGCCTTCCGCAACTCTCCACGGCCTTGGCGACCGGGACCGGAAGCCGGCGCCGTCGTCGCTCTTTAAGGGCAAGGAATCCGAATTAAAAGACCGTACGCGACAGGTCCGACAAGCGTGTGGCGGGAGAAGCAGGAACCTGATTGGATTCTTCGCGAGGATACATGATTCAGATCATGGCCAATGGAAAGGCGTTCATTCGATTGCAGTATTCTACTGTGACGGTTCGGTCTCGAGTTGTCGATCCGCCGTAAACTGTCTGAATTCTGAATTGAAGTTTATTTATTATGAACCCGTTTCGATGATATCGTTGACCGGGACTTGAGACAAGTATGCCGGCAGTCGGCAGGGCCGAAATTTCCTGCTGGATTCCACTCCGTAAACGAATCTATCATGCTTCATGCTGTCGTGAATTTACGACAATGTCATGGTGTTGGCGCGCCTCAAAGATTGGATGCGCCACGCCTTCGGCCTCGGGTTCCTGCGAGGGGCGACATGCGCGGATTTCGTTGCGCCCGGTCGGGCGTCCGGTTGGCCGGGCATCGGGGACACGCCCGATGGGAAGGCGCGTACCTCAGTTGATGCGCGGCAGGACGGGAAGTCGCGGTGGGAGCACGGGCCGTCACGCCGATCGGGATTCCGCCGGGACAGGCCATGATCCGGCATCGCCGCCCTGCGGCTCCCCCTGCCCCCCTGCGGCTGCACGACGCGCCTGACCGGGCGGCTCCGCACCGGGGCCGTCATCGGCCCGGAACAGAAAACAAGGCGGCCCCATAACCGCCGACTCCGCACAACAAAGGTCCGACATGCCGGGACCCAACATGCTGTGATGGAAGCCAACCATGTTCATAAGCGATGTGCCCGTTGCCCTGCAGGAGTCGTCGCCGGCCGCCACGAGCGCGTGTCGTTGCCGGCTGTGCGGCAGCACGCTGAGCGAGACCTTCGCCAACCTCGGCATGTCGCCGCTGGCGAATTCCTTCATCGACCCTCGGCGCGCCGACCGGATGGAGCCGTTCTATCCGCTGCATGCCTTCGTCTGCAGCCGGTGCTGGCTGGTGCAGCTCGGCGAGTTCGAGAGCCCCCAGGCGATCTTCGGTGACTACCTGTACTTCTCGTCATTCTCCGACAGCTGGCTCCGCCACGCCGAAGCCTACGCGGCGCACATGATCGGGCGCCTGGGCCTGGATGGCGGCGCGACGGTCGTGGAGATCGCCAGCAACGACGGCTATCTGCTGCAGTACTTCCAGCGCGCCGGCGTGCAGGTGCTGGGCGTCGACCCGGCGGCCAACGTCGCACGCGTCGCCGTCGACAAGGGCATCCCGACGGAGGTGGCCTTCTTCGGCGCGGAAACGGCGTCGCGGCTGCGGGCACGCGGCGTGTCGCCCCGGCTGATGACGGCCAACAACGTGCTCGCCCACGTTCCCGACATGCACGATTTCCTCGAAGGTTTCCGCGTGCTGCTCGCGCCGGACGGCGTCGTCACCTTCGAGTTCCCGCACCTGCTTCGCCTGATGCAGGAGAACCAGTTCGACACCATCTACCACGAGCACTTCTCCTACCTGTCCCTGCTGGCCGTGGAGCGGGCGCTGGGCGAGCACGGCCTGACCGTCTTCGACATCCAGGAATTGCCGACGCATGGCGGCTCGCTCCGGGTCTTCGCGCGGCATGCGGAAGCCGCCGCGCCGGCGGTGACGCCGGCGGTCGAAGCCATGCGCCGCCTCGAACTGGAATTCGGGCTCCGCGACATCCGCACCTATCGCGCGTTCGCGTCGCGTACCGTCGCCATCAAGTGCGATCTCCTGGAGTTCCTGGTGAACGCGCGCCGGCAGAACCGCAGCGTGGCCGCCTACGGCGCGCCGGCCAAGGGCAACACCCTGCTGAACTACTGCGGCGTCGGGCCGGAGCTGATCAGCTTCACGGTGGATCGTTCCCCGCACAAGCAGGGCCTGCTGCTGCCGGGAACCCGCATTCCCATCCTGTCGCCCGAGGCGATCACGGAGCGCAAGCCGGACATCCTGCTCATCCTCCCCTGGAACCTGTGCGACGAGATCGTGCAGCAGATGGGGGTGATCCGGGACTGGGGCGGGGAGTTCGCGGTGCCCATCCCGACCATACGCACCCTGTAGGCGTGCGGCATCCGCTCTCCTTCGCGCGACATGGCGTCGGGCGGCTCGTGGTGCATGATGGGGCGCATGCCGGGGCGCACGACGGGCATGCTTCTGCGGGTGACGGCCGGGGTCGGCGATACGCCGACCCGCGGCCGGCCATGAGGGCCCGCGGGCGGGCGGACCGGCGCCGCACGGTCCGGCGCCCCTCGACCGGCTCGAATCCAGGATGACCCGCGACGTGTCAGGCGACGAATGGGCCCTCGTAACCGGTGCGGGCAGCGGCATCGGCCTGGCGATCGCCCAGGCCCTGGCCGCGCGCGGCACGCGGCTGATCCTCGTCGGCCGGCGACCGGAGGTTCTGCATCGCGCGGCCGCCAGCCTGCCGGTCGAGGCGATGACGGTTGCCGCGGACGTGGCGACGGATGCGGGGATCGATGCCGTCTCCGCGGCGCTGCCGGCATCGCTCGGCATCCTGGTCCACAGCGCCGGGATGTTCCACCACGGGCCGGTCGCCGCCACCACGCCCGGAACCTGGGATCGACTGTTCGGCGTCAATGTCCGGGGGCCGCTGGCGCTCACCGCCGCCTGCCTGCCGCAGCTCCGGCGCGCGCGCGGACAGGTCGTGTTCGTCAACTCCACCGCCGGACTCGGCGGCAGTCCCGGCAACGGTGCCTACGCCGCGACGAAGCAGGCCCTGCGGGCGGCGGCCGACGTGCTCCGGCAGGAGATCGCCGCCGAGGGCATCCGGGTACTGAGCGTCTACCCCGGGCGTACCGACACGCCCATGCAGGTCCAGGTCCTGCAGGCGGAGAACAGGCCCGGCGGCGATGTCGCCCTGCTCCGGCCGGAATACGTGGCCGACGTGGTGATGGCGGCGCTCTCGCTGCCTGCCGATGCCGAACTCGGCGATCTGGTCATCCGGCCCAGGCGGCCGGGCCCGCCCTGAGGCGTGGGCAGGCCGGCCCGCGGCCCGGCGGGGAAGGAGGGTCTCTCTCCTCCCGGTCCATCCATGTCCTGGATGATGCGGATCGTGCCTTTCGATTGGCCAGGGCGGCCACCGGCCACGCATGCTGCGGCCGAGGCGGGGGCATCTGGCCGGGACAAGGCATCCGGCCCGCCCCTCCCGCCCCCGCCCTCCAGGGAAACCCGGCCATGCCCCCTGCCGCTCCGCTCGCCGCCTTCGACGACCGCCTCGGCTGGCGGGCGCGGATGTCCTGGGCGCTTCCCGCCGGCGACGCTCCGGACTGCCCGACGTCCCGCCCGGCGACCCGTCCGGTGCGGGCGGGCGTGCGGGCGGCGCGGCCGCCCGTGGAGTTGCGACTCCGGGACTGCGGCACGCCGGCCGTGTTCTGGCACTGCTGGAAGGAGCGGACCCTGTCGCCGCTGGGCGTCATGGATGCCTGAAACCGGGGGATGCCTGAAACCGGGCGCCCGCCCGCGACGCCGCTTCCGGACCGCGCCGTTCTTCCGACACGCTGCGGGAGGCGGGCCCGGCGGAGCGGAAACCCCCGCCATCCCCGGCCGGCGACGGGAAATGGCGGTGCCGGCGTCAGGAACCCCCAAAGCGATGGGAAAAGGGTTCCGTGGCAGGATAGGCTCGGTTCCGGAGACGCCCGGGGCCAGGCACGCCCTGCCCGCACGCCGACGGGCCCGCACGCCGACGGAAACGGGCGCCGGCGCCCGATTAACCTACTACCCAGGTCGGATTTTCTTGCATCCGGGGGACAGACGTCCTATAAGGATCCCCTGGCAATGCCCGACATGGGTGCCACTTCAAGGATGGCCACACCCCTCCTCGCCTCGACGTGACCGAGGCCAAGGCGGACATCCGGGCCCATAGGGCGTTTCAGACTGCCAGATCAGGTCGCGAGCCGATTGCCGCCGTCACGGGGCAGCCAGGTCCGCACAGGAGGCAGACGATACAATGGCTTCCACGTCGATGATCCCCATCGCTCCCGAAGGCAACCTCTCGCGTTACCTCCAGGAAATCCGGAAATTCCCCATGCTCTCCCCCGAGGAGGAGCTGGAACTCGCCAAACGTTGGCGCGACCAGGAGGATCATCAAGCCGCTCACAAACTCGTGACTTCGCACCTACGACTCGTCGCCAAGATCGCGATGGGCTACCGCGGCTACGGCCTGCCGGTGGGTGAGCTGATCTCCGAGGGCAATGTCGGCATGATGCAGGCGGTGAAGCGGTTCGACCCGGACCGCGGCTTCCGCCTCGCCACCTACGCCATGTGGTGGATCCGCGCCGCCATCCAGGAATACATCCTGCATTCCTGGTCGCTCGTGAAGATGGGCACCACGGCGGCGCAGAAGAAGCTGTTCTTCAACCTCCGCCGGCTCAAGGGCCAGATGGCGGCGCTGGAGGATGGCGACCTCAAGCCGGAGCAGGTCGAGAAGATCGCCCGCGTGCTGGCGGTGCCGGAGCAGGACGTGGTGGCGATGAACCGTCGCCTCGCCAGCCCCGACAACAGCCTGAACGCGCCCGTCCGCGCCGACAGCGAGGGCGAGTGGCAGGACTGGCTGGTGGACGACGCCGAGAGCCAGGAAACCGAGCTGGCCGAGCGCGAGGACATGTCCAACCGCCGCCAGCTCCTGGGCGAGGCGCTCAAGACCCTGAACGAGCGCGAGCGCCACATCCTGATCGAGCGCCGGCTGAAGGACGAGCCGACCACGCTGGAGGAGCTGAGCCAGCAGTACAACATCAGCCGCGAGCGCGTACGGCAGATCGAGGTCCGCGCCTTCGAGAAGCTGCAGAAGTCGATGAAGACGCAGATCGTCGAGCGCAGGCTCGCCGTGGCCTGAACCCGGGACGACCCGACGCGGCCCCGGCACGGGGGCCTGCGGCCGGGCGGAAGCGGGGCGCGCTGCCGCCGGCTGGCGCGCCTGGGTTGGCGGTCGGCGGCGGCATTACCGGCCCGGCGGCACGCGCGCCGCTGCCCTGGCCGTCCGTCGCGTCGCGGATGTTGATCCGAGCCTTCCCACGCCGCCGATCCTGACGGGTCGGCGGCTTTTCCGTCCGACGCTCCGCGGTGAACCCGTCCCAGACGGGGTCCCTGCCGCGGCCCGGGGCTTCCCGTCCCGATGCGGGCGGTGGGCTCGCCCGGCCCGTTCCGTCGTCGGAGATCGCCCGGGGGATCCCGGGGAAGCCTCGCTTCCCACGCTTTCTCGGCGTGGCTGACCCGGAAGAGGGCAGGCCGCCGAGACGCGGGAGACCCCGGTCGGGCCGGCCGGCAGCAGGGTCGCGGCCGGACGGCCGTCAGTAGTAGCCGGCCGGCCCGTAGGGCGCCTTCCGGTAGGGCACCGCCGGGCCGTACCACAGGACCGGGGGTCCGCCGGGCACCGCGCCATAGGGCGGGGCGACGTCCCAATCCACCACGTCGGGCGGCATGGGCGCCGCGTTGCCGGGGCGTTGCGCGTAGCGCGGGGTCCGCGTCGGGAGCGCACCCCGACCGCGAGGTGGCGTCGGCGGCACCGGCAGCGCCGCCTGCCGCCCCTCCCGCCGGGCCTGCGGGGGCCGCGGCGTGGAAAGGGCGGCGACGGTGCGGACACGCGCCGGGGGCGTGGGCGGCACCGGCAGCACCGCCACCGGCGGGGGCAGTGGCGCGGGCGCGGGCGGTGTGGCGGCGGCCGGGCGCAGCGCCTCGATGGGCGACGGGCCCTCGACCAGCCGCGTCGCCCCTGCGATCGCCGTCTCGGTCGGCAGCGTGAGACGCAGCGCCGTGGCCGCCGCGCAGACAACCGCCAGGCAGGCCGCGCCACAGAGAACGAAGGGTCGGAAGGTCATGATTCGGTTTGGCTCGGTTCCCGGAAACCTCGGGGGCCGGTCCGTGGTGCCGGACCGGCTCCCTGGCCGGGATCGTAGGCGGCCCGCCGCCGGGGCGGTAGCATCCGCGTCCCGCCCCGGCCCCGTTGCCGGCCGGCGTGCCCCTGGCGCCACAGCGTGGCGCCAGGGAAACGGAACCGGCGCCCGAGGCACCGGTTTACCTTGCCGATCCTGCCTTTCCCCCTTATGTTGCACTGCAACAAAACCGTGGTGCGTCGGCTTCCGCACCGCATCGATTCCTTCCAGGGAAGGCAAGGCAGAGAACGATGGGCCGAATAACGGTCGTGCAATTCCGCGAGTACCGGCAGCATCAGCTCGAGCTGCTGGACCACGGCAAGGCGGGATACCAGGTCATCATCCATCCGCCGGCACGCCTCGGTGGCCCGCGCGAGGTGCCGCGTGGACAGGAGCCACGCACCTTCGCCGAGATGATCCAGGCGGCGAAGGAGGAGATCGACGTCATCATGGGCCCCCGCCCGCCGCCGCGCATGGGCTGGTCGCGCGGCTGAGGCGAACCGCCCCGCCGCCGGGCAGCCCGCGCCGCCGCGCCGGCCTTCGCGGCCACCGGCGGGCCCCACGGCATCGCCCCTCCCCGGAAGGGCATCTCCTGCCGCGCGGCGGTTCCGCGCCGCGTCCGGCAACGGTCCTTGCGCCGGCCCGAGGCGCGGTTTGCCGACTTCGCCACGCGGCGCTATAGGCGCTCCTCCGAAGAGCGGCAGCACGCCGCCGGCAGGGGGGGGGACGCGCGCATGGACGCCAGCAACCGGGGCTTCAGCGTCGAGCCCCTGGCCGGCGCGCTCGGCGCCGAGATCCTCGGCGTGACCCTCTCGCCCGACATGCCGGATGCCGCCATCGACGCGATCCGCCGCGTCTGGCTCGACCACGCCGTGGTCTTCTTCCACGACCAGCAGCACCTCACCGCCCCGGATTTCGCCGCCTTCGCGCGCCGCTTCGGCGAGGTGGTGGAGTACCCCTTCGTCAGAGGGCTGCCGGAGGCGCCCGAGGTGATCCCGGTGGTGAAGCTGGAGCACGAGCGCACCAATTTCGGCGGCCTCTGGCACAGCGACACCGCCTATCTCGAACGCCCGCCCATGGCGACCATGCTGATCGCGCGCGAGATTCCGCCCTTCGGCGGCGACACGCTCTTCGCCAGCGGCCACGCCGCCTACGAGGCGCTGTCGGACGGCATGAAGCGGCTGCTCGACCCGCTGAAGGCCGTCAACAGCTCCGCCAAGGCCGACGTCACCCGCACGCGCGAGGACCGGGTGAACAGCCAGGAGCGCACGGTGTTCGAGGCCGAGCACCCGGTGGTCCGCACCCATCCCGAGACCGGCCGGCGCGCCCTCTACGTCAATTTCGGCCACACGCTGCGCTTCGCCGGCATGACCGAGGCGGAGAGCGAGCCGTTGCTGCGCTTCCTGTTCGAGCACCAGTCGCGCCCGGAATTCACCTGCCGCTTCCGCTGGCGCCCCGGTTCCATCGCCTTCTGGGACAACCGCGCCGCGCTGCACAACCCGATCAACGACTACCACGGCTACCGCCGCGTGATGCACCGCGTGACCCTGGCCGGCGACCGGCCGCGATGAGCCCGCCCCGGAATCCCGCCCTGCCCGCCTTCGCCACGCCGCGGCGCGCCCTGTTCGGCGGCCTCGCCGCCCTGCCCTTCCTGCCCCGCGCCGCGCGCGCCGCCGGCTGGAGCCCGAGCAAGCCGGTGACCCTGCTGGTCCCCTTCGCGGTCGGCGGCACCACGGACGTGATGGCGCGCCTGATCGCGCAGCCCATGGCGAAGCACTTCGGCCAGCCCGTGGTGGTGGAGAACGTCACCGGCGCCGGCGGCAACATCGGCGCCGGCCGCGCCGCCCGCGCGGCGCCGGACGGGCACACCGTGTTCCTCGCCCATGTCGGCGTGTTCAGCATCAACCAGCACCTCTACCGCAACATCCCCTTCGAGACGGCGCGCGACTTCGTGCCGGTCGGGCTGGTCGCCACCAACCCGATGCTGCTGGTGGTCTCCACCGCCTCGGGCATCGACAGCCTGGACAAGCTGAAGGCCCGCGCGCGCCAGGGCGACCTGCGCATCGCCACTTCCGGCACCGGCACCACGCTGCACATCGCGGCGCTGCAATTCCTCAGCGCCGTCGGCGGCCGCGCCGACCTGATCCCCTATCGCGGCGGCGGCCCGGCCACCAACGACCTGATGGCCGGCAACGTGGACATGCTGGTGGACCAGGCCCTGACCTCGATCCCGACGGCGCAGAGCGGCAAGGCCAAGGCGCTCTGCGTCACCGGCCCCGCGCGCCTCGCCGCCCTGCCGGACGTGCCCACCACCGCCGAGCTGGGCCTCGCGGGCTTCGACATCGAGATCTGGAACGGACTCGTGCTGCCGGCCCGCACCCCGCCCGCCATCGTCGCGGCGCACGAGGCGGCGCTGGCGGCGGCGCTCGACGACGCCAACGTGCGCGCGCGCTTCGCGGAATCCGCGGCCCGCGCCCCGGAGGGCGAGGAACGCTCCGCGCGCCATCTCGGCCAGCTCATCGCGCGCGACGCGGAGCGCTGGGGCAGGCTGCTGCGAGAGGCGGGCGTCGAGCGCGAGGGCTGACCACGCGCCCCGGGAGGGGGCATCGGACTTCCCCGCCCCCTGCCGGCACGCTCCACCCCGCCTTCCGGCTTCCCCGGCGCGAGCGACGGGGCATTCTGCCGGGCCCTGTCCTCGCCGGGCGGCGAGGGGACGGGGTGGGCGGGCGGCCGACATCGGCGGCACGCCCCGGCCCGGACGGGCATCGGCCCGAGAAGGACCGTCCTGACGCCTGGAGCCGCTCCGGCCTGACTGGATCAGGCCGGAACGGCTCCAGCCTTCGATTCGGCGCATTTTCCGAGGCGCCGGATGCGTACGCCCAGCTCGAAAATGCGCCATGGAGCGCGACCCGGGACCCTATGCCGGGAGGTCGTGGAGGGCGACGCCTGCCGTCGAGACCGCCGCTCCCGCCGGCAGGGGATGCACGATCCGGCGACCCGTATCAGGCGATGCCGTTGGGGAATTCGTGCCGTCCGTCCGCGCCGAGCGGCAGCCGGGTCACGGCCTGGACGGCGTCCAGCGGCAACGGGCCGTAGAGATGCGGGAACAGGCCCGGCCGGCTGCCGCCCGAGGCGGCCTCCCAGCGCAGCGCGGCTCCCAGCGCCGCGGCCTTCACCTCCACCAGCCACAGGTCCCGCACGCCGGCTCGGTGCTTCGCGGCGCTCTCGCGCACCTGGGAGGCGGTGGAGAAGTGCAGGAAGCCGTCGCGCCGGTCGTCGGCGCTGCCGGTATAGGCGCCGGCGGCCTCGGCCGCCTGCCAGTCGGTGCCGCGCACCAAGGTGTAGATCGTGCTCTCCATGCGGCCCGTGTAGGGCAGGACCGCCCCGGGCGGGAATCGACGGCTGCGAAGATCTGCTCTGCCGGGAAAGGGCGCGCCCGGCCCGCGGCCTTCCCCGGCGGTCCGGCGCGGCGCCCCGGCGGGTCTGCCCGACGGCGACGGGCCCGACGGCGCGCGGGCATGGCCGTCGGGCAGACGGCCACGGGAGCGTCGCGGGGCGGCGGCCGGGGCGCGTGAGGCTGCTCAGCCCTGGCCGATCATCGCCCGGATCCGCGCCGCCAGCGCGTCTACCGCGAAAGGCTTGGTCATCACCTGCAGCCACCGGTCGGACCCGCCCTGGCCAAGTCCTTCCTGGCCAAGTCCTTCCTGGCCGATCACCGCCGCCTCGGCATAGCCGGTGATGAGCAGCACCTTCAGGCCCGGCCGCTCGATCCTCGCCGCGTCGGCGAGCTGGCGCCCGTTCATGCCGCCGGGCAGGCCGACATCGGACACCAGCAGGTCGACGCGGGCGCCGGATTGCAGCACGCGCAGCCCCGCGGCGGCGTCCCCGGCCTCGATCGCGGCGTAGCCGAGATCCTCCAGCACCTCGACGACCAGCATGCGCACCGTGGGCTCGTCGTCCACCACCAGCACGGTGCCGCCCCGAGCCGCCCGCGCCGCCCGCGGCGCCGCGGGCGGCGCGGCGGCCACGGGCGGCGGGGCGACCGCGTGCCGGGGCAGGTCGAGCACGACCGTCGTCCCCTCCCCCGGCGCGGTGCGCAGGCGCACCTGCCCGCCCGACTGCCGGACGAAGCCGTAGATCATGGAAAGGCCGAGGCCGGTGCCCTGGCCGAGCGGCTTGGTGGTGAAGAACGGATCGAAGGCGCGGGCCGCGACCTCGGGCGCCATGCCGACGCCGGTGTCCGAGACCTCGATCGACACGTGGTCGCCCCGCGACAGCCCGCCCTCGGCCGCCGCCCCCTCGCCGAGCGGCACGTTGGCCGTCGCGATGCGCAGCCGGCCGCCCTCGGGCATGGCGTCACGGGCGTTGATGGCGAGGTTGAGCAGCGCGTTCTCGAGCTGGTTCGCGTCGCACAGCGTCGGCCACAGCCCGGGCGCCGGCGCCGTCTCCACCGCGATGGCGGGGCCGACGGTGCGCCGGATCAGCTCCTCCATGCCGGCGACCAGCCGGTTCACGTCGGTGGGGCGGGGGTCCAGGGTCTGGCGGCGGGAGAAGGCGAGCAGCCGGTGGGTCAGCGCGGCGGCGCGGTCGGCGGCGCCCTGGGCCGCCTCGATGTAGCGCTCCAGCCCCTCGGTGCGGCCGGCGGCGAGGCGGCGGCGCAGCAGGCTCAGGCTGCCGCCGATGCCGGTCAGCAGGTTGTTGAAGTCGTGCGCGATGCCACCGGTGAGCTGGCCCACCGCCTCCATCTTCTGCGCCTGGCGCAGCTCCGCCTCGGCCGCGCGCAGCGCCGCGGTGCGGGCCTCGACGCGCGCCTCCAGCGTCTCGTTCAGGCGGCGCAGCGCCTGCTCGCTGACGCGCAGCGCGTCCTCGGCGCGCTTGCCCTCGGAGACGTCGGTGCCCTGCACGAAGATGCCGCTCACCGCGCCGTCCGGCTCCACGATCGGCTGGTACACGAAGTCCACGTAGGAGAGTTCCGGCTCGGCGCCGGGGCGGCGCTGGAGTCGCACGGGAAGCTGGCGGCCGACGAAGGCGCGGCCGGAGTGGTACACGCCGTCGAGCAGGTCGGTGAAGCCCTGCTCGGCCACCTCCGGCAGCGCCTCGACGACGGGGCGGCCGGTCACGTCGCGGTCGCGGCCGACCAGCTCGGCATAGGCGGCGTTGACGAACTCGAAGACGTGGTCCGGGCCGCGCAGCACGGCGACGAAGCCCGGCGCCTGCTCGAAGAGCTGGCGCAGCCGGCCGCGCTCGGCGAGCAGCCGGCGCTCGGCCATCACCTTCTCGGTGGTCTCGGCGCAGGCGCAGAACATGCCGGCGACCCGGCCGCCCTCGTCGCGCACCGGCGTGTAGGAGAAGGAGAAGTGCGCCTCCTCCTTGTAGCCCCGGCGGTCCATGACGAAGGAGATGTCGTCCATGTGCGTGCCCTCGCCTGCGTAGGCACGGTCGAGGATCGGGCCGACATCCTGCATGATGTCGTGCCAGATCGCGGCGAAGCGGGCGCCGAGTGCCGCGGGGTGGCGGCGGCCGAGCAGCGCGACGTAGCCGTCGTTGTAGAGGACGATCCGCTCCGGCCCCCAGGCGATGAACATGGGCTGGCTGGAGCCGAGCATCACGGCGACCAGGGTGCGCAGCGGCTGCGGCCAGCGGTCGGCCGGGCCGAGCGGGTTGCCCGCCCAGGGAAAGGCGCGCATCGCGGCGCCCATCGTGCCGCCGCCGGCCAGGAAGTCGAGGCCGGCCACCGGCGCTCCGCCCGCCGGCGCGTCGGCGCGCGGGATCTCCCGGCTGGTCGTGCCGCTCATGCGGCCATCCGACGCGTGCCGCGCCGAGAGGACGCCCCTACGCCGTCGCGACCCAAACCCAGCCTCCCACGGCCTTCGCCGGCGATCCCGACTAGCCGGCCCGGCAGTGATATCGGTACCGGAAGGCCGTGCCAACAAGGGGGCCACGTCGCCCCCGGCCCGGCAGGCCTCGGAAGCGGAACATGCTCCGCGAAAGGCGCGGCGGACGAGGCCACCCGGGCGGGCGGTGGCCATGCGCCGGTCATGCGGGCCCGCCCTTGTGCGGACCCGCCTGATTCGCCGGCCCGGCGCGCGGCCCCGTCCCGCAGCCCCGCACGATACCGGCCGGGCACAAGCCATGGCCTGTGCCGGCCGGCATCGCGCCGCCCGTATCACACCACGGCGAGCCCCGGCCCGGGCCGTGCCGGCCGGCCGGCGCCGTCCCGGCCTTCCAGGCCGTAGAACACCATCCCGCCGCACTCGGCCAGCGGCACCTCGCCCACCGCCCAGCCCGGCAGGATGGCGGCATCGTGGTAGTGGGTGGCGCCACCGGTCGGATCGGGCAGCGCGCCGGCCACGGCGCGGGCGGCGATGCGGCGGCAGATCGCCAGCGCGCCGTCGCCTTCCGGCACCGCCAGCATGGCCCGGTGACGCGGATGGTTCGGGTTCCAGCAGGGGAACTGGAAGGGGGCGCGGCAGACGCCGGCGATGCCCTGCCCCCAGTGCCGCGCCCGCTGCTGCACCTCGCCCGGCGCCGCCGTGATGCGGGCCCGGTTCACGACCAGGGCCGCCAGCGCCTCGATGGCGCGCACCGGGCGCGTCCCTGCCTCGGCCCAGAGGGTGCGGGCGAGCACGGCGATCGTCTGCGCGGCATCGTGCCGGGCGGCGGCGGGCGGAAGGGCGGCGTTCGAGGCGGCGCTCATCGGGCGGGTTCCTGCTCGGGCGGGATGGAGGGTGCCGTGGCGTGCGGCGGGGTTGGCGGGAGAGGACGTCCGGGCGGCTCGGCGGCGGCCCGGGCGAGCCTCTCCAGCTTGTTCTCGATGCGCAGCAGGTGCTGCGTCAGGCGGGCATCGACGTCGCGGATCAGCGACAGCGGCACGTAGGTGCGGGCGACGTCGTGCTTGAACTCGGCCAGATCGTCGCGCGTGCGGCTGACGGCATCGGAATCGCGGCGGTCGCCGCGCTCGATGCGGCCGTCGAGGTCGCGTCGCAGGCCGTGGATCATGCGGAACAGCGCCGCCACGACCGGGATCTCGACGACGGTGATCCACCAGGACGGGTCGATGGGACCTGCCGGCATCGCGGGCTCCTTTGCGGGGGTTGGGGCCGGGGGAAAGGGGAAGGCCGACGGAAGCGGTCCCGGGGTTCGGGACGAAGGCGGCGATGGGCGACCGAAAGGGCCGGCGGGGGCTTGCGTGCCCCCTGCCGATGCGGTTCCTGGGCAGGCGCGGATCGGCGCCGGGCGGCATGCGGCCGTCCCGGTCGCGGCGACGAGCATCGAGGCGGGACCGTCCCGGCGTGGCGGGGCCAGCCCGGCCACGGACGGAGGACCGGCGTTGAACGAGCGGCTGTGGGACCAGCCTTATCTGGAGACCTGCTGCCGGGCGGCGCTGCATCGGCTGAGCCTCGCCGGCACCAGCGGCCGCCCCGCGGACCTGAAGGACGGGCCCTGCCTGGAGCGGCTGGAGACGATGGGCTTCTGCGCCCGCCGCCGTGACGGGCGCTTCGAACTCACCGCGGCCGGACGGGCCCGGCACGGCAGCGAGGTGCTGGGGCGGCCGGCGGCACGGCCCGCCGGCAACGCCGCCTGACGCGCGCGGCGGTGGCCGGTCCACCCCGCGCGGGCGGGCCGGGCGGACCACCCGCGCGGGGGGCAGACGGCCGGCGGCGCGAATCCGCCCTGAAAACAAGGACCTGCAGCAAACAGCAGTCCCAGCCGGGCCGAGGTTTGCTGTAGACCTGTCGCCGTAGACCTGGATCAATTCCGGCGACCGGCCGGCACGCTAAAGCGGTTTCCACCTGACCGTGTCAGGTGGAGGCCGGGTATTTCCCGCGGGATGCCGCGCGGCGCCCGCCGGGGCCGCGCCGTGCCCCATGCCACGGCCCCCGACCGTCGGACGGTCGGTGGACGCAACGAAAGGAGGAGCCGAGATGCAGGTTCGCGATGTCATGACCAAGGGTGCCCTGACGGTGCGCCCGGAAACCCCGGTGCGGGCCGTGGCCAGCCTGTTCGCCGAGCGTGGCATCTCCGGCGCGCCGGTGGTGGACGCGGACGGCACGGTGATCGGCGTGATCAGCGAGGGCGACCTGCTGCGCCAGATTGCCGCCCCCGAGGAGAAGCCGCGCTCCTGGCTGCACCGGCTGATCGACTCCGCGCCGAGCCAGGCGCTGAGCTACGCCCAGGCGCATGGCCGCACGGTGCGCGACGTGATGTCCGCCTCGCCCATGACCATCGGCGAGGAGGACAGCGTCGCCCATGCCGCGAAGCTGCTGGAGGAGCACCGCATCCGCCGCCTGCCCGTGGTGCGGGACGGCAAGCTGGTCGGCATCCTCTCGCGCGCCGACCTGATGAAGGCGCTGCTCTCGGCCCCGGAGCCGGGCGCCACGACCTCCACCGACGCCGAGATCGAGCGCCGCCTGAACGCCGAGATGCGCCGGCAGTCCTGGACCGGTGCCTACTACATCTTCCCGAGCGTGCAGGACGGCGTCGTCTCCTTCAACGGCTTCTGCGACTCCCGCGACGTGGAGCGGGGCCTGCGCGTGCTGGCGGAAGGCATCCCGGGCGTGAAGGAGGTGCGCTTCGACCTCGCCCCGGTGCCGCCGCCGATGATCGCCTGAACCGGGGTTCCGGTTCGGCTGCGGGGAAGTTCGGGGAAGGCGCCGCCTTCCCCGGCCCCCATCCGGCAGGAGGGCGAGGCCCTCCTGCACCTCTGTTCGTTCGGGGCCCGGGTGTTGCGACCGCCGGGACCTCTCTTCCGACATGGGGGATCCAAGGGGGCTTCGCCCCTTGGCGGGGATCGAAGGGGCAGCGCCCCTCGCCGGGGTCCCGGGGCGGAGCCCCGGTCCTAGCCCCGCCACCCCGGCCCCCGCACCGCCGGCGCCACGCGCGGCAGCCGCACCGGCTCCGCCAGCAGGCACCCCGCCACCGCGTCCAGCGCGTCGTCCCGCACGCTCGTCGCCTTCGGGTGCCATTCCGCCATCTCGCGCGGGAAGGGCGTGCGGAACACGCTTTCATGCGCATGCAGCCGGCGCGCCGCGAGGGCGGGATCGAGCGCCGCCAGGATGCGCTCGGCCTTGTTGCGGTGGCTGTGGTGCTCCAGCACGGCGCAGGCGGCGCCGGCCAGCGCCATCTCGCGCTTCAGCAGCCCGGGCAGGAAGCGGCCGAGACCGTTGGTCTCGACGCGCACCACGGGCAGGCGCAGCTCGCGCGCCAGGCGCGCCACGGCGCGGCACTGCTGCGTCGCGGCGTCGTCGGGCGCGTCGGGGTCGTGCGTCAGGTAGAGCAGACGGTGCAGGTGGTGGTTGCCCTCGCCGTCGTTGAACACCACGGCGAGCACCGAGGCGTCACCGCCCTCCGGACGCCCGTAGGCCGGGTCCCAGAAGCCGCCGCCCGCCAGCAGCCGGCGGCCGAGCAGGGTCAGCAGCCCCTGCCCGTTCGCCTCGCGGTACTCGGGCTCGG
Source organism: Roseomonas acroporae (assembly GCF_023223525.1). Taxonomy (GTDB): domain Bacteria; phylum Pseudomonadota; class Alphaproteobacteria; order Acetobacterales; family Acetobacteraceae; genus Roseomonas_E; species Roseomonas_E acroporae. Next base: position 110,049 of record NZ_JALPRX010000029.1, on the reverse strand, counting down.
CGTCGTAGCGGACCAGGGCGGCCGGATCGAGCCGCGCCGCCTCCGACGCCACCGCCTCCAGCAGCATCTGCCGGCGGAAGTGCAGCGGCCCGACGCGGTCGCGCAGCGCGGCGACGGTGGCGCAGGGAAAGCGCTCCGGCCAGGCGCTGCGGCCGGCCGTGTCGAGCAGCGGCACGGTGAGGCGGCGATAGCCGGCGAGATACGCCTCACCCCGGTCAGGATGCAGGTACAGGCTCTCCGCCGTGTGCGGCGTGCCGACATAGAGGATGGTGCCGTCGGGCACGAGCACGAACTCCGTCTCGGTCAGCCGCTCGCGCAGCTCGGCGCGCTTGCCCGGCGTGTCGCAATTGCCGGGCACCTCGACATCGTCGCAGACGATCACCTCGGCGCGCGTGCCGGTGATGTTGCCGCCGATGCCCTGCGCCAGCATGGAGGGATCGCGCAGCGCGCCCTCCCGCGCCACGGTGAAGCGGTCCGAGGCCCAGGCCTCCGGCGCGTCGGGCAGCAGGTGGCGGCAGAGCAGGTGGCGCTCGATGATCCGGCGCACCGTCGCCACCATCTTGGTGGCGAGCGGCAGGTCGGCCGCCAGCACCAGGATGCGCGTCTCCGGCCTGAGCGCCAGCAGCCAGGCGCAGTACAGCCCGACCAGCGTGGACTTGCCGCAGCCGCGGAAGGCCTGGAGCAGCAGGCGCCGATGGCCGGCCGAGCGGGCATCCTGCAGCCAGCGGGCGATGCGCCGGTGCAGCGGCGGCGTCACCTGCCCCTGGGCGTTGTTCCAGAGCCAGAGGAACTCGACGAAGTCAGCCGGCGCCGTCGTCATCCATCTCCCCTTCGGCGTTGCCGTCATCCTCCGCCGCCATGCGGCGGCGCAGGTCGTCGAGCAGCGCGGCGGCCGGCGCCGCCGCCTCGCCGCCATCGGTCCGCCCGAGCTTGATGAGGTGCTCGACATGCGCGAGCGCCGCGCGGCAGGCGGCATGGTGCGCGGCGAACAGCTTGGCATCGCCGCCGCTGGCGGGTGCCTCCTCGATGAAGCGCTCGTAGTCCCGATAGACGCGCCGGATCGCCGGCCCGGTATCCGGCAGCAGCGGGGCCTTGCCGCGCCGGCTCATGCCTTCTGCACCCGCAGGCGCAGCGTGCCGGCGTCGAGCGTGATGCTGCCCCCGGCGCGGTTCCAGAGCGTCACCATGACGTAGTTGTTGCGGCTGACCTGGCCGAGCAGCACGATCGCCGAGTTGTTCTGGCTGTAGCCCACCTGCACGAAGTCGCCGACGCGGGCACCGGTGACGGCGATCTCCGTCTGCACGTTGGCGCCGCCGGCGATGGCGGGCGGGGTGTAGGCGGATTCCACGACGATCTCGCGCCGGCCGAGCGGCAGGCCCGGCAGCCCGTACAGCACGGCGGGCGAGAAGGCCGGGTCGCAGGCGAGGCGCATCGCCCGCACCTCGTAATCCGTGTCGATGCGGGCGAGACCGATGATGGCGTAGGCCACGCCGGCATCGAGGCGGACGGTCTGGAGGCGGGTCAGGCCGGCATCCGTCATGTCGGCCGAGGCCTGCCACCAGCGCGGACCGGCGGCGTAGGCGACCGACTGGCCCGAGAGGCGCACGAGGTTGCCGCTGGTCAGCAGGTTCATGCCGGCATCGAAGCACTGCACCACGAGGCGCGGGCTGTCGGCATCGACGGCGAGCGCGAATTCGCGGCAGTTGCGCGCATCGACGACGAAGCCGAGGCCGCGCCCGCCGGTCAGCACCACGCCGCGGTCGCTCAGCCCGTAGGCGTCGAGCGCCGGATAGGCGAGGCCGGCCAGGGTGGTCGGCGAGCCGGCGGGCGAGGTGGACAGGCAGGCCAGCTTCTCGAAGCCGTACTCGGTGGCGCTCCAGCGGATCGCCGCCGCGCGCAGGCTGGGCACGGAGGCCAGCTCGCGCACCGCCTCGCGGTGCCCCCCTGCCTGGTGCAGGCTGCGCACCACGGAGCCGACGCGCGTCGCGGTGGCGGTGTAGTCGATGTCGAGCAGGTAGCCCTGGCTGGCCCAGGCGATCTCGTACAGGTGATCCTGCGCGCCGCCGGTGTGGCGCGCGACATAGGCCGAGCACGCCTCCATGCGGATGTCGCGCGCGATCAGGCCGCGGCTGGTCACGTCGCTCAGGAACGGGATGCCGGCGAAGGGCTTGTCGCGCGCCTGGAGCGAGAAGGACGGCCCGTCGAAGATGTGCCGGTTGTGCGCCACGTAGGCCCCGGCTTCCGCCGAGAGGCGAACGCCGAAGCGGTCGATCACCCAGTCCCGCGTGGTGCTGGTGACGGCGAACTGGCCGCCGTAGTAGCGGTGCGAGTTGTTCCAGCCGCTCGCCGTGCCGGTGTGGATGTCGAGCCCGATCCGGTTGTCCACGAAGCGGCCGAGGAAGAAGGTGCATTCCTGCATGCCGGTGGCGTCGCCCAGCGTGCGCGCGCCGATGGTGAACTTCTCGACCTGCAGGATCTCGATCCGGCAGCCGTCGAGGTTGCGCAGCAGGATGCCGATGTCGGCCTCGCTGCTCCAGTCGGCCTGCGCGTTGCGCAGGACGCGCAGCCCCATGTAGACCTTCTGCCGGCCGCGCGACGTGCCGCCGTCGCCGATGATCAGCGCCGCCCGGCCGTCCGGCCCGGCGTAGAGGATGCTGCCGAGCATCACCAGGCCGGCCGCCGCCGTGGGCAGGCCGAGCGGCTGGGTGACGCGGAACGTCCCCTCGCCGATCTCCAGCAGCTTGCCCGAGGCGCCGGCGGCGTTCATCGCCGCCTGCAGCGCCGGCCAGTCGTCGGTGGCGCCGTCGCCCACCGCGCCGAAGTCGCGCGCGGTCAGCCGCTCGGCCATCTTGTCCTCGACGGTGCGCGGCACGCCGCCCGGATACGCCACGCCGAGCAGCCCGTCGCCGCGGTCGAACACCGCGACGTCGCCGCTGCCGTCGAAGCCGAGCAGACGGTTGGCGCGCGCCGCGCGCAGCGGCAGCGTGACCCGGCCGCCGACCTCGGCGGGGTCGAGCCGCAGCGCATTCCCGATGTCGTCCTGCACCTCCTGGAGCGCGGCGGTCTGGAAGTCCAGCTCGTCGTTCAGCGTCCTCGCGCGCAGCACGCCGTTGCTCTGGAAGTCGGTGATCCGCTCGACGGTCAGCCGGCGGCGCAGCGTCACCAGCGTGCCGGCGGCGGGCGCGCTGCCGAGCACGATGCTGCCGCCCTCGGACTGGCCGGCGCCGAGCACGGTGAAATTTCCGTTCGGCACGCCGTCCAGGCGCAGCTCGATGTCCCCCGCCTCGAAGATCGGGAAGGGATAGGTGAAGGCGGTCTGGACGCCGTCTGCCGCGTACTGGACGCGCGGCGCGACGTCGCCGATCCGGATGTGCTCGGCCATGCGGGTCTCTCGGATTCGGGGGCGGGGACGGCGCGGCGGCTCAGCCGATCAGCGACTGCAAGACCGAGCCGAAGGAGCGGCCGGCATTGAGGAAGTCGCCGAAGGAGCTGTCCGGGGCGAGCAGCGAGCGCGGCTGCGCCGCGAGCTGCGTGTTGAACTCCTGGTCCGCGGCATCCTGCGTCGCCGCGGCGCGCTGGCGGATGCCGGACGCCACCGCGCCGGCCGAGCCGTCGCCCGGCTGCAACCCGGCGCCGCCGGCCTCGGCCGCGGCGCCGGCGAGGTTCTGCGCGAGCTGCGTCGCGCGCGCCTGCCGCCCGGTGTCGTAGTCCGCGGCCAGCGCCTGGGTGCGCGCGAGGTTCTGCGTCTGCGCCAGCCCGCGCTGCGCCTGCGCCATCTCGCGCTCCTCCAGGCCCTGGCGGACCTGGCCGTAGATCTGCGCGCCCGCATTGGCGAGCGAGGCATAGGAGGAGAGCTGGGACATCAGTCGTTCATCCTCGCATCCGTCGTGACGGAGAGCAGGGTCAGCGGCAGCGGCGCGTCGTCCTCGATGCGCCAGAGCGGCCTCATGGCGTCGCGCCGCCAGCCGAGGCCGCGCAGCATCACGTCGCCGCTGTAGGCGGGCGGCGCCGCGTCGAGCAGCGCCGTGTCGAGCCGGCGGAACGGCACGGGCTGCGCGCCCTGGCCGAGATCGACCGCGAGCGCCGCCGTCTCCAGCAGGCGGAAGGTCACGGAGACCAGCCGCAGCGGCGCCGCGCTGACGCCCGCGCCGAGGGTGAGCGCGGGCGGCAGCGGCTCGATCACGTGGCTGAAGGGCAGCCCGGCCTGCACCGTGCCGGCCTCCTCGTCGAGCGTGATCGCGCCGCCCGCCACCGTCTCGTCGTCGCGCGGCGCGCCGTCGGCCAGCACGCCGACGGTGCGCCCTTCGAGATGGTCGAGCCCGGTCCACCTCACCTTCGCCGGGCTCGCCGTGCCGGAGAGCGCCGCGTCGAGGGAGAGCGCCGCGTCGAACCGCTCCAGCCGGAAGCCGCCGGCGCGCTCCACCACGGCCCAGACCGTGCCCTCGATCTCGGCGAGGTCGCGGAAGGCACCGTCCGTCTGCTGCGCGGTCCAGGCCGTCACCTCCTCGGTGCGGTAGAGCGTCAGCGTCGCCAGCGTGCCGTCCGCCATCGCCGCGTGCAGCAGCCGCCCGACCTGGTCGTAGCAGAGCGCCACCGGCGTCTCGATCAGGTGCTTGACCAGCAGCGTCAGGTCGTTGACCTGCCAGGCGCCGATCGTGGTGGTCGCGTAGGCCAGCTCCTGCACCGCGCGCCCGTTGCGGGCGACGAACAGGGTGGAGCCGTCCACCTCCACCGGCGGCACCATCCGCGCGACCGGCGAGCCGATCCGGGTCTGCCGGTTGAGCTGGATCGAGGCGGGCGTCAGCGGCTCGCCGCTCACCGTCCACTCGCTGCCCGAGGTGAAGACCTGCAGCGCGCGGCCCGAGAACAGGCCGCGCACCGCGTTCACCTGGTCGGAGACGATGCCGAACTCGATCGCCTCGTCGTCGAGCCCGGTGCCGAGGTCGAAGTCGAACAGGTCGCCCGAGCGCGACAGCCACAGCCGGTTCGGCAGGTCGCGCGAGCCACCGATCACGAGGCGCCCCTGGTGGAAGCCCATCGTCACCGGCCAGCCATGCACGGCGGAGAAGGCGGCCTCGTCCCAGTCCCGCGTCGCGGCGGTGGGCACCGGCGTCTCCTCCACGTTCGCCGTGGCCTGGGTCGCGGAGGCCACCGCCGTGACCAGCACGCGCTTGCCGCCGATCCGGAACTGCGTGCCGACATGCGCCGCCGCGAACGCTGCGCCCGAGGCCGTCAGCGTCACGCTGCCGCTCGCCGCCGAGGCGGTCAGCGTCACGGCGGGATCGACGAAGCGGTGGAAGGGCTGGCGGGTGAAGACCAGGCCCTGCACCGTCCAGCTCGCATCCGCGGTGCGGGTGATGCGCTGCGTCTGCATCGCCGGATGGCAGAGCAGCAGCGTGTCGGCGCTCTGCGTCCAGGCGAGCTGCGGCAGCATCGCCGCCGTCCACGGCCCGGCCACGGCGGCCAGCAGCGCGTCGTCGCGATAGACCGAGAGCAGGCCGTCCGTCAGCACCAGCAGGTAGGTCTGCTCGGTGTTGAACTCGAAGGCGATCAGCCGCGCCGCACCCGGCAGCGTCGCGACGTGCCGCAGCCCGGGCCGGCGCGTCACGCCACCCGTCGGCTGGATGAACACGTTGCGCAGCGTCGCGGCGCCGTTGGCGTAGGCGCGCAGGTCGACGCGCCCGAGCAGCGCCGGCGAGACCTCGCCGGCGGTGAAATTGGTCTGGACCGAGCGGATCGCGGCCATGCGCTCAGCCCCGGACCGCGATCAGCGGGAAGTCGGTGATGGCGCGCGGCGTGTCCTGCTGGCTGTCCACCAGCCTCGCCGCCTCCAGCTCGGCATCGGCGCGCCGGTACAGCATGTCGGTGCGGCTGCTGTTCTCGGTCAGCGGCAGGCAGAATTCGGCCGCGAGGCGCGCCACCAGCGCCGCGGCGAAGTGCGGCGGGAAGCGGCTCTCGTCGGGGCGGAACAGGTAGCTCAGCACCACCGTCGGCGAATCGCAGAGCAGCCGCTGCTCGTCCAGCCGGTAGGCCAGCCCGCTGCCGCGCCCGCAGGCGCCCGCCGAGAGCACGCGCATCAGGTCGGCCGGCACCTGGAAGGCGTAGGCGTAGTCGGCCACCGGCGAGGCGGCGAGACGCGGCAGCGTCGCCTGCGCGCTGGCGAAGCCCCAGGGGTGGGCCGAGAGCAGCGCGTCGCGCGTCGCGGGATAGAGGTTGGCCGCCACCTCCGCCTCGGCCGTGCCTTCCTCCAGCGAGGCGATGGGCTGGGCACCGATCTTCAGCAGGGCGCGCGAGCAGAGGGCGAGCGCGTTGAGCGCCATGATGGCCTCCAGCTATGGGACGGGCAGCGATGGGACGGGCAGCGATGGGGCGGGCGGATGGAACGGGAACCGGGAGAAGCGGCCCCGGCGGCGACGCGCCGCCGGGGCCCGTCTCAGCCCGCGCCGGTCACTCGCGGCAGCGCATGCGCACCACGCCGGTGCCGTCGATCAGCGCCGCGCCCTGCGACATCATGTTGTTGACGAAGTGCGCCGCGCGGTCGCCGTGCCAGGTGATGTCGGTCACCACCTCGGAAGCCACGGCATGGCCCACCGCGTTCCGGTGGAAGAAGTAGCAGTAGCGCGTGGTGCCGTTCTTGGTCAGGCCCGAGTGCGGCAGCCACAGCGCGCCCAGCCACTGCTTCGCCTGCGTGCCCTTCCAGGGCAGCGCGTCGTCGCCGACATACATCGCGTTGGCGAATTCCTGGATCTGCAGCAGGTCGCTCCACTGCTTCCAGCCCACCACCGCGAAGCGGTTGCCGTCATCCGGCACGTCGGCCGCGCCGAGCATCTGGAAGGCCAGCAGCACCTTGGCCTTGGTCAGCCCGTCGCCGTCCGTCGTGCCGGCATCGGTGCCGATCGCCTCGCTCGTCGCCGTGTCGAGCGCCGCGATGATCAGCTCGTCGGTCTTGCGGCCCAGCGCGTAGGCGCCGGCATGCGCCACCACCGCGCGCTCGTCCACGTTGGTCTTCAGCTCGTCGAGCTTGTCGATCCAGTCGCCCGCGTAATAGTCCTGCAGGAAGCACTCGACCGTGCTGTGGTCGAGGTTCATCACCGGCACCGAGCCGTTGCGCGCCTTGGCGGCCGCCGTGCCCTTGCCGACGCGCGGGAAGATGGTGGAAGCGCCGCGCACGCCGGTCTTGGAGCGCACCGTGCCGCGCAGCTTGGAGCCCTGGCGCTGGAAGGCCTCGTGCACCTCGGCCTGGAACTGCTTGATGAAGGCCTGGTCGATGGAAGCGGACATGCGTCGCCTCTTGAGTGGGGTTGCGGCCGGAATCGACGCCCACGGCTTGCCCGCTCGCGCGGGGCCGGAGACGGCGCAGCACGCCGCGCGCCCGCGCGGAGCGCGGGTTGGGCGCGGCGGAATCTCGTTCTGGAACAGGGTCGCCGGGGCCAGGGGCTCCGCCCCCGGCCCCCTTCAGGGAAGGCGCCGCCCTCCCTGGAACCCATCCGCCAGGGTCGGACGCATCGCGTCCGACCAGCTTCCTGGACCTCTGCCGGCGTTGGACCCCGGCGGCTCAGCCACACGAGCCCATGACCGAACGGGGGGGGGCCGGGGGGCTTCGCCCCCGGCGGGGATCGCCAAGGGAGATTGGGGGGCGGCGCCCCTCGCCGGAGGGGTTCGGGGAGGGCGGTGCCCTCCCCGATCATGGAACGGGGGTTCGGGGAGGGCGGTGCCCTCCCCGATGATGGAACGGGGGTCTGGGGAGGGCGGTGCCCTCCCCCCGCCTCAGCCGCCCACCAGGCGCCGGAACCCTTCCGTCACCCGGTTCACGAAGGCCGGCTCACGCGCGCGCCAGTAGCGCGGGTCGCGCATCATCGCCCGCAGCTCCGCCTCGTCGGCCGCGGCCGGCGCCTCGGTGCTGCGCGGCATGGCGGGCTCGTCGCTGCCCATCATCTGGTGCAGCGCCACCACGCCCTCGTAGGTGGTGCTGAGCGCCTGGAACACCGGCGCCGGCAGGCTGGCGCGCCCCCAGGCGGCCATCTGCGCGGCAATCCGGCGGAAGCGGTCGTCGCCGCCGAAATGCGCGCGCAGCCGGTCGAGCTGCCGCTCCGCCTCGAACTGCGCGGTCGCCTCGGCGATCAGCGGCCCCATGCGCTCGGCCGCGAGGTCGTAGACGAGCTGCGCTTGCGGCGGCGTGAAGCCCGCCTCGTGCAGCCGCGCATTCACCACCGGGCACGGCCCGGCGAGCGGGTGCTTCGCCTCGATGCCGTAATCCTCCGGCGCATCCGGCACGCCGAGCGCCCGGCGGAAGCGCAGCCGCTCCTCCTCCGGCGCGTCGTCGCCGGGCGGCTGGAAGCGCTGCGACAGGCGCCGCTCCAGCTCGCGATAGGACTTCAGCAGCGCATCGACGCGCAGCTCGCCCAGCACCGGGTCCCAGAACTTCTCCGGCACGTAGGAAGGCCGTCCGGAGGACGGCGTCTCGGCGGGCGCCTCGGCCGTGTCGTCGTCGAGCGCGGTCTGCAACAGGTCCTCGGACATGCGGGCGTTCACTCCTGAGGGGCGGAAGGGTTGGCGGCGGGCGTGGGGCGCGCCGCCGGTTCGGGGCTCGCGGGCACGGCACCCACCAGCAGTTCGACCGGCACGCCCAGCGTGCGCGCCAGCCAGCGCGTCGTGCCCGCCGGGTCGATCTGCGCCGTCGCCGCCGGGCCGATCCCGGCCACGGCCTTGAGGAAGAGCAGCGCGTTGGCGGCGTCCTCGCGCCCCTGCACCCGCGCCAGCGGGCTGGCGAAGCGCACGGCCGCGCGTTGCCCGTCGAGCAGGTAGGCGGGCACCTCGCCGCGCCGGCGCAGCACCGAGAGGCAGCGCAGCAGCAGCGGCGTCAGGAGTTCCGCCTGCAGGCGGCCGTAGGTGGCGCCGAGCAGCCGCGCCGTCTCGGCCGAGCGCTCCAGCACCTCGGTCGCGGTCATGCGCGCGTCGAGCGTCGGGCCCAGCCGGTCGGCCAGCAGCGCGTGCCGGATCCGCCCGCGCAGGTCCTCCAGCACGATCTGCGAGACGTTGAAGTTGCCGGGCGCGGCCAGCGGCGTCAGCCCGGCGCTGCCCGGCGCCTTGGGGATGATCGCCCCCGGCACCAGCCGCACCGTCGCCGGGTTCAGCACGCCGTCATCGTCGGCCTGCCAGATGCCGGTCGCCGCGATCGAGGCGTTCTTCAGCACCAGCTCCACCACCTTGTTGGCGGTGCGGATGTCCGGCAGCGCCTTGGCCACCGGGCCGCGGCCGTAGGATTCGCCCGGCGCCTTCAGCCAGCGGAAGCCGACGAACGGGTTCTCGGCGAAGCGTCCCTCGGCCAGCAGCACCGGGCCGGCGCCCGCATCGTCCAGCACGGCGGCATAGCGGTAGCCGCTGCCCGGCGCCCGCATCCCCGGCGGGGCCGCATCCGGCCACACCGCTTCCACCACCTCGAGGAAGGCGGCCTCGCCCTCGGTCGCCCGGTCGCGCACGGCGCGCGGCAGCACGGCGCGCGGGAAGCGCGAGAGGAGCGTCGCCGGCGAGAGTCGCGCCGTGCGGTACACCGTGTCGAGCCGGCCGGAAACGCCTTCCTCCAGCACCGCCTCGCGCAGCGGCACGGCGGTGAAGCGCAGCGCCGAGGCCTCGCCCGGCGGCGCCTCCTCCACCAGCAGCACGCCGGTGCCGGCGATCACCAGGTCCAGGAAGGCCTGGTGCATCTCCATCGCGAAGTTGGAGCGGTCGATATGGCCTTGCAGCGTCTCCGCCGCCGTCTCGACGGCGCGCGCCTCGGCGATCGCCGCCGGGCTGTCGAGATCAGGCTCGGCGCGCGTCGCCCGCAGGCCGACCCAGCGCGACCAGGGCGGCGTCAGCTCCGCCAGCAGCGAGGCGGCGAGCTGCTCCACCGCGTCCGCCGCCGTTCCGTCGTAGAGCGCCGGCCCGCCGCTGCCCGGCAGGCGCGCCATCACGTGGTCGTAGCATTCCTGCCAGACGCCCTCGCAGGGCAGCCGCCGGTCGCGGGCGCGCCGGTAGCGTCCGAGGATCTCCTCGGGAGAAATGCCGGCGGCGGCAGGGACGGGCGCGACATCGGCCATGCGCGTCACTCGCCCAGCAGCGTCTTGCGGGTGGCGATCGGCATCGCCTGGCTCAGCACGCCGCCCGGCGCCGTGGCGATCAGCCCGGTCATGCCGCGCTGCACCTGGTCCATGGCGTCCACCCGACCCTGTGACGCGACCTGCGCCGGACCCGGCCCGGCCGCGACCGGCGTCACCACGGTCTGGTTCGGCTGCGCGGCCGGCCCGACCACGGTCGGCTTCGGGCTGCTGAAGATGCCCCCCATGGCGTCCCAACTCCTCTCGCGATGCCTGCCTGCTCCCGGGAGCCGCCCCAAAAAGCCGCGGGCCCGATCCTGGAGAGGATCGGGCCCGCGCAGTTCGGTAGGACCGGGAGGAGAGCAACGGGCGCACCTCGCCCGTTGACAGGAGTGGTTCTAGCCCGGGACGAAACCACCCGTCAAGATTTTTTTCCTATCACCTGCGATTTTGTTCAGGGCCCGGAAGAGCCCCCACGGCGTCACGGCGAACGGCGCCTCGGCGCCCAGCAGCGACCGGCAGAGCGAGACGCAGGAGAAGGGCAGCAACGGCGGCAGCCGCCGCGGCCGTGCCTGCCCCGGCCGGTAGGGGCCGAGCACCGCCATCCCCGCGCGGCGGTAGAAGCCCGGCAGGTCGAACCCCACCGGCACCGGCAGGCGCGCCACCAGCAGCCGGCCGGAAAGCGGGTCGAGCACCGTCCAGCCCTCCGCGTCGCGCAGCGCCGCGAAGCAGTGGCGGAAGCCCGGCCGCAGCGGCCGCAGCCAGGTCTGGTCCGCCTGCCCGCCGAAGGCGATCCAGAGCAGCTGCGACTGGTCCTCGGGCAGCCGGCGATGCGTGGGGCGCGCCGCCCCGCCCGCCCGCCGGGCCGCGTCCGCAGGCTCCTCCCCGCCGACCGCCACGGTCTCCAGCCCGCTCACGCCACGATTCCCTTCACGCGCAGCGGCCACTCCAGCCGGTCCAGCGCCTCCTTCCACAGCGTCCAGTCGCCGCGCTCGATCGGATAGCGCGGATCGGGCGCCTGCTGGCGCTCGCCCCAGAGCCGCAGCACCCGCGCATGCGCGAGCTGGACGCGCCGCTGCCGGTACAGGCGGTCCAGGCAGCGCACCACGTCATCGGGCTCGCAGGGGCGCGCCTTGCGGCCGAGGCCGGCGACCACGCGCGCGCCGTCGCGGCGCGCTACCAGCGCCGCCATGGTCCACATCCAGGCCTCCTCGGCCGAGTGGAAGGGCTCGGTCTTCGCCAGGGTGGCGAAGACCGGGGCACGGCTGGCGAGGGAAGCGGTTGCCATTGCGTTGTCTCCTGCGCGCAATGCGCGATGAACACTTAGTGAACATAAACCAGGGATAGATGTGTTGCGCAAGCGTTAAAAGGATCACGTTCCTATTGCATTCGGACTCAGGACCTAGGATATCTTGCCCATGCGTCACGAGGACATCTGGCGGGCGATCGATGCGCTCGCCGCCGAGCACGGGCTTTCGCCCTCCGGGCTGGCGCGCCGTGCCGGGCTCGACCCCACCGCCTTCAACCCCTCGAAGCGGTCCAGCAGCGATGGCCGTTCGCGCTGGCCCTCCACCGAATCGATCGCCAAGGTGCTCGGCGCCACCGGCACCGGGATCGACGCCTTCGCCTCCCTGGTCACCGGAATCCCGGCCATGCCGCGCGGCCGTCCGAACGGCCCCCGGCGAATCCCGCTGATCGGCCTCGCCCAGGCCGGCGGCGACGGCTACTTCGACGATGGCGGCTTCCCCGTCGGCGGCGGCTGGGACGAGATCGCGCTGCCCGAGATCGGCGACCCCAACGCCTATGCGCTGGAGATCTCGGGCGATTCGATGGAGCCGGTGTTCCGCGACGGCGACGTGGTGGTGGTCTCGCCCTCCGCCCCGGTGCGGCGCGGCGACCGCGTGGTGGTGCGCACCCAGCGCGGCGAGGTGATGGCCAAGGAGCTGCTGCGCCAGTCCGCCAAGCGGGTCGAGCTGGCCAGCCTCAACCCGCTGCACCCGAACTACGGCTTCGACCTGCCGGAGCTCGCCTGGATGCACCGGATCATCTGGGCCAGCCAGTAGGGCCGGGGCCGGACGGACGGCGGTTCCCGGAGGGCCCGCCCGCCATCGCCGGCACCCGCGATCGGACAGGTCACGGCACCTTGACGCCGGGAAGCGCCGATGCATGCCACGACATTAACCTTCCGTGGAGCGTGGGCGGCTACAAGGGTTGGCAGATCCGATGCCCACCCGCCGCCACCTGCTGCGCGCCGCCGCGCTCCTCCCGCTGCCCGCCGGCCCGCTTCAGGCCGGGGAGCGGCGCGCCGATCCGGACGAGGGCCGCGCCGACTGGCATCGCTTCCGCGACCGCTTCCTGGCGCCGGAGGGACGGATCGTCGACACCGGCAACGGCGGCATCTCGCATTCCGAGGGCCAGGGGCTGGGGCTGCTGCTCGCGGCGCATGGCGACGACCGGGAAGGCTTCGACCGGATCCGGGAATGGACCCGACGCACCCTGCGCCTGCCCTCCGGCCTGCACGCCTGGCGCTTCCGGCCCGGCGCGGCCAATCCCGTCAGCGACCGCAACAACGCCACCGACGGGGATCTCTACATCGCCTGGGGCCTGCTGACCGGCGCCAGGCGCTGGCGACGTGCCGAGGCGCAGGCCGAGGCGGTCGCCACCGCGCAGGCGGTACTCCGGCTCAACGTGCGCCGCGCCGGCCGCCTGGCGGTGCTGCTGCCGGGCCGCCAGGGTTTCGAGCGCGGCGGCACGCTGGTCGTCAACCCGTCCTACTACGTCTTTCCGGCGTTGCGCGCCCTGGCCGGCGCCGCGCCCGATCCCGGCTGGCTGACGCTGACCGCCGATGGCCTCACCCTGTTGCGGCGTGCCCGATTCGGACGCTGGGGCCTGCCGCCGGACTGGCTGGCCCTGGCGCCAGACGGCACCGTCCGCCCGGCGGAGGGCTGGCCGGCGCGCTTCTCCTACGACGCCGTGCGCGTGCCGCTCTTCCTGACCTGGGCCGGGCTGCGCCAGGAACCTCCCGCCATCGCCGCCGCCGCCTTCTGGCAGGCCATGCCGCAGGCCGCGCCGCCGGCCTGGGCATCATTGACCGACGACTCGATTTCGCATTATTCAGCTACACCCGGAATAATGGCGGTGTCGCGCCTTGTACGCGCGCAAATGGAGCAGGTGGAAACCGCGTTGCAACTGCCGCCCGTATCTATTCAGGAAGACTACTACTCGGCTTCGCTGACCTGTTTGGCCCGTCTTGCGCGCCGGGAAGGCAGTACGGGGCAGCCCGTGCCGTGAGCAGCACCGCAGACCCCGATGGACGCTGCGGAGAAAGACCTTCCCGCTCCTGGAAAGACGGATCCCGGCATGGGCAACGACTCTGATATCGTACATGTCGCCAGGGTGCTTCGCATGCCCGGCATGCGTTACCGGAGTTTCGGCAATGACCCGGTCAGGGCGGATGCGATCCCGCCGCCGGCGGCACCGGGCGCAGCACCGGGCGCGGCATCGGGCGCCGCTCCGCCACCACCCGCCATGCCCTCCCCTGCCGCCCCCTCCGACCCGACGGCCACGCCGGACCGGCTGACTTCCCCATCCTCCCCTTCCCTGCCGCCATCGCTGCCCATCCTGGCGGCCTGGCCACCCCCCGCGCCCGCCGCCACCGCGCCACGCTACCGACTGCTCGACGATCTGCTGCGGAGCGAGCCCGAGATGCGTGCCGCGGCGGAGCTCCAGCCGCCGGCGCCGGTCCGCATGCCGTCCCCATGGGCAGGCCACGGCGCCCCGTTCCCGCCGCCGCGCCGGCCGCGCCCCGTCCCCGCGCCCGCCCCGCATGCCGCGAGCCAGTCATCCGATCCCTCCTGGGCCCGGGCATTGCGCGACCCCTCGGCCCGCCCCGACCTGACGCCGACGCCGCTGGCGTCGCTGCTGCGCCGGATTGCCGACGGGGAGGCGCAACCGACGACGCCCTTGGACGCCCTCCGCGACACGCTGCGCACGACCAGGTGACGGGGCAAGCATGCCACTGATCAGCTTCGCCTCGCCCAAGGGCGGGGTCGGCAAGACCACCCTCGCCGCCAACGTCGCCGATGCGCTGCATCGCCAGGGGCGCCGCGTCGTGCTCATCGACCTCGACCCGCAGAACACCCTGCGGCTCCACTTCGGCGTGTCGCTGACCGACGGCATCGGCTTCATGACGGACCTGCCGCGCCGGGCCGGCTGGCGGCATGCCCTGCGCACCACCCCGTCGGGCCTTCTGCTGCTGCCGCACGGCGGCACGGACCTGCCCGGCGCGCTCGCGCTGGCCCGCCTGCTGGAGCGCGAGCCGGAACTGCTGCTGACACCGCTGCGCGAGATGCTCGCCGATCCCGACCTGCTGGTGATCGCCGACACCGCGCCGGGGGCCACGCCGGCCCTGGCCCTGCTCGCGCCGATGTCGACGCTGCTGATCGCCGTGATGCTGGCCGACGCCACCAGCGCCGCGCTGGTGCCGGAGATCAGCTCCGGCCGCTTCCTGGGCACGGGCGCTGCCGCCACGGCGCTCGATGTCAGACTGCGCGTGGTGCTGAATCAGGTGGACATGGAACAGAGACTGAGCCGCGCCGCCGCCGAGGCGGTCATCCGCCTGATGGGGCCGCGCGTGATCGGCGCCGTCGCGCGCGACCAGGCGATCGCCGAGGCGGTGGCCTGCCAGTGCCTCCTGCTCGACTTCGCCCCGACCAGCCTCGCGGCCGAGGACCTGCGCGAGATCGCCCGCGGCATCGACGCCGCCCTGCCGACCGCCACGGGACGGAACGAGCCGCTGCGTGGCCTGGCATGAGCGCCGCCGGCATCCGGCGCTGGCGCGGCTCGCGGCTGCTGCGCTCGCCGCTGGAGAGCACGCTGCTCTCCCTGCTCGCCCTGCCGCTGGTCTACGTCTTCGCCACCACGCCGCTCGACGCCGTGCAGCAGGCCGTGCTCGCCGTGGTCGGCTTCGTGATGCTGTTCATCGCGACCCGCATCCCCGGACGCGGCGTCACCATCTTCCTGGCGCTGTTCTCGATCATGGTGTCGGTCCGCTACATCTTCTGGCGCGTGACTGACACGCTGGAATTCGACGGCTTCTGGCAGACCTTCTTCGGCACCGGCCTGGTGCTGGCCGAGGTCTATGCCGTCACCGTGCTGGCGCTCTCCTACTTCCAGACCATCTGGCCGCTGGACCGCAAGCCGGTGCCGATGCCGGCGGACATCGCCGACTGGCCGGTCGTGGACGTCTACATCCCGACCTACAACGAGGCGCTGGAGATCGTGAAGCCCTCGGTCTACGCCGCGCTCGCGCTCGACTACCCGCCCGATAAGCTCAACGTCTACATCCTCGACGACGGCAGGCGCGAGGAATTCCGCCTCTTCGCCGAGGCATGCGGCGCCAACTACATGATCCGCCCGGACAACAAGGGCGCCAAGGCCGGCAACATCAACCACGCGCTCGGCAAGACGAAGGGCGAGTTCATCACCATCTTCGACTGCGACCACGTGCCGACGCGCGCCTTCCTCCAGCTCACCCTGGGCTGGATGCTGCGCGACCGGCGCCTGGCCATGATCCAGACGCCGCACCATTTCTACTCACCCGACCCGTTCGAGCGGAACCTGCACACCGGCAAGCGCACCCCGAACGAGGGGCTGCTCTTCTACGGGCTGGTGCAGCAGGGCAACGACCTCTGGAACGCGACCTTCTTCTGCGGTTCCTGCGCCGTGATCCGGCGCACCGCGCTGGAGGAGGTGGGCGGCGTGCCGCACGCCACCGTCACCGAGGACTGCCACTGCTCGCTGAAGATGCAGCGGCGCGGCTGGAACACCGCCTACCTCCGCCTGCCGCTTGCCGCCGGCCTCGCCACCGAGCGCCTGATGCTGCACATCGGCCAGCGTTCCCGCTGGGCACGCGGCATGGTGCAGATCCTGCGCATCGAGAACCCGCTCTTCGCCGACGGGCTCAGCCTGCCGCAGCGCCTCTGCTACTTCATGGCGATGTTCTCGTTCCTGTTCCCGC
This sequence comes from Roseomonas acroporae, assembly GCF_023223525.1. GTDB lineage: Bacteria > Pseudomonadota > Alphaproteobacteria > Acetobacterales > Acetobacteraceae > Roseomonas_E > Roseomonas_E acroporae. Next base: position 93,954 of record NZ_JALPRX010000029.1, on the reverse strand, counting down.
TGCCGCGGCTCGTCTTCCTCACCTCGCCGCTCGCCTACCTGCTGTTCGGCCAGAGCGTGATCGCCGCCTCGCCCCTCGCCATCGTCGCCTACGCGGCGCCGCATATCGTCCACTCCGTCGCCACGGCGAGCCGCATGCAGAGCAAGGTCCGGCACTCCTTCTGGAGCGAGATCTACGAGGCGGTGCTGGCGCTCTGGCTCGTTCCCGTCACCCTCGCCACGCTGGTCGACCCCACGCGCGGCAAGTTCAACGTGACCGACAAGGGCGGCATGCTGCAGGAAGGCTTCCTCGACCTGCGCGCGGTCGGCCCCAACGCGGTGCTCGGCCTGGTGCTGCTGGTCGGCATCCTGATCGGCATCCACGGCGCCATCGTCCACCCGGTCGGCAGCATCGAGTTCCAGGCCTACCTGCTCAACGCCATCTGGGCCACCTTCTGCCTCGTCACCGTGGGGGCCGGCATCGCGGTCGGCCGCGAGCGGCGCCAGGTGCGCGAGCGCGCCCGCGTCGCCGCCGTGCTGCCCGCCGTGGTGCACCTGCCCGATGGCCGCCTGATCGAGGGCCGGACCCACGACCTGTCGCTGGGCGGTGCCGCGCTGACGGCGGAGCGCCCGGCCACGCTGGAGGACGAGACGCCCATCCGGATCGAACTGGACCTCGGCCCGGACCGGGTGCTGATCCCCGGCCAGGTGCTGCGCTGGCATGACGGCCGGCTGCAGATCCGCTTCACCCCGCAGGACATACGCGACGAGGGCCAGATCGTCCGCGCGGTGCTCTGCCGCGCCGATGCCTGGGTGAACTGGGACGACAACCGCCCCGACCGCCCCTTCCGCTCCTTCCTGGAGGTGATGCTGAACATCGCCGCCCTGTTCACCGGCGGCGCGCAATTCTCCCCGCGCGGCCGCCGGGCGCGCGACCGGCGGCCGCCGACCGGCGGCGCCAGGGCCGAGACGCCGTCGCGCGTGCCGGCCGCGGGCCGCGCCGCCGTGCTGCTGCTCGGCCTGCTCGCCTCCGCCGTGCCGCGCCCCGCCCAGGCGCAGGGGCCGCAACAGCTCCCGCCGGCACCGCCGGCCCGCGCCGTCCCCACCGCGCCGGCCCCGGCTCCCGTGCCGGCCTCCCCGGCGCCGCCTGCCGTGGCGCCCGCGCCCGATGCCGGGGGCAGCCGCCGCGTCACCCGCACGCTGCGCCAGCTCGGCCTCGGCGGCCCGATGCAACTGCGCGGCACCTCGGACCTGCAGGGCGTGCTGTTCGGCGTGCGCGGCGACGAGGTGGTGACCGATGCGCGCCTGACCGTGCAGGGCGCCACCTCGCCCGCGCTGATCCCCGAGCTGTCGCAGCTCGCCATCACGCTGAACGACCAGTTCGTCGGCGCGATCCAGCCCGACCGCGCGCGGCCGACCTTCGGCCCCACCGAGTTCCCGCTCAATCCGGTCTTCTTCACCGACGCCAACCGGCTGAACTTCCGCTTCTCCGGCCGCTACGCGGTGGAGTGCAACGACCCGCTCTCCGGCCTGCTCTGGACCACGGTGTCGGAGCTCTCCACGGTGCAGCTCACCCTGCAGCACCTGCCGATCCAGCCCGACCTCTCCCGGCTCCCCGAGCCCTTCTTCGACCCGCGCGTGCTGCGCACCCCGCTGCGCCTGCCCGTGGTGCTGCCGGAAACCGCCGGCAACGACCTCCTCCGCGCCGCGGCGATCGCGACCTCCTGGTTCGCCGTTCAGGCCGATTACCGCGGCGCCGACTTCCCGGTGCAGCCGAGCGTGCCCCCCCAGGGCAACGCCGTGGTCCTTGCGACCGGTCCGGATTCGGTGCCGGGCGTCGCCCTGCCGCGCGTCGAGGGGCCGACCCTCGCCCTCGTGCCCAACCCCAACGACCCCGAGGGGCTGCTGCTGGTGATCGCGGGCCGCTCCGCCGCCGAGGCGGCCACCGCTGCCGCCGCCCTGGTCGCCGGCAACCAGGCGCTGGCCGGCGAGACGGCGGCGGTGCAGGTGGCCAACCTGCCGCCGCGCCAGCCCTACGACGCGCCACGCTGGATCCGCACCGACCGCCCCGTGCGCTTCGCCGAGATCATGGACCCGTCGGAGCTGCAGGCGGGTGGCTACTCGCCTGGCGCCATCGCGGTCCCGTTCCGCACCGCGCCGGACCTCTACACCTGGCGCAACCGCTCGATGCAGGCCGAGATCCGCTACCGCTCGCCCCCCGGCCCGGTGCTGGACCTCGCCGTCTCCCGCCTCGACGCCTCGGTGAACGGCATCTACCTGCGCTCCTTCCCGCTGATCGGCCCGGAGCCGAGCTGGCCCTGGAGCTGGCTGCAGCGCCAGCTCGGCTACAGCGAGCGGCGGACGGGCACGGTGCAGATGCCGCCCTACCTGCTGTTCGGCCAGAACGAGCTGCAGCTCCGCTTCGACATGCGGCCGCTCAACCGCGGCGACTGCGTCGCGGTGCCCGGCGACATCCGCGCCGCGGTCGACCCCGACAGCACCATCGACCTCTCGCGCGGCTATCGCTTCGCCGTGCTGCCCAACCTCGCCATGTTCGCGAGCTCCGGCTTCCCCTACACCCGCATGGCCGACCTCTCCGAGACGGCCTTCGTGCTGCCCGATCGTCCCAACACGGCCGAGCTGACCGCCTTCCTCGGCCTCGTCGGCCGCCTCGCCGCGACGGTGGGCCTGCCCGCCACCGGCCTGACCATCACCCGCCCCGGCGGGCTGGAGACGCAGGCCGACAAGGATCTGGTGGTGATCGGCGCGCTCAACCGCCAGCCCGCGCTGACCCAGCTCCTGCGCGACGCCCCGATCCAGGCGGAGGGCAACCGGATCAGCGTCAACCTGCCCGACGCGATGGCGAACTTCCGGCATCTGTTCTGGGATGGCGACGTCGCCGAGGAGCGGGCGCGCGCCTCGGCCCTGCTGGCGGTCCCGGCGGACGGGCTCGGCGCCCTGATCGGCTTCGAATCCCCGCTTCGCTCGGGCCGCTCGGTCCTCGCCCTCACCGGCGCCACGCCGCAGGCGGTGGAGCAGATGCTGGCGGTGCTGCGCGACCCCAACCAGCTCTCCCGGATCCAGGGCGACCTCGCCATCCTCTCCGGCGGACAGGTCTCCAGCTTCCGCGTCGGCGGCACCTACGCCGTGGGCTCACTGCCGTTCTGGCTGTGGCCGCAATACTGGCTGGGCGGCCGGCCCGAACTGCTGCTCGCCAGCGCCATGCTGGCCGCGATGCTGATCTCGATCCCCATCTACTGGGCGATGCGGCGACGTGCCGCCCGCCGCCTGCGGGCCCGCACGGTATGAGCCACCCCAGCACGCCCGGCCGCCCCCTGTCCCGGCCCATGGCATCACCGCAGGGGCCGGCCGCGACGCGCCAGGGCCGTGGCGGAGAGCGCCCCGGCCGGGCGCCGACTGCCGCCGCACCCTGCCGGCACGCCGCGCTGCTTGCCCTCCTCGCCGCCCTGCCGCTCACCGGAGGGCCGGCCGCCCTGGCGCAAGGCGTCCCGCCCGTCCAGCGGCAACCCCCTCCGCCACCCGTTGGCGGAACGCCGTCGGCCCAGGCGCCGGCCCAGGCACAGATAACGGCACCAGCACCGGCACAGGCCGCCAACGCGCCCCCGGCGCAGACGCCGGCACCGGCCGAACCGGCGCCGCCATCCGCGCCGGCCGCCGGCAGCGCCATCGCCATCCTGCTGGAGCAGGCGAATTACTGGCGGCTGCAGAGCCGGCCGGAACAGGTGCTGCGCATCATGGAGCGCGTCCTGGCCGCCGATCCGCGCAACGCCGAGGCGCTGTCCGGCGCCGCCGAGGCCGCCGCGCAGATGGGCAACCGCCGCGCCGCCGATGCCTATCTCGCCCGGCTGCGCCAGGCCGCCCCGGGCACCCCGCGCCTCGGCCAGACGGACATCACGGTCCGCGCCCTGACCTCCGACCAGAACGAGATCGCCGAGGCACGCCGGCTGGCGCAGGCCGGCCGCACCGCCGAGGCGATCCAGCGCTACCGCGCCGTGTTCCGCGGCAGCGCGCCGCCCGATGCCTACGCGCTGGAATTCTACCAGACCCTCGCCGGCACGCCGGACGGCTTCGACGAGGCGCGCGCGGCGCTCGGCCGCCTCGCCGCCCGCTCGCCGGCCGATACGCGGCTTCGCCTCGCCTATGCCCAGGTTCTGTCCTACCGGGACGCCACCCGTGCCGAGGGCATCGCCCAGTTGCGCGAGCTGTCGCGCAGCCCGGACAACGCCGTCGCCACCGCCGCCCTCAACGCCTGGCGCCAGGCCACCCTGTTCGCGGGCGCCAACCAGGCCGCGATCCCCGGGCTGGAAGCCTTCCTGCAGGCGCACCCGGACGACACCGCCGTGCGCCAGCGTCTCCAGGAGGCGCGCAACCAGCCGGCCAATGCGGGCGACGCCGCCGGCGATGGCCGCGTCCGCGGCTTCGAGCAGCTCAACCGCGGCCGCCTCGCCGACGCCGCGCGCGAGTTCGAGTCGGTGCTGGCCCTCGATGCCGACGATTCCGACGCGCTCGGCGGCCTCGGCATCGTGCGCCTGCGCCAGGGCCGCAACGCCGAGGCGCGGCGGCTGCTGGAGCAGGCCATCGCCGCCAACCCGGCCAGCCGCTCCCGCTGGCAACAGGCGCTCGAAGGCGCCTCCTACGTCGACCAGCTCGCCGTCGCGCGCGGACAGATCGCGCGCGGCCAGTTCGACGCCGCCGACGCGACTCTGCGCAACGCCATCCGCCGCAACGGTCCCGACCGCGCCGACGCCGAGGCGCTGCTCGGCGACATCGCGCTCCGGCGCGGCGATGTCGCCGGCGCCGAGGAACGCTACCGCGCCGCCCTCGCCCGCCGCCCCGACCTGACGGCGGCGCTGGCCGGCCTCGGCAACGCGCTGCAGCAGCAGGGCCGCTTCGCCGAGGCCGAGGAGATCCTGCGCCGCGCCGGCCCCGCCGCCGCCGCCGGCGCCGCCCGCACCCGCGCCGACACGCTGCGTGCCGAGGCCGGCCGCACCCAGGACCCGGCGGCAGCCCAGCAATTGCTGCGCGAGGCCATCCAGGCCGACCCGTCCTCGCCCTGGGCCCGTCTCGATCTCGCCCGCGCCCTGCTGCGCGACGGCCGTGCCGCCGAGGCGCGCGCGGTGATGGATACGAGCGGCCTCGCCCGGCCGGGCGCCGACGCGCTCTACGCCGCCGCCCTGTTCGCGCAGGAGGACAACCGCGCCGCCGAGGCCGCCGAACTGCTGGAGCGCATCCCGCCGCGCCTGCGCACCGCCGACATGAGCCGGCTGCTGGCCCAGACCCGACAGGCCGGCGAGGTGCGCGCCGCCTTCGCCCTCGCCGCGCAGGGCCTGCCGGAGGGCCGCGCCCGCCTGCTCGCCATCGCCGCCCGCCCCGACCCCACCGCCGCCGGCGTCTCGCAGGTGGTGCGCGCCTTCGGCGACCTCGGCGACCGCAACGGCCTGGCGGCGGCGGTGCGGGCCTACCAGTCCGCCAACCCCGCCACGCCGACGGCGCGCCTCGCCCTCGCCGACGCGCTGCTCGCCGCCGGCATGCCGAACGTGGCCCTGGCGCTGACCGCCGGCCTCGACGCCGCGCCGGACCTCACCGGCGACCAGCGGCGCTCCCTGGCCAGCCTGCGCAGCGGCCTCGCCATCCGCGAATCGGACCAGCTGAACGATTCGGGCAACCAGGCCGCGGCCTTCGACCGGCTTGCCCCGGCCCTCGCCGCCAACCCGGAAAGCCCCGCCGCCAACCTCGCCCTGGCGCGGCTCTACCAAGGGGCAGGCCAGCCGCGCCAGGCGCAGCGCGTCGCCGAGTCGGTGCTGGCGCGCGATCCGCGCTCGCTCGAGGCCCGCCTGGGCGCCGCCGATGCCGCCATCGCCGCCGGCGACACGCGCCGCGCCGAGGTGCTGCTGGCCGAGGCCCGCTCCCTGGAGCCGGACGAGCCGCGCGTCTCGCTGGCCGAGGCGCGCCTCGCCCGCAGCACCGGCGACTACCGCCGCGCCCTGAACGCCGCCGAGCGCGCCGCGGCGCAGCACCGGCAGCAGGCCGGCGGGGTTGTGCCGATGGACGGGCCGATGGTGGCCACGCCTTTCGGCGCCGCCTCGCCGCCCATGGCGCCATCCGGCAACCCGTTCCGCCGCGACGGCGCGCCGGCCGCGTCGCCCGGCCCGGATGCCCCGCTCGGCGCGGCGCAGATGGCGGTCGCGGGCGATCCGCTCGCGGCCGACATCGCGCGCGAGCTGGCGCAGGCGCGCGAGGATGCCGGCACGCGCCTTTCCGCCTCGGCCACCATACGCGCCCGCTCCGGCAGCGCCGGTCTCGACCGGCTCACCGAATTCTCGGCACCGCTGGAAGCCTCCTTCGCGCCCGGCGGCGGCATCGGCGGCCGCATCGCCCTGCGGGCGACGCCGACCACCATCGACAGCGAGGAGATCGGCACCAGCCTCAACACGCTGCGCGGCTTCGGCATCTATCCCACCCTGCCGCAGGGAATCACGGCCGCGCAGCGCAGCGCCCTCGCCTCCTGGGTCGACAGCTCGGCGAGCGGCGTGGCCCTCGCCCTCGCCTATGCCCGCCCCAATTTCAGCCTCGATATCGGCACCACCCCGCTCGGCTTCCGGCGCGACGACATGGGCGGCGGCCGCAACATCGTGGGCGGCATCGAGGCCGCCCCCGCCCTGACCAGCAACCTGCGCCTGCGCCTGACCGGCGAGCGCCGCGCCGTCACCGACAGCCTGCTCTCCTGGGCCGGCCAGCGGGAGCCGGTGAGCGGCCTCAACTGGGGCGCCGTCTCGCGCAACGGCGGGCGCGCGCAGCTCGAGCTGACCACCGGCCCCGTCACCACCTACATCGGCGGCGGCTACTCGGCCATCGACGGCGAGAACGTGCGCGACAACGCCGTGATCCAGGCCGGCGCCGGCGCCGCCTGGACGGTGTTCAGGCGCCGGAACGACGAGCTGACCGCGGGCGCCGATCTCGTCTACTTCGCCTACGACAACAACCAGCGCGCCTTCACCTTCGGCAACGGCGGCTACTTCAGCCCGCAGCAGTACGTCGCCGCCAGCCTGCCGGTGGACTATCGCGGCCGCACCGAGAACCTCGCCTACCGGATCGGCGGCACGATCGGCTACCAGCACTACCGGGAGCGCAGCGAGCGGATCTTTCCCACCAACGCCGCCGCGCAGAACCTGCTGGAGGCCCTCGCCGCGGCCGATCCCACCATCCCCACCCGCTCGGCGAGCCAGCGCCAGTCCGGCCTCATCGGCGGCGTGCGCGGCAACATCGAGTACGCGGTGACGCCGAATTTCCGTCTCGGCGCGCTGGTCCGCTTCGACAGCACCGGAAACTGGAACGAGACCAGGGGCCTGCTCTTCGCCCGCTACCGCTTCGACCGTTGACGGATCGGCCGCCGGCGCCGGCCATGGCGGCGCGCACGCCGCCCCGAATGCCGCGCGCGCGCCGCCGCTGGACCGGCACGCGCACGGGCCCCTCCGAACAGGACCGCTCCCGGACAGGATGGCCATGACCGCAGCCGACCCCGACATGCTCGCCTACCTCCGCCGGCGCGACGTGTCCCCGCAATGGCGCGGCTTCGTGCGGGCGCTGGTGGAGACGCTGGACGGGCATCTCGACGCGGCCTCGCGCAACGCGCTGATGCGGGCGGTGGGTGCGCGCCTCGGTGCCGCGCTGCCGCTGCCGCCCTGCGCCGAGCTGCCCGAGATGGAAGCGCGCATGAACGATGCACTGGCCCTGATCGACTGGGGTTGCGTCCGCATCGAGGCCGAGGTGGACGCGCCGGGCCTGCGCATCACGCACAATGCCGCCCCGCTGGTTCCCGCCGGCGAGGATCCGGCCGGCAACTGGGTGATCGGCGCGCTGGAAGGGCTGTACGGCGTCTGGCTCGGCGGACAGCCCGGCGCCGACGCCGCCCTGGTGCCGCGCTACGCCGAGGGCGATCCGCGCGGCGCGGTGGTGCTGCGCTACGGCCGGGGCTGAGCGGCCGCCGGACGCCTCCGCGCCGGCCACGCGCCCCCCTGGCGGGGCGCCGGCCACCCGCCTCCTGTCCCCGCATCCCGCCATGGCGCCCTCCATGGTGCCACTCCGTGGCACCCCGTCATGGCGTCGCGGCGCGGGCGGCATCCCGGTCCCGTGTTGCGTCCGCTGCCCGGCCTCGCCATGGTCCGCCGCGCCATGCCCAGCCCCATCGCCCCCGACGCCCGTCCGGTCCTGCGCCTGCTCCCCGGCCACCACCGCCGGGTCCGCACCGGCTATCCCTGGGCCTTCTCCAACGAGATCGCCATGACCCCGGCCGCCCGCGCCCTGCCGCCCGGCAGCGTGGTGCGGCTGGAAGGGGATGACGGCGTCGCGCAGGGCGCCTGGCACTTCAACCCGCACAGCCTGATCGCCGCCCGCCGGCTCGACGCCGACCCGGACGCCGCCATCGACGCCGGCTGGTGCGCCGCCCGCCTCGCCGCCGCGCTGCGCCTGCGCGAACGCCTGTTCCCCGGCTCCGCCCATTACCGCCTCGTGCATGCCGAGGCGGACGGGCTGCCCGGCCTCGTGATCGACCGCTACGGCGACGCCCTCGCGCTCCAGGCCAACACGGCCGGCATGGAGGCGCTGACCCCGGCGCTGGTCGAGGCGCTCGCCGGCCTGCTCGCCCCGCGCGTCGTCGTCGCGCGCAACGACGCCGGCGTGCGCACGCTGGAGGGGCTGCCCGACGAGAAGCGCCTGCTGCTCGGCACCGATCCCGTGGCCGAGGTCGAGGAGGGGCCGCTGCGCATCCCGGTGGACCTGCTGGCCGGCCAGAAGACCGGCTGGTTCTTCGACCAGCGCGAGAACCGCGCGCGCGTGGCGCAGCTCGCCCCCGGCGCGCGGGTGCTCGACGCCTACTGCCACCTCGGCGGCTTCGGCCTGCGCTGCGCCGCCAACGGGGCGGAGTCCGTCACCCTGCTCGACCGCTCCGAGCCCGCCCTCGCCCTCGCCCTGGAGGCCGCCGCGCGCAACGGCCTCGCCCCGCGCGTGCGCGCCGAGCGCGGCGAGGCCTTCGCCGTGCTGGAGCGCCTCGGCGCCGCCGGCGAGCGCTTCGACGTGGTGGTGTGCGACCCGCCGGCCTTCGTGAAGTCGCGCAAGGACCACGCGGCCGGGCTGCGCGGCTACGGCAAGATGGTGCGGCTCGCCGCGCCGCTGGTCGCGCCCGGCGGCTTCCTCTTCGTCGCCTCCTGCTCGCACCACGTCTCGCCCGGGGAATTCGCCGAGCAGGTGCTGTGGGGCCTCGGCCGCGCCGGCCGCGATTCCCGCGTGCTGTTCCAGGGCGGCGCCGCCCCCGACCACCCGCTGCACCCGCTGCTGCCGGAAAGCGCCTATCTCAAGGCCGTGCTGCTGCACCTGCCGTGATGCCGCCCGCCGCCGGCCGCGCCGCGCCGTCCCCGGCGCTGCGGGCCGCCTACCGGCGCACCGCCTACGAGGCGGCGGGGCTGATCGCCCGGGTGGGCCGGCGCAGCCCGGCCCTGGACGCGCTGCTGCGCCGCGCCGGCACCCGGCAGGCAGCCTTCGTCGGCGCCTCGAATCCGCGCAGCCGGCGCATGCCGGACGGGTGGAACCGGCGCCTGCACGACCGGCTGCGCCGCATGGCCCGCCGCCTGTCGCTGGCCGAGGGCAGCGGCCGCGACCGCCGCTGGGCCGAGCGGCACCTGCTGCTCGCCGCCGACCCGCGCCGCGCCGCCGTGCTGGCGCGCCGCTTCCGGCAGAACGCCATCGTGGTGCTGCGCACCGGGCAGCCGGCCCGGCTGCTGGTCCTCCGATAGGGCGGATCGCCGTCGGGCGGACACGCCCGGCGGCGTGAATCCGCGCCGGGAACAACGAGCTACGGCGAACCGCGGTCCCAACCAGATTGCGGTTCGCCGTAGGGCGCCGCGGCCGGCGGCAGCCGGCCACCCCGGCCCCGTGCGTTCATCGGCTCTGCGGGGCGCAGGGCGCCGCCGTCCCGGCCGGGACGGGCGCCGCGTCCGAGGACTGCCCCGTCAGGAAAGCGGGGATCGCGTCCGCGGGCATCGGCCGGCCGAACAGGTAGCCCTGCGCCTCGTCGCAGCCTTCCGCGCGCAGCCAGTCGCGCTGCGCCGGCGTCTCCACCCCTTCCGCCGTGGCGGTGATCTGCAGCGTCCGCGCCAGCCCGATCACCGCGCGCAGGATCGCCCGGTCGCCCGCCGCCACCGGCAGCCCGGCGACGAAGGAGCGGTCGATCTTGATCTTGTTCACCGGAAAGCGCTGGAGGTAGCTCAGCGAGGAGTGGCCGGTGCCGAAATCGTCCAGCGCGATCCGCACCCCGAGCTCCCGCAGCGCCCGCAGCGTCGCGAGATTGGCCTCGCTGTCGTGCAGCAGCACCGCCTCGGTGATCTCGAGCTCCAGCCGCCCCGGCGCGAGGCCCGTCTCGGCCAGGCTGCGGCGCACCGCGCCGAGCAGGTTCTGGCTGCGGAACTGGCGCGGCGACAGGTTCACCGCGACGTGCAGCGGATCGGGCCAGCGCACGGCCTCCCGGCAGGCCTCGCGCAGCACCCACTCGCCGAACGGCACGATCAGGCCGCTTTCCTCGGCCACCGGGATGAATTCGGCCGGCGGCACCTCCCTGCCTTCCGGCCCCCGCCAGCGCAGCAGCGCCTCGAAGCAGTGGATGCGGTTCCGCGCCAGCGAGACCAGCGGCTGGAAGGCGAGGGTCAGCGCATGCTGCTCCAGCGCCTCGCCCAGGTGCTGGCGGATGTGCTGCCGCTGCTGGGTGCGCCGGCGCATCGGCTCGGAGAACAGCTTCCAGGTGCCGCGCCCCTCGGCCTTGGCGCTGTAGAGCGCCGTGTCGGCGGCCCGCAGCAGCGCCTCCGGCGCCATGCTGCCCGCCGCGTCCCGCGCCATGCCGCCCGCCGCGTCCTGCTCCACCCGGCTCGCCGCCCCTTCCGCCGCCTCCGGCCCGTAGCCCGGATCGATCGCGATCCCCACGCTCGCGCCGATGTTCACGGTCAGGTCGCCGATCGTGAAGGCCTCGTCGCCGATCGCCCGGATCAGCCGCTCGGCGAGCGCGGTCGCGTCGGCGGCCCGGCCGATGCCGCGCCGGAGCACCACGAACTCGTCGCCGCCCACCCGCGCCAGCACGTCGCCGGCGCACACGCAGGCGGCCATGCGCGTCGCCACCTGCCGCAGCAGGCTGTCGCCGACGGCGTGGCCCAGCGTGTCGTTCACCGGCTTGAAGCCGTCGAGGTCGAGGTAGAGCAGCGCCTGCGGGCCACCCTCGCCATGCGCCGCCAGCGCCTCCTGCAGCAGCACGCGGTTGCCGAGGCCGGTGAGCGGGTCGTGCCGGGCGAGATGGGCGATGTGATCCTGCGCCCGCCGGCGCTCCTGCTCCATCTTGCGCTGCCGGGTGATGTCCTGCGCGAAGATGGACAGGCCGTCGGCGCTCGGGAAGACGCGGATGTCCATCCAGGCCGAGGCATGCCGCAGGAAGATCTCGAAATGCGCCGGCACGCGCTCCTGCATGGCGCGCCGCAGCAGCACCTCCGCCTCGGTGCCGGCAAGCTCCGGGTGGTGCTGCCACAGGGTCAGGCCGAGCAGCGCCTCGTCCGGCGCGCTCCGCGCCAGGGTGCGGTTGAGGTAGGTGACGCGCCACTCCCGGTCGATGAAGCGGACATAGTCGGCGGTGCTGCTCAGCACCGCCTTGAGCCGTTCCTCGCTCTCGCGCAGCCGCTCCTCCGCCATCCGCCGGTCGTGCACGTCCTCGGTGCTGCCGTACCAGCGCAGGATGCGCCCGGTGGCATCGCGGTGCGGCGCTGCCTTGGAGCGGACCCAGCGATAGCCCTCGCCCGGGCGCATGTAGCGCGATTCGTAGTCGAAGGGCTCGCCGCTGGCGAGCGAGCCGAGCCAGAGGCGCAGCACCTCGGGCGCGTCGTCGGGGTGCATGTACTGCCGCCATGCCTCGCCCGCCGTTTCCGCCTGGGTGACGCGCATGTTGCGCTGCCAGCCCGCGCCCATCACGGTGACCTGCCCGTCCGGCTCGGCGATCCAGAGATGCTGCGGATTCAGCTCCATCGACAGGCGGTGGTTGCGCTCGCTCTCGCTCACCGCCTCGAACGCCTCGCGGCGCGCCTGCACCATCTCGGCCATGCCGTGCCAGCACCATACCCGGCCCGTCCTGTCGCGCAGCGGCGCGCCGCAGACCCGGACCCAGCGATGCCCGCCCGCCGCCTGCCGCACCCGCGCCTCGATGTCGAAGGGCTCGCCGGCGCCGAGGGCGCGCGACAACGCCTCGCGCACCGCGCCGGCATCGGCCGGATGCACGCGGCGCAGCCAGGCCGCCGGCGCCCCGCGCAGGCCGATCGCCGCCAGCCGGTCGGCCGCGCCGTCGAGCAGCAGCCGGCCCGCCGCGTCGGCCCGCCACGGCAGCAGCGGCAGGCCGTCGCCTCCGGCCGTCCGCCCCGCCATGGCGGCCAGGGCCTCGCAGAGATCGCGCAGCGCCTCCCGCTCCGGTTCCGCGAAGCGGCGCGGCCGCGCGTCGGCGAGGCAGAGGACCAGCGGATCGCCCGTCGGCGTGGCGGATGCGCAGGCCCCCAGGAAGCGTGCCCCCGACGCGCCGACCTGGCCGGCCAGGCGCTCGTCCTGCCGGACATCCTCGACCAGCAGCGGCTGGCCCGGCTGCCGCAGGGCCAGATCCACCAGCGCCCGCTCCAGCGCCGGTCCGACGAGGCCGGCAGCGTCCGGCCCGCTCCCCTCGGCATGCAGCCAGGCGGCCGGCACGTCCAGGAGCCGCCGTGCCAGCCGGTCGAGCGCCATGGCGCTCTGGCGCCGCCCTGTCCGGCCGGTCCCCGCGAGCGGCTCTGCAACACGTTCCAGCAATACGAACCCCATACGGAAGACGACCGTGACATTCCCTGTCGGCCGCTCGTCCGGGCCATCATAGACGCATGTCATGGCAGGAACGAGCGGAAGCCTGAACGAACGGCAATCTATCCCGTGCCGCGGGAGGCGCCGGCATGGCTCGCGGCCGGTCAGGCCCCGCGACCGCGGCTTCCGCCCGCTCCGGCGTGCCTATCGCCCGACGATGCCTCGCGATGCGCCGGGGCGACGGGTGCCGATCGGCGGCCTCGCAGCGCCGCCTGGACGGCACCCGCGCGGCGACGCCGCCCGGGCGCCACGGCCCGGCCCGGAAACGGGCGGGCGCCGCCGCCCCCCTATCGCGCCAGCTCCGGGGCCATGGCGGCCCGCAGCGCCGCGATCCCGGCCCGGATGGCCGGCGGGTCCTGGTTCGCATAGCCCAGGATCACCCCCGCGCACGGCGCCTGCCCCAGATAGTAGCGCGACAGCGAGGAAAGCCCGACGCCGCGCCGCGCGGCCTGCGCCACCAGCGCGTCGGCCCGGTCCGCCGCCAGCCCCCGGAACCAGGCGACGAGGTGCAGCCCCGCCTCGGCGCCCTGGATCGTCACCGCCTCGCCGAATTCCGTCCGCAGCGCCCCGAGCAGCGCGTCGCGCCGCGCCGCCGAGAGCAGGCGCGCGCGCCGGAGATGCCGGTCGAACTGGCCGGAGCGGATGAACTCGGCCAGCACGCTCTGCGGCGCGGTCGGGGTGTGGCGGTCGGCGAGGTATTTCGCCTGCGCCAGCAGCCGCGCCAGCGGCGGCGCCGCGGCCACGTAGCCCAGGCGCAGCGCCGGGTAGAGCGTCTTGGAGAGGGTGCCGACATAGATCACCCGCCCGTCGCGATCGAGCGCCTGCAGCGCCTCGATCGGCCGGCCGGCGTAGCGGAACTCGCTGTTGTAGTCGTCCTCGACGATCAGCGCCCCGGTGCGCGCCGCCCAGTCCAGCAGGGCCAGCCGGCGCGACACCGGCATCACCACGCCGAGCGGAAGCTGGTGCGACGGCGTGACGAAGACGAGCTTCGGCGGCCGCGCCAACGCCGCCAGCCGGCCGACCTCGATGCCCTCCGCGTCCACCGGGATCGCCACCAGGCTCGCTCCCAGCACCTGGAAGCCCTCCCGCGCCCCCGGATAGTGCGGCTCCTCCAGCGCCACCAGGTCGCCCGGGTCGATCAGCGCCCGGCCGATCAGGTCCAGCGCCTGGCGCGCGCCGTTGACGACGATCAGGCTCTCCGGCCCGCAGGAGACGGCGCGCAGCCGCTTGAGGTAGGCGACGAGGCCCTGGCGCAGCGCCGGCAGCCCCTCGGGCGGCCCATAGCCCAGGCTGCCGAGATCGTGCCGCGCCGCGACGCGGTTCCAGGCGCGGGTCCATGTCTTGCGCGGCAGGTCCGAGAGCGCGGGCAGGCCGTAGCGGAAGTCGTGGCGGAAGCTCTCGGCCGGATCCGCCGGCCGCTCGACCGCGAGCAGCCGGCGGCCATAGGCCGAGAGGGAAGGTGGCGGGGCATCGCCCGGCGGCACCGGCCCGACCGGTCCGGCGGGCGACCGGACCGGCGACCGGGCCGCAGATCCGGCCACGGATCGGGCCGAAGCCGCGGCGGGGCGCCGCTGCGGCAGGAAATCCGCCACGAAGGTGCCCCGCCCCGTGCGCGGCACGACGTAACCCTCGGCGACGAGCTGCTCGTAGGCCATCAGCACGGTGTTGCGCGACACGCCGGCCTCGGCCGCGACGTGCCGCGTCGAGGGCAGGCGCGCTCCCGCCGGCAGCTCGCCGCCCAGGATCGAGGCGCGGAAGCGTTCGTACAATGCGCGATAGAGGCGCTGCTCCGCCTCCGCCGATGCCATCGCCCCGCGACTCCCCGCACCCTGACCACGTCATGCAACCACCCCGCGCCGCGCGAGGGAACCTGGGCCCCGGGAAGGCCGGGCGCGCGAGGGGACCGGACGGGAGCGGCCCGGCCGGTCATGTCCCCTTGGCCGCCGCCCGCGCGCCGCGTGATAGTGCGGCAAGGACAGGGGAAGCACCGGGAATGAGCCAGCCGCCAACGCCGCCCTCGCAGCGCCGTGCCGCGCCGTCACGCCGCGTGGCGCCGGGCACCGCCCGGCCCGTCGCGCATCCCGGCCCGCGGGCGCGCCGCCCCCGATGAGCGGCACCGCCCTGCCGCCCGAGATCGCGCCCGGCGCGCTCGACGAGGCCACCGCCGCGCGCGTCGAGCGGCTGATCGAGGAGGAGGAGGGTGCCGCCAACCGCTTCGGCGGCTGGCTCGGCACCGCCGGCACCGCGCTGGCGCTGGCGATGAGCCTGTTCCACCTCTGGGCCGCCTGGGACATCGTGCCGACCACGACGCTGCGCTTCGTGCATGTCGGCTTCGCGATGGCGCTCGGCTTCCTGCTCTTCCCGGTGTCGCGCCGCTTCCGCCACCGCTTCATGCCGTGGGACTGGCTGCTGATCGCCGCCAGCCTCTACGTCACCTACTACCTGATCGCCGGCGGCGACGACCTGCTCGACCGCTACGTCTTCCCCGAGCCGATGGACATCGTCGTCGGCTGGACGCTGATCGTGCTGGTGCTGGAGGCGACGCGCCGCACCACGGGCTGGGTGATGCCCGCCGTCGCCATCGCCTTCATGCTCTACGCCTTCCTCGGCAGCCACCTGCCGCCGCCCTGGGGCCACCAGGGCTACGATTCCGACCGGCTGATCCCGCACCTGACCATCACGCTGGACGGCATCTTCGGCACCGCCGTCGACGTCTCGGCCAGCCTCATCATCCTGTTCACCATCTACGGCGCCATCCTGCAATCGACGGGCGCGGGGAAGTTCTTCGTGGACTTCTCCTTCTCGCTCACCGGCGGGAAGCCCAGCTCAGCCGGGCGCACCGTGGTGCTCTCCTCCTTCCTGCTCGGCGGCCCCTCGGGCTCGGGCGTCGCCACCACCGTCACGCTCGGCACGGTGGCCTGGCCGATGATGAAGCGCGTCGGCTACCGGCCGGACGACGCGGGCGGGCTGCTCGCCGCCGGCGGCCTCGGCGCCATCATCTCGCCGCCCGTGCTCGGCGCCGCCGCCTTCCTGATCGCCGAGTACCTGAAGATCGGCTACCTCGACGTGCTGAGGATGGCGGCGGTGCCGACCATCCTCTACTACGCCTCGCTGCTCTTCATGGTGGAGCTGGACCAGCGACGCATCGGCGCCAAGGCGGGCGCGGAGGCGCCCGTCATCGAGGTGGAGCGACCGGGCGCGCTGGCGCGCCGCTACTGGTTCCACTTCTCCTCGCTGGTCGCGATCATCGTCTTCATGGCGCTGGGCTACTCCTCGACGCTCGCCGTGCTCTACGCCATGGCCGTCGCGGTCGCGCTCTCCTTCCTGCGGCGCGAGAGCGCGCTCTGGCCGAAGCGGCTGGTCGAGGCACTCGCCGCCGGCGCGGTGCAGGCGGTCGGCATCGCCGCCACCTGCGCCTCGGCCGGCATCATCGTCGGCGTCATCACCCTCACCGGGCTCGGGCTGAAATTCTCGGAGATCGCGATCCAGGCGGCGGGCGGCAGCCTCGTCGTCACCGCGCTCTACACGGCGCTGATCGTCTGGGTGGTCGGCCTCGCCGTGCCGGTGACGGCGAGCTACATCATCTCGGCCGTCGTCGCCGCCCCCGCGCTGATGAAGCTCGGCGTGCCGGACTACGCCGCGCACATGTTCGTCTTCTACTACGCGGTGCTCTCCGAGGTCTCGCCGCCCACCGCGCTCTCGCCCTTCGCCGCGGCCGCGATCACCGGCGCCGGGCCCTACCGCACCACCCTCGCGGCCTGGAAGTACACGCTGCCGGCCTTCGTGCTGCCCTTCGTCTTCGTCACGGACCCGGAAGGCGTCGGCCTGCTGCTGAACCTCAAGCCGGGCATGGGCTGGCCCGACGTCGGCTGGCAGATCCTGCTCGCCGCCTGCGGCCTCGCGGCGCTGGCCGCCGCCTGCCAGGGCCATGCAAGGCGGGCCCTGGCGGGCTGGGAGCGCGCCGGCTTCGCGCTGGCCGGGCTGCTGCTGATCTTCCCGGCCCTGCTGCAATGGCTGGTGCCGGCCTGGCTCGGCCTGCACTGGGTCGGGATGGCGCTGGCGGTGGCGCTGCTGCTGCTGCAACGCCCGTCCGGGCCCGGCACGGCGATGGCGCGCGGGGACTGACGAGGCGGGGCGGCGCGGGCGCGGTGGCCGCCTGGCCACGCCCCCGGAGAGGCCGCCCTTCCCGGATCGTCCGGCCCGGCGCGAGGCATCTCCCGGCCTCCCGCCTCCTGCCCCCGGGCGCCTCCGGCTCCGGCGCGCCCGGCCGGCCCGACGCGACGCACGGCGTCGATCCGCGGATCAGGGCCGCCCCGCGATTCCGGCCCGGCGACCGCGGCACACAACTCGCTCAGCGGCATCGCTTTCCGGTTGAAGCCCCGGCGACCGGCGCGCTTCGATGGTGTCCCCACCCGCCGTCACCGTGCGGCGCCAGCGGAGACCGTTCATGCGTCGTCGCTCCCTGCTCGCCGGCTCCCTGGTCCTTGGCGGTGCATCCTGGCGCCGGCGCGCACGCGCGGACAGCGATCCCGTGGACGTCCTGCTGGTGCTCGCGGTGGACGTGTCGCGCTCGGTGGACGACGAGGAGGCACGGCTGCAGCGCCAGGGCTACCGCGCCGCCCTGACCGATCCGCGCGTGCTGGAGGTGATCCGCGGCGGCATGATGGGGGCGATCGGCCTCGCCTATGTCGAATGGGCCGGCTTCGACTACCAGCGCCTCGCCATTCCCTGGACCCGCATCGCCGACGTGCAGGACGCGGACGCCTGGGGCGGGACGCTGGAGGCGCTGCCGCGCAATTCGCTGTCCTGGACCTCGATCTCCGGCGGCATCGAATTCTCGCGCCGCGTGCTGGGCGAGTCGCCCTGGGAGGGGATGCGTCGCGTCATCGACGTCTCTGGCGACGGCGTGAACAACAGCGGCCCGCCCGCCGAGGTGGCGCGCGACCGCGCGGTGGCCGAAGGCATCACCATCAACGGCCTGCCGATCGTCAACGACCGGCCGACCTTCGGCCGCATGACGCCCGTGCCGCTCGACCAGTACTACCGCGATTCGGTGATCGGCGGTCCCGGCGCCTTCCTGGTGGTGGCCGAGGATTTCGACGCCTTCGGGCAGGCGGTGCGACGCAAGCTGATCCGCGAGATCGCCGGCGTTCCGACGGAAAACGACCCGCCGGCCTGAACGGCCCGAGGGCCTGCCAGAGCGGCCCGCGGCGGCGGGACGGCGAGGGATATTCTCCGGCTGGGCAGCAAGGTCGCCGGCGCGATGCGGCGTCCCGACGCTGCCCCAGACGCTGCCCCTCTGGCTTCGGGTGCGAAAAGGGCCCGCCGGACCGACCCGCAGGCCACCTGGTCAGCCTCAGAGCGCCGTCGCCCCGCCCATTCCGCCCTGATACGGTCAGATCGGAACGACTCCACAGCGAACCGCAGCCGTTGGGCGTGCGGTTCGCCGCAGTTCGTCGTTTCCAGCGCTGATTCATGCCTCCGGGCGTAGTCGCCCGGCGGCGATCCGCTCTGGAGCCGTTCCGGCCCGACCGTATCCGGCCGGAACGACTCCAGACCTTCTGGTTTTTCGCATTCTCCGAGCCGCTGGGTGAGTACGCCCAGCTTGAAAATGCTCTAGCGCTCCACATCCTCGATCGACAGGCCGAAGGCCGCCACGCCCTCGGCGATCAGGTCGCCGACCAGTTCCATCCCGACCAGATACTCGCCGGCCCCGCCGCCCGCGTTGCGCTCATGCGCAAGCCGCAGCGCCTCGGCCCACTCCGACGCGTCGTAGTCGCCGCGCCCGGTCCAGGCGAGGGCGATCAGCGACGCCTGCTCGTCCTCGTTCAGCCCGTTGACGAAGTCGACGAGGGATTCCTCGGTCATGTCGTCGTCGGTGTCCTGCAGCAGCGCCGCCTCGCTGTCGGGATCCTCGTCCTCCTGCTCGGGGTCGGTCTCCTCCTTGCCCTGCACGACGCGGGCATGGTCGACCACGGTCGCCACGGTCTCCAGGCTGATGCCGAGATCCACGTCGTCATCGTCGGGGATGTTGGCCATGTGATTCCTCCGGTCTGCGCTCGCGCCGTCTTACGGCCTGGGTGGTTGCGGGTTCCCTGCGGGCCGGCGCCGCCGGCGCCGCTCCTGATTCGGTGAAGGCGCGGCCGCTCATTCTGGGGAACGGCGCGGCCGAAGGGGGCGTTTGTCAGGGCAGTTCAGAGATCACGCGAAGATCGGGAGACAACTGTGTCATTCTTCCCGAACCGGCTGTTCCGCTCACGTCTCGCGCTGCTCGGTGCCGCCTGCCTCGTCGCCGCCGCCGCGCCACGTCCGATCGAGGCCACGGCACTGCCCGATCCCGTCGCGGCCCCGGTCGAGGCCGCCATGGGTGAGCCGGATTTCGACTGCGGCAGCAGCCACCTCCCTCTCGGCGTGGCGATGATCCGCGCCGCGCGCGCCGATCGCCGGGATGGACCACGCGCCGCCGCGCCACGCGCGAACCGCCAGGAAGCCGGCCGCGCCACCCGTCGGGATGGTGCCCCCGCCCGCGCCGGACGGCAAGCGGAACGCCGCGCCACGCCGGCGGTGCCCGAGGCGCTGCCCGAGGAGGAGCCCAGCGCCCGTCTGATGAACGCCATCTACGCCTGCGTCGCCGCGCCGATGCCGAGCCCCGCCAGCCAGGGCGGCACCACCCCGCACGGTGTCGGGCCGATCCGGGCGACCTGAGCCGGCACGCGACGCGGCGGGCCACGCCCCTATCGCCGGCACGACGGCCCACCCGCCAGAGCGGATCGCCGGAGGGCGGCTACGCCCGGAGGCGTGAATCCGCCCGGAAAACAATGGGATGAGGCAGCGCGCAGTCGCAACCGGTCTGAGTCCCGCTCTAGCGGCCGACCGGAAAGCCACCCCATCGGGGCCCTTACCTCCCATCAGTCACGCCTCCGGCACGTAGCCGTCCAGCAGCGCGTCCGGCAGCCGCATCAGCCGCGCCCCGTAGGTCCAGACCAGCGCGCACTCCACGGCCCGGCCCGGAAAGGCCTGCCGCAGCACGGCGCGGTAGAGCGCCATCTGCCGCAGATAGACCGGCGGCACCTCCGCCACCGTCCCCGGCGGCGGCCGGTTGGTCTTGTAGTCGAGCACCAGCACGCGCCCGGCCGAGACCGCCAGCCGGTCCACCTGGCCGGCGACCGGCACCCCGCCCACGCGCCCCGCCACCGGCGCCTCCGCCAGGCTGCCCGGGGCGAAGGCGGCGGCGATGGCGGGCGCCTCCAGCAGCGCCATCACCTCGGCCAGGATCTCCTGCTGCTCCGCCGCCGGGAGTCCATGGCCGGGGCGGCGGAGGAAGCGCCGCGCCGCCGCCTCGCGCTCGGCCGGGGCGCGTTCCGGCAGGTGCTGCAGCAGCGCGTGCACCACGCGGCCGCGCCGGAAGCGCTGGCCGGTCGGGTCCGCCCCGCCATGCGGCGCCGCCGCCGGCGGCTCGGCCTCGCCCAGCAGCGGGTCGGCCAGGGAGACGGCGATGGGCCCGCTCGGGAGGAGCGAGGCGTCGGCCGTCTCGGCCGGGGCGGGCCGTGCGACCCAGTCGGGCAGGCTGGCCGCCGCGCGGGCCGGGGCCGCGCGGTCCGGGCGCGGCGGCACCGATTGCGCGCCCTCCAGCCGGCGCAGCAGGCCGCCGCCGAAATCGCATCCCGCGGGCGCGCCGAACGCGGCCGGCTCGAATGGCACCGACTCCGCCGCCTCCAGCCGACCGAAGCCGGCCGCCACCAGGCCGTACCAGCTCCCCGGCTCCGGCTCGCCCCGGCCGCAGACCAGCAGCCGGTCCTCGGCCCGGGTCAGCGCCACGTAGAGCAGCCGGTTCTCCTCCTCCGCCCGGCTCGCCTCGTCGGCGGCGAGCAGCGCCTTGTAGGCGGGGGCATGGAATTCGCGCCGGTTGCGCGGCGCCCAGAAGGGCAGCTCGATCCCCTCGTGCGTGCCCCAGCGCACGGCGCGATCGCCGCGGCCGCTGCCCACGTCCGGCAGCACCACGATGGGCGCCTGCAGGCCCTTGGCGCCGTGCACGGTCATGATGCGCACCGCGTCCGCCGACGCCTCCGGCTCCCGCTTCACCTCGGCGCCGCCGCGCCGCAGCCAGTGGAGGAAGCCCTGCAGCCCGGGCGGATGCGTCGCCTCGTAGGCCAGCGCCGCGTTCAGCACCTCGTCGAGCGGGTCGGCCGCGTCCGGCCCGAGCCGCGCCAGCAGCCGCGCGCGGCCGACGCCGTGCAACAGTCTCGGGGACCCGGACCGGGCGGCCGGGGCCTCGTCGGGGTGCATCCCGGCCCAGGGCTCGACCAGGATCTCGGCCAGCAGCCCGTGCGGGGTGACGAGGTCGGCGCGCGCCATCAGCGTCGCGATCCAGTCCGCCGCCTCGCCGAGCCGCGTGGCGGCGCCGCGGTGCCGCGCCAGCGCGCCCCAGAGCGAGCCGGCGCGGCCATGCGCCAGCGCGAACAGCTCCTCGTCCGAGAGGCCGAGCAGCGGCGAGCGCAGCGCCGCCGCGAGCTGCAGGTCGTCCTCGGGCAGCAGCAACACGTCGCAGAGGGCGAGCACGTCCTGCACCGCGATCTGCTCGATCAGCGCCAGCCGGTCCACGCCGCCCACCGGCACGTCGCGCTGCTTCAGGGCGCGCACGAGGAGCTGCACGAAGCGGGTGCGCCGCCGCACCAGCACCAGGATGTCGCCGGGGCGGATCGGGCGGCCGCCGGTCGCGCACCCGGCTCCCCCCGGGGGCGCGCAGCGCGCGGGCAGGCGCTCGCGCGCCACCATGGCGGCGATGCGGGCGGCGACCGCCTCGGCCAGCAGCGCCTCGGCGCCGGCGACGCCCTGCGCCACTTCCGGCACCACCCAGGGCTCGGGCGGCGCCGGCTTCGCGGCGGCGAGCGGCGGCCACAGCTCCACCACGCCGGCATGCCCCAGCCGGTCCGGCAGGTGGTGCAGCACCTGCCCCTCCGCGACCACGCCGGCCCGCGCCGGCCCGTCCGCGAACACCGCGTCCACCAGCGCCAGCACCGGGGCGGTGGAGCGGAAGGAGACGTTCAGCTCCACCGTCTCGAATTCGCCGCCCGCGCCGCGCACCGCCTGCGCGAAGTGCCGGCGCCAGGAGCCGAAGCCCAGCGGGTCGGCTCCCTGGAAGCCGTAGATGGCCTGCTTGACGTCGCCCACCGCGAAGATGCTGCGCAGCGGGGAGGGATCGGCATCGCCGTCACCCGGCGCCAGGGGGATGGCAGCCAGGGGCAAGGCGGGTGGGGAGATGGGCGAAAGGAGCGGCAGTTCCGCCTGCGCGTCGCCCGGCATCCAGCGCGCCGCCGCGCCGAGCGAGCGCGGGCGGGGCTCCCCCCCGGCGCCCGGCACCCCGTCCGGCCGCCCCCGGCCGCCCAGGCGGCGCCGCTCCTCGCGCGCGCCGCGGCCGGCGAAGAACTCCTCGGCCAGCGCGGCGGCGATGCCCCATTGCGCCGGGTTGCTGTCCTGCGCCTCGTCGAGAAGGATGTGGTCCAGCCCCTCGTCCAGCTTGTAGAGCACCCAGGCGGTGCCGGGATCGCGCAGCACGGCGCGGGTGCGGTCGATCAGGTCCTGGTAGTCGAGCCGCCCGGTATGCGCCTTGCGCGCCTCGTAGGCCTCCAGCACCGGGTGGGCGAGGCCGAGCAGCGCGCCGGTGGCCGCGTGCAGCCGGCAGGCGGCGCGTCGCTGCTCCAGCGCGGCCAGCCGGTCGGCCTCCCGGCGCATGACCTCCAGCACCTCCGGCTGGCGCGTCTTCAGCCCGGCCTTGGTGGCGAGGTTGCGGTCGGCGTAGGGGGAGCGGTCCTCCTTGAGGAACACGCCGCACCATTCCTCGAAGCGCGCGGCGCGCTCCGGCCCGGACAGGGCGAGCCAGGCGGCCATGCGCTCGCCGCGGCCGCGGTCGCTCTCGTTGCCGCTCGCCGCCAGCAGCCGCGCCGCCGCGACCAGCGGCGCGTCCACCGCGCAGGCGCCGGCGATCAGCGAGGCTTCCGTCTCGTCCTCGGCGAGCCCCAGCGCCCGTCCCAGCGCCGCGCGCAGGGCGCCCAGCCCGCCGGCCGCGTGCAGGCAGTCGGTCAGGCGCTGCCGGTCGGTGGCCAGCGCCGCCACCACGGCGGAGAAATCCTCGGGCGGCACCAGCCCGGCCAGCGCCACCAGCCCCTCGCTCCCGCTGGCTGTCCCGCTGGCTGTCCCGCCGGACCCCGCCTCGCCGAGCACCGTTTCGCGCGCCTCGGCCAGCAGCGTGGCGGCGTCGGCGCCCTCGATGATGCCGAATTGCGGCGGCAGCCCGGCCTCCAGCGGGAAGGATCGCAGCAGCGACTGGCAGAAGGCGTGGATGGTGGAGATGCGCATGCCGCCGGGCAGCTCCAGCACCTCGGCGAACAGGGCGCGGGCGCGGGCCAGGGTGGCGGCGTCGGGCGCCTCGCCGGTCAGGCGCGCGACCGAGTCCTTGAGCGCCTCGGGCGCGGCGGTGGCCCAGCCGCCCAGCTCGCGGGCGAGACGCGTCGCCATCTCGGCGGCGGCGGCCTTGGTGAAGGTGAGGCAGAGGATGCGCGAGGGCTGCCCGCCCGCCAGCAGCAGGCGCAGCACCCGGTCGGTCAGCACCTTGGTCTTGCCCGACCCGGCCGAGGCCTCCACCCAGGCGGAGCGGGCGGGGTCGGAGGCGAGGGACTGGCGGGCGGCGGCCTGGGCGCGCGGCTCCAGGGGAGCGGTCTCCAGGGAAGCGGTCCCCAGGGAAGCGGTCATTGAGTGATCCGGCGGCCTCGTGGGGCGGCCGCCCTACCCGGATTCGGAGGGGCAGAGCATAGGGCCCCGGCGCGCCGTGTGGAAATGCGCCGCGCGGCCAGCGGGTGCGCACGGGCCGGGGGTGGGGCGCCGGGGCCGGGATGCGGGGTCCGGCTCGCCTCGGCCGTCGCACCGGGGTTGTCGCTCCGAGGAAGGGTGCACCGGGGACCGTCGCACCGGAAAAGGCCGGGGATCGCTCCGGCCCCCTGCCCCGGCCCCCTGCCCCGGCACCCCTGCCCTGGGACAAGGACGCCGCGGCGCGGCAGCAACACCATCGGCGAAGATGTCACACCCACCCTGGCGCCCCGGCTCATGTTGATAATAAGAAGCAATATCGACTGGATCCGAATGGTCACGGGAATGAACCACCGACCCTCTCCGCCGCAAGGCCATCGCCGCGCCGACCAGCGCGCCCTGTTTCCCGCCTCCCTCCTGCTCGGCGCGCTGGCCTGCGGCACGGCGAGCGCCCAACCGGCCATCACCGCGCCCGAGACTCCGGCCGGCACCGCGGCCCCGGACGCCACGGCGCTGCCCACCGTGACCACCCAGGAGCGGGCCGAGACCGCCACCGGCCGCGTGCAGGGCTTCGTCGCCGGCCGCACCGCCACCGCCACCAAGACCGACACGCCGACGATCGAGACGCCGCAATCGGTCACCACGATCACGCGCGACCAGATGGACGCGCAGAACGTCCAGTCGGTCAGCGCCGCGCTGCGCTACGCGGCGGGCGTGGTGCCGGAGCTGCGCCCGGGGCGCTACGACAGCATCGCGCTGCGCGGCTTCGGCGGCTTCGGCAACGCCGCCTACTACCCGTCCTTCCTCGACGGGCTGCGGCTGCAACGCGGCCAGGGCTACGCGATCCCGACCATCGACCCCTACCTGCTGGAGCGCATCGACATCCTGCGCGGCCCGGCGGCGGTGATCTACGGCCAGGTCTCCCCGGGCGGCGTGGTCAACATGGTCAGCCGGCGCCCGACCGCCACGCCCTACAACGAGGTGCGGCTGGAGGCGGGCACCTACGGCCGGGTGCAGGCCGGCTTCAATTCCAGCGGCCCGCTCGACCGCGAGGGGCAGCTCTCCTACAGCCTCACCGGCATCGGCCGCACCGCCGGCACCGCCTATGACGGCGTGCGCGACGACCGCGTCGCGATCGCCCCCGCCATCACCTGGCGTCCCTCCGCCGACACCACCGTCACCCTGCTGGCCAGCTACCAGAACGACCCGGAAGCCGGCCTCTACAGCCAGGGCTACCGCCCCGGCGGCATCCCGGCCGCCTACCGCCGCTACTTCGACTCCCGCTTCAACGTCGGCGATCCGGGCTACGAGCACTTCCGCCGCACGCTCTACACCGCCGGCTACCAGGTCGAGCACCGGGTGAACGACGCGCTGACGCTGCGGCAGAACTTCCGCTACAGCCACATGGACACCGACTTCCAGGCGATCGCCGTCACCGCCGTGAGCAATGCCGGCGTGCTGACCCGGCGCGCCACGGCCGCCAACGAGAATTTCGACGGCATCGCGCTCGACAACCAGGCGCAGCTCCGCTTCGCCACGGGACCGTTGCAGCACACCGTGCTGGCCGGCCTCGACTGGCAGCGCACCACCAGCTACTACGCGCTCGGCCAGGGGACGGCGCCGACGCTGAGCCTGTCCAACCCGCTCTACTACGTGACCATCAACCGCCCCGCCTACACGCAGCGGACCGACCAGTCCCTCAGCCAGATCGGCCTCTACGCGCAGGACCAGATCCAGTGGGGCGGGCTGCGCATGACGCTCGGCGTGCGGCACGACTGGCTGGACCAGGACACGACGCAGCGCCTGGCCGGCGCCAGCGGCAGCCAGAACCCGGGCCACACCAGCGGCCGCGTCGGCCTGCTCTACCTGTTCGACAGCGGCATCGCGCCCTACTTCAGCTGGGCGACCTCCTTCGAGCCGGTGAGCGGCACCTACGCCCCCGCGCGCGGCGGCGCCGCCTTCCAGCCGACCACGGGCGAGCAGTACGAGGTGGGCGTGAAGTACCAGCCGACCGGGGTGAACGCGCTGCTCACCGTCTCGGCCTTCACCATCCGCCAGCAGAACGTGCTGACCACGGACCCGAGCAACACCAGCTACAGCATCCAGACCGGCGAGGTGCGCTCGCGCGGCGTCGAGGTGGAAGGGCGCGCCAGCCTGAACCGCAACCTCGACCTGATCGCCGCCTACACCTATCTCGACGCGGCGGTGACGCGCTCCACCTCGGTCGCGATCGACAACCGCCCGGCGGGCGTGCCCAGCCACATCGTCTCCGGCTGGGCCAACTACAATTTCCGCGAGGGGACGCCGCTGAACGGCCTCTCCCTCGGCGGCGGCGTGCGCTTCATCGGCTCGACCTACGGCGACGCCGCCAACACCTTCAAGGTGAAGTCGGTGACGCTGGCCGACCTCGCCGTCTCCTACGACCTCGGCGGCATCAGCCCGCGGGCGGCCGGCGCGGCGCTCACGCTCAACGTCAGCAACCTGTTCGACCGCGAGTACCTCGCCGCCTGCGGCGCCACGACCTCCTGCTACTGGGGCACGCGCCGCACCGTGATCGGCGGGCTGCGCTATAGGTGGTGACGCGACCACCCACCGCCGAGGACGCCACCCCATGCCCCTGCACGCGACCCGACGCGCCTGGCTCGGCGCCCTGCCGCTCGTCGTGGCGCTGCCCGGCGCCGGAATGCTGTCCGCCGCCCGGGCGCAGCCGGCCGTGCCGGTGCCGCGCACGGAACAGCGCACCCTGAGGGGCCCGAGCGGCGAGTACCGCATCCTGATCGGCCGGCCGACGGGCGAGCCGCCCGCCACCGGCTGGCCGGTGCTGTACCTGCTGGACGGCAACGCGTTCTTCGCCACCGCCTACGACGCCGTGCTCTCGCAGGGCCAGCACAGCGACGTCACCGGCGTCGCGCCGGCGCTGGTGGTGGGCATCGGCTATCCGACGGACGGGCTGCTGGACCTGCGCCGTCGCGCCCTCGACTACACGCCCGCCCTGCCCCGCGGAGCGGCGGCCGGCGGCGCGGCCGCCTCGCCGGACGGGTCGCGCACCGGCGGCGCCGACGCCTTCCTCGACTTCGTCGAGGGGACGCTGAAGCCCGCCATCAACCGCGACTTCCCGGCGGATCCGGCGCGGCAGGCGCTGTTCGGGCATTCCTACGGCGGGCTGTGCGCGCTGCACGCCCTGTTCACCCGCCCCGCCGCCTTCCGCGACTTCCTGGCCGTCAGCCCCTCCATCTGGTTCGGCGACCTCGCCGTGCTGGCCGGCGAGGGGGAGCTGCCCGCGCGCCTCGCCGGGCTCGCCCCGCCGCGGGGCGTGTTCATCGCCGTGGGCGGGGCGGAGCAGGCGCCGCCGGAAGCCGGCCAGGACCAGCCGGGCGCCGACACGCGCGCGGCGCGGCGCGACCGCCGCGCCATGGTCGACAATGCCCGCGCCCTGGCGGGGCGGCTGGCCACCGTCCCGGGCCTGCGGGCGGCCTTCGTGCTGGCCGAAGGCGAGAACCACGCCTCCGTGGTGCCGACGGTGCTGAGCCGGGCGCTGCGCTTCGCCCTCGCGCCGCCGGGGTGAAGGCGCGGCGCCGGGGCTGCCGGCCTACCGCCGCCTCGCCCGCCGCGTCGGCGCGTGGAAGCCGGGCGGCCGGCGGGCGACCCAGCGGAGGAATTCCGCCAGCGCCGGCTCCGCCCGCAGCGCCGGCACGTCGGCGAGGCGGCGCGCCAGCTCGGCCTCGCCGAAGCGGGCGTGGATGGCGCTGTGGCAGATCTGGTGCAGCAGCACCGTGCCGCGATGCGTCCCGCCCTTCAGCCTTGGCGTCAGGTGGTGGCGGCTGGCCCGCGCCCCGGCCGGGATCGGGCGCAGGCAGAGGGCGCAGGCGGAGGCCGGGGAAGGCGGCGCGGTGGGATCGGCCGGCGCGGTGTCCGGCGCATCGCGGCGCTGCCGGGCGGCGCGTCGTTCATGGCGGCGGGACATCGGCGCTCGGGAGGCCGGCGGGAATTCCATGGCGCCCGCCGGGGCCGGCCCCGGCGGGCGGGGCTTCGGCCGATACGCCGGGCGGAAGGCCGGGAGCGGCCCGCCCGATCGCCGCGGGCGGGCCGCTCCAGGTCGGCATCGCCGCCGGTGCCGTGCCGGGAGGACGGGCGAGGCGGCCGGCGCCCATCCCGCCTCAGCGGGCGAGCTTGGCGCCGTTGCGCACCATCGCCTGCGGCAGCGTCTCCACGAAGTACTCGTAGCTGTCGGCGTTCAGCACGGCGAGCTGCGGGTTCTCCTGCGCCAGGCGGCGCACGTTGGCGGGCTGGTAGGCGTGGTCGTCGGTGCCGGCGGCGAGGTGGCTCATCTCGTGGATCACGACGCCGAAGCGCGCATCCTGCCCCTCCTCGGGCGAGCGGAAGAAGCGGGCGCAGAAGCCGAGATGCGGCCGGCCGCGCTCGGAATAGGCGAAGATGTCGCGGTTGCAGCCGCGCGGGTCGTTGCAGCTCGTGCCGAAGGTGCCGGGCTGGTCGAGGCGGAGCGCGATGCGCTCCAGCGTCCAGCGCACCTGCTTGACGGAGGCGGTGCCGAAGTAGCGCACCACGTGCGGGTCCTGCGGCCGCTCGGCGACGAACCGGATGGCCTGCCGCATCCGGGTGCGCGCCTCGGCGAAGGCCTCGTCCAGCACCGCTTGCTCGGCCGGGGTGCAGACGCCACCCTGCGCGACGCGGGGGGCACCGGCCTCCGGCGGCAGCGCCTCGGGCTTGCCGCCCGGCGCGGTGACGCCCGGCAGCAGCGCCTCCGGCTTGGTGCCGGCGAGGGCCACGCCCGCGGTGCCGGCAGTCACGGCGCCGGCCAGGGCCAGGGCGATCGGGAGGAAGCGGGTAGCGGCCATGTCAGCTCTCCTGAAGCACCCTGGGGGGGGTCGGATGGGCCGGAGGGGCGCCGGCTGATGGGCACAAGGTGCCGTCAGCCTGGGTCGGCCGCGCTGAATCGCTTCACAATGGCGATGAAGATGGGAGGCCCGCCACGCCGGGCAAGCGGCCGGGCGTCACGCTGCTGGGCAGGCGGGGGCGGGACAGGTGGGGCGGGAACGAGGCGAGGCGGATGGACACGTCGCCGAAGCCGGGGCCGACCCTGGAGGGGTGCGTGCCGGTCGTCGCCATGCATCGCTGGCCCGTCCCTGCCGCGCCGGCGGCAACCAGGCCCCACCGCGTCGCCGCCGGATCCGGACCGGGGGCCGAGCGGCGCCGGCCCGGGCCGTTCAATCCACCCGCAGCGTGCCGTCGGCCAGCATGGTGATGGAATTGATCGCGCAGACATCCTCGCGCCAGGCCACGGCCGGCGACCCGTCCACGGGGATCATCAGCACGTCGTAGCTGCCCGGGGCGGGCTCCAGCGGCAGCGCCTCGCCCGGCGCCAGCACGCGCTGGCCCAGCAGGTCCTCGCCCCAGCCGGTGCCGCGGCCGGCCGGGCGCATGTAGATCTCATAGATCGTGGTCCGGGTCTCGTTGCGGATGCTGATGCGGCTGTCGCAACGGGGGGGCGCGTCCTGCGGGCGCCGCGCCTGCCCGGCGGGCGGCGCGGGTGGCAGCGCCGGCGGCTTGACGCCGGGCTGCGCCACGGGCGGCGCCGCCGGCTCGGACGTCAGGGCAGGTGGCTTCACCCCGGCCTGCGCCGGCGGCGGCGTCCCCGGTTGCTCTCCCCGGGGCCGGCCTTGACCCTGCCCCTGCCCCTGCCCCTGCCCCTGCCCCTGGTCCTGCCCCTGGCCCGATCCCGACCTGCCCGCCGATCCGGGCGCCGGCACCGTCGAGGCCGCGTCGGCCACCGCCGGCAGCAGGAGGGACAGGGCGAGAAGGACGGCGCGGACGGGTCGTGCGCTCCGGAAAAAGGACATGCTCGGATCCGTGTCGCTCGCCGGCGTGGAGCGGTTGCGGCCGCATGCCGCCGGCCCCGGGCCCTCCACGCCGTTCGTGTCGCATTCCTCGCCGGCCGAGGGGCACCGGGGCGGCGGGGCCGGCCGTAGCGGGGCCAGCCGTGGCGGGGCGGCCATAGCACGTCGGCCCGCAAGCCGCGAGCCGGGCGCGGCCGCCCTCACCCGGGCCGCCCCCGGGCGATCCCGACCGGCCGGCCGCCACCGGATGGACCGATGGCCGCCGGTCGGGATAAAGCTCGCCGCTTGCCCCCCGCCCCCCGGACCCGCTACCGGCAACGCATGAACGCCATTCCCAGGCCGCGCTCCCTGTTCGGCACCGACGGCATCCGCGGCACCGCCAACCGCGCGCCCATGGACGCGGCCACGGCCCTTCGGCTCGGCCAGGCCGCCGGGCGGTTCTTCAACCGCGGCACCCACCGCCACCGCGTGGTGATCGGCAAGGACACGCGCCTCTCGGGCTACATGCTGGAGCCGGCGCTGACGGCGGGCTTCATCGGCGCGGGGATGGACGTGGTGCTGGTCGGGCCGCTGCCGACCCCGGCCATCGCCCTGCTGACGCGCAGCCTGCGCGCCGATCTCGGCGTGATGGTCTCGGCCAGCCACAACCCCTACGAGGACAACGGCATCAAGCTGTTCGGGCCGGACGGGCTGAAGCTCTCGGACGCGCAGGAGGCGGCCATCGAGTCGCTGATGGACGGGCCGCTGGAGGGCACGCTCGTCGCCCCCGCCCGACTCGGCCGCGCCAGCCGGCTGGAGGACGCGCCGGGGCGCTACATCGAGGCGGCCAAGGCGAGCTTCCCGAAGCGGCTGAGCCTGGAGGGGCTGCGCATCGTGGTCGACTGCGCCCACGGCGCCGCCTACCGGGTGGCCCCCACCGTGCTGTGGGAGCTGGGGGCCGAGGTGGTCCCGATCGGCGTCGCGCCGGACGGGTTCAACATCAACAAGGGCTGCGGCTCCACCGCGCCGGCGCAGCTTGCCGAGCTGGTGCGCGAGCGGCGCGCCGATCTCGGCATCGCGCTCGACGGCGACGCCGACCGGCTGGTGCTGGTGGACGAGGCCGGCGCCATCGTCGACGGCGACCAGATCCTGGCGACGATCGCCGCCTCCTGGCAGGCCAAGGAGCAGCTCCGCGGCGGCGCCGTGGTGGCCACGGTGATGAGCAACCTCGGCCTGGAGCGGCACCTGCGCGACCGCGGCCTCGGCCTGCTGCGTACCCAGGTGGGCGACCGCTACGTCGGCGAGCGGATGCGCGAGGCGGGCTGCAACCTCGGCGGCGAGCAGTCCGGCCACGTCATCATGAGCGACTTCGCGACGACCGGGGACGGGCTGATCGCGGCGCTGCAGGTGCTCGCCGTGCTGGTGGAGGAGCAGCGCCCCGCCAGCGCCGTCTGCCGCCGCTTCACGCCGCTGCCGCAGCGCCTGGTGAACGTGCGCTACGCCGGCGCCTCGCCGCTGCAGGACCCGGCCGTCGAGGCCGAGATCACCGCGGCCGAGCAGCGCCTCGGCACGCGCGGACGGGTGCTGATCCGCGCGAGCGGCACGGAGCCGGTGATCCGCGTCATGGTCGAGGCCGAGGACGAGTCGCTGGTGTCGCGGATGGCGGCGGAGCTCGCCGATGCGATCCGCCTGAAGGCCAGGGCGGCGTGAGGCGGGACATGACGCGAGGGGCGAGCGGGCGTGGGATGCGCGGGCGGATGACGGGCCGAAGGGCAGGCCGGAGGACGGACGCTTGAAGGGCCGCGTCCTCGTCGTCGCCGGCTCGGATTCCGGCGGCGGCGCCGGCATCCAGGCCGACATCAAGACGGTGACGGCGCTCGGCGCCTTCGCCATGACCGCGATCACCGCGCTGACGGCGCAGGACACGCGCGGCGTGCACGGCGTGCTGCCGGTGCCGCCGCCCTTCATCCGCCAGCAGATGGAGCTGGTGCTCGACGACCTCGGCGCGGACGCGGTCAAGACCGGCATGCTGCACGACACGCCGACCATCGAGGCGGTGTGCGCGGTGCTGGCGGCGCGCGCGCCCGGCGTGCCGCTGGTGGCCGACCCGGTGATGGTGGCCAAGGGCGGCTCCCGCCTGCTCGACACCGACGCGGTGGAGACGCTGAAGCGCCGACTGCTGCCGCTGGCCACGCTGCTGACGCCCAACCTGCCGGAGGCCGAGGTGCTGTCCGGCTTCGCTATCCCCGACCTCGACGCCATGCGCCACGCGGCCGGGATGCTGCTGACCCTCGGCGTGCCGGCGGTGCTGCTGAAGGGCGGTCACCTGCCGGGCGACACCGTCACCGACCTGCTCGCCACCGAGGACGGGATCGAGGTCTTCGCCGCGCCGCGCATCGACACGCGCCACACCCACGGCACCGGCTGCACCCTGGCCAGCGCGATCGCGGCCGGGCTGGCGCAGGGGATGGCGCTGCGCGACGCGGTGGCACGGGCGCGCGCCTATGTGCGTGCGGCGATCGCGTCGGCGCCGGGGTACGGGCACGGGCACGGGCCGCTGGATCATGCGGTGACGGTGGATCCGGGAAGGCTGGAGGGGTTGGGCGGCTGAACGCGGCCGGGACCGGGGTCGAGGCATGCTGCCGATGCCGCGATGCGCGCGGACACAGGCTGACTCCGTGCTACGGATCGCAGAGGCAGGAGCTTCCGTGGATCGGCAGCGTCCGCAACCCGGGCGTGAGAGGCACTGCAAAGCGAGAAAATATTCGATATTTCTTGCAATGATTGCATAGATGACGAGATAGCCTGTGGATGTCGGTCAGAATCATTATCTCATTATTAAATGAATCACATCTTGTGAAGATTTAGCCTACTTCCTTCGCGATCGACTTAATTTCGTATTAGCATCGGACCAAAGGCCACTCTATTAAGGACGCGATGGATGGCAACCTACATAGGTACCGCCGGCAATGACACGCTGACGGGCACAGCCGGGGCTGATATTTTCGTCGGTAGTCTCGGAAGCGACACCATTGTCACCGGCGGCGGGTACGATCTGCTGGACTACTCAGCTCTGACGTATAATGGTGTTCCAGTCACCATTGTCTTCAACACCAACGCGAACACGATTGCCAAGTACTACAATGGTACGCTCATCGGTACCGACACAGCACCAAGCATCGACACCATCCGCGCTGGGTCGGGCAACGACTACCTGACGGGCCGTGATAGCACGCTCTATACCGGCAATGGCAGCAGCACCGCTGGCATCAACCTGGATGCCGGCCTCGGCACCAATACGATCGACGGCCGTGGCCTGGGTACGAATGTCGCTGACTTCCGCAGTATTGCAGGATCGATCACGATCAACCTGACAGCCGGCACGGCGACCGCCGCCGGCATGAGCGATACGCTGATCAATGTTCGCAAGGTTTGGGGCAACAATGCTGGAGACACAGTCTTAGGCAGCGCGGGCAACGACAGCTTCGTCCTCGGTTCCGGCGCAAATATTGTGGATGGAGCAGGCGGCACAAACCTCGTCGTCTACTCCTATGTCGGGGCTGCGATCAGTGTCGACATGAGTCAAGCATCAAATCAAGTCAGCCATAACGGCGTCTATGACACGCTGAGCAACATCCAGACTTTTGTCGCGACCAGCTACAATGATGTCTTGAGGGGTTCAGCCGTAAACGAATCGTTCTTTGGCCTCGCCGGCAACAACACAATCATAGGAGGCGGCGGATCGGATTGGGTGAAGTACGATAATTTCTTTGATGGCACTTATGGAGCCGGCACGCATGGGGCGACCGTAAACCTCACCACCGGCACCGCGACCAACCCCTGGGACGGCACCGACACGCTGACGGCGATCCAGCATGTCGAAGGCTCCCAGTTCGCCGACGACCTGACCGGCCGGTCCGGAAGCAACTACAGCTACCTGCGAGGCATGCAGGGCAACGACACGCTGCGTGCCCCCTCCGCCAGCAACTACGCCACCGCCGACTACATCTCCGATCCGGCCGGCGTCACCGTCAACCTTACCACCGGCTCTGCCACCGATGGCTGGGGCTACACCGATACGCTGGTGAACATCCACGTCGTCCGCGGCTCGGCCTACAACGACATCCTGGTCGGCTCGGCCACCGGCGACACCTTCATCGGCTCCCTCGGCAGCGACAGCGTCGACGGCGGCGACACCACCAACCGCAACACGATGGATTACCGCAACACCCAGTACTCCGGTACCAGCGTCTCCGTCACCTTCACCGCCCCCGGCACCGCGACGGTGACCAAGGCCGAGGGCGGCACCGACACGCTGACCAACATCAACCAGGTCCTCGGCACCAACGGCAACGACACGCTGATCGGCTACGCTGGCAGCAGCTTCCTTTCCCTGCGCCTGCGGGGCGAGGCCGGCAACGACACCATCAACGGCCAGAACAGCACCAACATCACCGTCGACTACCAGGACAGCCCCAACGCCGTCACGGTGGACCTCGCCGCCGGCACCGCCAGCGACGGCTGGGGCACCACCGACACGCTGATCGGCGTGGTGCGGGTGCAGGGCACCTCCTACAACGACACGCTGCTCGGCAGCGCCGGCAACGACGTGTTCCAGGTGGTCTCCTCCGGCGCCCACACCATCGACGGGCGCGGCGGCCTCAACACCGTGGTGTACCAGAGCAGCGACAACATCACGATCGACCTCGCCGCCGGCACCATCGTCAAGACCGGCGGCGTGACCGACACGCTGGCCAACATCACCCGCGCCTATGCCAGCGGCGGCAACGACACGGTGTATGGCTCGGCCGGCGACGACATCCTGGGCGGCGGCGCCGGCAACAACACCATCGACGGCCGCGGCGGCTACAACTACGTCGGCTACGTCTATTTCGCCGGTGGCGAGGACACGCCGACGCACGGCGTCACGGTCGATCTCTCGCACCAGACCGCCACCAACATGTGGGGCGGCACCGACGCGCTCGCCAACATCCAGGGCGTCGCCGGCTCCACCTTCGCCGACGACATGACCGGAATCGACCTCGGCGCCACGCGCTCCATGCTCCAGGGCCGGCAGGGCAACGACATCCTGCGCGCGCCCGACGACCATTCGCTGGTCACGGCCGACTACGTCAACGACCCCGCCGGCGTCGCGGTGAACCTGCCCAACGGCCAGGCGATCGACGGCTGGGGCGGGCTCGACACGCTGGTCAGCATCCACTCCGTGCGCGGCTCGGGCTATGCCGACATCATCGTCGGCGACGGCAAGCCGGACCTGATCGAGGGCGGAGCCGGCAACGACTATATCGACGGCGGCGCCGGCCTCGACACGGCGATCATCAACGCCACGCGCGCCAGCGCGACCCTCACCCACAACGCCGACAATTCCTGGACCGTGTCGAGCAGCGACGGCACCGACACGCTCGCCCATGTCGAGCGGCTGCGCTTCAGCGACGCCACGGTGGCGATCGGCCAGGCGGCGCCGGGCGACAGCGACGCCAACGGCACCTCCGACCTGCTGCTGCGCAACGATGCCGGCCCGATCGTGCTCTGGCAGATGGCCGGCAACGCCGTCACCGGCGGCGGGCTGGTGGCCAGCCTGGACGCGAGCTGGAGCCTGCGCGGCACCGGCGACTTCAACGGCAGCGGCCAGGCCAGCATCCTGCTGCAGAACGCCAACGGCACGCTGGGCCTGTGGGACCTGAACGGCAGCCAGCTCACCGGCGGCGGCGCGATCGGCACGGTCGGCAGCGACTGGAGCATCAGGGGGCTCTACGACTTCGACGGCGATGGCCGCACCGACATCCTCTTGCAGAACACCGCTGGCGCCGCGGTGGTCTGGGACATGAACGGCAGCCAGATCGCCGGCGGCGGCCTGGTCGGCACGGTCGGCAGCGACTGGAGCGTGCGCGGCGTCGGCGATTTCGACGGCGACGGCAAGGGCGGCATCCTCTGGCAGAACACCGCCGGCGCCGTGGTGGTGTGGGACCTGAACGGCAGCCAGCTCACCGGCGGCGGCCTGGTCGGCACGGTCGGCAGCGACTGGAGCGTGCGCGGCGTCGGCGATTTCGACGGCGACGGCAAGGGCGGCATCCTCTGGCAGAACACCGCCGGCGCCGTGGTGGTGTGGGACCTGAACGGCAGCCAGCTCACCGGCGGCGGCCTGGTCGGCACGGTCGGCAGCGACTGGAGCGTGCGCGGCGTCGGCGATTTCGACGGCGACGGCAAGGGCGGCATCCTCTGGCAGAACACCGCCGGCGCCGTGGTGGTGTGGGACCTGAACGGCAGCCAGCTCACCGGCGGCGGCCTGGTCGGCACGGTCGGCAGCGACTGGAGCGTGCGCGGCGTCGGCGATTTCGACGGCGATGGCCGCTCCGACATCCTCTGGCGGAACAACGACGGCACGCTGCTGATCTGGGAGATGCAGGACACGCAGGTGGCCGGCGGCGGCCTGGTGGCCACCCTCGACAGCTCCTGGGATGTCGAGAAGATCGGCGACTACAACGGCGATGGCCGTTCCGACATCGAGTTGCGCAACAGCAACGGCGCCCTGGTGGTCTGGGAGATGAACGGCACGCAGGTCATCGGCGGCGGGCAGGTCGCCTCGCTCGACACGAGCTGGCACCTCGTCTGATGCAAGCGGCGCGCCGTCACCGCCACGCGGCGCGCCGCTGGTGAACCGCCCCGGGTCTTCCGGAGGCTGTTTGCCGGCGGCTCCTAGGCCGGCTCCGCCATCCGCAGCGGCTCCGCGAACACGTCGTGCGCGAACACCCAGGCCGGGTCCTCCTGGGTCCGCAGCCAGGTGTTGGCGTTCGA
Organism: Roseomonas acroporae; assembly: GCF_023223525.1. Taxonomy (GTDB): domain Bacteria; phylum Pseudomonadota; class Alphaproteobacteria; order Acetobacterales; family Acetobacteraceae; genus Roseomonas_E; species Roseomonas_E acroporae. The sequence goes on along the minus strand of NZ_JALPRX010000029.1, from coordinate 57,599 downwards.
TACCGCCTGTACGCGCGAGGCGCGCTCGCGCCGCGTGCCCTCGTACAGCCGGAAGGCCGTGGCATGGTCGTCGAGGCCGGTCTCGGCCAGCGCACGGGCCAGGATGGCGCCGTCCTCGATCGCCATGGCGGCGCCCTGCGCCATGTGCGGCTTCATCGGGTGGCAGGCATCGCCCAGCAGCACCAGCCGGCCGCGGCTCCACAGCGGCAGCGGGCTGCGGTTCAGCAGCGGCCACTTCGAGACCTCGTCGCTGCTCTCGATCAGCGCCTGCACGGTGGGGCAGTAGCCGGCGAAGGCCTCGCGCATCTCCTCGCGGCTGGAGGGGACGGAGTTGCCGTCGAAGTCCCAGGCCGGGTGCGGCACGCCGGTGACGTAGTAGTACTCGGCCCGGCCGCCGGTCGTGTAGTAGACCATCATGTGGCGGTCGTCGGACCACCACTTGACGCAGTCCTCGAAGATGTCGGCGTGCTCGCGCAGCTTCTCGCCGCGGATCAGCGCGCGGTGCGCCACCCAGCCGCTGTAGTGCGGCTTCTCCGGGCCGAGCAGCACCTCGCGGATGCGCGAGTTGATGCCGTCCGCGCCGACCACGATCGCCGCCTCGGCAGTGGTGCCGTCCGTGAAGGAGAGCAGCACGCCGTCCTCGCGCTCCTCGACCGTGGCGAGCTGCTTGCCGAAATGCACGCGGGCAGGGTCGAGCGTGCCCATCTGCAGCTCGTGCATGTCGCCGCGGTGCACGGTGACGTAGGGCGCGCCGTACTCGCGCACCGCGAAGGCCCCGAGCGGGATGCGCGAGAGGTACTCGCCGGTGGCGCCGTCGCGGCTGAACCAGAAGTCGGGGTGCGAGCTGACCGCGGCCAGCCGGTCCTCGATGCCGAGGCGGCGGAAGATCTTCATGACGTTGGGGCCGACATGGATGCCGGCGCCGAGGCGGGAGAAGCCCTCCGCCTGCTCGTACACGTCCACCGCGAAGCCGGCCTCGCGGAGCAGGGCCGCCGTGGCCGCGCCCCCGAGCCCGGCGCCCACCACCGCGACGTTCTGCTGCCTCGCCATCCCCCTGCCTCCTGCTGCCAACCACGCAATTGTAGCGTACACGCTGCAAATCAGGAAGGCGGAAATCCGGCCCGCGAGCCCGCACCGGGCATTCGGCTGCCGCTTTCGTGGGCTTGTGCGCGCCCTGCCGGCACGTTTCGTGGCGCTTCTGCCCGGCGGTGGCGCAATCGCCTTGAAGCTGGGCGATCAACCGGGTACACGCTGGGGCGGGGTGCCGCCCCTATCCCGCCCCGCCGCCGATCGCGGACCTGCCGCCGCAACCCCGCCGCGGCGCGCCGGGAGCCTTCCCGGCATCCGCCCCGGTATCCACGGTGGGGCCGCAACCCCTGGCCAAGGAAGCACCGATGCCCGTCAGCGACACCGAGCTCACGCAGATGTTCGAGCACGTGCTGCGCCTGTCCAAGGTCGACGAGACGCAGAGCGTGGCGGTGCTGAGCAGCCACTACTCGAACCAGCGCACCGTGCGCGCGGCGATGGCGGCCGCGCAGCGCCTCGGCGCCCGGGTGTTCGGCGTCGAGCTGCCCTCCTTCAACCACCCGCGCGCCATGGGCAACGACCTCACCGGCTATTGCGGCGACACGGCGCTGACCGGCCACAAGGCGGCGCAGCGCGCGCTGGAATGCGCCGACCTGATCGTGGACACGATGATGCTGCTCCACTCGCCCGAGCAGGAGCAGATCCTGAAGACCGGCACCCGCATGCTGCTCGCCGTCGAGCCGCCGGAGCTGCTGGCGCGCATGCTGCCCACCATGCAGGACAAGGAGCGCGTCGAGGCCGCCGCCGCGGTGCTGCAGAAGGCGCGCTCGATCTCGGTGACGTCGAAGGCCGGCAGCGACTTCCGCGCCACCCTCGGCCAGTACCCGACGGTCACGGAATACGGCTTCGCCGACGCCCCCGGCCGCTGGGACCACTGGCCGAGCGGCTTCCTGTTCACCTGGCCGAACGAGGAGACCGCCGAGGGCACCCTGGTGATCGACGTCGGCGACATCCTGCTGCCCTTCAAGACCTATGCGCGCGAGCGGATCACGCTGGAGATCCAGGGCGGCTTCGTGCGCGGCATCCATGGCGGCTTCGAGGCCGAGTACCTGCGCGACTACATGGCCTACTTCAAGGATCCCGAGGTGTACGGCATCTCCCACCTCGGCTGGGGCCTGCAGGACCGCGCGCAGTGGACCGCGCTCGGCCTGCACGACAAGAACGACGGCATCGGCATGGATGCCCGTGCCTACGCCGGCAATTTCCTGTTCTCCACCGGCCCCAACACCGAGGTCGGCGGCAGCCGCAAGACGCCCTGCCACATGGACATCCCCCTGCGCGGCTGCGACGTGGCGCTGGACGGCGAGCTGGTGGTGGCTGGCGGCAAGGTGGTGGCCCCGGCGGCCTCGCTGCCGCGCTGAGGCGGCGGGCGCCTCATGGCGCGACCATGAGGGGGATGACCATGAGGGGGACGCTCATGGGAGGGACGCCCGCTAGGGGGGCGGTCGCGAGGCGGCCAGGGCGGGGCGGGGACGGCCGATCATCCGTCGCCGCGCCGCCCGCATCGTGCCGGTCTTGTCCGGCCGGCCGCCTTCGCGCATAGCCGGCGCGCCATGGCACGATCGACCACCAGACACCGGACGGCGATCCGGCAGCCCACGGGCGACCAGCCCGGCAGCGGCGACCCGGTCGGGATGGCGACCCGGCCGCCGGCGGCGGTGCCGGAGGGCGCCGCGGCGCTGGAGGGATACGACTTCGCGCAGCAGATCGGCTACCTGCTGCGCCGCGCCTACCAGCGCCACCTCGCCATCTTCCAGCGCCTGAGCGCCGACCCGCACCTCACCTCGGTGCAGTTCGTGACCCTGTGCGCCCTGCACGACCTCGGGCCCGGCACGCAGACCGATCTGATCCGCGCCACCGGCATCGACCAGGCGACCATCCGCGGCATCATCGAGCGTCTGCGCCGTCGCGGCCTGCTGGCGGCGCTCGCCGATGCCGGCGACCGGCGCAAGGTGATCCTGAGCCTGACGCCGGCCGGGCGGGCGCTGCTCTCGGCGATGATCCCGAGCGTCCGGCGCATCACCGAGGAGACGCTGGGCCCGCTCAACCCGGCCGAGCGCATGGCGGCGCTCTACACGTTGCGCCGGATGATCGAGGCGGGCGGGGAGGGTTGAGCAGGCCTCCGGAGGTTCGTGCCCGGACGGATGGCCGGGGGGCAGGCTCGCATGGTGTCCCGCCGCCCTGACGGCGCCGACCGGCCTGGCCGGCGCCGGCCGATCTCGAGCGTGGCCGATTAGAAGGGGCGGGCCGCACCGTGTGTGGCCCGCCCCGATCCCGCCGCCGGCGCTCTGCTGGCCCGGTCGGCGTTCATGCCGTTCCGCGTGGGGGCCGACTTGCCGCCGCCTGCCGGTGGCGAGGCGGCGGCGCGTCAGCGGCGGATCGGACGCCGGCCCGTCACACGATGCTCCAGTCGGAGCCGATGTGCCCGGCGGCGCCGATCTGGGCGAGCTGCTGGTTGGCGAAGGTCCAGATGGCGAGGTTGCCGCCGGCGTCGCGGAGGATGAGGTCGGCGGTGCCGTTGCCGTCGTAGTCGCCGGTGGCCTGGAGGGTCCAGCCGGTGGGCAGCTGGCCGGGGCGGTAGCCCGCGGTGATCTCGTGGCCGTTCATGGTGAACAGGGCGAGGTTGCCCTGGGCGTCCTGCCAGAGCATGTCGTCGTGGCCGGTGCCGGCGAAGTCGGCGGCGGCCTTGAAGGTCCAGTCGTCGCCGATCATGGCGACGAGGCCGCCCCCGCTGACCTGGCCGTTGGCGACCTGCCACTCGGCGACGGTGCCGTCGCTGTTGCGCAGCAGGATGTCGCTGCGGCCGTTGCCGTCGAAGTCGCCGGTGCCGAGCACCGTCCAGCTCGGGTCGAGGTGGCTGAGCAGGGCGCCGCCGGTGATGGCGGCGCCGTTCATGGCGAACATGACGACGTCGCCGCTCTCGTGCTGGAGCAGGATGTCGCTGCGGCCGTCGCCGTCGAGGTCGCCGGTGCCGGCCACGCGCCAGCTGTTCTCGAGCGGGGCGACAAGGTTGCTGGCCTGGAGCTGGCCGTTCTGCAGCGTCCACTCGACCAGCGAGCCGTCGGGCTGGCGCAGCAGCAGGTCGGCCTGGCCGTTGCCGTCGAAGTCGGCCATGGCCACGGCGTGCCAGCCCTCGCCCGGGGCGCCGGTGAAGGTGCCGCTGGTGACGTGGTTGGCGTCCATGGTGAAGAACACGACGTTGCTGGTGCCCGCCTGCTGCACCAGGAGGTCGGTGCGCCCGTCGCCGTCGCCGTCGGAGGCGGTGTGGGCGGCGGGGGTGAGGACGTGCACCGCCTCGGGCATGGTGGCGGCCGAGAGGTTGCCGGCCGCGTCGACGGCGCGGGCGGTGAGGCTGTGCGTACCGAAGGCGAGCGGCGTGCCGGCGAGGTCGAGCTGCCAGTGGCCGGCATTGTCCACCGTGGCGGTGCCGAGGGTGGTGTTGCCGTCCTGGACCAGCACCTGGGTGCCGAGGCTGCCGCTGCCCTCGAGCAGCAGGCCGCCACCACGCACCGAGCCGTCGGCGCGCAGGCCGGCGATGGGGTCGAAGGTGGGCAGGCCGGGGGCGGTGGTGTCGACCGTGACGGTGTAGGCTGCCGAGAGGGCGGAGACGTTGCCCGCCGCGTCCAGCGCCACCGCGGTCAGGCCGTGGCTGCCCTCGGCGAGCGGGGCGGCGAGCGTCAGGCTCCAGTGGCCGTCCTGGCCGGTCTGGGCCGGGCCGAGATAGACCAGCCCTTCGTAGACGGCGACCGTGCTGCCGGCCTCGGCGGTGCCGTGGACGGTGACGGCGCCGGTGCTGGTCAGCCCGTCATGGGCGGAGACGCCGTTGTCGGGGGTGATGCCGAGCAGCACCGGGGCGCCGGGGGCGGTCTGGTCGACCACCACCGTGCGGCCGCTGGCGGCCGATTCGTTGCCGGCGGCGTCCCGGGCGGTGACGCTCAGCGCGTGGCTGCCCTCGGCGAGCGGGGTGGCGAGGGTGTAGTGCCACTGGCCGGCCTGGTCGGCGACGGCGGTGCCGAGCTGGGTGTTGCCGTCGCGCAGCACGACGGTGATGCCCGCCTCGGCGGTGCCCGAGAGGGTCAGCGCGCCGTTGTGGACGATGCCGTCGGTCGGCAGCAGGCCGTCATCGGGCGCGATGCCGATGGCGCCCGGCGCGGCCGGCGGGGTGAGGTCGATGGTGAAGTCGGTGTTGACGGCAGTGCCGGCGGTGTTGCCGTAGAGGTCCATCGCCACGGCGCCGAGGCTGTGGCTGCCCTCGCCGAGCGGGGAGTCGAGCGTCAGGGTCCAGTGGCCGCTGCCGTCTGCGGTGGCGGTGCCGAGCTCGGTGCCGCCGTTGGCGACGGCGACGTGGCTGCCCGCCGGCGCGGTGCCGCTGATCTGCGACAGCGCCTGGTTGCCGAGGGCGGGGATGCTGTCGATGGCGGGCGCGGCGATCGTGGTGGCGAGGACGTCCACGGCGTAGGTGGCCGAGGCGGCGGAGACGTTGCCGGCCGCGTCGGTGGCCGTGGCGGTCAGCGCGTGGAGGCCGTTGCCGAGCGGGGCGCCGGCGAGGCTGTAGCTCCAGCCGCCGCTGCTGTCGGCGGTGACGCTGCCGATGACGCCGGCACCGTCGCGCAGGATGACGGTGGCGTCGGCCTCGGCGGTGCCGGAGAGGGTGCCGTTGCCGAGGCGCGTCTGGCCGTCGATGGCGGAGAAGCCCTCGTCGTTGGTCAGGCCGGTGATCTGCGGGCTGGCCGGGGCGGTGAGGTCCACCGTCACGTCGGCGGCGGCGGCGGTGGAGACGTTGCCGGCCGTGTCGGTGGCCGTGGCGGTCAGGCTGTGGCTGCCCTCGGCCAGGGTGGTGGCGATGGACCAGTGGCCGCCCGTGGCGGTGGCGCTGCCGAGCAGCGTCTGACCTTCGTAGACCTTGACCGTGCTGCCGGCCTCGGCGGTGCCGGAGAGCGTCACGGCGCCGGTGTTGGTGATGCCGTCGCTGGCCGAGGCGCCGCTGTCGGGGCTGATCGCGGTGACGACCGGCTCGGCGGGGTTGGTCAGGTCGATCACCAGCATGCCGACCGGGTTGCCGCCGGAGACGTTGCCGGCCACGTCGGTGGCTGTCGCGCTCAGGTTGTGGCTGCCCTCGGCCAGGGTCAGGTCCAGCGACCAGACGCCCTGGGTGTCGGTGGTGGCGCTGCCGAGCAGCGTCTGGCCTTCGTAGACCCTGACCGTGCTGCCGGACTCGGCGGTGCCCTGGATGCTCACCGCGCCGGTGCTAGTGATGCCGTCATGGTCGGAGAGGCCGGTATCGGGCAGCAGCGCGGTGCCGACCGGGGCGGCGGGGGCGACGGTGTCGATCGTCACCGTGGTGGTGGCGGAGAGGCCGGAGTAGTTGCCGGCCCCGTCGGTGGCGCCGGCACGGATGTTGTGCGTGCCCAGGCTCAGCGGATGGGTGGCGAGGCTGAGCGACCAGTTGCCGCTGCTGTCGGCGAAGGTGGTGCCGAGGCTGGTGCTGCCGTCGAAGACGATGACCTTGCTGCCGGCCTCGGCGGTGCCGGTGATGTGCGGCGTGGTGGTGTTGGTGATCCGGTCCGTGGCGGAAAGGCCGTTGTCGGGCGTGACGCCGCCGATCACGGGCAGCGCCGGGGCGACGGTGTCGACGACGACGGTCCTGGTGGCGGAGATGTCGGAGTAGTTGCCGGCCGCGTCGGAGGCGGTGGCGCTCAGGCCATGGCTGCCCTCGGCGAGCGGGTGTGCGGCCAGGCTGATGCTCCAGTTGCCGCCATTGTCGGCAACGGCCTGGCCGATGTAGTTGTCGCCGTCGTAGAGCACGACGGTGCTGTTGGCCTCGGCCGTGCCGTGCACCGTGACCGCGCCCGTGGCGGTCTGGCCGTCGCCGACGGTACCGGTGTCGGGGGTGATCGAGGCCACGACCGGGGCGGCGGGGGCGGTGCTGTCGAGGACGAAGCTGCGGCTGGCGCCGGCGGAGGTGTTGCCCCACGGGTCCATCGCCGTCGCGGTCAGGGTCTGGTTGCCGTCGGGGACGGCGCCCGGGGCGAGGTCGATGTGCCAGGTGCCGTCCTGCTGCACCGTGGTGGTGAGGGGCTGGGCGAGGCCGCCGCCGCTGAGGATGATCTGCGTGCCGGCGATGCCGGTGCCGGAGACGCCGGGCAGCGCGTTGACCAGGGCGTCGACGCTGTCGAGCGTGGGGGTGGCGACGCTGGCGGTGTGCACCTCCACGTCGAAGACGGCCGAGGCGGTGCTTTCGTTGCCGGCGTCGTCGAACTCGCGCGCGGTCAGGCTGTGCGTGCCCTGCGAGAAGGCGGTGCCGGGGGCGTAGCTCCACTCGCCGTTGGGGCCGGCGATGGCGGTGCCGAGCAGCGTGGTTCCGTCATAGACGTGGACCCAGGCGCCCGAGGTGGCCGTGCCGTAGACCGTCACCGCGCCGGTGCTGGTCATGCCGTCGCTGCCGTCGAAGCCCCCGTCCGGGGAAATATGGGTGATCGTCGGCACGCCCGTGGGCGGCGTCGTGTCGATGGTGATGGGCCAGGGGCCGTCCAGGAGCGGCATCGGCGCGATGGCGAGCACCGCGGCGTTGCCGTTGGCGTCGACCAGGGTCGCGCCGCCGTCGAGGCTCAGTCCGATGGCGTCGATGGAGGGGGCGTCCTGCCCGTCGGCGACGGTGTAGTGGAAGACCAGCTGGTCGTTGCCGACGCCCGACACGCTGCCCGCGGTCACCACCGCGCCGTTCGACAGGATCAGCGTGGCGACGCCGCCGTTCAGCGTCACGGCCTCCGACATGGTGACGGTGATGTCGATCGTGTCGCCGGCGTTGAAGTAGGCCGGCCACTGCTCGCCGCTCGTGTTGGTGACGGAGACCCCGCTCACCCGCGGCAGCGCGTCCACCACCGCCGTCGGCGTGCTGGCGATGCTCTCCGCCGTGCCGCCATCGTCGATGTAGCTGGCCACCGCCCGCACCTGGTGCCCGGCATCCGCCTGCGACAGCGTGTAGGTGCCGTCCGTCGCACCGCCGATGGCCGTCCAGCCGCCCTGCCCGTCGTCGCGCTCCCACTGGTAGCCGACCGCGCCCGGCGAGATCCCGTCCGCATCCGCGATGCCGGTTGCATCCGCCGTCAGAATCTGGCCCTCGGTCGCGTTGCCGAGGAGCGTCGGCCCGCTCGTGGGAACGCTGTTGGCCAGCGTGAGGGAAATATTGTCGATGTCAGTGTAATAAGAATTCGCGAGACTGTTTTGAAAGCTCAGCACATCCCCGGCTCCGAGAGTCAGGGGGGTCGAGAAGGAAAACATGACGCCATAGGCAGTGGTTACCGGCGCGCCATTGATCAGCACATCCACTGCATCTGATGGCAAGTAAGTAAACAAATCGAAACTAAGGGTGTAAGTCCCGGCATTCGCGATGGGGGTGTTGTAGGTCAGCGATCCGCCCATGTTGAACTCGACATAGTAGCCCGGGATGTAGGTCGCCCCGGCCCCCAGGCTCCAGCCGCTGGTGTCGGTGCTGAAATCGCCGTTCGTGATGATGTTGGCGCTCATGGTCTGCCGTGCTCCTGGTGGGTTCGGGGAATGGGTCGTTCAGGGGCGTCCACCCCGCCTTCGGCGAGGGCGACGTGTGGAAAGGCGTTCGGCCCGGCGCGTTACGGTTGGCGCCCTGGCCTTTTCGCGGATGGGGATGAGCAAGAGCGGCGGAGATCACCTGGCCGGTTCGGGAAGGCGTGCCGCCGCGATTGGCCGTTGGACATATTCGGATGGCGGTTGAGCCGGAGGCCGGCCGTGTAGCTGCCGGCGCTGGCAATCAGTCGCGCGTCATCCGTGCACCGGTTGCTGGATGGCCGAACGTATCCATCCGCGTCGCAACGATGGCTTCCGTTCCAGAGGCCGGGCCCATCCGGGAGGGAGTGATGGCCAGTCGGCGCGGTATGGGCGCAGGCTGCATCTCGGCGCGCACCGGCCATTTCCCGACAGGCAGGCGATTGCCAGTTCCGGCGGGTTTTCACAGCGGCGCCCGCCCTACCGAAGGGTCCCGGATCGACAAGACCTGTCATCCTCGCTTTCTGTCGGCGGCCAGATTGCCTGCCAGACGTCAAGCGTCGGTAAATCGGGGATCATCTCCCCGTCGCAGCCCGGTTTGCCGTGCCGGGGAAACCATGCCTCCGTTCGGCTCTGGCCGATCAGGCGGCGCGGCGGAGGGCATGGGTGATGGCGCCACGGAGGGCCGGTGCGGGTTTCATACGGGGCCGCACGAGTGCGGAGCCGCATGATTCGTCGGTTCTGCGCCCGGCCGCCCCACCGATCCCACGCGCGATACCGGTCCGCACGAGTCGGGACCCGCGCGGGCCGGTATCACATGCTCGCCCGTGGTCGCGGCCGTGAGGAAACCCTGCTCGCGCCGGATCTGGCGTCGGACGGTGGCGAGGGTGCCGGAGAAGGCGGGTCGCGCCTGTGGTACCGGGCGATGGCCGGCCCGCGGCGCCGTGCCGGCTGCCCGAGTCGGGCGACGGGCAGGGCCACGATCGGGAACAGGCCGGGCAGGCAGGGCGTGGCGCGGGCGATGGCCCAGGGCATGGGCGTGCCATGCGCAGGACGCGGAACGTTCCGTGCCTTGGGACGGCGGGCACAGCCGCGGCATGCCCGGCCCATGCCAGCACCGCCCGGCCCGGATATCCTGGCCCGGCCCGCCGCGGCAGCGACGGCGGGGACCGTGGCGGCAGGCCGGGCGCTGGCGCGCCGCCGGGTACGGGAGGAGGGCGCCGGCGGAACGACCGGGCGCGCCGGACAGGCGCCGGCCGGGCCGCCGCCACCTGCCCGCGCCACCCCGCTGCCGGCATGCCGGGGCATCCCGGACGCGGAGTTCCCATGGACAAGCTCGACCAGGTGCTGGCGCGCATCGACACCGACCTCGAGGCCGCGCTCGGCCGACTCTTCGCCCTGCTGCGGATCCGCTCCATCTCGACCGATCCGGCCTACGCCGCCGAGTGCCGGGCCTGCGCGGACTGGCATGTCGCGGACCTGAAGACCATCGGCTTCGACGCGGTGTCGCATGCGACGCCCGGCCATCCGATCGTGGTCGGCCATGCGCGCGGCGGCGGCGGGCCGCGGGCGCTGTTCTACGGCCACTACGACGTGCAGCCGGTCGACCCGCTGGAGCTGTGGGACCGCGACCCGTTCGACCCGGTGATCGAGACCCTGCCGGACGGCACGAAGGTGCTGCGCGGCCGCGGCACCTCGGACGACAAGGGCCAGGTGATGACCTTCGTCGAGGCCTGCCGGGCCTGGAAGGCCGTCACCGGCGCCCTGCCCATCCCCATGACCATCCTGCTGGAGGGCGAGGAGGAATCGGGCGGCGTGAACCTGCCGCCCTTCCTGAAGTCCCACGCGGCCGAGCTGCGGGCCGATATCGGGCTGATCTGCGACACCACCATGTGGGACCCGTCGACGCCCGCGATCCAGACCATGCTGCGCGGCCTCTGCGGCGAGGAGGTGTTCATCCACGCCGCCGACCGCGACCTGCATTCGGGCTTCTACGGCTCGGCCGCGGCGAACCCGAACCACGTGCTCGCCCGCATCATCGCCGATCTGCACGACGCCGAGGGGCGCGTCACCCTGCCCGGCTTCTACGACGGCGTGCCGGAGCTGCCCGAGGCGCTGCGCCGGCAGTGGGATTCGCTGAACTTCGACGCCGCCGCCTTCCTCGGCGCGGTCGGCCTCTTCGTGCCGGCCGGCGAGAAGGGACGCAGCGTGCTGGAGATGGTCTGGTCGCGCCCGACCTGCGAGGTGAACGGCATGGGCGGCGGCTACCAGGGCGCGGGCTTCAAGACCGTGATCCCCGCCACCGCCTCGGCCAAGGTCTCCTTCCGGCTGGTCTTCGACCAGGACCCGCACGCCATCCGCGCGGCGTTCCGCGAATTCGTCAGCAGCCGGCTGCCGGCGGACTGCCGGGCGACGTTCGCCGAGCACGGCTCGGGCCGCGCCATCCGCTTCCCGATCGACGACCCCGCCTTCGCCCGCGCGCGCGAGGCGCTGACCGAGGAGTGGGGGAAGCCGGCCGTGTTCGTGGGAGGCGGCGGCTCGATCCCGGTGACGCACGAGCTGAAGCAGGCGCTCGGCATGGACGTGATCCTGGCCGGCTTCGCGCTGGAGGACGACCGCATCCACAGCCCGAACGAGAAGTACAACCTGGAGAGCTTCCGCCGGGGCATCCGCTCCTGGGCGCGCATCCTCGACGCGCTGGCGAGGGGCTGATGGCGACGGCCACGACCCCGGAAGCGGGGCAGGAGAAGGACCCGGCGCGCGGGGCCGCCACCGGGCACAGGACGGCGATGCAGAAGGTCCTCGACGTGGTCGAGCGGGTCGGCAACCGCGTGCCGCACCCGGTGATGATCTTCGTGATCCTGATCGCCGTCGTGATCGTGCTGTCGCAGATCCTCGCCATGCTCGGCGCGCGGGTCTCGTACCAGACCATCGACATCGAGACCGACCAGCTCGTCGACCATACCACCATGGCGCGCAGCCTGCTGACCGTCGACGGCATCCGCTTCATGTTCACGGGGTTCATCCAGAACTTCATGAACTTCAACGCCGTCGGCGTCATCATCGTGGCGATGACCGGCGTCGGCGTGGCCGAGGAATCGGGCCTGATCCAGACGCTGATCCGCAAGCTGGTGATCGTGGCGCCGCCGGCGGCGCTGACCTACATCCTCACCTTCGTCGGCATCGTCTCCTCGATCGCGGCGGATGCCGGCTACCTCGTGCTGATCCCGCTCGCGGCGGCGGCCTTCATCAGCGTCGGCCGGCACCCGCTCGCCGGCCTCGGCCTCGCCTTCGCCGCCGTGGCCTCGGCCTTCCTGGTCAACATCCTGATCGTGCCGACCGACGGCATCCTGACCGAGATCACCAACGACGCCATCCACCTGGTGAACCCGAACCTCTCCATCGACCTCGCCGCCAACGTCTGGTTCTCGATCGGCTCGGTCGTGATGCTCACCATCGTCATCTCCCTCATCAACGATCGGATGATCGAGCCGCGCCTCGGCCCCTACACCGGCGAGTACGAGGCGCCGGCGGATTCGGGTATCTCCGAGGACGAATCGCGCGGCCTGCGCTACGCGCTCTGGGGCCTGGTCGGCGTGGCCGTCCTGCTCGCCGCGCTGACGCTGCCGCCGGGCGCGCCGCTGCGCCACCCGGCGACGGGCGCCATCATCGGCAACTCGCCCTTCATGACCAGCCTGATCGTCTCGATCGCCCTGCTGTTCCTGGTCTGCGGCGCGGCCTACGGGATCGGCGCGCGGACCATGAAGGGCACGAACGACGTCATCGCCGCGATGCAGAAGGCGATCGCCAGCCTGGCCGGGCTGATCCTGCTGCTGCTCGTCATCAGCCAGTTCATCGCCTACTTCAACTACACCAACATGGCGACGCTGGCCGCCGTCTCGCTCGCCGACATCCTCAAGCGCGCCAACCTCGACGCGCTCTGGCTGCTGGTCGGCTTCATCGTCGTCACCTTCGTGCTCGACCTCATCCTCACCGGCGCGATCGCGAAGTGGGCGCTGTTCGCGCCGATCTTCGTGCCGCTGCTGATGCGCCTGCACGTGGACCCGGAGGCCGTGCTGGCCGCCTACCGGGTAGGCGATTCACCGATCAACTCCATCACCCCGCTCAATCCCTACTTCGCGATGATCGTGGTGTTCTGCCAGCGCTACCAGCAGGATGCGGGCATCGGCACGGTGATCGCCCTCATGCTCCCCTACGTGGCGGTGCTCTGCGTCGTCTGGACGCTGTTCTTCGCCGGCTGGTTCCTGCTGGGGCTGCCCTGGGGGCTGGGCTGAGGCAGCCAGGGTCGGCCGCCGCGCCCGCGCCGGGAAGGGGAGCGGCGCCACGACCGCCGCCCCCTCCCCCGGCCTTCTTCTCGGCCTTCTTCTCAGCCTTCCCCGTGGCTTTCCCCCAGACTTCTCGGCTTGCCCCCTCGGGCTCTCGCCCTGTCCCTCGCGCGTTCCTTTCTCCTGCGCCGCATGGCAGCCGACGCCTGCGCGCCTACCTCCGCTGCCGCCCCTCTGTTATGGGGGCATCCGCCGGCTTCCCGACGGTTCGCCGGCGCGTCTCCTCCTTCCGTCACGGGCGCCGCGTCGCGCCCCCTCTGCCGCGCGGAACCGCCATGTCGACGTCGCTGCTGATCGTCCTGCTCCTGCTCGCCGCCGCGGTCGTGATGTTCGTCGTCAACCGCCCGCGCATGGACGCGGTGGCGCTGATCATGATCGTGGCCATGCCCTTCACCGGCGTCGTCACCATCGGCGAGGCGCTGGCCGGCTTCAGCGATCCCAGCATCGTCCTGATCGCGGCGCTGTTCGTGATCGGCGAGGGGCTGGTGCGCACCGGCGTCGCGCGCCACCTCGGCGACTGGCTCGACGCGAAGGCGCGCGGCAGCGAGGTGCGGCTGCTCGTGCTGCTGATGCTGGTCGTCGCCGGCCTCGGCGCCTTCATGAGCTCGACCGCGGTGGTCGCGATCTTCATCCCCGTGGTGCTGCGCATCTGCCAGAACACCGGCACCCCGCCGCGCCGCCTGATGATGCCGCTCAGCGTGGCCGCGCTGATCAGCGGCATGATGACCCTGGTCGCGACCGCTCCCAACCTCGTCGTCGACGCCGAGCTGCGGCGCCAGGGCGCCGCGGGCTTCCAGTTCTTCAGCTTCACCCCCTTCGGCGTGCCGATCCTGATCCTCGGCATCCTCTACATGCTGCTCGCCCGCCGCCTGCTGGCGGGCGGCGCGGACCGGGCCGGGGCGGCGCGGCGGCAGGCGAGCCTGCGCGACTGGATCGGCCAGTACGGGCTGGCCGGACGCGAGCACCGGGTGCGGGTCATGCCGGGCTCGCCGCTGATCGGCCGGCGCGTCGGGGACTATTCGGACCGCCTCGCCGGGGTGAACCTGCTGGCGATCGAGCGCGGCCACCGCTTCCGCCACGAGGTCGTCCGCCCCACGCCGCGCACCGAGTTCCAGGTGCACGACATCCTGCTGGTCGACGTCATGGACACCGGGCTCGGGATCGAGGCGCTGCAGCGCGAGTACGGCGTCGCGCCGCTGGCGCTCTCCGACGGCGCCTGGTTCGCCGACAAGGCGCAGGAGATCGGGCTGGTCGAGGTGATCCTGCCCACCGGCTCCTCGCTGGCAGGGCAGACCGTGCCGCAGGCGCGGGTCCGCGCCGATTACGGGCTGACCGCGATCGGCCTGCGCCGGGGGCAGACGGTGTTCGGCGCCGAGCTGCGCGAGGAGAAGCTGAAGGTCGGCGACACGCTGCTGCTGGCCGGCTTCTGGCCCGACATACGCCGCCTGCAATCCGATACCGCCGACTTCGTCGTGCTCGCCCTGCCGGCCGAGATGCAGGAGGTGCTGCCCGCCGCAAGCCGCGCGCCGCAGGCGGTGGCGGTGCTGGTGCTGACCGTGGGGTTGATGGTCAGCGGCGTCGTCGCCAACGTCCACGCCGCGCTGATCGGCTGCCTGCTGATGGGCCTGTTCCGCTGCGTCGACCTCAACAGCGCCTACCGCGCGATCAACTGGCAGAGCCTGGTCCTGATCGTCGGCATGCTTCCCTTCTCGCTGGCGCTGCAGCGCACCGGCGGCGTCGACCTCGCGGCGGAGGCGCTGCTCGCCGCCGCCGGCAACGCCTCGCCGCGCACGATGCTGGCGATCCTGTTCGTGATCACCGCGTCGCTCGGCCTGTTCATCTCCAACACCGCGACGGCCGTGCTGATGGCGCCGGTGGCGCTGGCGGTGGCCAAGGATCTCGGCGCCTCGCCCTATCCCTTCGCCATGATCGTGGCGCTCGCGGCCTCCACGGCCTTCATGACGCCCATCTCCTCGCCGGTGAACACGCTGGTGGTCGGGCCGGGCAACTACGCCTTCGCCGACTTCGTCAGGGTCGGCGTCCCGTTCTCCATCATCGTGATGGCCGCCTCCCTGGTGCTGGTGCCCTGGCTCATGCCCTTCCACTGAGAGAGCGCAGGCGCCCGCCGGGGACAGGCCCCGGCACATGCGCTATACGGCCCGGCGGAACCATGGCTGCCCCGGAGGATGAGCGTGAAGGGACCTTTCCGTGCCGTGATGCCGGCGCTCCTGGCGGGGATGCTCGTCGCCGTCCTGGCGCTGGGCGTCGCGGCGCAGGAGGGCCGTCCGGCCCGTACCCCCGACGCCACGCTGGAGATCGAGCAGCTCCGGGTCGGGCTGCTCGCCGCCGGTGCCTCGCTGGGCGGCGGCCGGCTGCATTTCCAGGACCGCGAATACCCCTTCACCGTGCAGGGCATCGAGTTCACCGGCGCCGGCATCGCCACCCTGTCGGTAAGGGGCGACGTCTTCGGCCTCGCCCGCATCGAGGATTTCCCCGGCCGCTACCGGCCGGAGCCCGCCGAGGCGGGGGAGTCACCGACCCGGTCCAGCCAGTGGCTGTTCCGCAACGACCACGGGGTGGAGGTCCGCCTCCGCTCCGAGCGCAGCAGCGGCTCGCTGCGGATCAGCGACACCGGGCTGCTCGTCGAGTTGCGCTGAGCCGGGCGCCGGGAATCCGGCACAGGGGCGGACACGGGAGCGGGCACGCATGATCCTCGACGGCTTTCTGGTCGCCAAGCTGGTGACCCACTGGCTGTTCGGCATCTCGACGATGCTCAGCATCATCAACCCGATCGGCCTCGCCTTCGTCTTCCACGACATGACACGCTGGCTGACCGCCAGGGAGCGCGCCCGCCTCGCGCGCCGGATCGCGCTCAACGCCTTCATCGTGCTGATCGTGGCGCTGTTCCTCGGCGCCCGCGTGCTGAACTTCTTCGGCATCTCGCTGGAGGCGCTGCGCATCGCGGGCGGCCTCGCCGTCGCCGCCTCGGGCTGGCGCATGCTGGCGGCGGAACCGGCACGGGCCACCGAGCCGCCGAGTGCCATGGACACGGCGCCGGTGGACCGCATGGCCTTCTTCCCCCTCACCCTGCCGCTCACCACGGGGCCGGGCTCCATCGCCGCCGCCATCGCCCTCGGCGCCGAGCGCGACACCGAGGCGAGCGGGGCGCTGCTGGTCGCCGTGCTGTCCGCGGTGCTGGTCTCCCTTACCGTCGCGGCGCTGATCTGGGTTGCCTATGCCAATGCCGAGGCGGTGGCGCGACGGGTCGGGCCACAGGGCACCGTGGTTGCGACCAAGCTGACCGCCTTCCTGCTGCTCTGCATCGGCGCCCAGATCATCCTGACCGGCGTGACGGACGCGCTGCGACCGCTGCTCGCGGGCATGTCCTGAGCGCCCGGCTCTGATGAGACCGGTGCGCGGATGCGCCCGATCCGGCGCGGACTGGGCCGCGTGCCATGCGCCGGCCCGGCCGGGCCAGGGCAGGGCCGCAGGTGCGGCTCGCCGCGATCGCCTGCGACCTGCGCCGGAGCCTCGGCCTGCCGATTGGGCGGCGGGCGTGACCACGCGTCCGGGCCCGGATCCCGTCGGGATGGCGGCCCGCGGGACATTCGGCATCGGGGAAAAGCCGTCCGGGTAGCCTCCCCGCGCAAACCTGCCCGACAACCACCCCCGGCCCCGCCGCGCCCGCGCCCGCGCCTGAGGGCAAGCCGCGCACAGGTCCTCAACAGCCGGCCCGGGGCGCGGCGGCAGCCAGCCCCCGTGCCAGGGTGGCCAGATGCTCGGCCAGCGTCTCGCACTGGCGGCGCAGGTCGGGCACGGCCGTCATCTCCCAGAAGCGCCCCTTCGTCACCGGACCGACGGCGAACAGGTCGCGCGCCATGGCGCCGTCGCGGCCGAGCAGGGCGCAGGTATCGGTGACGTCGAGCCCCAGGCGGCAGGGATCCGGCCGCGCCAGCCCGTCGAGCAGCAGCCCGCGCAGGAGCGGATGCGGGATGCGATCGTAGTCACAGCCGGGGCCGGCAGCGTTGATCACCCGGCACACGCTCAGCCGCTCCGGCGTCGCCGCCCGCCAGGGACGGAAGATCACGACCGCCCGGTCCGGCCCCTCCGGCTCGATGCGCAGCAGCCGGCCGCGATGCAGGCGCAACTGGCCGGCCCGCCGCGTCGCCTCCACCCGGTCGGCCACGGCCGGCGGCATGCGGTGGCGATGCACGTCCCACCAGGGCCGCAGATGCCGCAGGAAGCGGGCCCGGTCCACCGCCGACAGGGCCTGCCAGAGATCCTGGGTGAAGGGCCGCAGCGCATCGATCACCGGCTGCCAGTTGCTGCCGGCCCGTTCGGCGGCCGCCGCCTCGCGCCGCAGCGTCCGCAGCAGGGACAGCAGCGTGGTCGGCAGGGCGAAGAGCTGCGCCGGCGGCGGCACGGCCGGCGCGGCATGCCGCCGCGGCAACAGACCGCGGCGGGAGATCGCGTGGATCGGGCCGCGATGCCCCCGATCCAGCAGCGACACCACGCTGTCGACCGTGGTCAGGCCGGTGCCGATCAACAGCACCGGTGCCTCGGGGTCGAGATCGGCGAAGGCCTCGGGCGCCCAGGGATCGGGGCGGAACAGCGGGCCGTTGAGCAGCGTGGCCGTCGCCGCCGCCGGCGGCTCGGGCGGGAAATTGCCGGTCGCCAGCACGACGAGATCGGCCCGCAACTCCCGCTCGCGATCGAGCCGCAGCGTCAGACCGGCCCGATCCCGCCGGAGCTCGAGAACGTCGCCGCGCAGCAGCTCCAGCCGCCCATCGGCTTCGGGGCGCTTCAGCTCCTCGTTCAGCAGGTGCCGGACATAGGCGCCGAACTGCCGGCGCGGCACGAAGCCGTGCTCGGTCGGCGCCGCGTCGGCCTCGCAGGGCTGCGTCCGCAGCCAACGCAGGAAATCGAGCGGCCGGTCGTGGAACGCGCTCATCCGGCCCGCCGGCACGTTCAGCAGATGGTTGGGATTGCCGGTCGCATAGGCCTGGCCGCGGCCGAACTGGCTGCTGCGCTCGATCAGCCGCACGCAGGTCGAGGGCGGACATCGGCGCAGCGCATGCAGCGCGAGAAGGGTGCCGCTGAACCCCGCGCCGACGATGGTCAGCGATACGTCAGTCATGCCGGCTCCGCAGGAACGTCATGCGACATCGCCCTGGTAGCGGACGGGCCGAAGGTCGTCGGCGCCGCGCCTTACGTCCGCCGGCCAGCCACCCGCTCGTCTGTCCCCGGCGCCGGCCCACGCCAGGGCCCGGATGTTGGCGTCGGGCCGATCCGATCGGCAAGGGGATTGTCGGCCGGCCGGGAGCCGCGACGCAACGCACTTCGCCGCTCCTCTGCATGCCCGTCTCCGGAGCCGGATGGGGGCGGACCGGCACCGGCACTGGCACCGTCGGCGGCATCGGTGCCGGAGCGGCGAGGGCGCGGGCCGACACCGCGCCGCCCTGCCGTCCGCGCCGATCGATCGGAAGCGAGGTGGCATTCGCCACCGGCGGCGAACGGCCGTCGGCCGGCCCGCGGGCGACATGCTGGATGCCGACCGGGCCCGGTTCCCGGCCAGGACGGGCTGCCCGAGCCGTGGTGACAACTCCCGGCTGATGGCGCGGGCGAGGATGTCGGCCGGCTCGCCAGCCGGGCAGGGACGACGAGCCGGGTCGGCCGCTCCGGCCCGCCTGGCGTGGCCGGGGTCCCGGTTCGCGCGACGCCGCCACCGGCAGCGGTCAGCGGCGGCAGGGACAGAGGCCCGGCAGGCACAGGCTGCCCCGGCGCGTCCGTGGCAACGGGGTGGGTCTTCCCGGCCATGGCGGTGCGCTGGCGGCCGGCAGGGCATGAACCACGACCGCGATCGTGCGCGGCGGCAATAACGATCGAATATCGGATAATTTGTCCCCCGCGCTGTCCGTGGCGGGGATGATTCGGTCACTGGCCGGGATCAAGGCTCGTCCTGCCCGACGGACAGCGTCGGCGGGAACGACGGGCGGGATGGAAGACCGCCTCGAATGCCGCGGCGCGAACACGCAATCCGTTGATCGGACGATGGAGTTGGCCGGCCACTCGATCATGGCGCCGGACGCCGGCGCATCGCCGCGCCGGCCACGAAAATAGCGAAATTCAATCGTTGAACTTGATAAACACTATTGACTGACGCTAAATTATGCGCGCGGATGCGGCTCTCGGTGTCGTCAGGCGCCGAGCCCGAGAGGTTCGATCCATGGCTGGCCCATCGCTGTCACGAGCATCCCTGCTGTCCCCCTGCCCGTCGGGCGGTGCCGACCGGTGCTGTCGGCAGGGGCAGGCGCCGGGACCGGTTTCCGGCCGTCCAGGCAGCCCGCCACGCTGAACCGGCTTGCCGGACCGCTTCCGATCCGACGTCGCACGCGGCGCGCCCGAACTGGCGCGCCATTCCGGGAAGACCTGACACCATGCGCTTTCCTCGCCTGTCCGTGCCTGCCGCCGGCGCCGCCGATCCCGGCCGGAAGCCGGACCTGCCGCCGGCCTCGCCTCGCCTGACGCGACGCGTCCTGATGTTCGGCGCCGCGGCCCCGTGGCCCGCCGCCGCACGCGCCCAGCCGGAGGCGGGCCAGCCTGCCGCGTTCGACCATACCCTTCGCTTCGTCGTCTCGGCGGCGGCCGGGGCCAGCCTGGACATCCTCGCCCGCACCCTGGCGCCAGCGCTCGGCGCCCGCCTCGGCCAGAGCGTGGTGGTGGAGAACCTGGGCGGGGGCGGCGGCGTGATCGCCATCAACCAGGTGGCGCGTGCCCCGGCCGACGGCCACACGCTGCTGGTGACGGGCGACTCCATCGTGCTGGCGGAGGCGCTGCTGCCGAATGCCGGCTACGCCGTCCGCACCTCCTTCGCGCCGGTCACGCAGGCGATCCGTGCGTCGCAGATCCTGGTGACGCATCCCGGCACCGGCATCCGCACCGTGCAGGACTACGTGGCGCGCGTGCGGGACCAGCCGGGGCGGCTGAATCTCGGCCTGCCGGGCTGGGGCGGCATCGCGCACGTCATCAGCGAGATGCTGAACCGCCAGCTCGGCGGGCTGCGGGTGGAGTACATCCCCTATCGCGGCGGCGCGCCGGCGGCGCTGGACCTGCTGGCCGGTCAGCTCGACGCCGTCATCATCACCCTGCCGGCCGTGACCGAGTACGTGCGGCAGGGCCGCCTCGTGCCGCTCGCCGTGACGACGGCCGCGCGCGATGCCGCACTGCCCGAAGTGCCGACCCTCGCCGAGACGGTGGCGCCGGGCTTCGACGTCGACAGCTGGCAGGGGCTGCTGGCGCCCGCCGGGACGCCGCAGCCGGTGCTGGACCGGCTCCACGCGGAGATCGCGGCCGCGCTGCGCAGCCCCGCCGTGCGGGATCGGCTGGTCGACCTCGGCTACGAAATCGTCGCGGCGCCGCCCGAGGTGTTCGCGGCCCGCCTGAACGCCGCCAGCCAGCGCTTCGGCGAGACCATCCGCTCGGCCGGCATCACGGCGCGCGGCTGAATCCCGCTCCATCCTTCATCTCAGCGAGGTTTCTCCCATGTCCCTGCACATCACGGGCATGATCTGGGCGCGCCCGACCTCCGACCTGGAGCCACCCTCCGGCGAGGCCTTCCAGCCCGACTTCATCGAGGCGATCACCCGCGCCCACGAGGATGCCGGCTTCGATCGCGTGCTGGCCGGCTACTGGACCAACGCCGCCGACGGCTTCCTCGTGCTCGCCCACGCGGCCGCGGTGGCGAAGCGGATCGGCTTCCTGCTGGCGCACCGCCCCGGCTTCGTCTCGCCGACCCTGGCGGCGCGCAAGCTCGCCACCCTGGACCGACTGACCGGCGGCCGGCTCGCCCTGCACGTCATCTCGGGCGGCGAGGATGCCGACCAGCGCAAGGATGGCGACCACGCCGACCATGCGGCGCGCTATCGCCGCACCGACGAGTTCCTCGACGTCGTCCGCCGGGTCTGGTCGGCGGCGGCCCCCGTCAGCCACCGGGGCGAATTCTACCATGTCGAGAACGCCTGGTCGGACATCCGCCCGGTCCATGGCAGCCTGCCGATCTTCTTCGGCGGCGCCTCGGAGGCGGCCCTCGGCGTGGCGGCGCGGCATGCCGACGTCTACGCCCTGTTCGGCGAGCCGCTGGCCGACACCGCGGCGGTGCTGGACCGCGTGCGCGCGGCGGCGCAGGGCCGGCCGATCGCCTTCTCCTGGTCCAACCGGCCGATCCTCGGCGCCACCGAGAAGCAGGCCTGGGACCGCGCGCACCACATCCGCGAGCGCGCCCTGGCGAAGCTGCGCGGCGCCGGCGAGGCGGGGCTGATCGCGGCCGGGCAGGCGGTGAATTCGCAGCGCCTGATCGGCCTGTCCCGGCGTGGCGAGGTGCTGGACGAGCGGCTGTGGACCGCCATGGCCGGCGTGCTGGGCGGGCGCGGCAACAGCACGGCCCTGGTCGGCACGCCGGAGCAGGTGGCGCGCGCCATGCTGCGCTACCGCGCCATCAGCGTCTCCCACTGCATCCTGCGCGGCTGGGACCCGCTGCCGGACGCCGCCGAGTACGGCCGCGAGCTGATCCCGCTGCTGCGCGCGCTGGATGCGGACGCGGGCGCCGGGCGCGTCAGCGTCGCGGCCCGGCCGGTGGCGGCGTGAGGCGGCCGGCCATGCGCCTTCCGCGTCGCACCGCCCTCCTCGCCGCCGGCGCGCTGCTGGCGGCACCGGCCATCGCCCGCGCCGCGCCGCCGGTGCTGCGGGTCGGCAACCAGCGCGGCGGGCTGCGCTCGCTGCTCGACGTCTCCGGCGTCGCGCAGGACCTGACCTACCGCATCGAATGGAGCGAATTCCCCGCCGCCCAGCCGCTGCTGGAGGCGCTGAACGCCGACGCGGTGGATCTCGGCTCGATGGGCGACCTGAACTTCTTCAGCGTCTACGCCTCCGGCGCGCCGATCAAGGCGATCGCGGCGCAGCGTTCCGACGGCGCCAGCCAGGCGATCGTGGTGCGCGGCGCCCCCGGGGGCGACGGGCCGATTCGCACCCTGGCCGACCTGCGCGGCAAGCGCGTCGCCGCCGCGCGGGGCGGCTGGACGCACTACTCGCTGCTGGCGATCCTGCGCAACGCCGGCATCGACCCGGCGGAGGTCCGCATCGCCTGGATGCTGCCGGCCGACGCGGCGCTGGCCTTCCGCGCCGGCGAGGTGGATGCCTGGTCGATCTGGGAGCCCTACACCTCGCTGGAGGTGCTGCAATTCGGTGGCCGCGTGCTGGCCGACGCGCACGGGCTGACGCCGAGCGCCAGCCTGATCGCCGTCAACCGGTCGGCGCTGCGGGAGAAGCGGCCGCTGCTCGCCGACTTCGTCCGCCGCCACGCCGCCGGCTGGGCCTGGGCGCGCGGCCACCTCCCGGAATACGCCCGCTCCACCGCGCAGCTCATCCGGCTGCCCGTGCCGGTGCTGGAGCGCGCCTACCGCGTCAACGATGCCCGGGCGATCCCGCTCGACGACGCGCTGATCCGCGAATTCCAGACCGCCGTGGACCGTGCCACCGAGTACGGCGTGATCGCGCGCCGCATCAATGTCGCCGAGGCCGTGGACACCAGCTTCCCGCCCGGCCTGGAAGGCTGAGACCGACGATGACCGACCATGCCGCCGCCCCGCGCCTCGCGCGACGGGGTCTGCTGCTCGCCACCGCCGGCACCCTCGCGGCGCCCGGTCTGCTCCGCGCGGCCGAGCCGGTGCTGCGCATCGGCAACCAGAAGGGCGGGCTGCGCTCGCTGCTGGAGGCCTCCGGTGTCGCGAAGGACCTGCCCTACCGCCTCGAATGGAGCGAATTCCCCGCCGCCGCGCCGCTGCTGGAGGCGCTGAACGCCGGGGCGCTGGATCTCGGCTACCAGGGCGACCTCGCCTACC
Organism: Roseomonas acroporae; assembly: GCF_023223525.1. Taxonomy (GTDB): domain Bacteria; phylum Pseudomonadota; class Alphaproteobacteria; order Acetobacterales; family Acetobacteraceae; genus Roseomonas_E; species Roseomonas_E acroporae. The sequence continues at coordinate 34,750 of NZ_JALPRX010000029.1, read as the reverse complement.
TCACCGCCTTCGCCGCCGGGGCGCCGCTGAAGGCGATCGGCGTCGGCCGGCCCTCGCCGGCCGGCCAGGGCATCCTGGTGCGCGGCGACGGGCCGATCCGCACCGTGGCGGAGCTGCGCGGCAGGCGCATCGCCGGCAATCGCGGCGGCTGGGGCCAGTACCTGATCCGCGCCGCGCTGAAGCGCGAGGGCATCCGGCCGGACGAGGCGGCCATCACCTTCCTGCCGCCCACCGACGCCTCGCTCGCCTTCCGCTCCGGCCAGGTGGATGCCTGGGCGATCTGGGACCCGTACATCTCGCTTGAGGTGCTGCAATTCGGCGCCCGCGTGCTGGTGGACGGGCGCGGCCTGACGCCCTCGATCATGTTCGTCTCCGCGCACGAGGCGGCGATCCGCGACAAGCGGCCGCTGCTGGAGGACTTCCTGCGCCGCTTCCGCGACGGCTGGGGCTGGGCCAACGCGCACGTTCCGGAATACGCGCGCTACAACTCGGCGCTGACGCGCATCCCCGTGCCGGTGCTGGAGCGCGCCTACGCGAACGAGCGCACGCAGCCCGGCGTGCTGGACCGGGCGATCGCCACGGAGTTCCAGGCGGCGGCGGACCAGGCGGTGGAATTCGGCCTGCTGCAACGCCCCGTGGACGTGACGCGGGCGCTCGACTTCAGCTTCGCCCAGGCGCTGGCCGGCTGAACGGGAGACGGACGATGAGCGAGCAAGGGCAACGCCCCGAGACCCTGGCGCTGCATGCGGGCTGGCGGGCCGATCCGGCCACCGGTGCCGTGGCGGTGCCGATCTACCAGACCACCTCCTACCAGTTCGCCGATGCCGAGCACGCACGCAGCCTGTTCGCGCAGGAGCAGCTCGGCTACGCCTACACGCGCACCGGCAACCCGACCAGCAACGTGCTGGAACAGCGGGTGGCGGCGCTGGAGGGGGGCATCGGCGCGCTGGCCGTGGCCTCCGGGCAGGCGGCCTCGGCCTTCTCGCTGCTCGGGCTGGCGGAGGCGGGCGACAACGTCGTCTCCTCCACCGACCTCTATGGCGGCACCTGGAACCTGCTCGCCAACACGCTGCGGCGGCAGGGCATCGAGGTTCGCTTCGTCGATCCGGCGGACCCGGAGGGCTTCCGCCGCGCCACCGACGACCGCACCCGCGCCTACTACGCCGAGACCCTGCCCAACCCGAAGCTGGAGGTGTTCCCGATCGCCGAGGTGGCGGCGATCGGCCGGCCGCTCGGCATCCCGCTGATCGTGGACAACACGGCGGCGCCGGTGCTGGCGCGGCCGCTCGACCACGGCGCGGCGGTGGTGGTGTACTCGGCCACCAAGTATCTCGGCGGGCACGGCACCTCGATCGGCGGCCTCATCGTCGATGGCGGCAATTTCGACTGGGCCGCCTTCCCGGCGCGGCAGCCGGTGCTGAACCGCCCCGACCCCTCCTATCACGGCGCGGTCTGGGTGGAGCACGCGCCGCGCCTCGGCCTCGGCCCCTACATCGCGGCGGTGCGGTCGACCCTGCAGCGCGACCTCGGCGCGCCGCTCTCGCCCTTCAACGCCTTCCAGATCCTCCAGGGCATCGAGACGCTGCCGCTGCGCATCGAGCGGCATTCGGCCAACGCCGCCACCGTCGCCGCCTGGCTGTCGCACCACCCGGAGGTGCGCCGCGTCATCCATCCCTCGCTGCAGATCGGCGAGGCACGGCTGCGGGCGGAGCGGGTGCTGCGCGGCGGCTTCGGCGGCCTCGTCGGGTTCGAGCTGCGCGGCGGTGCGGCGGCGGGGGCGCGCTTCATCGACGCGCTGCGCCTGCTCTACCACGTCGCGAACATCGGCGATGCGCGCTCGCTCGCCATCCACCCGGCGACGACCACGCATTCGCAGCTTTCCCCGGCGGAGCAGGCGGCCACGGGCGTGACACCCGGCTATGTGCGTCTCTCCATCGGCATCGAGCACATCGACGACATCCTGGCCGATCTGGATCAGGCGCTGGATGCCGCCCGCCTCGCCGAGGCGGCCTGAACGCAAACGCCGGCGGAGGTCCAGGAACCTGAGGTTCCTGGCGGGAGGATCCAAGGAGGGCAGCGCCCTCCTTGGGCGTTTCCACCACCTCCCCGCCGATCGCGACCCACACGGACGAACCCCATGAGCCTCACCTTGAGCAAGCCCGCCCTGCCGGTCCTCGATCTCGATGACCTGACCGCCGACCGCGCCGACTTCCTGCGCCGGCTGCGCGCCACGGCGCGCGACATCGGCTTCTTCTACCTCGCCGGCCACGGCATCGATCGCGACGAGATGGACACGGTGCTCGCCATCTCCCGCCGCTTCTTCGCGCTGCCGGAGGCGGAGAAGCGCAAGGTGCAGATGATCCACTCGCCGCACTTCCGCGGCTACAACCAGGCCGGGCTGGAGCTGACGCGCGGCCGCGAGGACTGGCGCGAGCAGTTCGACATCCACTCGGAGCGCGAGGCGTTGCCGCGCACGCCGGACGCGCCGGCCTGGACCCGGCTGCAGGGCCCGAACCTCTGGCCCGAGGCGCTGCCCGAGCTGCGGCCGGTGCTGCTGCGCTGGCAGGCGCGGCTGACCGAGGTGGCGACGCGGGTCGTCTCGGCGCTGGTGGAATCGCTGGAACAGCCGGCCGAGGCCCTGGCCGCGATCTACGCCGACCGGCCGAACCAGACCATGAAGCTGATCCGCTATCCCGGCGTGGAGGGCGCGCGCTCCGACCAGGGCGTCGGCGCGCACAAGGACAGCGGGCTGCTGACGCTGCTGCTGCAGGACGAGCACCGGGGCCTGCAGGTGCAGGCGGAGGACGGGTGCTGGATCGAGGCCGATCCGATCCCCGGCACCTTCGTGGTGAACATCGGCGAGCTGCTGGAACTGGCCTCGAACGGCTATCTGCGTGCCACCATCCACCGCGTGGTCAGCCCGGCCCCGGGCACGGAACGGCTGTCCGTCGCCTTCTTCCTCGGCGCGCGGCTGGATGCGACGGTGCCGCTGCTGCAATTGCCGCCGGCGCTCGCGGCCGAGGCGAAGGGGCCGGCGAGCGACCCGGAGAACCCGCTGTTCCGCGAGGTCGGGCAGAACTACCTCAAGGGCCGGCTGCGCTCGCACCCGGACGTGGCGCAACGCTACCACGCCGACCTGCTGGCGCCGCGCTGAGGCAAGGGAGAAGCGCCCCCGCGCGCCTCTCCCTCTCCGGCCGCCCCGCCAGCCGCGCGCGCGATGCCGGCCCGCGCCGGTCAGGAGGGTGCCGGGCGGCAAACCCGGGCGCCTGGGAAATCCGCGCCGCGCGTCGCCTTTCCAGCCCCGGGAGACAGCTTCCGTCGGCGGGAAGTCCTATCGGGCGATCACGGCGCCCGTGGCGGCGACGTGCCGAGGATCTCCACCGTGACGGTGCGGCCGGCGATCAGACGGCCATCCGCCCGGTCGCCGGCGAGCGAGATGCGCACCGGCACGCGCTGCGCGAGGCGGACCCAGCTGAAGGTCGGCGTGACATTGGCGAGCAGGCTGGCCGTGTCCGCGCGTTCGCGGTCCTCGATGCCGCCGGCGATGCCCGCAACCCTGCCCTCGATCGTGCCGTCCTCGCCCATGATGGTGATGCGCGCCGGATCGCCCACATGGATCCGGCCGAGCTTGGTCTCCTCGAAATAGCCGAGGACGTGGAAGCTTTCCTGATCGACCAGGGCCGTGACCGCCCCGCCCGCCGCGACGTAGTCGCCCCGGCGGAGGTGGAGATTGGTGATCTTGCCGCCGACCGGGGCCCTGACGGTCGCCCGCTCGAGGTTGAGCCGTGCCACGTCGCGGTCGGCCAGCGCCCGCTCATAGGCCGCCTGCGCCTGCGTCACCGACGTCTCCGCCCGCTCGCGCCCCTGCTGGCTGACCGCGACGTTCATCAATTGCCGGGCACGGTCGCGGTCGCGCAGCGCCATCTCCAGGGCGGCGCGCCGGTCGACGAGGCTGGATTCCGCCTGCCGCAGCGCGAGCTCGAAGCGCCGCGGATCGATCCGGAACAGTACGTCGCCCGCCTGCACGCGCTGGTTGTCCTCGACCAGCACCTCGCCCACGAGGCCGGAAACGTCGGGGGCGAGGCGGACGACCTCGGCGCGCACCCGGCCGTCGCGGGTCCAGGGCGCCTCCATGTAGTATTCCCACATGTGGCGGCCGAACAGGAACGCGCAGCCGACCATGGTCGCGGTCAGCAGCAGACGGCCGGACGACGCGGCGAGACGCTTCATCGTGGCACTCCCCGCGCCAGCATGACCAGCGCACCGAGCAGGCAGGTGTAGAGGGCGAGGTTGAACAGCGGCGGATGCCAGACGAGGCGGTAGAACCCGACGGCGTGCAGGAGCCGGCGCAGCGCCGCGAGCGCCATGAACGCCGCGAGGGCGAGCACGCCGAAGGTCGGGATGAAGACGCCGTGGAGGTCGATCTCCTGCATCATGCCGCCTGCCTCCCCGCGAGGGCCTCGCGGTACCGCGGCGCCGGCGCTGCCGGGTCGAGCGCCTGCCGCAGCCCCGCCAGCGTGAGGACCGCTTCCCGCGCGGGCCTGCCGGCATGCGCCGCGACGGCCGCGAGGCAGGCGTCGACGGCCTCCACGAGCTCGGCCAGGCCGGCGCCGGTCACCGCCCTGGCGCCGCGATAGTGGTCGGCGAGCTGCGCGAGCAGCGCGTCGATGCGGGCGCCCGGCGGGCCGGGAAGCTGCCGCCGCTCGCGCTGCAGCGTCGTGATGTTGAGGCCGGCCCTGAGATCGCGCAGGAGGTCGCTGGCCAGGAGATCGGATTCCCGCGTGGCGGCGGCGAGGCGGGGCGCGAGGAGGCCGAGCGTATCGAGCAGCCGCTGCTGCAACCGGGCATGGTCGGGTGGCCGCCGGCGGGAGGCGGCCTCGGCGATCCGGGCCCAGCCGACATGCAGCAGCCGCCGCGCGCTCGCCGCCGCCCCCACCGAACGCACCAGCGAGGCGGTGAGCATGGCGAGCATGATCGCCAGGACGAGCGCGATGTTGCCGTTGAGGAAGGCGGCGGCGTCCAGGGTCAGGCGGGATTGCAGCGTCAGCATGAACGGCACGTTGACGCATATGCTCATGCCGACGAGGTAGCGCGCCGGGATGGCGAGGAGCACGCCGGCCGGGATCAGCAGCACGCCGAGCGAGGCCGCGAGCGGCAGGAAGCTGTCCACCATGGGGAAGACCGCGAACTGGTAGACGAAGGAGACCGCCGCCGCCAGGAGCACGAACACCATGAATTTGCGCATCGCCGGCACCGGGTCGTCCATGCCCGCCAGCAGGCAGCAGAAGACGCCGGCGATCTGGGGCACCGTGACGCCGTCGGCCCAGCCGGTCGCGATCCAGAGGACGCAGCCGATGAGGACCGCCAGCGTGGTGGCGAAGCCGGAAAGCGCCGCCATGCCGACATCGAGATGCAGGTCCGGCCTGCCCGTTGCCGCGACGGCGCGCCGGGCGCGCGGCGAGCGCATCGCGCCGCTGGCGAGGTCGGCGCGCAGGGCGCGGCAGTCCTGCCAGAGCGCGACGAGGTCGCGCAGCCGGCGCGCCAGGTTGGCCAGCAGCAGCCCGGCCCAGGCCGGGTGCGCCGCCCCGGCCGCCTCCAGGCGGTCGATCGACCCTTGCAGCCGCTCCGCCGCCGCCTCGGAAGCCTCCCCGGCCGCCAGCCAGTCGGCGGCTTCCCGCAGCACCGCGAGCGTCGCCGCGTCCAGCGCGCCGTCCCGCCGCAGGCCCGCGACATGATCCTCGATCGCCGAGACCAGCGGCAGCAGCAGGATCATCCGCTGCTGCAGGGCCCGCAGCAGATCGGCCATCGCGGGGCTGCCGGCGGTGTCGTAGCCGACATGGGTGGCGAAGGCGCGCATGTCGACCGCGTCCGCCGCGAGGCGCCGCCGCTCGCGGACCGCGTCGCCGGCCTGCCGCTCGCCGAGCAGCGCGTCCCGGGCCAGCCGCGCCGCGTTGCCGAGCCAGCCATCGACCCGCGCCGTGAGCACCGGCCCGGCATGCCGCGGGAACACGACGCGGCTGACCAGCGCGGCGCAGATGATGCCCAGCCCGATCTCCTCGACGCGCGAGACGGCGGTGTCGAAGGCGTTCTCCGGCGCGGTGACGAGCGGCAGGCCGGCGAGCAGCACGGTGTAGCCGCCGAGCAGGAAGACGTAGCTGCGCGGCGTCCGGTCGAGCAGGCTGACGAAGACGCAGAGCCCGACCCAGGCGGCGATGGCGAAGGAAAGCAGCTCCGGCGCGTTCACGAGGTTGGGCACCAGGATGACGGTCATGACGCCGCCGATGACGGTGCCGAGCAGCCGGTAGACCGCCTTCGAGGTGATCGCCCCCGCCAGCGGGTGCGCGATGATGTAGACGGTCCCGACCGCCCAGAACGGCCGTGACAGATCGAAGCGGAGCGCGATCCAGTAGGCGAGCATCGCCGCGACGAAGGTCTTCACCGAGAAGACGATGTCGGCGGCGCTCGGCCCCGCTTGCCCGCCCATCAGCCCTTCCGCCGTTCCAGCCGCACCGCCAGCGTTCCGGTGAGGATCCCGAGGACGCGCATCGTCGCCTCGAGATCGGCCGGCTGCGCCTCCGCCAGCAGCTCCCGGCGCAGCGCGGCGAAGGTGTTCTGCGTGCGGCGCGCGAGCCTGCGGCCGTCCTCGGTCAGGAAGACCTGCTTCGCCCGGCGGTCGCGCGGGTCCTCCTGCCGGTGGATCAGCCCATCGCGTTCCAGATTGTCGAGCACGCGCACCACCGAGGTGCCTTCGAGCCCCAGGCGCTCGGCGAGCTCGCCCTGGCGGATGCCGTCCCCCTCGCGCAGCAGCAGCGCGAGCGGCAGGGCCGACGCGTCCGACAGGCCCTCATCCGCCAGCGCCTGCGCGATCACCCGTCGCCAGGACTGGGCGACGGCCATCAGCTTGGGCCCGAGATCGGCCCAGGGATTCGGCGGAAACCGGTGCATGACCATTAGATCGCATATCATCTATCATGGCGCAAGCCCGTTCTCGTCGCCCGTTCTCGCCGCCAGCGCATGGCCGTCCTCCTCGACGCCGAGGGCGTCGAGCAGGCGCGCGCAGCGCGGCGAATTCGGCGCCGGCACGGCGGCGCGGCCGTTCCGGCGGGATCGCCACCTCGGTGGCGATGCGGCCGGCCTCCGGCACCACGGCAGCACCACTGCGGTTCGCTGCAGCTCGTTGTTCCCGGCGCGGATTCACGCCGCCGGGCGTGTCCGCCCGCCGGCGATCCGCACTAGAGCCGATCCAGCCTGACTGTATCAGGCCGGAACGGCTCTAGCCTTTTGATTTTTCGCATTTTCCGAGCCGCTGAGCGAGGACGCTCAGCTTGAAAATGCTCTAGCCGGCCGTGGAACGCAGCCGCGCCGAAAGGCTCTCCCGCGCGTTGAGCAGCGCCGGGTCGAACCCCGCCTTGCGCTTGTAGCCTTGCGAGATCGCCGTCAGTTCCGCCAGCGGCAACACCGCCTCGCGCCCGCCCAGGGCGGCGAAGCCGTCCGGTGCACGCTGCGCGGCCAGGTCCAGCACCAGGTCCGGCCCCTGCGCCCGCGCCGCCTGCACCAGCGCCGAGGTCGCCGGCCGCCGTGCCGCCTCGTAGGCCCGCAGCCCCGCCACGGCCTCGCCCTCGGTCGCCAGGTGGAAGGCGAGGGTCCGCGCGTCCAGGATGCCCTGCGAGGCGCCGTTCGAGCCGATCGGGTACATCGGATGCGCCGCATCCCCCAGCAGCGTCACCCGCCCGCGCTTCCAGGCCGGCAGCGGGTCGCGGTCGACCATCGGGAACTCGTACACCGCCTCCGTCGCCCGGATCAGCGAGGGGACGGAAAGCCAGCCCCATTCCCAGCCGGCGAAGTCCGGCAGGAAATCCTCGATCCGCCCGCGCCGGTTCCAGTCTTCCCGCGCCCAGTGCATCCCCTCGGGCATGCGCTTCTCGGCGATCCAGTTGACCAGCGCCGGCCGCTCCGCCGTCGCCTCGCGGATCGGGTAGCAGACGAATTTCAGGTCGCTCCGGCCCGCCTGCACCATGGTCCGCCCGGTCAGGTAGCCGGGATGTTCGGAAACGGCGCGCCACATCAGGTTGCCGTTCCAGCGCGGCGCGCCCTCCGCCGGGTGCCAGGCGGCGCGGATCGCGCTGTGGATGCCGTCCGCCGCCACCACCACGTCGCCGCGCGCCTCCCCGCCGCCTTCCAGCCGCAGCGTCGCGCCCTGCGCATCGGATTCCGCCCCGATCCCGCGCGAGCCGAGCCGGATCGCATTCCCCAACCGCTCCCGCGCCGCCTCCAGCAGCAGCATGAACAGCACGCCGCGATGGATGCTCACCTGCGGCCAGCGATAGCCGGCGGCGAGGCCGCGATCCTCGCGCCACACCTCCTCGCCCCGCTTCGTGGCGTAGAGCAGCTCGCGCGTCGGCACGCCGGCGGCCAGCACCCGCTCGCCCAGCCCCAGCTCCGTCAGCTCGCGCACCGCATGGGGCAGCAGGTTGATGCCGACGCCGAGCGGCTTCGGCACCGCCACCGCCTCGTGCACCTCAACCCCGATCCCCGCCTGGTGCAGGGCGAGCGCCAGGGTCAGCCCGCCGATCCCGCCGCCCGACACGATCACCTGCATGGACGCCTCCCGCCGCCTGACGCCCCGCGGCTTGCCGCGGCGCGATTTTGCCGAACAATGCCCACGTGTCCCGAAATGTTCAATCGTTGAACGATTCCGACGGCCCGCCCATGGACCCCGCCGGGGACCCCGCCAGGGAGCCCCGCACCGGATCGGACGCCGCCGATCCGGCCGCGGCCGCGCCGATCGGCCATGGCCCGCTCGCCGGCACCGTGTCCTATGGCCTCAAGCGCGCCTATCGCCGCATGATCCGCGACCTGGAGGCGGCGCTGCTGCCGCACGGCTTCACCCCGCCGCTGCTGGCCGCCCTGTCCATCGCCGCCGCCAATCCCGGCATCGCCCCGAGCCGGCTGGCCGAGGCAATGGGGCATGGCCGCTCCCGCGCCGCGCCGCTGCTCGACCTGCTGGCGGCGAAGGGCCTGCTGGAGCGCCGCCCCGGGCCGGACCGGCGCAGCCTCGGCCTGTGGGCGACGCCGGCCGGGGCGGCGGCGCTGGCGACGCTGCGGCCGGTGCTTCTCGCGCATGAGCGGCGGATCACCGCCGGCCTGTCGCCGGCCCAGACGCAGGGCCTCGCCGACACGCTGGAGGCGCTGGCGCCGGAGGGCTGATCCGCCTCCCCCGGCCCTCCCGACACGGACCGGCCGCGCCCACCGGCCCGGGGCGGCAGGTCCCTACAGCGAACCGCGGTCCGGTTGGGACTGCGGTTCGCTGTCGCGCGTTGTTCCCGGCGCGAATTCACGCCGCCGGGCGTGTCCGCCCGACGGCGATCCGCCTAGAGCATTTTCAAGCTGGGTGTACTCACCCAGCGACCCGGAAAATGCGAAAGACCAGAAGGTTAGACCCGTTCCGGCCTGATACAGTCAGGCCGGAACGGGTCTAGCCCGCCGCCGGTTCCAGCATCCGGCGCAGCACCGCGACGAAGACCGCCTCCGGCATCGCGTCCCCGCCATCGCGCAGCACCACCGCGTACCACAGGCCGAGCAGCGTCTCCGCCAGGGTCGTCGCCGGCAGGGCAGGCCGCAACCCCAGCCGGTCCGCCAGCCCCTCCAGAAGCCCGGCGAAGCCGGCCGTGACCCGCGCCTCCGCGACCCGCAGCCGCGCCGCGAAGGCCGGGTCGCGCTGGGCATGCAGACGCAGTTCCAGCGCCAGCGTCGCCCATTCGCGCCGGGCGCCGAGATCCCGCAGCCAGCCGGCGAGGGTGGCGAAGCTGCGTTCGGCATCCGCGTCGCGCAGCGAGGCCGCGACCGCCGCCAGATCGGCCTGCTGCGCCGCCAGGTGCCGCTCCATCACCTCCAGCAGCAGCGCCTCCTTACCCGCGAAGTTCGAGTAGAAGGCCCCCTGGGTGAAGCCGGCTTCCACGCAGAGCCGGCGCAGCGAGAGGCCGGGGATCGATTCCGTCACGATCAGGCGCGCGGCGGCGGCGAGAAGCCGCTCCCGCGTCGCCGCCTGGCTTTCCGCCCGCGTCCGGTATGCCGCCGCCTCGGCTCTGTTCGCACTGTCCATCGGGAACCTTCCAACCGGATATCACTTGATATCCCGACCGCCCGCCTGCCCGGGCGGACGCCACAACGCGGCGCGCGCCGCATCGAGCCGGCAACATCGAGGCGAGCGACGTGGAGCCGATCCGTTTCCATCCCGATATCGAACGCATCCCCGAGGACGAGGCACGCCTCACGGACGAGATCGTCGCGCGGATGGGGGCGGCCAGCCGGTGCGCCTTCGAGCGGCACCGTCATGCCATCCGCGATGCCCACGCGAAATCCCACGCGGTGCTGAAGGGCACGTTGACCGTGCATGACGGCCTGCCGCCCGCGCTGCGCCAGGGCCTGTTCGCGGCGCCGGCGACCTATGAGGTGGCCGCCCGCCTCTCCTCCGCGCCCGGCGACATCCATTCCGATGCCATCCCGGCGCCGCGCGGCTTCGCGATCAAGGTGCTCGGCGTGCCCGGGGAGCGTCTCTCGCCGGAGATCGGCGGCGCGAACCAGGACTTCCTGATGGTCAACTTCCCGACCCTCGCCTTCGGCACGGTTGCCCGGTACCAGGTGCTGCTCGGCGTGCTGGAGGCGAATTCGCACGCCCCGGACATCGTCCAGCGCCTCGTCGCCGGCGTCGCGCGCGGCGCGAAGGAGGCGGTGGAGGCGCTGGGCGGCACCCCGGGCGCCACGCTGGACGGGCTGGCGCGCGACAACCACCACCCGCTGGGCGAGACCTACCACACCCAGGGCGCGCTGCGCTTCGGCGAGCACGTCGCCAAGCTGTCCCTGGCCCCGGCCTCGCCGGAGGTCCGGGCGCTGACCGGCCAGCCGGTCGAGGATGTCCGCCACTCGACCATGCGCGACGCGATCGGCGCCTTCTTCGAGCGGCACGGCGCCGCGTACACGCTGCGGGCGCAGCTCTGCGTCGATGCCGATGCGATGCCGGTCGAGGACGCGGCCGTGCCCTGGGACGAGGCGCTGTCGCCGCACCGCCCGGTCGCCACGCTGCGCTTCGGGCCGCAGGCGGCCTACACGCCGGGGCGGCAGGTCTGCGGCGACGACCTGCTCTCCTTCAACCCCTGGAACGGCATCGCGGCGCACCGGCCGCTGGGCGGCATCATGCGCATCCGCCGCGCGGCCTACGACCGGTCGAGCCGCTTCCGCCACGCCATGAACGACCGACCCAGGGCCGAGCCGAGCCGGCTCGACGAGATTCCCGATTGAGGAGCGCGCCATGACCCAGTCGAAGGACCCGAGGCTCGCCGACGAGACCCGGCTGGCGGAGATCCGCCGCCGCGTCGCCGAGCTGGCGCAGGACGTGCCGCAGCTCGCGAGGATCGCGCTGGAGGCGATGGTCCGCGACCACAACCCGGACTACAAGGGCAGCGCACGCAAGGCCGGGCGCGCCGGCAAGCAGTCCGGCAACGTCTCCGAGCTGACCGCGATCGCGACGCTCAAGCCCGGCGGCGCGGACCGGCTGCGCCGCATCTTCGACCTGACCGACGGCAACATGGACGGCGCCCAGCGCGTCTCCACCCTGCACGACATGCGCTTCGTCTTCTTCGACGACGACACGCGCATCCTGTTCGCCACCACCTATGACGGCGACTGGGACACCTACATCAACGACTTCGCGACCAAGATCCCCGGGCTGATGGACCTGCTCTTCGCGAATGTGGAGGGCTGGCCCGGGATCGGCAGCCCGACGGTGAAGGACTTCATCGCCGGCCACCAGATCGACGCCGCCGGCTGGTTCGTCGCCAACCCGCAGGTGACGGTGGTGGACGTGCGCCGCTACCAGCGGACGGAGAAGGCACTGAACGCCTTCCTCGACGCGATGGCCGCCAACGCCGCGATGGACCCGGCGACGCGCGCCGCGCTGGAGACGCTGAGCCGCGCGATCGCGCAGCCCGAGGGCGTGGACTACTGAGATGGGCATCCTCTCCGACCTCGCCGCGCGCTTCCGCCGCGACCGGGCGACGCTGGCGCTGGACGACATCCAGGCGCTGATCCTGCGCTCGCGCCCCGAGCCCTATGTCGGCCTCCACGCCATGCTGCACGTGGACGAGGCGGCGGGCGGGCGCGACCTGGTCCGCCGCCTCGCGCCGCACATCCCCGCCGCCGCCGACTGGACCGGCGAGCTGGAGGCCTGGACCGGCGTCGCCATCAGCCATACCGGCCTCGCGGCGCTGGGCGTGCCCGAAGCCTCGCTCGCGAGCTTCCCGGTCGCCTTCCGCCAGGGCATGGCCGGCCGCGCCGAGCAACTGCGCGATGTCGGCGAGAACGCGCCGGCGCACTGGGAGGATGCCTTCCGCCCCGGCACCTGCCACATCGCGCTGACCATCTACGCGCGCGACGACGCGGCGCTCGACGCGGCGATCGGCCGGGCGATGGGGGAGTTCGACCGCTCGCACGGCGTCACCCTGGTCGGCACGCACCGCTTCGGCGCCGACGTGGACGCGAAGAACCCCTTCGGCTTCCGCGATTCCATCTCGCAGCCGACGGTCGCGGGCAGCGGCGTCGAGCCACAGCCGGGGCAGGAGCGCGCCATCGCCGCCGGCGAGTTCATCCTCGGCGAGAACAGCGAGACCGGCGCGCCGCTCGCCATGCCGGAGCCGGCCGCGCTCGGCCGCAACGGCTCCTTCGTGGTGCTGCGCAAGTACCAGAGCCGCGTCGGCGCCTTCAACGACTTCGTCCGCGCCCACGCCCCGGAGCCGGCGGCGCAGGAGAGGCTGGCGGCGCAGATGGTCGGCCGCTGGCGCAGCGGCGCGCCGCTCCCCCTCGCGCCCGAGCACGACGATCCCGCGCTCGGCGGCGATCCGCGGCGCAACAACGCCTTCGACTTCGCCGGCGACCCGCGCGGCCTGGTCTGCCCGCACGCCTCGCACATGCGCCGGCTCAACCCGCGCGACGGCCAGCTCACCATCCTGACCGACGTCAACATCCACCGCATCATCCGCCGCTCCTCGACCTTCGGGCCGAAATGGAGCGCGGACGTCACCGCCGACGACGACGCGGCGGCGGATCGCGGCATCTACTTCATCTTCATCAGCGCCCGCGCCTACGACACGATCGAGTTCCTCCAGCAGGAATGGATCAACCGCGGCAATTTCATCGACCTCGGCGAGGAGCGCGATCCCGTCGTCGGCCTGCACGAGGCGCCGGGCACCTTCACCATCCCCGCCAGCCCGGTCCGGCGCCGGGTGGACGGGGTGACGACCTTCAACCGGCTGCGCGGCGGCGAATACATGTTCATGCCCTCGCTCTCCGCCCTGCGCTGGATCGGCGACGCCGGCTGGCAGGGCTGAACGCCCGTCCGAGCGGCGCCGGCCTCCGGGAACGGGGGAGGGAAGAGGGCGGCGAACGGTGCTATGTCCCGCGCAACGACGCGATTCCGGCCCGCTCGCCGGGCCGACGTCACGAGGGACAGGAAACGCCATGCCGCCACCCGCGCCGCTACTGCCCGCGATGCCTTCGGCGCCGCGGCGCCCGGGCGGGCCGCCCCGGCGCCTCGCCCGCCGCGCCCTGCTCGCGACCGCCCTCCTGCCGGTCGCCGCCCGCGCCGCCGTGCCGGACCACCCGACCCGCCTCGTCCTCGGCTTCCCGCCCGGCAGCGGCCCGGACGTGGTGGGCCGCATCCTCGCCGACGCGCTGCGCGAGGCGCTGCCGGCCGGCGTGGTGGTGGACAACCGGCCCGGCGCCGCCGGGGCGCTCGCGGCGCAGGAGGTGGCGCGCGCCGCGCCCGACGGCGCCGCCCTGCTGTTCGGCGAGGTCGGGCAGCTCGCCATGGCCCCCAGCACCTATGCCCGGCTGCCCTACGACCCCGCGCGCGACTTCGCCCCGGTCGCCGAGGTCGCGGCCGCCGACTTCGCCTTCGTGGTGCCGCCCTCCACCCCCGCCGCCACCCTGGCCGAGTATCTCGCCTGGGCGCGGGAGCGGCAGCAGGTCTTCCTCGGCACCTTCGGCGCCGGCGCGCCCGGCCATTTCGGCGCCGCGATCCTGGCGGCCGAGGCCGGCTTCCCCGTCGAGGCGGTGCATTTCCGCGCCACCGGCGATGCCATGTCGGCGATCCTCACCGGCAACGTGCAGGGCATGTTCGGCACCGTCGCCCTGGTCGCGCCGCACGTGAAGGCGGGCCGGCTGAAGGCCCTCGCCGTCACCGGACCGGCCCGCTCGCCGCTGCTGCCCGAGGTGCCGACCACCACCGAGCTGGGCCAGCCCGCCCTGGCCTTCGAGGCCTGGTTCGGCCTCGTCGCCCCCGCCGCGACGCCGCCCGCGACGCTCGACACGCTGTCGGCGGCGGTGCTGCGCGCCCTCGCCGCGCCGGCGGCACGGGGGAGGATGGAGGAGGCCGGCTTCCGCGCCGCGCCACAGGGGCGGGAGGCGTTCGGCGCCATGATCCGGGCCGAGACGGCGCGCTGGGCCGAGGTGGTGCGGCGCACCGGCTTCCGCGCGATCGAGTGATGCGACGGGCGGGGCCTGCCTCGGGGCGCTGCCCCGGCCCCCGCGAAGGGGCGAAGTCCCCTTCGAGACCCCCGATTCATGAAGACGGGTCGAACGATCCCGCCGTGCGTGTCAGACCTCGACGACGCGGATCACCACGCTGTCCGGTCGCCGCTCCCCGTAGCCGAGGAACAGGCTGCGGCCGAGCCACGCATGCGCCGGCGCGGCCGTCTCGAAGACCGGCGCGGTGCGGAAGTAGACGCGCTCCGGCGGCACCCGCTCGCCGCGCAGCAGCCGGGCCATGTCCTCCGGCGCGGCATGGCGCAGCCCGCGGTTCACGACGTAGACCAGCGTGCCATCAGCGAGGCGCAGCGTGTAGCGCGCCTCGATCTCGGCCACCCCGTCCGGCCGGATGAGCTGGAAGTCCGCCCCGCCGGCCAGGATCTCGCCCCGCAGGCGCGGCCCGGACACCGTGCCGCCAAGGATCGGGATGACCCGCCGTTCGCCCGACGGGCCGGGCCCGACGATCACCGGCGCCCCGACCGCCACCTCGAGCGTTGCGACCGGCCGCGCGGCCGGCGTTTCGTCGTGCATCGTTCCCGTCTCCCGGTTCCGCGGAACCCGTCGCCCCGCCTCGCCCTCGGGCATCCTCGGCCCGGCCGCACCCGCTCGGCCGGAAAAGGCTCCCGTGCCCTGGCGCCGAGGTCCGAACGACCTCGGCCCCAGGATACTGGCCCCAGGATACTGGCCACAGGATACTGGCCACAGGGTACCAATGGTTTGATCGACGTTGATGATTGTTTGATGGACGGATCGGTGAACCGCGCGACCGATGGCCCCGGCGGGGAAACGATAGCCAAGGCAGGTTGCGGGGCCGCACGTCGTCCAGCGAGCCCGACCCAGTCGGCCGTTTCGGAAACGCCTCGCCAATCTGGCAATGCCGGTCAGCCACACACCCGAAACCGTGATGCCGGGCGATCCCTGGCGCGAGTCCTGGCAGATCCCCCGATCATACCGTCGCTTTCCACCGCCCATCGCTGCACCGCACTCCGGACCCGTGCAATGCCGTCATTCCTGCCCCTTCCGGATGTTCAGCCAGAGCGCCCTGGCCGTCTCCGGCTCGGTGTTGACCACGCGGTGCGGCTCGTCGGAACGATAGGAGATCAGGTCTCCCTCGTTCAGCGTGTAGGTCCGCGACCCCAGCATCACCTCGATGCGGCCCGCCAGGACGACGCCGAATTCGTGCCCCTCATGCGTCATCTGGTCGTCGGCGCCGGACGGGCCCGGCGCGTAGTCGATCAGCGACACCTCGATGCCGAGGGAGTCGTCGTCCTTCAGGACCCGCCGGCGGACACCGTTGCCGTCCACGAAGACGCGCTGATCCGCGCGCCGCGACACCGGCCCCTCGCCCCGCGCCGCCGGCGGCGCCAGCAGCTCCCCCATCTGGGTGCCGAGCGCCGAGGCGACGACGACCAGGGTGCTGATGGAAGGCCCCGTCCGGCCTCGCTCCAGCAGGCTCAGCATCGACACGCTGAGAGCGGTCCGCTCGGCGAGCTCCTGAAGCGTCAGCGCCCTGGCCAAGCGCAGCGCGCGGATGCGCTGCCCGATTCCGGCCAGCACCGCCGCCGTCTCCGCTGCCGCGGCTTCCGTGGCCGCCGGCGCGGCCGGCCGGTCGGTTTCCGTCACCGCCGGGGCCTTCCGGCGTGGGGCCAGCGCCGCTGCGCCGGCAGGCGGGCCCTGTGGCCGCATCGGCCGGGCGCGCGCCACCACCGCGTTCCGCCCACCACCCGCCCGTTTTTCGGCCATCGCGTCCGAGGTCTCCTGTCCGTCACGCCATGCCGGTCGTCTCGCCGGTGCGCCTGCCGGCCGTTCTACAGCGGATCGCCATGCCATGGAGGCCGCGATGCGCCCCGGCGCAGCGGCGCCTCGGAAGGTCCTAGCCGGCTCCGATCCGTCCACGGGCCGTCTTGCCGGCACCGGCGCCCGGCTCAGATCAGGGTGGCCGCCCCGGCCTCCCACGCCGCCAGCACCGGCTGCCCGACGGCGAAGAGCGGGGCCTCCTGACCCTCTTCCTGGCCATTCGGCCGCACCGCCGTCAGCGTGCCCCCCGACGGCAGCGCGATGCGGTAGCTGGAATTGCTGCCGTGGTAGATCGCCTCCACCACCTCGCCGGCCAGCGCCCCCTCGGCCGGGCCGGGACCGGCCGCCGGGCGCAGCGCGATCCGCTCGGGGCGGATGCCGAGCCGCACCGGGGCGCCGTCCGGCAGCGCGCAGCCCGGCGGCGCCGGCAGCAGCGCCCCGGCCGCCGCGATCCGGCCGGCCTCGTTCCCGGCGACGAAGCGCCCCTCCAGGATGTTGGTCACACCCATGAAATCGGCCACGAAGGGCGTCGCCGGCCGCTCGAACACCTCGCGCGGCGTGCCGCACTGCTCGATGCGGCCGCCGTTCATCACCGCGATCAGGTCGCTCAGCAGCAGCGCCTCCTCCTGGTCGTGGGTGACGAACAGGCTGGTGATGCCGAGCTCGCGCGTGATGCGGCGCAGCTCCACCTGCATCGCCTCGCGCAGCTTGCGGTCGAGCGCGCCGAAGGGCTCGTCCAGGATCAGGATGCTGGGCTCGATCACCAGGGCGCGGGCCAGCGCCACGCGCTGCTGCTGCCCGCCGGAAAGCTGGCTCGGGTAGCGTTCGGCCAGATGGCCGAGCCGCACCACCTCCAGCATGCGGCGCACCCGCCCCGCCGCCTCGCCGGCCGCCACGCGGCGCATGCGCAGGCCGAAGGCGACGTTCTGCGCCACCGTCATGTGCGGGAACAGCGCCAGGCTCTGGAACACCATGCCGATGCCGCGCTGCGCCGCGCCGAGCCGGGTGACGTCCCGCCCGTCCAGCAGCACGCGGCCGGTGCTCGGCTCGACGAGGCCGGCGACGATGCGCAGCGTGGTGGTCTTGCCGCAGCCGCTGGGGCCGAGCAGGGTCAGGAACTCGCCCGGCCCGGCCTCGATCGAGACGGAATCCACGGCCTGGAAGTGGCCGTAGCGCCGGCCGATGCCGTCGAGCTGGAGATGGGCCATGGGTTTGCCTCAGCCGGCGAGCAGCCGCTTCAGCCCGAAGCCGCGCTCGAGCAGCACGGCGAGGCCCAGCGTGACCGCGATGAGCATGGAGGAGATCGCCGCGACCGAGGGGTCGAAGCTGTATTCGAGGTAGGACATGATGGCGAGCGGCAGGGTGTTGGTGCGCGCATCGGCCAGGAACAGCGAGACCGAGACGTCGTCGAAGGAGAGGATCAGCCCGAACACCAGCCCGGCCAGGATGCCCGGCCGGATCAGCGGCAGCGTCACGTGCCGGAAGCGCGCCCAGCCGCCGGCGCCGAGCGTCTCCGCCGCCTCGTCCAGCGCCGGGTCGAGCCGCGCCAGCGAGGCCAGAACGGTGCGCACGCCGTAGGGCAGGATGGCGACGGTGTGGCCGATCAGCAGCCGCAGCGGCGCCTCGCGCACGTCCAGCGCCGCGAGCGCGATCAGCAGCGAGATGCCGATGACGATCCCCGGCACGACGAGCGGCGCCAGCAGCAACGCCTCCAGCGCCGGCCGGCCGCGCCAGCGGCTGCGGTGCAGGCCGAGCGCCGCCGCCACCGCGAGCGGCGTCGCGATCAACGCCGCGCCGCAGGCCAGCAGCGTGGAGACGAGCAGGCCGCCGCGGAAGCTCTCCTGCGCCCAGGCATGCGCGTACCAGCGCAGCGACCAGGAGGCGGGCGGGAAGCTCTGCACCGCCTCGCCGTTGAACGAGACCAGCACGACGCAGGCGAGCGGCGCCAGCAGGAACAGGTAGGTGGCGCCGACCAGCGCGCGGAAGGCGCCGCGCTGCAGCATCCGGATCATCGTGGCGCGCTCCCCGGCCGCGTCATCCAGGCCCGCGTGCGCCGCGCGTTGTGGTACAGCACGGCGCCCAGCAGCAGCAGCGTGCTGGCCAGCAGCACCGCCACCAGCGCGGCGGCGAAGTGCCAGTCGTAGGTGACGACGAGCTGCTGGTAGATCAGCGTGGTCAGCACCCCCGCGCCGCTGCCGCCCATCAGCGCCGGCGTGACGTAGGAGGACATGGCGAGGCTGAACACGATGGTCACGCCGGCGGCGATGCCGGGGTTGAGCAGCGGCAGGATGGTCTCGCGGAACACGGTGAAGGGGCCGGCGCCGAGCGTGCCCGCCGCCTCCGGGATGGCCGGGTCGATGCGGTCGTAGGCGGCGAGCACCGAGAGCACCATGAAGGGCAGGAAGACATGGACGAGGCCGACGATCACCGCACCCTGGGTGAACATCAGGTGCAGCGGCGCCTCGACCAGCCCGAGGCGCAGCAGCACCGCGTTGACCAGCCCCTGGTCGCCGAGCAGCAGCATCCAGCCGAAGGTGCGGGCGACGATGCTGACCAGCAGCGGCGCCAGCACCACCACGACGAGCAGCCCGCGCCGGTGCGGCGGCGTGCGCCAGAGCGAATGCGCCACCGCCACCCCCAGCACGGTGCTGATCGCCGTGGTGACGGCCGAGACCCAGAGCGTGCGCAGCAGCACCGAGAAGTAGAACCAGTCGAGCAGGCGCGCGTAGTTGCGCAGCGTCAGCTCGCCGGCCAGGGCCACCTCGCCGGTGACCGGCGGGTTCAGGCTGAGCGCCAGCAGGTAGAGGATGGGCAGCAGCAGCCCGGCCGCGACGGCCACGCAGGCGGGCAGCAGCAGCAGGGCGGCCGGGTGCCGCAGGGCGGCGGCCAGCGCCGGGCGGCCCTTCGCCACGGGCACGGCCTCGCCCGGCAGGCTGCCGGCGGCGGCCACGGTCATGCCTGCCTCCCATCCGCGCGGAGCGCCGCGGGAGCCGCATCGGCGCGGAGCGCAGCGGCATCCGCATCGGTGCCGGGCGCCGCGAATTCCCCGTCCGCGCGGGGCGCCGGGAGCCCCCAGGCCGCCCGCAGCGCCGTCAGCGGCCGCACATTGGCAAAGTAGAGACTCATCTCCTCCAGCGACGCCCGGTGCAGGTCGGCCAGCCGGTCCTTGAGCGCCACGCAATCCGAGACGACCACCGTGTAGAGGTCGCGCATTGCCGCCTCGCGCACCGTGGACTCGACGCAGCAATTGGTGGTCACGCCGCCCATCACCACGGTGCGGATGCCGTTGGCGCGCAGCAGCACGTCGAGCCCGGTGTCGCGGAAGGCGCTGTAGCGATGCTTCGTGATCACCGCCTCGCCCGCGACCGGCGCCATGCCCTCGACGAATTCAGCGCCCCAACTGCCGGCGAGGCATACCTCCACCGCGTCCGGCGCGAAGCCGTCGCCGGCGCCGGGCTCGGCGGCCGAGGCGGTCCACACCGCCGGCTCGCGCCGGCCCCGCACCGGGAAGCGGAAGGGCGAGCCGACATGGCGGAAGGTGGGGCCGTACTCGGCGCGCACATGCACCACCATCGCGCCGGCCGCGCGCGCCGCGCCGAGCAGGGCGCGCAGGCGCGGCACCGTCTCCTCCAGCAGCGCGATGCCCTCGCCGCCGCGCCCGACGGCGCCGTCGCGGTGGCAGAAATCGTTCTGCACGTCGATCAGCACCAGCGCGGTGTGCGAGGGCGCCACGCGCGCGGCGAGGTCGGGCAGCAGCGCCGCCGTCTTCACCGGGGCGTGCCAGCCGCGCGGCCCGTCGCCCGCCGCGCGCCAGCCGGCGAGGATGGCGTCGAGCGCCGCCGCGTCGGGCGGCAAGGCCACCGCGTAGCCGAGCAGGCGCAGTTGCGTGGCCACGTTGGCGCGGAATTCCGCCGACAGGTCGGGGGCCAGCACCACCGCCGCGATGCCGTTCGAGCGCAGCGGCAGGTCGATGCGGGCGCAGAGGAAGGCCCCCGCCGCATCGCCCCGGATCGCCACCGCGTCCGGCGCCAGCGTCTCGGCGCCCCAGTCCAGTCCCACGCGGCCGGGCCCCGCGCGGCCCTCCGCCGTCACGGCAACGACGCGGAACACGCCGGCCGCCACGGCCGCCGCCGGCATCGCCGCCGCGATCAGCGCGGCGCGCGCCGGATCGGCGGGCGGGCTCAGAACGCCACCTCGCGGTTCCAGCGTTCGGTCAGCGCCGGCATCTGCGGCACCACCTTGAACCAGTCGAACAATTGCAGCCGGTCCAGCGTCGGCACCCGCTCGCGCGTGCGCTCGGCGATCACCGCCTTCGTGTTGGTCGGACCGGCGACGAGGCCGTTGCACACCGCCTCCTGCACCGGGCGCGAGAGGGCGAAGTTGATGAATCGCTTGCACAGCTCGGCGTTCCGGCTGTTGCGGGCGATGTGGTAGGAGACGGCGCCCACCATGCCGCCCTCCTCCGGGATCACGTACCGCACCGGCTTGCCGGCGTCGATCAGCGCGTAGGGCGGGATGTGCGTCGTCATGCCGACCACCGCCGCCTCGCCCGAGGAGAGCATGTTGGTGATGTCGGTGCCGCCGCGGAAGAACTGGCGGACGCTGCCACGCAGCGCCTTCAGCGCCGGGAAGGCGGGGGCGAGGTTCTCCTCGCTGCCGCCGTGCAGGCGGGCGGCCAGCACGATCATCTCCCAGGAGCCGAACACGCCGATGTTGGGCAGCGTGACCTTGCCGCGCAGGGCCGGGTCCCAGAGGTCCTTCCAGGAGGTGATCGGCTTCGGCACCAGGTCCTCGCGATAGGCGATGCCGTAGGAGACGTAGTCGAGCCCGACCGCCTGCCCGCGCCACTGCTCCAGCCAGACCGGCGCCACCTCGGCGATGTTCGGGATCTCGGCCGCGCTCAGCGGCAGCCCGACATTCTCCAGCACGGCGCGGATGTTGTCGGGGTAGGGGAGCAGCAGCAGGTCGATCTCGGGGTTGCGGCGGTTCACCAGCGAGCTGGTCAGCCACTCCGCCGAGGAGCCGAGCTTGAGCTGGGTGCGGATGCCGGTCTCGCGCTCGAAGGGCTCGACGATCGCCTTGCGGTACTCGCGCTCGTAGACGCCGCCGAACACGGTGGAGACGAGGCTGCCGCCCTGCGCCGTGGCGGGCGCCGCCAGCCCGATCGTCAGCGCGGCGCCGCCACCCGCGAGCAGGGTGCGCCGCGCGAGGCGAGGCGATGGCAGGGCGGGGGTGGCAAGGCGGCTGCCGGTCATGCCGGGCTCCTCTGCTGCGGGGCGCGCGGCGGGCTGCGTCACCGGCCGGCTCAATTCAGGCGCACCTGGGCGGCGCGGACGACCTCGCCCCAGCGCGCGTGCTCGTCGCGCACGTGTTCCATGAGCTGCGGCGGCGTGCTGCTGCGCGGCACGCCGCCCAGCGCCGCCAGCGCCTGCCGCGTCCCGGCATCGGCCAGCGTCGCCGCCACCGCGCGCTGCAGCACGGCGACGCGCTCGGGCGGCGTGCCGGCCGGGGCGAAGACGCCGTACCAGCCCTCGCACACCACGCCCTCGACGCCCGCCTCGGCCACGGTCGGCACCTCGGGCAGCGCGTCGATCCGCCGCGCCGCGGCCAGGGCCAGCGGCCTGAACTCGCCGGTGCGCACATGCGGCATCACCACCGGGATGTCGACCAGCAGCATGTCGATCTCGCCCGCCAGCAGCGCCGTCACCGCCGGCGCGCCGCCGCGATAGGGCACGTGCAGCAGGTCGATGCCGGCCTTCAGCCGGAACAGCTCGCCCGCCAGGTGCAGCGTGCTGCCATGGCCGGTGGAACCGAAGGTGAGCTTTCCCGGCCGTGCCCTGGCCAGCGCCACCAGCTCCGCCACGCTGCCCGCCGGCACGTGCTTGCCGACGACGAGGAGCTGCGGCGTCGAGACGACGTGCGAGACCGGCGCGAAGTCGCGCAGCGGGTCGTAGGGCATGCCCGGCAGCAGGTGCGGCATCACGACGAGCGCGCCGGCCGAGCCGAGGACGATGCTGTGCCCGTCGGGCCGGGCGCGCGCCAGCCCCTCCATCGCGACCAGCCCGGCGGCGCCGGGGCGGGTGTCGATCACCACCGGCTGGCCGAGCTGCGCCGAGAGCGGCGGCGCGATGAGCCGGCCGATCGTGTCCACCGTGCCGCCGGGCGGGAAGCCGATGATCATCTTCACCGGCTGGTCGGGGAAGCCCTGCGCGCGGGCGGAGCGTGTGGCCCAGGGGGCTGCCAGGGGGGCCGCCAGGGGGGCCGCGAGCCCCGCCATGCCTCCCGCCAGCCGCGTCAGCGTGCGTCGCCTGCTCAACATCCGGCCAGAACCCCGCCCCCGCGCGGACCGTCCGCCGCCCGGCTCTCGCCGCGCGGCAGCCCGCAAGCCTGCCTGATGCCGTGACCGAGACAGGGGCGACCGCCCGGGCACGGCGATTGCATCGCCGCTGCCGACGGGGGCGGTTCGCCCGTCACTGTCTGGCTGGCGCGACCGTGCCGCGCCGGGACCGGGCATTACCGCCCGGCCTCCCCTCCGGCCGGGACGCTACCGCTCTATCGAGTGTGGCTCAATATCTTTCTGACGACCGACCGAAATCAGGGATGTTCACTCGCCGCCCCCGGCGAAAATTTCATTCAAACTAGAATTCCCATTGCCATGAGCGGCCCATCGGCCCTCGAATGCGGCCGTCGGGCGGCACCGGGCGCGGCGGCCTGCGGGCCGCGCCATCCACGCCCGGCCCCATCCCCGGGCACGGCCCGCCCCGCCACCGGCCGCCGCCCCTCCCGCCCCGCCTCTTCCGTCCTGCGTTCAGGAGCAGCCCTTGGACCCGTCCGCGCCCCGCCAGATGCATCTCGGCGTCTTCATCCTCGGTGCCGGCCACCACATCGCCGGCTGGCGCATGCCGGACGCGGCGGGCACCTCCGAGGATCTCGCCATGATCGCGCGCATCGCCCGCACGGCGGAGCGCGGCAAGTTCGACCTGCTCTTCCTGGCCGACGCGGTGAACACGCGCCCGGACATGCACCCCTCGATGGTGCTGCGGCTGGAGCCGCTGACGCTGCTGGCCGCGCTGGCGATGGCGACGCAGCGCATCGGCCTCGCCGCCACCGCCTCCACCACCTATACCGAGCCCTACAACCTCGCGCGCTACCTCGGCTCGATCGACCACATGAGCGGCGGTCGCTGCGGCTGGAACATCGTCACCGGCGCCTTCGCCGACGCGGCGCTGAACTTCAGCCGCGGCCAGCACCCGGCGCATGACGAGCGCTACGCCATCGCCGCCGAATTCGTCGAGGTGGTCAAGGGGCTGCTCGACAGCTGCGAGGACGGCATCTGGCAGCTCGACAAGCGGGCCGGCCGCTTCATCGACCCGGCGCGCATGCACGCGCTGAACCACGAGGGGAAGTACTTCCGGGTGAAGGGGCCGCTCAACATGTCGCGGCCGCCGCAGGGATATCCGGTGATGATCCAGGCGGGCGCCTCCGAGGCGGGGCGCGACCTCGCCGGGCAGGTGGCGGAGATCGTCTACGCCGTTCACCAGGACATCGGCGCGGCCAGGGAGTTCTCCGCCGACCTCAAGCGGCGCGCGCGGCAATTCGGCCGCTCGCCGGACCACATCAAGATCATGCCGGGCGTCAGCGCCATCATCGGCGGCACCGAGGCCGAGGCGAAGGCGAAGCTCGCCGAGCTCGGCGAATGCGCCGACCCGGTCGTGGCACTGCAGGTGCTGGCCGAGCGCCTCGGCCACGACCTCTCCGGCTTCGACCTCGACGCGCCGGTGCCGGAGTTGCCGCCCTCGGGCGTCATGCGCGGCCATGCGGAGACGCTGACGGCGCTGGCGCGGCGCGAGAGGCTGACGCTGCGGCAGCTGCGCAACGTGGTGGCGGCCAGCATGGGCCACCGCCTGCTGGTCGGCACGCCGGAGCAGATCGCGGACGGGCTGCAGGAATGGTTCGAGGCCGGCGCGGCCGACGGCTTCAACGTCATGCCGCCCTGGTTCCCCGGCCCCTTCGACGACTTCGTCGAGCAGGTGGTGCCGATCCTGCAGCGGCGCGGCCTGTTCCGGCGCGAGTACGAGGGCACGACGCTGCGCGAGCATCTGGGGCTGCCACGCCCGGCATGGCGGGCGTGAAAGTGGACTTTCCCCCCTGGGGGTGGAGGGTTCGGTAAGGAACCCGGGCATCCGAAGGGGGACGGCATGGCCGAGGCCGGATGCAGCGTCCACGAGATCGCCGCCGTCACCGGACACACCACGCTGTCCGAGGTGCAGCGGCACACGAAAGCCGCCGAACAGGGCCGACTGGCCGAGGCGGCGATCGCACGGATCGGAAAGGTGCCGGCCGAACCGTGAACGAGCGTTGGCAACCCGGCTGCAACTCGGTTTGCCAACAAGGCAACTAACTGTTTGGAAAGACTACGCTATGTCGATACGGATGGTGGAGCTGAGGGGAGGCTCCACATAGGGTGCCCTAACCTACTGAACTCCTTGCAGATCAACTACTTAAACCAATAGTGTGAGGGGTGGAACGTGAGGGGTGGCGTGAGGGGTCATGGGGCGCGTACCGGGTTCGATTGAGCGGCGTCGGCGGGGCCTCTATGCCGTGCTGGAGGTGCCGATCCCCCTCCGGGCGGCCCTCGGCACCAAGCGGCTGCGGAAGACCCTGGGCACCCGGGACACCGAGGTTGCCCGCGCCCGGCTTCCCCGGGTGCTGGCGGAACTCCATGAGCGGGTTCAGGCGGCGCAGAAGAAGGTGGCCGATCCCCGGGCAGCGGAGGCGCTGGAACTCCGGGAGCAACTGACCCGGGCGCGTTCCGGGGAGAGCTTCGGGTGGGCGCAGACGGCAGGCGCGGCGGACGATACGGCCGCCCCCACCGAGGAGGAGGCTATCCGCGACCACGTAGCCGAGCGCGCCCAGGCGATTGAGGAAGCGGCGCTGCGGGAAGGACGGCTAGAAGACGAAGCATTCCGCGAGGCGAAGGGGTTCATGGACCTCGCCACCGGCGCCACCACGCCGCTCGACATGCACACCGAGGATTGGCTTTCGGAGCCTGGGCGGCGAGGCGCCTACCCGCCGCGCACGAAGCTGGACCGACGCCGGGCCGTGGCAGAGTTGAAGGAATGGCTGGGGAAGCAGCACCTTCCGGCGACCATCGAAGCGGTCACCCGCAAGGCGGCTGGCCGGTTCGTGACCCAGCACCTCCTCTCCTCCGGGCGCGCCACCGTTCGTGTCACCTCCATCGTGTCGCAGCTATCCAGCTATTGGGCATGGATGATCCGGCGCGGGGTGACCGAAGGGCCGAACCCCTGGGAGAAGCAGGCACCCCGCAAGGAATCCCGCAGCGCCCTCGGGGTCGAAGACGAGCGCCCCTATACGGATGCCGAGGTGGTCACCCTCCTCACTGGCCCGGCGGAACCCGTGCTGAAGGAGTTCATGCTGGTCGCCGCCCTCTCCGGGATGCGCCGGGAGGAGATCGGCAGGTTGACCGTGAAAGACTGCCAGAAGGGTGTCTTCGCGATCCCCAAGGCGAAATCCAAGGCCGGCGAACGTGTCGTGCCGATCCACCCGGAGCTTGCTGCCATCGTCGCGCGGCGGCTGAAGGAGAAGGAGGCGGCGGACTTCCTGTTCCACGAGTTGGGCACGAAGGGGAAGGTGAACGACCGCACCGACCCCATCGGGAAGCGGTTCAAGACCTACCGGGAGGGCCTTGGTGTGGACGAGAAGGAGGAGGGCCGACGCCGGTCGCGGGTCAACTTCCACTCATGGCGCCGCTGGTTCATCACGGCGGCACTGCAAGCTGGGCAGCAGCCGCATGTGGTGGAGCAGGTGGTGGGCCACGCGATGCAGGGGATGACCCTCGGGGCGTACTTTGGGGGCGACCGGGAGGCCGCGTTGAGAGCGTGCGTGGAGGCGGTGAGGTTGCCACACATAAGGAGGCAGTCGGACAGCCAGAGTGACCTCTCAGCGCCTTAAATTGTCCAAGTCAGGTTGACACATTAGCGGCCAAGAATCACACTGGATGTGATAGGTGGTGTCGCCGCCACCCGTCGCGCTACCCGCCCGCTAGAACGGTAGCTCGTACTGCTTCGGGAGGGACCGCCAATGAGCGCGCACACGCTCATGGCGGCCCAACCGAAACCGCGTGTATGCATTTACATGCACCACCTTCGGCCCTGCCACAGTATTCTCCGTGCCTTTGGTGGAACTGAGTCCACCGCTCCGAAGCGCCCCACGCGCCCCGGCGCAAAGAGCGCGTTCGAGGCAAGGATCGGAGTGGCCAGAGAAGAAATGGCGGCGACACCATGGGCAACATGCAGACCAGATTTGCGCCGGTCAAGCCGATTGGCGGTCTCCTGGGGGCCTGAGCGCCAAAAAAGGTGTCCGATACCGCCAAATAGGTGAAACCCGCCTACAGGCCCCATAATGGTTGTTAGACCCTACTTGATGTTTGTTCTTTCTGTGTTCACGGGTTTAGCTCGCGAAATAGAACGCATAATGAACATTATGGGCCTTTAGGCGAACGCTGGTGCGTAAAGGATTGAAATCAAGGGGCATAGCGAATTTTGTCGAGTAAAGGGCGCTGCGAACCACGTTGGGCCTACGTGGCCCGATTCGCTGGCTCGGCGTGACACAACAACTAGCCCGTGCGAACCCATCCACCTTCACCTTCCCCGCGACCGGCCAGATGATTCGCAAGGATGGGGCGTATGTCATGGGGGAGGAGAAGGTGGCCTCGGGCTATCATCCGGTTACTCGGCGGCCCGCCTGCGCTCTACGGCCTCTTGTTCGTCCAACTGGCGTAGCATTTCGCGGCGGCGCATTGCGTGTCCTGCATCCGCGCCGCATACGATCTGCCACCAGTCAGTTACTTCAGGGACGCAGGCTTCTATCCGGCCAGTGCGCGTTTCGATCCGTGTGAGCATTCCGGCTTGGCTGACGACAAGTTGGTAAGTGGGGGAGACAGCGAATGTGCTGTCCGACGCGCGAACCAAAGGTGCCCCCAGATGCGCCACAAGCGCCCCTAAGGCGACGCCGAGGAGAACCGAGGGCCACTTGAGCATGGATCGCCACCACAGGTTGATTTGCTCCTGAAGTTTTACCACGCATATGCCTGACGGGGATTACGGGAAGCGGCCGGCGCGCTATCCCCCCGTGCCCCCCAGACGCACCCACAGGGCACCAGGGGGCGTCCTTGTGCGCCCCGTCCGGTGGCGTGTGGGCGGCGTGGCGGGTGCGTCCCCGGGTGACCCGCAGGAGATGGCGGTGACGGGGAAGCGTGGTGCCTGGGCGAAGATGCCAGCGCCACGCCCGGCACGGCGGACAGCATCCGCATACTGGCAGTGGCGGGGGTCGATGGTGCGAGAGCAGGCCATGCCCGCCGCATCTCGTTTGGGTATACCCCAACAGTACAACGCTACGAGACACCAGCGGCGCCTCATTTGGGTTGCTTTCAGCATTCCGAGACGGTATCGGTTGAAGGTCTAGACCCAAACGAGACGGAGTGGACCATGGCAGCCTATGGCTACGCGCGGGTATCCACCGAAGACCAAGACGCCGGCATTCAGGTGGAGGCCCTACGCGCCGCCGGGTGCGAGTGCATCCGGGAAGAGAAGCGGTCGGGCACCAGCCGCGAGGGCCGCACCGAGCTTGAGACGCTGATGGCCTTCCTCCGGAAAGGCGACGTGCTGATGGTCACCCGCATCGACCGGCTGGCCCGATCCATCGGGGACTTGCAGGACATTGTGCGCGCCCTGAAGGCCAAGGGGGTTGCCCTGCGCGCCACGGAGCAGCCCATCGACACCAGCACCGCCGCCGGCAAAGCCTTCCTCGACATGCTGGGCGTGTTCGCGGAGTTCGAGACGAACCTGCGGCGGGAGCGGCAGATGGAGGGCATCGCCAAAGCGAAGGCGGCGGGGGTCTATAAGGGGCGCCCGGCGACCATCCAGGGGGATGAGGTGCGCGCCCTGAAGGCCCAGGGCTTGGGGGCGACGGAGATTGCCGCCCGCCTGGGGATCGGTCGGGCCAGCGTGTACCGCATCCTGGGCGGGCAGGAGGCGGCATAGGGCAGCCCAGGCCCCCGCCACCTACCATCCCCATCCGCCCCGCCACCATCGCCGGCGAAGCCGTCAAGACGGTGAACGCCAGGGAGCTTCATGGCTTCCTGGGCGTCGGCAAGCGGTTCACGACGTGGATACAAGACCGGATCGCGCAGTACGGCTTCGTCGCCGGCGTGGACTTCACGACTGCCGCCGGGGTGAGCCTCCCGGAACCGGGAAGCGCAAAGGCGCGTGCGCAGACCACTTCCGAGTACCACCTGACCCTCGACATGGCGAAAGAGCTTGCCATGGTGGAGCGCAACGACGCCGGCAAGCGCGCCCGGCAGTACTTCATCGAGTGCGAGAGGCGCGCGAAGGCTGCCATGATAGCGCCCACCTCGCCCCTCGAAGTCATCTCGGAGGTCGGCACGGTGCGCGTGGTGGCCGGGCCGAACCGAGCGCCGCTAATCCGGTAGGAGGGGCTGGCCCGCTCGCCATCTCCTCTCCGCTTCCGGTAGGCCCATCTTCCCCACCGCTGCCAATGTCGGGGCCAGGACGTAGATGCGGCTGTCGAACCCACGATCTTCGAGCGCCAGGATATGGCCGGCGCCACGGCAGGCGACAAGCTCGCTGGCCTCGCTGAACCTCCCGGGCACCTTGGGATCACTCAAAGCCGCCTTGCAGATACCCGCGTCGAACGAATCAGCAGCACGGCACATCGCCGGCCGTACCGGGTAGATGGAGCACCGGCCGTCTGGCCCGAGTGCCGGGCACGCCAAGCGGTTCTCGTGGTCAGCCACGCGGTCCCAGAATGCTTCCATGCCGGCATCTTCAAGCGCCAGGGTGGCGAGCGCGACCACCAGAACCTCCCCTGCCGAGACCTCAACCGGCTGATGGCAGCACCATGAACAGCCGGCCTTGCAGGCAACGCGCTGGCCCTCGTTCTCCTCGGCGCTGGCACGCACCATCGCGGCCACATCCTCTGCGGCATGCAGGAAGTTGACGGTGACCCGGAAGAAGTCGGCGGTGGTCGCCAGGATGGCCGTGGTGCTCTCGTACTGCTCCGTCTCGTACTCGACACAGAGTTCGTCGTCTTCCGGTTCGTCATCCATGGCCGCTATCCCGCCTGCCTGACCAACGCCGGGCGCACCCTGCGCTCCTGGCCGTCATCCCCTTTGACCAGCACATAGAGGCCCTTCGGGGTGTCGTAGAGGCGCACGAAGGTCCCCTTGCGCTCCGGGGAATGGCCCATGCGTCCCGATGTTTGGAAGATTACCGGGGCGCCCACCTCATAGTTCTTCGAGGCACCGTGCGTGTGGGTCATCGTCTCCGGGCTCTCCGGGATCGCCGCCGGCACCTCCGCCGGTATTGGCTCCATGGCTGGCAACGGAGGCATCGGCGGCGTGACCGCAGGCAGCCACATGACTTCGATGCCGCCCAGGACGACATGCCACTGACCGGGGAGCGCGCCCTGGCGGACGGAGACCAATCCATCGGTGGCCCGCAGCGCCACCATAAGCTCCCCCACGGATGGCTCCACGTAGATGCGGGACCAGCCCCGGGGGCCAGATGAAGGACAGATAGGCAAGGTGGCGCTGACCATGTGCTGAACCCCAAAAACCGAGGGGCGACATAGTGCTCTTGCGCCGGTTGGATCAAATCAGTAATAGAGAAATACTATATTGGTTCCAAGTATATCGCTCCGATACAGGAGCAAACATTCTCAGCGCGCTTGTCGTTTTTATCTTCCGTCCGTTATCTGGTTGAGTATTATCGGGAGGCCAACAACCAGCGGTTGGCGGCCGAGTGAGGTGCTACCAACACCGCCACCCGGCCTGACCCCGAGCAACGGAAGAACCCGATGCCCAAGGCTATCGCGAAGTCTGCCATGACCGCCAAGGTTGCGCATCCTGCCGCCGCGACCGACTACGGTCCTGGCCCCGATGCCGCCCTGTGCGCCCTCTGCCGCCGCGCCAACGAACTCCGGACCACCATAGAGGGCACCGACAACTACCCGGGGACTTTCGATGACAGGGACCTAGGGGATGCCATGGCGGAGTGGGATCGCACCCTCAAGGCCATCGAAGCGACCCCCGCGCGGACGGCGGCCGGGATGCGTCTGAAGCTCGCCACCGCCGCCGGCATGGTGGAGATGGAGGCCATGATCGAAAGCGGGAGGGGAAAGCTTGGCGACGGAAAGGCGCATGAGGTGTTCGCCGTGAGGATGCTGCGCGAGGCGCAGACGTTCATGGCCCAGGCGGCGATGCAGCAGCCGTAAGTCGGCTGCCGGGTTCAGGCTCACCATCAGTTTTCCTTATCGTTTCGGGTTTAGCGATAAGTCCGCCGAATACCCCGCACCTACGCACAGCAGCGACCTCCGAGGCCCTTCCGGTTCACCCCGGGAGGGCTTCTTCGTTTCCGGGCCGCTGCATCCGCCGGGAGCCGAGCAACCCTTTTTCGCAGATCAGCGAAGAACGGGGGCGATTACCCCCTACCTACGCAGAGGCACGCCCGCGCTGTCGCCGGCTGCCCCGCCCTGGCCTGCTGCCACCCCAACATCCCCAAGGTCCCCCATGAAGACACCCAAGGCGCCCATGCTGCGCCATCATCTCGGCATCGCGTGGCCCGGCAATGACGATCCCGACCAAGCCATGCTGGAAGTGTACGAGAATGCCGGTCTCACCGAAGGCGCGGACTTCACGATCCATCCGACCTTCGGCGCCCTGCTGACCGAGGCTGGCAAGGTCAGGTTCCACGAACGCTTCCCGTGGCTGAACCAGAAGGCGCCCTCCATCGCGGAACTGCGGGAGACGGAGGAAGGGCGGATGCTCCTCCTCCAAGCCGGCATCCACGAGGAGCGTGACTACTCCAAGCGCAAGCGCACCCCGCGCAAGCCGAAACCGTGAACTAGCCCGGCATCGCCGGGGCTGATGGTCGCCGCACGGATTTTCGTGCGCGTGCGGGCGCGGGGGTGGGTGCTGAAGCCCCGGAACACCTGCCCCGCCAATCTCTCCATGCGCCTCTGCCCGCTGAGGCTGGAAGCCAACGCCGCAGGTCCCCGGTAGGGCACCACCGGCCACCCGTGGAAGCCGCTGGCGGCGAGCATGCGCCACCCCTGCGGTGTGATCCCTTCAGCGTCGCCATCGTCGCCACCATCGCGACTGTCACCACGTGGCACCTCCCCGACAACCAAAGGACCACCATGGTTCTCCTTCAGATCACCACCAGCGCCATCAAGCATGGCGCGGGCGGCGACGTGTGCCGCTTCGCGCACGGCGACCGCATCCTCTCCGTCACCCACCGCTCCGACGCGCTGCGCCGCTTGCTCCGCGAGATGGTCGCCTTGGGTTACTCCGGGGCCGCCGAGGTGCGCGGCGAGGATGGCACGCTCCGTCTCGTCATCCGCAGCATCGAACGGGCAACGCGGTTCATCCTGAAAGAAGACGAGCGGCGAGGCTTCAGCCTGTCCCGCCATCAGCCGCATCCCAACGCTGTTGCCCGTGCGGCCACTGCTGAGCGGCTTCCGGCTCCGGCCGCTGGGGCAGTACCGGCGAGCGCGTAGAACGCTCCCACGGCGAGCACGCGCCACCCGGAAACGTAATCCTCCGGGGCACCCTGGGCGCTCCCTTGGCGTCCCCTCGACACCACCTCCCTCTCCACACAATCGAAGGACTACCCTCGCATGTCGCACCTCTGCGCCGTGCCCGGTTGCGCGCGCCCTGTCGGCGGCGGTCGCCGGGCTTCCCGTGCCTGGAGCATCTACTGCAACAAGCATCGCTCCCACGAACGCCGCCACGGCCACGCCGAGCAGCGGCAGGTGAACCTCAAGGAACTCGCGCCGTACCTCAAGATCACCGACAGGCGCCTGAAGGTGACCCCCGAGGCGCGCGCGTGGGATGCCGCCGATGAACGCTTTCGTGCCCTGGCCGACGCTGCCGCCACCGACCTCGCGGCGTGGAACAGAGGGCAGCCCATGTCGGGCATCCAGCGCCTCTGCGCCGAGGAAATCGACAAGCTCGCCCGCGTCGCCAAGCCCCGGGAGGTGTGGCGCCTGGTCGCCGCCGTGATCCTGATGGAGCGCCGGGAGCCGGGACGCTTCAAGTCGGACGATGCCTTCTTCGTCCAGATGGCCCGGGTGGTCCGGCGCCTGCGGGACGTGAACGCCTATGAATGGTGGGACCACAAGGCGCGGCGGACGCGCCGTGGCTACCGCGACCCGAACAAGCGGGTGATGGTCGAGATGGGCCGCGTGCTCTCCGTCAGCCTGGGCATGGTCGGGACCACCCTGGCGCGCATGGAGGACGCCGAGGAAGCCCGGCAGGACAAGGTCAAGGCGGAACTCGTGGGGGCGCTGGGGGAGCTTGAGGCGGGCGTGAAGGAGGCCGCGTGATGGCCGGTGGTGCCGCCCAGGGTGCGCCTTCGGTGCCCACGGAGACCCGCACGCTGGCGCTGGCGGACATTCTCGTTGATCCCGCCTACCAAATCCGCAGCGCGTTGGATGAGGCGACGGTGGCCCGGTATGTCGGCGTCCTCCGCGCCGATGGCGAGATGCCGCCGCTGAAGGTCGGGTGCATCGCCGGCGCCCTTGTCCTCCTCGACGGCTTCCATCGGGTCTCGGCCTACCGCGAGCGCGGCATCCTCATGGTGGAGGCCGAGGTGGTCGCGACCACCACGAAGGAGGCGCGATGGATCGCCGCCGAGGCGAACATGCGCCACGGGCTGCCGCTGAAGCCGAAGGAGAAGCAGGAGGCGTTCCGCGCCTTCGTCCGCGCGGGGAACCTCAAGGATCACCGGGGGCACCTTCGAACGCTCCGGGAGGTGGCCCAGCGGTTCGGACTTGTCGGGCACACCACGATCCTCCGCTGGCTCCGGAAGGATTTCCCGCAGGTGGCCCGGCAGTACGCGGGAGGCGATGGGGGCGGCATGGCACCGGATGTGCGGTCGCGCCTGCCGAGCTTCCACGATACCGCCGCCGAGTGCATCGCCCAGGCCGTCGCGGCGGCACGCGGGGTGGACTGTAGGCACCAGCGGGGGAAGCTCGTGGTGGCCCTGCGGGGGGCTCTGGAGGAGGTGGAACGGGCGGCCCCCTTCGAGATCAACGAGGACTTCTAGTGGTCCCGGAAAGCGCAATCGGAACAGGCGCTTACCTCTAATCCTGTTCCACTGCACCAGAGCAGTGGACAGCGCGGGCCAGAAGCCCATGCGCCGACACGGCTTTTCGTCACCCTGTGCGCTACGGCTGCTCACGCGCAGCGCGTCACCAGCAACCAATCCACCGCTGCACCGCAGGTCCCCCGCCGTTCCCCCGATGGGCACGCGGGTGCCTGTGCGTGCGCGCATGCTCCTCCTCGAAGGAACCCGATGACCGACAACCTCGAACCCACCACCGTCTCCGCGCTCTCCAACGAAGACCCCAACTCGGAACTCCTGAACCGCCGCCGGCAGATGCTCCTCCAGCTTATCGAGCAAGAGGAAGCCGAGGGCCTTGGCCCCGATGGCTGGCCGCAGCAGCCTTCCCCGAACCAGCCGCAGCGCCGGGGCTTCTTCGACCACCTCCGCGATGGCGCCTTCGCGCTCGCCACGCTGCCCCTCGAAATCCCCCGGCGTGCCCTGTCGGCCGTCAATGATCTTGAGCAGGGCATCAACGGGGCCATCACCCAGGCCACCGATGCCATCGGCCTGACGAACCCGAACCGCCGCGCGCAGCGTGTCCCCGATGCGGTGGACCAAGTCCTGAACACCCGCGCCCTGGAACCCAGCACCGGCACCGGCGAGATCGTACAGGAGGTCGGCTCCTTCCTCGGCGGTGCTGCACTCCTCGGCGCCGGTGGGGCCTTCCAGTACGCTTCCCGGGCCACCTCGCTCCTCGGCACGGTGCTGCGCGGTGCCGCCGTGGGTGCCCCGCTCGACTTCGCCCTGACCGACACGCACGACGACAACCTCTCCGCCGTCCTCCGGGAAGCCGGGGTGCCCATCCCGTCCATCCTGGCGACCGCTGCGGATGACAGCGGGATAGAGCGGCGCATCAAGTCGATGGCCGAGGGTGCCGGGCTGGGCGTGGTCGCGGATACCGTTCTCACGCCGCTGGCCCGCTCCGCCGCCCGCATCTACCGCGCGGTGCGCGGCACGGCCGCCCAGGGTCTCCCCGAGGCAGCCCGAGGTGAAATCGAGGCCGCTGCCCGGGAACTGGCGGTCCGCCGCAACGTCATGGACAACCTCGAAAGGGGCCTGTCCGAAGGGCACACCGTCGAAGGTCTCGCCACCAACGCCAGCGAGCGGCTGGCCGGTGCCCGTGCTATCAAGCGACATCCGGAACTGGACGGTTTCGCCACGGAGAA
>NZ_JALPRX010000289.1 GCF_023223525.1 Roseomonas acroporae | reverse complement strand
CGATACCTGATGGGCCGCCTCGGCGGGTTGCGGGTGCTCATCATGCCCAAGCGTGCCGACGATGAGGGCGAGCATTCGCACAACCTCCTGCTGGGCGAGGCCGGCCAGCGCGACGGCAACGGGAGTGGTCGATGAGCGCCGCCGTCACCGACCTGCGTCTCCGTCGTGGCGCCGAGCACGTCTGCCGCCTCGGACCGTGCGCCCTGGCCGAGCTGCTGGCCGAGGTCGGCGCCCAGCACGGCATCCACGACGAGGTCGTCCGCGCCCTCGCCGCGTACCAGCGCGTCACGCCCGGCATGCTGCGCGCGGCC
>NZ_JALPRX010000288.1 GCF_023223525.1 Roseomonas acroporae | reverse complement strand
GCGCTGGCACAGCGCCGGGGCGAGGCGGCGCAGCTCGAGCGGGAGTGACGCGCCGTCGCGGCGCGCCTCTCCGTGATGCTGGCGGGCGCTCACACCGTCACCGCTGGCGCCAGGCGTGCGATGTCGGCGCGCAAGCTCTCCCCGACACGCCAATCGGCCAGGGAGCCGCCTTCATCCAGCGCGCGCGCGATCAGCATGGCCTTCACGCACAGGCCGGCGAGCCCGTCCGCCGGGATCTCGGCGATGCGCGCCATGACGGCTTCCCATGCGGCGAGGCTCGCGCTGCGCTCTTCTTCCGCTACCGGCTCGTCAGGCGTGTCCTCCGCGTCGCCCCATGCGGCGCATGCTGCCTCGTGGCGGTCCCACGCCACGCGCTGGTCCGCCAGCAGCGTCAGCAGCAGCGTGTCGTTGCCCGTGGCGGTGGCAGCCGCCGGGACCGAAGCCCCGGCAGCGAGGGTGGCGAGCGCGGCGCCGCGCAGGGCATGGCGCCGGGGCAGGATGGCGCTCATGCCGCGCCTCCCGCCGCCTGCTGCTGCGCGGCGCG
>NZ_JALPRX010000287.1 GCF_023223525.1 Roseomonas acroporae | reverse complement strand
TCATATGCCGCCGCCGTTGACCTGATCGACCGTCGATCAACCCGGTCATCTGCTGGTGGGAAAGGGGCCCGTCATGGAAGCTCTCGTCCAACTGGGGATGGTCTCGGATGCTCCGAGCGAAGCCCAGATTTCCGAGTCCTCGCCGGTCGAGGTGAACCACTTCGACGTGGCGAAGGACTACTTCGTCGAGCGCAACGGCGTGCGCTTCGCCGGCGTGCACCTGATCGTCGACCTGTGGGGCGCGACCAACCTCGCCGATCCCGCGCATATCGACGCGGTGCTGCGCGAGGGCGCGCTGACGGCGGGCGCCACCATCCTGCACGGGCACTTCCACCACTTCTCGCCGAATGGCGGCGTGTCGGGCGTGCTGGTGCTGGCCGAGAGCCACGTCTCGATCCACACCTGGCCGGAGCGGGACTACGCGGCGATCGACATCTTCATGTGCGGCGAGTGCGATCCGTACAAGGCG
The DNA here is from genome assembly GCF_023223525.1 of Roseomonas acroporae. Taxonomy (GTDB): domain Bacteria; phylum Pseudomonadota; class Alphaproteobacteria; order Acetobacterales; family Acetobacteraceae; genus Roseomonas_E; species Roseomonas_E acroporae. Next base: position 76 of record NZ_JALPRX010000287.1, on the reverse strand, counting down.
ATCGCGGCGCTCAAGAAGGGCTTCCAGCCCGAGCGCGTGCAGCTCGCCGAGCACAAGCGCGGCATGGTCGGCTGAG
>NZ_JALPRX010000286.1 GCF_023223525.1 Roseomonas acroporae | reverse complement strand
AGTTGGCGCATTCGGTCGGGGTGACGAGGTCGAGGATGGCACCGACCTTGCGCCAGGTGGTCTCGACGGTTCGCTGCTCGGCGGCTCGCATGAGGTGCTTGAGCTTGGCGAAGAGCTGCTCGATCGGGTTCAAGTCCGGGCTGTAGGGCGGCAGGAACAGCAGGTGGGCCCCCGCCCGGCGGATGGCGCGGCGGGCGCGTTGTCCCTTGTGGCTGCCGAGGTTGTCGAGAATGACGATCTCGCCGGGCGCCAGCGTGGGGACCAGTACCTGTTCGACATAGGCGGTGAACAGGTCGCCGTTGATCGGCCCGTCGATCACGCAGGGCGCATCGACCCGATCCTGTCGCAGGGCGGCGACAAAGGTCAGCGTTTTCCAATGGCCGTGCGGCACGCGCGCGTCCAGCCGTCGCCCCCGCAGGCCCCAGCCGCGCAGCGGAGCCATGTTGGTCTTGATCCAGGTCTCATCGATGAAGACCAGGCGTCGTGGGTCGATCCTGCCCTGGTGGGCCTGCCAGCGTGCGCGCCTGAAGGCGATGTCAGGGCGTGACTGCTCGGCGGGC
>NZ_JALPRX010000285.1 GCF_023223525.1 Roseomonas acroporae | reverse complement strand
GAAGTACCAGGTGATCTTGTCCGGCGTCCAGGACAGCCCGTAGGTATGGAACGCGTCCGACATGCTGCCGACCGGCGTGCCGATCGTCTGCCCCGAATTGACGTAATGGATGCTGGAATAGATGGTGTACGGGTCGTTGGCGGCCACCTCGATGATGTCGATCTCGGGCGGCCAGCTACCGTCGCTCGGCGTCAGCCAGAAGGAGGAGAAGGCACCCTGCTGCGCGGGGAG
>NZ_JALPRX010000284.1 GCF_023223525.1 Roseomonas acroporae | reverse complement strand
CGGCGTGCCGATCGTCTGCCCCGAATTGACGTAATGGATGCTGGAATAGATGGTGTACGGGTCGTTGGCGGCCACCTCGATGATGTCGATCTCGGGCGGCCAGCTACCGTCGCTCGGCGTCAGCCAGAAGGAGGAGAAGGCACCCTGCTGCGCGGGGAGCTTGGCGCGGATCTCGTAGTAGCCGTAGAGCTGCGAGTAGCTGCCCATGGTGGTCATCAGCCCCGAGGTGTAGGGCTGGCCGTTCGCCGTGCCGCTCGCCGACTTCGTCATCGTGATGTCGAGCACGCCGTCGCTGATGCTGTAGGGGTTCACGCCGACGGAGGCATCGGAGAAGTAGG
>NZ_JALPRX010000283.1 GCF_023223525.1 Roseomonas acroporae | reverse complement strand
CCACGCCGTCTCCGCCGGCCTTGGACCGCTGCCGCGCGAGGCGGCGCTGTGCGTGGCGGATGCGATCGCGCGGGCCGTGCCGCAGCACACGCACTGGGGCACGCTCATCATCGCCCGCGCCGAGCTGCTGACGCTGGCGCTGCGGTACAAGCGGATGGCGGGCGGTCAGCCGTAGAAATTCATGTCCGAGCCGAGCGTGCCATCTATCGTGCCACACAGCACCGCCACCCCCGTGGGGATCGCCCGGTGATCGATCGTTCCCACACCGGCGAGACGCCAACCCGGTCGGTTCAGCACGATGGTGCGCTCGATCCGATGCGTCCCCGCGGGGATCAGCAGGCCGCGGTTGGCTCGCCACTCGATCATGTCGGCGACCGGCGTTGCCGAGCGCACCGGCATCAGGCTGGACGCCTTGCAGACGGCGGGCGCGGCCAGGAGCAGGCCGATCCCCGAGAGGATGCCGCGGCGACGGATCATGGATTGGGCTCCGAAGGGAGAGCGGATGGCGGGCGGGGCGTGAGGTCACGGGCGCAGGACCTCGGCCAGCGCGGCCTCGCGGCTGATGCCGGCGGCGCGG
>NZ_JALPRX010000282.1 GCF_023223525.1 Roseomonas acroporae | reverse complement strand
CCCAGCCCAGTCGTTTCGGCAACGGCTCGTCAGCGTGACAATGCCGTCCGGGCGCTTCTGCGTCTTCTGTGACTCCTCGCAGATGTTCGTGCCCGCCCAGTTCCAGGCTTCGATCCGTTCCCTTGAGTAGGGGATCCGGTCGTCCATCCTCGGCGGAGTGAACAGCTCGTCGCCCAACAGAAGCGCGCCGTTCGCGAAGTAGACCGCGGGTGGGTTGTCCCTGAACCACTCCACGAGCGCGGTGCGCCTGCCGCCAACATTGATGAACGCGAGCGGCCCGCCGTCGAGGACGTAGCGAACCCCGTTCGGGCCGAAGCGGACCTCGAAATCAGATGACCGGACATCCCCGTCCACGGCGATGGACACCCGGAAGCGCAGCTGCCCGCTCTCCGTATAGTCGATGATTCGGAGGTCCACGCCGAACAGTGGCGTGGATGCGTCGCCAACGTCGATGGTAACCAGGTGCTCCCGCCGCCGGAGGAGCTCGTCGCTCCATTCGACCGCGACGGGCACGAGGGCGGGGCGCGCCGTCGCTGTCTGGGGTACCATCGCGTGGCGGAAGATGTCCTCGGGAACGATGGTATTGTCGAGTTGTCGGGCGCCATGGGAAACTGGACGGAGGCGACGGGGAGAACTG
>NZ_JALPRX010000281.1 GCF_023223525.1 Roseomonas acroporae | reverse complement strand
GAACACCGGCACCGTGCTGCCGGCATAGTCGACGAACAGCCGCTCGCCGGCCGGATGCACCTGCCGCAGCGTCGGCGCCAGCCGACCCGCCCAGGCCCGGTACAGGTCGCAGAACCAGGAATAGCCGAACCCGTCCGGCGCCCCGGCCCGGTACTCCTCCCATAGCAGCGCCAGCGTCACGTTGGGACGGCGCAGCTCCTGGTGCACCAAAGCCCAGTCCGGCGCCGGCCGCTGCTCGGTCGGCACCGTCGGGGGAGGCGGGAACAGCCGCGCCTCAAGCCCCACGTCATCCAACCCCTCCGGCAACGGCCAGCCCAGTCCGCCCAGACGGGCCCGCCGCAGGTAGTCGTTCACCACCGCCTGGCTCAGCCCCAGGCTGCGGCCGATCCCCCGCTGGGACAGGCCCTGCGACAGCCCCAGCCGCAACACGTCGCGTATCTTGCGCATCGGCACTCTCTTGCCCGGCATCCCGCCCTCTGCTCCTCAGCACAGGGCAGGCTACCTACGGTTGAGACATGCCGGCCGCACCGTCGCCGCCACCTCCACGGCCAACCCGATCGCGATCACCGGACCAGGTGATCAGGATCCACCGGAACAGGTGATCGCGATCAAACGGATCCACCGATCACGATCGACCGGATTACGCA
>NZ_JALPRX010000280.1 GCF_023223525.1 Roseomonas acroporae | reverse complement strand
GCCGCCTCGCGCGGCAGCGGTCCAAGGCCGGCGGAGACGGCGTGGGAAGCGCCGTCTCCGTCCGGGGTCTCTCCTGCGTCGTTGCTGATGGGCTCGCTGCTCATGCCCAGCAATGTGCGCGAGAGGACACAGCATGTCTCGGTTCTCCGGAGCCCGGAAAATGCACGCCGTAGCCGACAACTTCACCACCACCGTCTCGGAGCGGCTGGCGGATGCGCTGCGCCGCCGCTGGGGCGTGTTCCGCTCCCCGGCCAAGATGCTGGCGCGCGCCATCGGGCACGACCCGAGGGCCTGCCAGAACTGGCTGTCGGCCAACAACGCGCCGCACCTGGCGCACGTCATCGAACTCATGGCCGACGACCCGCACGTCGAGGAAGTGATCCTCGACCTCGTGCGGGATCGCCGCGCCGCACGGGGGAAATCCCATGCTGACGATCATGCTTGACGTGGGCTGGTACGGCCTCGGCCTGACCACCCGTCCGGTGTTCTACCTGAGCCTCGGCATCGTCCGCCTGGGCGTGTCCATCCCGGCGCTCGACCGCCTGCTGCGCCGCGAGGCCGACGATCTGCGCGCGCGGAGGGCGGCGCCATGAGCTGGAACGACGACAACACCGCCGAGGCCAAGCGCCTGTGGTGCGCGGGCAAGCTCAGCGCCCGCGAGATCGGCGCGCGCCTCGGCGTGTC
>NZ_JALPRX010000028.1 GCF_023223525.1 Roseomonas acroporae | reverse complement strand
GCGTCCGCGTGAAGGCGCCCAGCCGGCCGATCCCGGAGCCGCTGGGCGCCCTGCTGGCCCGCGCGGCCAAGCACGAGATGACGCCGGCAGGGCGCCGCGCGCAGCGGCTCTCGTGGATCCGCGGCATGACCGGTCGGACCGACGCGGAGATCCTGCGCGTGCTGCCCGAACTGGGGGAGGCCTGACATGGGCATCTGGTCCTGGCTCACCGGCCGCGAGGCTGAGAAGGCGCGGGCACCGGTGGTGGTACCGGTGCCGGCGCCCATCCCCGTGCTGGCCGTGGGGGATCCGGTGGGAGCGCTCCCCAAGCCGGTGCCGGTGGACGTGCCGGTGCCGGCGGCGAAGGCCGCCATCTCGGATTTCTCGGCCGCGATGGAATTCATCCTGCGGCCGGACAATGACGGGCAGCCCTACCACCACGACCCGCGCGACCATGGCGGCATGACCGCCTGGGGCGTCACGGCCGCGACCTGGGCGGCGCACAACCGGCAGCCGCTCGCCTGGGCCACCAAGGAGCGGATGCAGGCCCTCAAGCGCGAGGACGTGTATCCCGTCTATCTCAAGGGCTTCTGGGACGCGAACAACTGCGACGGCCTGCCGCGCGGGGTCGGCTTCGTGGTGTTCAACATGGGCTGTGGGACTGGCCCGAAGCCGGCCGCGATCATCCTCCAACGCCTGCTTGGGCTGGCCGAGGATGGCCGGATCGGGCCGGTCACGCTGGCCGCGGCGCGGGCCTGGGATCCGGTGAAGCTGACCAAGGCGTACACCGATGCCTGCCTTGCCTGGTACAAGCTGCTCAAGCAGTACCCGATCTACGGCCGGGGCTGGTCCCGCCGCGCCACCCAGGCCGGCGAGATCGCGGGGCGGCTGGCGGCGGGGTGAGGTGGCGGCAAACCGGGTACGAAACCGGGTAGAGCCCCCTCCCCCTCCCCATTTTCTTGGCCTATCGCAGCCTTTTAGCCGATCCGCTCGCCGGACACCCTCTCCGCCAGTTGATCCCTGCACATAGCTGATGTCGCTGAGTCTTTTCGCGATCGGATGATTTTTACCCCCATCCGGACCCCATGAGTGCGCCGGCTGGTGGCGAACCGTAGCGAACCGGAAGTCAGCTTCGCGCCTCCGCCACTTCCGGCGGCTCGAGTTGGTCTGGTGGATGGCCTTGCCAGCAGCGCCATCCCGTCAGCCGCGCTGCCTCCGCCACCATTGCCCGCCCGGCGGGTGTGCCATCCGCGGCGCGTCGATCGACGGCTCAGTTGAGCTGACCGGCGGAGCGCTCCCGTATGATGCGGAGCAGCACCACCACGAGATCGCGGTAGCGCAGCGCGTCCGTGGGCGAGACGCTGATTTCGCCGTCGGCAACGCGGTTGCGGATGTCGCGCAGTTGTCGTCCCAGCGCCTTGTCGTCGCCATCCAGCTTCAGCGCCTGGGTCAACTCCGCCATGGAGAGATGCTGCTTGCCCTGTGCCTTGGCGAGCGCGGTCGCCTGAAGGCGGGCCAGGCGCTCGACCGATCCCCAGGACCGCAGCAGGCAGTAGTCGGACGGGTATTCGTCCGAGGCCGTGAGCAGCTCGATCTCGGCATCGATGGCCGCATGCAACGGGTCAGGCGTCCCCTCGGCCAGCGGCGATGACGACCCCTGGCTGACCAGCCTTTCGGCCGCCAGCTCTTCCGCCGCCTCGATCAGCGGCGACACCTTGGGAAGCTGCGGAATGGCGATCTGGTTCTTGTTTCCGAGGCGAGCCACCAGGGCGCCGATCTGTCGCCTGAACATGGCAAGACCGGCAGCGGCCACGGCGGGCCATTCGGAAACAGCAAGAAAATCCAGCCAGTTCAATGGTATCCCCGAACAGCGGCGATCATCGCGGACGCACTCCTACCGCATCGGAAAGGAATGGTGGAGATACGATGTGCGCTCTCGGGCGGCATCGGACCGGAGCCGCGGGACGGAGGACCGCGGGCACCCGATCCGGCGCCACGCGCATGCGGTGCCGGTCGGCGGCCACCCGACCAGCCCGGAGCGCGGCGGCAGGCCTTCCAAACCGCGCCGCAGCGCCGATCTCGGATGGCATGCGACAGCAATCGGCGGGCGCGCAGCCCCTGCTCCTTCCGGGCGCCCTGCGCCCCCTGCGACAGCGTATCGCCGCGACGGTCGTGGCGCTGTTCAACGACCAGGCGCGCGGCGAGCAGCCCGTGGCACGCCGCCC
>NZ_JALPRX010000279.1 GCF_023223525.1 Roseomonas acroporae | reverse complement strand
TCATAACCTGAAGGTCGCTGGTTCAAATCCAGCCCCCGCATCCAGTCCCGCCGCGTCGACATCCCGGTCGCCGCGCCTGACGGCTGGCCACAGGCCCCGCCCCCCCCCGACACGATCCTCGCATCAGACGACGCCGGCCCCTGGAAGCGGGGCACGGCGCGTATGGCCGCGCGAGCGCCTCAGTCCGCGCGCGCGCCGGAAAGCCGTACCATTTCCCGCCACATCGGCCGTTCCCTCGCGGCCCGCGCACTCGCCTCCTCGGGCGTGCTGCCGAGGATCAAGGCGCCGGCGGTCTGGAAGCGCTGCTGCATCTCCGGATCGGTGGCGATGGAACGGATGCTCGCGGAGAGCTGGTCCATGATCGCGCGCGGCGTCCCTGCCGGCACCACGAAGGTGGCCCAGGACGTGACGACGAAATCCGGCACCCCGGCCTCTCCCATGGTTGGCACCTGCGGCAACCCGGGCCAGCGGCCTGCCGAGGTGACGGCGAGCGGCGTCATCTGGCCCTGCTGGATCGCCGGTATGTAGGAGGCCAGGTTGTCGATGGCGAAGTCCACGTCGCCCGACAGCATCGCCGGAATGGTCTGCGCCGCGCCGCGGAACGGCACATGGGTCGCCGTGATGCCGGTGCGCGACGCGAAGAGTGCGCCTGTCGGGCGCCATGGGAAACTGGACGGAGGCGACGGGGAGAACT
>NZ_JALPRX010000278.1 GCF_023223525.1 Roseomonas acroporae | reverse complement strand
CGACGCTGGCGGGCCAGCCCGCCGGCGACCTGTCCAGCCTCGTCAATCCGGAGGCGGTGGAGGCGCTGGCGCAGCACGCCATGCAGGAGAGGGAGGAGCAGGGATGAGCACCGGCTACGAGGGCTACGAGCGGCTTCGCTTCGACCGGCCGCATCCGCGCGTGCTGCGCGTCACCATGGACAATGGCCGCATGAACACGGCCGACGCCACGATGCACGCCGAGCTGGTGCGGATCTGGCGCGACATCGACGCCGACGACAGCGTCGCCTGCGCCATCATCACCGGCGCCGGCAAGGTCTTCTCGGCGGGCGGCGACTTCGGGATGGTGCGCGCGATCTCGGAGGATTTCGAGACGCGGACCCGCGTGTGGCGGGAGGCGCGCGACATGGTCTACAACCTGGTCAACTGCCGCAAGCCGGTGGTCAGCGCCATGCGCGGCGTGGCGGTCGGCGCCGGGCTGGTCTGCGGCATCCTGGCGGACATCTCGATCGCGACGAAGGACTGCCGCATCACCGACGGGCATACGCGGCTCGGCGTCGCGGCGGGCGACCATGCCGCGATCGTCTGGCCGCTGCTCTGCGGCATGGCCAAGGCGAAGTACTACCTGCTGACCTGCGACCTGCTGCAGGGCGCCGAGGCGGAGCGCATCGGCCTGATCTCGCTCGCCGTCGAGGAGGCCGAGCTGGACGACCGGGCGGTGG
>NZ_JALPRX010000277.1 GCF_023223525.1 Roseomonas acroporae | reverse complement strand
CGGTAGTCGGTGAGCAGCACGCTGGCGCGGTCGAGCGCGGCGATCCGCGCGGCATCCTGCCGCACCTCTTCGGCGTCGGGGCGCAGGCCGGCGCGGGCCAGCCTGTCCGGGGCGTCGCTCATGCCACACCCCCAAGGCGCAGGATGTCGGCCACGATCGCGTCGCCGGCGGCCTCGAAGATGTTCCGATGGCTGTCGGTGCCGAAGTGCGGGCCGATCGCCCGCACGGCGTGCGCCTTGGCCAGAAGGCCGGGCATGGTGCGCGGCGTGACGGGGGTGATGCGCTCCAGCAGCCGGTTGGCCCGGTCGGAGGCGGCGTCCATCGCTTCCCAGGCGCGCTTGGAGCCGGCGTCGTCGCCCGCCTCCAGCATCACGTCGCACAGGTGGCTGGCGGCGTTGCACTCGGCCACGGCCACCTGGAGGTCGGCGCAGAGCGCCAGCAGCGCGGCGTCGGGGCCGGCGGTG
>NZ_JALPRX010000276.1 GCF_023223525.1 Roseomonas acroporae | reverse complement strand
GCCGGCGTCGTCGCCCGCCTCCAGCATCACGTCGCACAGGTGGCTGGCGGCGTTGCACTCGGCCACGGCCACCTGGAGGTCGGCGCAGAGCGCCAGCAGCGCGGCGTCGGGGCCGGCGGTGGCGGCGGCAGCGGCAGGAGTGGTGACGGCCCCGCCGACCGGCAGCGCCAAGGCACCGGCCAGCGGCACGAGGCCGCGTCGGGTGATTGCGTTCATGCGCCGGCCCTCCCGGTCAGGTCGAGCAGCAGCGACCAGGGCAGC
>NZ_JALPRX010000275.1 GCF_023223525.1 Roseomonas acroporae | reverse complement strand
GCGGCGAGCGTGGCGCCCAGCACGGCCGCCGTCTTGCTTGCCTCGGTCGCCGTGGCCTGCGCCTGCGCCACCACGCCCGGCAGCGCCTCGGCGGCCTTCGCCACCTGTGGGGGCACCGTCACGCCGCCTGGGAGCAGGATCTTGGCCCCCCCGCTGATCGTGCCGAGCAGCACCACCAGCTTCGCCAGTTCCTGCCCCATGCCGAGCACGTCCAGCCCGGCCGCCTTCGCCCCGACATAGAGGATCGCGAGCAGCAGCACGCCCGTGTGCGTGCTCTGGTCGGTGATCTGCTTCTTCAGCCAGTCCATGGGTGCCTCACGTCATCCGGGATTGCAGCCACGCCACGGCCAGGTCGATGCACCGCGGCCCGACATAGGCCACGGCGATCGTGCAGGCGTAGGCGGGGAAATCGTGCAGGGCGAGGATGTCGGCCACCCCGCGCCCGATCAGGCCCATGCCGATAGCAACGGGCAGTTCCCACAGCAGGGACCAGCCGAGCGGCCGGGTCTGCGCGCTGTGGTAGGCCAGCAGCCGGCCCAGCACGCCGAGCAGCGCCGCGCCGACGGCCGCGCCGAGGATGCCCTTGAACCATGGGTCGTCCATCAGGGTGCTGCCTCACGCCGCGCGCGCGGCGATGTAGGCCGGCCGGTCGCCGACGATGAAGTCCGACACGTCCATGTGCAGGCTGCCATCCGCCCATGGCGCGTCGTTCGACGGGTTGTTGGTCATCGTGTAGTCGAAGATCGA
>NZ_JALPRX010000274.1 GCF_023223525.1 Roseomonas acroporae | reverse complement strand
AGAGGAACTAACACAACCGCTTGCCTTGCCTGAAGGTGATGAGGCACATGGCGAGGAGGTTGAGGCCGAGGTGGATGTCATCACGGCGCTCGTAGCGGATGACGAGACGTCGGTAGCCGCCGAACCAGGCGTGGGTGCGCTCGACCTTCCAGCGATGCCGACCGAGGCGGTCGCGGGGCTCGATGCCGCGACGGGCGATCCGGGGCGTGATGCCGCGCTGGCGGCATTCGTCGCGGCATCGGCGGGCATCGTAACCCTTGTCACCGTGTACCTTGTCCGGCCTGCGGCGAGGCCGCCCACGCCGACCTCGGACGGGCGGCACGGCATCGAGCAGTGCGCCGAGTTCGGGGCCGTCGTTGCGGTTGACCGGGGTGAGTGTCAGGCCGAGCGGCGTGCCGTGGCCATCGACGACCAGGTGGCGCTTGATGCCGGCCTTGCCGCGATCCACCGGGCTCGGCCCCGTGCCGAGCCCCCCTTTTGGCCCGCACCGAGCAGGAATCCACCGCGGCGCGCGACCAGTCGATCAACCCCGCGCCGTGCATCCGCGCCAGCAGCACGGCGTGCACCCGGCGCCAGACCCCCGCCGCCTGCCAGTCGCGCAGCCGCCGCCAGCAGGTCATGCCCGAACCGCAGCCCATCTCCCGCGGCAGCATCTCCCACGGGATGCCGCTCTTGAGCACGAACAGGATGCCGGTCAGCGTCTCACGGTTGCCGATCGCCGGACGGCCACCCTTCGGCCCCGGTTGCGGCGGTGCCGGCAGCAGCGGATCGATCACCAGCCAGAGGTCGTCGGGAAGCAGTGCCTGGGCCATCACGCTACAACGACAACCGGGTTGTGTTAGTTCCTCT
>NZ_JALPRX010000273.1 GCF_023223525.1 Roseomonas acroporae | reverse complement strand
GGTGCGGAGGCTCCGGGCGTTCGGGGGCCAGCCTAGCCCCGCCGAACGGCAGCGTAGCGCGGACGGCGCGCGTCGGCACGTGCGGCGTGGTAGTGCACATGGCACCGATCATGGCGACGGCTCCAGCACTGGCATCCGCGCCGCGCACCGCTCCAGCCACTCCGGCGTGACACCCGCCGCATCGCACCAGAGGCGTCGCGCCACCGCCCACTGCCCGCCGCCGGTCAGGAACAGCCGTGCCTCTTCCCGTTCCTCGGCGGTGACCGCGCGGGCGTTGCCGCCGCTGCGGCGCGGGTCGTAGAGCTTCGTCGCGGTCGCGTCGGCGAGGGCCTGCCGGATCACGGCGAGCGCCAGGGCGCGGTCGCGGATCGCGGCCTCGGCCTGCTCGCCGGCGGTGGTGGGCGGCGGGGCAGTACGGGCATCCTCTGCCCCTACTG
>NZ_JALPRX010000272.1 GCF_023223525.1 Roseomonas acroporae | reverse complement strand
TCGGCGATGGCCTGCCGGATCACGGCGAGCGCCAGGGCGCGGTCGCGGATCGCGGCCTCGGCCTGCTCGCCGGCGGTGGTGGGCGGCGGGGCAGTACGGGCATCCTCTGCCCCTACTGCCGGCGCGGGCAGCGACCCGGAAATTCCGGGCAGCTGCGCCGACGCCGCAGGCACGGCGCCGCTGCGCCGGTGTGGCGCGTGCATGCTCATGCCGCCGCCCTCCGCGCGATCCGCCGCGCCGGCACCAGCTCGGCCGCGCCGAGCATCGCCGGCTGCATCCACGCCTCGTCCGGCTCCTCTTCCCCGTCGTGGTCGGGCTCGGCCTCCGCGTCGCCGTCCAGGCGGTCGAGCAGGTCGATCAGCCATGCGGCCAGGGCCTCGATGCGGGCGCGCTGGCACAGCGCCGGGGCGAGG
>NZ_JALPRX010000271.1 GCF_023223525.1 Roseomonas acroporae | reverse complement strand
GCTGGTGAGCGGCGCGGTGGCGGCGCTGCCGGAGATGCTGGGGCGGCTGAAGCTGACGGCGATGCGCGACCGGCTGGACGGGCTGCTCGACGAGGCCGCCCGGCGCGAGCTGACGCTGGCCGAGACGCTGGCGCTGCTGTGCCAGGCGGAGGTGGCGCACCGGGAGGAGCGGCGCATCCAGATGGGACTGGGCATCGCCAAGTTCCCCTTCGTCCGTACGCTGGAGAGCTTCGACTTCGCCGCCCAGCCTTCGCTCGATCCCCGGCAGGTGCGCGATCTCGCCGCGTGCCGCTGGGTGGCGAACGGCGACACGCTGCTGGCCCAGGGGCCGCCGGGTACGGGCAAGACGCACCTTGCCGTGGCACTCGGGCGCGAGGCGATCCGGCAGGGCTACTCGGTGCTGTTCACCCCGGCCATGGCGTTGATCACGGCGCTGATGAAGGGGCATTCGGAGGGCAGGCTGGAGGAGCGCCTGGCGCGCTACGCCAAGCCCAAGCTGCTGATCATCGACGAGCTGGGCTACCTGCCCCTCGAGCCGCAGGCCGCCCACCTGCTGTTCGCCCTGGTCAGCCGCCGCTACGAGCGCGGCAGCAGCATGCTGGTGACCTCGAACCGCAGCGTCGGCGAGTGGGGCCTGGTCCTGAACGACCAGGTCGTCGCCACCGCGATCCTGGACCGCCTCCTGCACCACAGCCACGTGCTGACCATCCGCGGCGACAGCTACCGCCTGCGGGAGAAGAGGCGGTCCGGGCTGCTGAAGCGGACCACCGATGCGGACCCGGAGCCCGGGACAACGTAATCCGGTGTCCAGTTCTCCGTGGCGAAACCGTCCAGTTCCGGATGTCGCTTGATA
>NZ_JALPRX010000270.1 GCF_023223525.1 Roseomonas acroporae | reverse complement strand
TGTCACCCCATTGACGCTTTTGGTGTTGGGGCTTAGAAGCCCGTTCACCGCGCTGATGAGGGGTTGACGGTTCTCTTGGTTCTCACCAAGATTGCTGCCCTCTTATCGGACCCCTGTTGGGGGCGGTACTGACCGGGCTGGCTGGGCTTCTTTTGGGGAGCGTTGCTGATCGGGTTGGGGTGTTCCTGCCTGGCTGATCCGGCTGGGTTGGATCTGGCGTGGTTCCGGGGCTGGTCTTCGGGGTTGGGCTGGATCTGGCCTGGTGAGCTGGACGGGCTGGTGCGGGGGCGGGCTGAGGGGGTGTTGACTTTGGTGGCTGAGGCCACTAGATCGGCGCCTCCGGTTGGCCCGGGTGGTTCGGCGGTGGTTTTGGGGCGGTTGCCCTGGTGCGGCGCTGGATTTTCCGGAAAAACCGCTTGACTGAGCGAAGCGGACCTGCTAAGCTCAGACGCCTGCCGGGAGGCAGGTTCGAGCGTCTCAGTCGATCCTCGGATCGGCCTGGCGCCCTGGCTTCGGTGCTTCGGCGCCGGCGCTGTTTGACAGTTGAATCGGTCTTCTGTGAAGCGCGTGCACTGGCTGTTCTGGCTGGTTTGCGTGCGGTGCGGGCGGGATCTCCGCTTGCTGTCCTGGGGTTCGGCTTCGGCCGGGCTGGTGGATGGCGGGTGGGATGCGCGGTCGGCGCCCGGGGTCTGGCGGTTTTTGTCGGTTCCCGTGGTCTGCCGGTTGTGGCGCCAGCGTCGTGCGTGGTGTCGGGATGGTTGGTGCGTCTGTTCGAGTTTGTTTTGGTTGAGTGGGATCGGGCCCATCGGCGCTGTTGGCCTCGCGGCGGAAGCTGCGGGGCGAGCGGTGCTTCGATGAACCTGAGAGTTTGATCCTGGCTCAGAGCGAACGCTGGCGG
>NZ_JALPRX010000027.1 GCF_023223525.1 Roseomonas acroporae | reverse complement strand
TGCTCCTTCCGGGCGCCCTGCGCCCCCTGCGACAGCGTATCGCCGCGACGGTCGTGGCGCTGTTCAACGACCAGGCGCGCGGCGAGCAGCCCGTGGCACGCCGCCCGGACGGGCTGTTCGGGCCCGGTGCCGTGTCGTGGCGGGTGCATGGCGACGTCGGCGCGATGATGGTGGGCGGCGTCGCCGGGCTGCTGCTGCAGATGCTGCACCCGGGCGTGCTGGCCGGGGTGTGGGACCATTCCCGCTTCCGCGAGGACATGCACGGGCGGCTGCGGCGCACGGCCCGTTTCATCGCCACCACCACCTACGGCAGCCGGGCGGAGGCGGAAGCCGCGATCGCGCGTGTCCGGGCCATCCACGGCCGGGTGCGCGGCACGCTGCCGGACGGCACGCCCTACGCCGCGGACGACCCGGCGCTGCTGGCCTGGGTGCACGTGACGGAGGCGACCGGCTTCCTCGACGCCTGGATGCGCTACGCCGAGCCCGGCATGGCCGCCGCCGACCAGGACCGCTATTTCGCCGAGATGGCCGTCATCGGCGCGGCGCTGGGCGCCGACCCGGTGCCGCGCAGCCGGGCCGAGGCGCGCCGGCTGATGCGGGGCATGCGTCCGGCATTGCGCCGCGACGCGCGCACCGAGGAGGTGGCCCGGCTGATCCTGCGGCGACCGGCGGCGAGCCCGGCCGTCGAGCCGGTGCGGGCGCTGATGTCACGGGCCGCCGTCGACCTGCTGCCGGAATGGGCCAGGCGCCTGCACGGGCTGCCCGCGCCGATGCTGGATCTGCCGCTCGTGCGGGCGGGCATGTTCGGCGTGGCGGGAACGCTGCGCTGGGCGTTCGGGCAGGGCGGCGCCGGAGCGCGGCAGCGCCGGGAGGCGTGAGCAAGGCGGAGGCGGCAGCCACCACCGCGGTGGCGAAGAGTGGCTGCCGATCGGCATGGCGGCCATCGACCCTGCCTGCGGATGGCGGGCCACTTGTGTGGGACCGGGACTCCTGACACCCTCGGCCCATGGCAGTCCCGAAATTCGCCTCCGGCCGTGTTATTTCGACACGCCCGAGCATGCCTCGCCTCCTTCCCGCCGATGCCGCCCGGGTCCCGTCCCCGACGGGAACGGGCGTCGCGGGTCCGCGCCCGTGAAGCGCCGCCCCCTGCTGCTGCTGCTCGGCTTCCTGGCCTTCGACGCCGCCACCATCCCGACCACCATGACCACCGGCTACGTCATGAAGTCCGCGTGGCGGATCGACGTCGTCCCCGGCGTGGACATGCTGCCCGACCAGACGCTCCATGGCGGGCTGCGGCGGGCCAGGCGCTGGATCCAGGCACACCGGCTGGCGTGATCCCGGACGCCCCTGTCGCGTTCTCCCCGGTGACCGGCGACACGCCGGCGCCGAGGCATGGAGAGACGGATTGCGGGACACGGTCGGCTCGGGACCGCGCGCGACCGGGGGGCAGGCCGGCACGCCCGTCGGCCTCGGCATCCGCGCATCGGGCCGGCGCGAACCGCCCCCACGGCTAGCCGCCGCATCACCCCCACGCCGCCGCGCTGCCGGAGGTGCCCGAAGGAGGGAAGCCGACGCAGCGATGGCTGCAACGAACGGGGGGAGGGCGCCAGGACGGCCGGGACGCAGCGGGCCGCGGGGGACGGGCGGTTGAAGCGGCGCATCCTGTGGCTCGCCGGCCTCGTCGTGCTGCTGGCGCCGCCGGCCGGGCTCGGCCTCGCCCTGGCCCTGCTCGACCCGAACGACCACAAGCCGCAACTCGCCGCCGCCGTCGAGGAGGCGACCGGACGGGCCTTCGAGCTGCGTGGCCCCGTGCGCATCGGCCGCTCGCTCTGGCCGACGGTCGAGCTGGTCGACGTGCGGCTGGCCAACCTGCCCGGCGGCAGCCGCCCCGACATGGTGCGGGCCGAACGGGTGGAGGCGCGCCTGTCCCTGCCCGCCCTGCTGCGCCGCCGCCTCCAGGTCGACAGGCTGACGCTGATCGGGCCGAACATCCTGCTGGAATACGTGAACGGCCGCCCGAACTGGGTGTTCGGGGCCGCGACCGCCGCCGACGCGGCGGGCGACGCGCGGCGTGACGGCGGGACCGGCGCGACCTCGCCCGCCGGCCCCGCCGTCGCGGTGCGCGTCGCCGAGGCGCTGGTGCGCAACGGCATGGTCACGCTGCGCCTGCCGCGCCGGACCCATGTGGTCGGCATACGCAGCCTCGCCTTCCTCCGGCCGATCGAGGGCGGCCCCGTCGAGCTCGCCACCGAGCTGGTCTACCAGGACAACAAGCCCTTCCTGCTGCGCGCCGACGCCACGCCGACCGGCAGCGTCACCGACCCCTGGGATGCGCGTCTCACCCTCGATGCCTTCGACGCCAGGGTCGCCGCCGCCGGGCGCGTGCGGCTGGCCGGCCCCTTCGACCTGCGCGTCGAGGGGACGGCGCCGGATCTGGCGCGCCTCAACGCCCTGTGGCCGGCGATGCGCCTGCCGGCGCTGCGGAAGCTGGATTTCGCGACCCACCTCGCCAGCGGCCGCGAGCCGGGCGACCTGCCGGTGATCGGGGAGACGCGGCTCCGCTTCGAGGGCGGCGATCTCGGCGACCGCGTGCCGGGGCTGCGGCTCGGGGCGCTGTCGCTGTCGCTGCCGCAGGCGGGCGGCACCGCGACGGTCGAGGGCAGCGGCCGCTACGAGGAGCGCGGCTTCTCCCTCGCCGGCACGGTCGGCGTGCCGGCGCGCCTGGACGAGAGGACGGCGGCCCCCTTCGTGATGCGTGCCCGGGCCACCCCGACGCGCGGCCGGCCGGCCGGCGAGCCGGCCAGGGAGGCAGCAAGCGGGGCGGCAAGCGGAGTGGCCAACGGAGTGGCCAACGGGGTGGATGGCAGCCTGCTGCTCGACGGCAGGCTCGCCCTGCGGGATGCCCGCTTCGACGGGCTGGACGCGGCGATCCGCCTGAACCTGCCCGACCTCGCCGCCTGGCAGCCGCTGCTGCCCGCGGTGCTGCCGCCGCTCACCGGGCTGGCGCTGGACGGCCGGGTCGTCCTGCCGGCCGACCTCGCGACGGCGCGGCTGCGCGACGCGGCCCTCACGGCCCGTCAGGTCGAGGCCACGGGCGAGGCGACGCTCGGCCTCGGCACGCGCCTCGCGCTGACCGGCCGGCTGCGCGCATCCCGGCTGGACCTGGACGCGCTGCTGGCCGGCGCCGCGGCGGCCGTCTCCCCGCGCGCCGCCGCGACCGGACCGCTGATCCCGGATACGCCGCTGCCCTGGCGCTGGGTGCAGGGCCGCACGGTGGACCTCGCCGCCCGCGTCGGCGCGCTGACCCTGAACCAGCAGGTCTGGCGCGACGTGGAACTGGCGCTGGAGGTGGCGGAGAACCGACTGCAGCTCGCCCAGCTCCGCCTCGCCATGCCGGACGGGCCGGCCGAGCTCTCGCTCAGCGCGGATGCCGGCGGCGGGGCCGCCACCGCGGCGGTGCCGGTCAGCCTGAGCCTGCGCGCGGCAGGCATCCCGCTCGGACTGGTGACCCGGACCCTGCGCCTGCCGGGCGAGGCGGCCGGCATGGTGCGGCTCGATGCCCGGCTGCGGGCGGAAGGGCGCAGCGCCCGCGACCTGGCGGCGACCCTGGACGGGCCCTTCAGCGCCACCATGCTGGCGGGCCGCCTGAGCAACGCCGCGCTGACGCGCATCGCCGCCGCGCCGCTGGAGGCGCTCGGCATCGAGGTGCCGGCGGCGGGGGAGACGGCGATACGCTGCCTCGGCCTGATCGGCGACTTCCATCGGGGCGTCGGGCGGATGCGGGTCATGGCGCTCGACAGCACCTATCTGCGGCTGCGCGGCGCCGGCCAGGTGGATCTCGGCGGCGAATCGCTGGAGATCGCCTTGCGGCCGCTGGCGCAGGTGGCCGGCTCGCCGGTCGAGGTGCCGGTGGTGGTGTCGGGCCCGTTCCGCCGTATCCAGGGCCGGCTGGATGCGGATGGCTTCGACCGGCTCGGCCTGCTGATCAGCGGCCTGCTGGGCGGCGACCGGCCCGACATCTGCGGGGAGCCGGGGCTGCTTCCCGCGCGG
The DNA here is from genome assembly GCF_023223525.1 of Roseomonas acroporae. GTDB lineage: Bacteria > Pseudomonadota > Alphaproteobacteria > Acetobacterales > Acetobacteraceae > Roseomonas_E > Roseomonas_E acroporae. The sequence goes on along the minus strand of NZ_JALPRX010000027.1, from coordinate 43,102 downwards.
CCGGCATCGGACCGCTAGAGCGGATCGCCGGAGGGCGGCTACGCCCGAGGCGTGAATCCGCGCCGAGAACAATGAGCGTCAGCGAACCGCAGTCCCAACCGGACTGCGGTTCGCTGTAGGGCGGATCCGCCGGTCGGCCGGCACGGCCGGCCGCCGGCCATCGCGGTATCTGCGGACCGGCGGACCGCCCCCCTGCCCCATCCGCCGGCGTGGCCTGACCCGCGGCGCGACGGCGCTCGTTCCGGCGACGGCCGCGGCGAGGTAAGGCGGGGCCGAACGTCGCCGGAGCCGCCTGCTTGTCCGCCAGGGTCAGCCTTCTCGCCATCTCCTTCGCCATCGTGCTGCTGCCCTGGCTGTTGTGGCGGCTGCGCGCCGTGCGCCGCGTTGCGCCACTGGCCGTGGTGCAGATCCTGGTCGGCGTGGCGCTCGGCCCGTCCGGGCTCGGCCGGCTCGCCCCGGACCTGCACGCCGCGCTGTTCACCCGCCCGGTGCTCGCCGCCCTGGACGGCGTCGCCAGCCTCGGCGTGCTGCTCTACGTCCTCGTCACGGGCCTGCATCTCGACGTGGCGCTGCTGCGGCGGGACGGGCGGCGGCTCGGCGGCGTGGCCCTCGGCAGCGTGGCGGCGCCGCTGCTGCTCGGCGGCCTCGCCGGCTGGTGGATGCTGCACGCGATGCCGGGCGCGGTCGGGCCGGCCGGCGGCGGCCCGACCTTCGTCGCCTCGGTCGCCATCTGCATCGCGGTGACGGCGCTGCCGGTGCTGGCGGCCGTGCTGCAGGAGCTGGGGCTGCTCGCCACCCGCCTCGGCCAGACCGCGCTCGCCCTCGCGGCCCTGAACGACGCGGCGCTCTGGGTGATGCTGGCGCTGCTGCTGACCGTCGCGGGCAGCCACGGCGCCGGGGGGCTGGCCGGCCTCGCCGCCGCCGGGCTCTGGCTCGGGCTGCTGCTCCTCGCGGGGCGGCCGCTGCTCGGCCGTCTGCGCGACGTCGGGGAACGGGCGCGGCTGGTCATCGGCGTGTCGCTCGCCATCGCCTCGGCCGGCGTCTCGGAGGCGCTGGGAACGGGCTACCTGATCGGCGCCTTCGCTGCCGGCATCGCCATCCCGGCGGCCTGGCGGACAGCGCTGCTCGGCCGGCTGGAGCTGGTCACGGCGACGGTGCTGCTGCCCTTCTTCTTCATGGCCACCGGGCTCAGGGCGCTGATCGAGCCGGGCTCGGCGAGCTTCCTCGCCCTGCTGGCCATCGCCGTGGCGGCGACGGTGGCGGGCAAGCTGGCCGGCACGGCGCTGCCGGCGCGCCGCCTCGGCTTCACCCTGGCGGAAAGCCTGTCCCTCGGCGCGATGATGCAGACCAAGGGGCTGATGGAGGTGGTGGTGCTGGCCGTGCTGCACGATGCCGGGCTGATCGGCGGCCAGATCTTCTCCGCCATGGTGGCCATGGCGGTGGTCTGCACCGTGATCACGGCGCCGGCGGTGCGGCTGTGCCGGCACCTGGAGGCAGGGCGGCCGGCGCGCCCCCCGGATGGCGAACGCATCGCGGCCGAGGGGCGGCGGGCGGACTGAACCGCTGCCGCGCGCACCGTGCCGGCGGCGCGGCGGTCAGCCGCGCAGCAGCCCGGCCAGGGCAAGGCCGACCGGGATCATCTGCGGGATCACGCGGCCGGTGAAGGCATCCAGGGTGGCCCGCAGCGCCGGCAACTCGGCCTCGGGCACGGGCGAGGCGTGACCGACCAGCGGCAGCAGCGCCCTGGCCTCCCGGTGCGCGGCGTCGATGGCCGCCTCGCGGGCGGCGCGCAGGCTGCCATCCGCCAGGGCCGGCGCCAGCACCGGCTCCACCGCCGCCAGCAGCGCCGGCCAGAGCGCCAGATGCAGGTAGAGGCTGGGGATCACCCCGTCGACGGCGTCCGGATGCGAGGCCGCGAGGCGACGCACCGTGCCGGCCACGGCCGGCGGCAGCGTGGCCAGGGTCGGGATCGGCGGTACCGGCGGCAGCATCGGCGGCGGCGGCACGGGGGACCATGCGGCGGTGACCTCGCCGGGCGAGTCGAGCCGGCGGCGCAGCGCGGTCAGGACGAGAAGGTTGAGGATGTTGCCGCGGTTGTAGGCCGCGACGACGTCCGCCGCCCCCGGCTCCCCGGCCGACGGCAGCGCCGGCAGCCTCGGCATCGGCAACGCGGCCGGCAGCCTTTCGGCCGCCGCCGCGACGGCGCCCGAGCGCAGGGCCGGCCGCACCGACTCCAGTGCCCAGGCGAGCAGGCCCGGCCGGGTCGCCATCCGGCGCCAGATCAGGTTGACCAGCGGCAGCCCGGTGGCCTCGCGGAGCGCCGCGTAGTGGGCGGCGATCTCCGGCGGCGCCGTGGCCTCGCGCAGTTCGGCTTCGATCATGCTGCTTCCCCCCACTGTCGTTCCGCGACCTGCCGGATGCCTGCGCCGCCGGTGCCGGGGAGGTACCGGAAGCGCCTCCTCCGCCATCGTCGGTCGCCGGCAGACCCGCACGGCCCCTGCCCGGCGCCCCATATCGGCCGCCCCGCTTCCGGACCGCCATTCCGCCGGCACGGCGGGACCGGCGCGATGCGGGAGCAGGAGGGCTGGCCCGTGGAACCCTGCCCGGTCTTCCGGAGCGCCCGCCGCCCTGGTCAGTCGTTGGCCTGCCGCAGCGCCTCGCAGACGGCGTCGGTGACCTGCCGGGTCGTCGCCCTGCCGCCGAGATCGGGCGTGTGCAGCGCCGGGTCGGCGGTCACGCGCTCGACCGCCTTCATCAGCCGCGCGGCGGCGGCCGGCTCGCCGAGATGCTCCAGCATCATCGAGGCGGTCCAGAAGGTCGCCACCGGGTTGGCGATGCCCTTGCCGGTGATGTCGAAGGCCGAGCCGTGGATCGGCTCGAACATCGAGGGCGCGTCGCGCTCGGGGTTGATGTTGGCGGTCGGCGCGATGCCGAGTGAGCCCGCCAGCGCCGCCGCGAGGTCCGAGAGGATGTCGGCGTGCAGGTTGGAGGCGACGATGGTGTCGAGCGTCTGCGGCCTGATGACCATGCGCATGGTCATGGCGTCCACCAGCATCTTGTCCCATGTCACGTCCGGGAACTCGGCGGCGACCTCGGCCGCGATCTCGTCCCACATCACCATGGCGTGGCGCTGCGCGTTGGACTTGGTGACCACGGTGAGCAGCTTGCGCGGGCGGGACTGCGCGAGGCGGAAGGCGTAGCGCATGATCCGCTGCACGCCGGCGCGCGTCATGATGGACACGTCCTGCGCCACCTCGATCGGCAGCCCCTTGTGCGCACGGCCGCCGACGCCGGAATACTCGCCCTCGGAGTTCTCGCGCACGATCACCCAGTCCAGCTCCGGCCCGGAGACGTTGCGCAGCGGGCTGGTGATGCCGGGCAGGACGCGGGTCGGGCGGACATTGGCGTACTGATCGAGCGGCTGGCAGATCGACAGGCGCAGGCCCCAGAGCGTGACATGGTCCGGGATGTCGGGCGCGCCGACGGCGCCGAACAGGATGGCGTCGTAGGCACGGAGCCGGTCGGCGCCGTCCGCCGGCATCATCACGCCGTGCCGGCGGTAATAGTCCGAGCCCCAGTCGAAATCGGTGAATTCGAGCGTGAAGCCCCCGTCGCGCTCGGCGCAGACCTTGAGGACCTCGACGCCGGCCGCGATCACCTCGGGCCCGATGCCATCCCCGCCCATGGCGGCGATCCGATAGCTCGGCATGTCGTGTTCCTCCACAGGGCCGTGCCGCGGCGGGCCGGCCATTCGCGTCCTGCCCGCCATCTTCCACGCGCGAAGGCATCCTGCCTATTCCCCGGCCGGCAGGATCCGGCCCGGCGCCGGCCGCCGCTCAGAAGGGCTGGTGCAGCAGCGCCGCCAGGGCGAGCAGCAGGGCGGGCGGCATCACCAGCGCGCCCAGGCGCAGGAACTGCCACGCGCCGATGTCGAGCCCCGCGCGCCGGATCGCCACCAGCCACAGGATGGTGGCGAGCGAGCCCGTCACCGACAGGTTGGGACCGAGATCGACGCCGATCAGGATCGCCCCCGCGATGCGCGGCGGCACCTCGGCCGCCGCCACTACCGCCCCGGCCAGCAGCCCGGCCGGCAGGTTGTTGACCAGGTTGCTCGCCAGCGCCACCAGCACGCCGCCGCCCCAGCCGGCCAGCGCCGGGTCCGCCGCCGCCGTGTCGCGCAGCAGCCGCGCCAGCGTGGCCAGCAGCCCGGTCCTCTCCAGCGCCTCCACCAGCACGAACAGCCCGGCCACCAGTGGCAGCACGCCCCAGGAGACGTCGGCGACCACGCCGGCCGGCCCCTGCCGCGTCAGCAGCAGGACCAGCAGGGTCGTCGCCGTGCCGGCCAGGAAGGTCGGCAGGCCGAGGTCGCGCCCGGTGGCGGAGGCCCAGAGCAGCACCGCCGCCGTGGCCAGGATGCCCAGGCCCGCCGCCGCCCCGCCGCGCGGCAGCGGCATGCGCCCGGCCTCCACCGCGATCGGCTCGGCCAGGGCGCGGCGCTGGGTCAGGCGCAGCGCCGCCCAGGTCGCGCCGACCGCCAGCGCCGAGGGCAGCGCGAACAGGCGCAGCCACTCGGCCAGCGGCGGCAGGTGCGCGCCATAGACCACGAGGTTGGCCGGGTTGGAGATCGGCAGCACGAAGGAGGCGGCATTGGCCACGAAGGCGCAGGCCAGCAGGTGCGGCATCGGCCGCGCCCGCGCCGCCCGCGCCGCGGCGCAGACGGCGGGCGTCAGCACCACGGCGGTCGCGTCGTTGCTCAGCAGCGCGGTGATGAGCACGCCGATGCCGTAGACCAGCGCCAGCAGCCGCGCCGCCGAGCCGCGGGCGGCGCGCACCGCGAAGCCGGCCAGCCAGTCGAACAGCCCCTCGCGCCGCGCCAGCTCGGCCAGCAGCATCATGCCGACGAGGAACAGGTACACGTCCGCGCCGCGCCGCACGCCGCGCCAGGCATCCGCCGCCGGCAGCAGGCCGAGCCCCACCAGCAGCGCGGCGCCGGCGACGGCCCAGACCGCCTCGGGCCAGCGGAAGGGGCGCAGGATCACGCCCAGCGTGGCGAGCCCGGCGATCAGCCACACCGCCGCCGCGGGCGTCATCGCCGCGGTCACGCGCGGCCCACGCTACCGCGCCGGGACGGCGGCGGGCGCGGGAGCGGGAGCGGGGCCGGTGCGCGGGGCGGGATCGCGGGTCTCGGGCATGAGCAGCAGATAGCCGAGGAAGCCCGCCGCCGCGATGGCCGCCAGCACCAGGAAGGCGGCCGAGTAGCCGAAGCCGACGATCACCGCGCCCGCCAGCGTGGCGCTCAGCGCGGCGCCGAGGCCCTGGGCGGTGGCGACGGCGCCCTGGCTGACGTTGAAGCGCCCGGTGCCGCGCGTCAGGTCCGCCACCACCACCGGGAACAGCGCGCCGAAGATTCCGGCGCCGACGCCGTCGAGAAGCTGCACGCCCATCAGCCACCGGGGATCGTCCGAGAGGGTGTAGAGCACCCCGCGCAGCGCCAGGATGCCGAAGGCGACGAGGAAGAGCGGCTTGCGCCCCCAGGCATCCGCCTTCGCCCCCACCAGCATCGCCACCGGCACCATCACGCACTGCGCCGCGACGATGCAGCCGGCGACCAGCGAGGTGGCGTGGTCGCTGCCCACCACCGTGGTCAGCAATTGCCCGACCGAGGGCAGCATGGCGGCGTTGGCGAGGTGGAAGGTGGCCATCAGCGCGGCGAAGACCAGCAGCGGCCGGCAGGCCAGCAGCACGCGCAGCCCGGAAGGCTCCCCGTGTTCCGCCGCCTTCCCCTCGCCGGGGGCGGCATCGCGGTCGAGCCCGCGCGCCACGTCGTCGTCGATGGCGCTGGCCGGGATCGTCAGCATGGCGCCGATGCTCAGCACCGCCAGCGCCGCCATGATCCAGAACACCACGACCGGCCCGAAGAACACCGCCGTGCCGGCCGCGAGCGCCGCCGAGGCGGCGTTGCCCGCGTGGTTGAACGCCTCGTTGCGCCCGATCCGGCGCGAGAACGCCTTCGGCCCCACCACGCCGAGCGTGATCGCGGCGAGCGCCGGCGGGAACACCGCGCCCGCGATGCCGGCGAGCGACTGGGTGGCGGCGACGGCGTAGAAGTCGTCGATGAAGGGCAGCGCGAGGCAGCTCAGCGTCACCGCCAGCGCCGCCGCGATCACCACGGCGCGCTTGTTCCGCGTCCGGTCGATCAGCGCCCCCGCCGGGGTCTGCGCCAGCAGCCCGGCGATGCCGGCGATGGTCATCACCAGCCCGATCGTGGCCGGATTCCAGCCCCGCTCCGGCCCACGCACCGCCAGCAGGTAGATGGCGAGGTAGGGGCCGAGCCCGTCGCGCACGTCGGCGAGGAAGAAGTTGAGCCCGTCGAGGCCGCGCCGGATGCGCGGCGTGACGGCTTCGGTCGTGCTCGGCGTGGCGGCGGGCTGGCGCATGCGGCGATCCATGGTCGGAGCAACGCGGCAACGGCCCTGCCCGCCCCCGGTTCGCGCCGGCCCGCGCGATGCACGCCGCCGCGCGGGCCGGCGCCTCCCCTTCCCTGCCCCCGCGATCGGCGCCGGCCACGCCCGGGCCACGCCCCGGTCAGGTCCGGACGAAGGGGCAGCCGCCTTCCCGCAGCGGCCGGAAGGCCTCGTCCGGCGCCACGGTCGCCAGCAGCTTCAGCACGTCGTAGCGGTCGCGGCTCTCCGCCGGGGTCTTCACCTGCATCAGGTAGGCGGGGTGCAGCTTGCGGCCGTCCTCGCGGATTCGGCCGGGGCCGAAGCAGTCGTCGTCGGTCGGCATCGCCTTCATGCGCGCCACCACCGCCGCGCCGTCCGCGCGCTGCTCGAACCCCATGTCGGCCAGCGCCTTCAGGTAGTGCAGCGTCGCGGCGTAGATGCCGGCATTCGCCATGTTGGGCCACAGCGCCGGCGTCTTCGGCCGCACCCGGGCGTTGAAGGCGCGCGTGCGGTCGTTGAGGTCCCAGTAGTAGGCCTGCGTCGTCATCAGCCCCTGCGCCACCTCGAGCCCGAGGACGCGCACGTCGGTATCGTAGGTCAGCAGGCTGACGATGCTCATGCCGCGGTTGACGCCGAATTCGTGCGCCTGCTTGATCGTGTTGATCAGGTCCGCCCCCGCGTTGCCCAGCGCCAGCACGCCCGCGCCGGAAGCCTTGGCCCTGAGCAGCATCGAGGAGAAGTCGGTGGTGCTCGGGAAGGGATAGAAGGCGCTGCCAAGGACGCGGCCCCCCTGCCCCTCCACCACGGCGCGCGTGTCGCGCACCAGCTGCTGGCCGAAGGAGTAGTCGGCGGCGACGAAGTACCAGCTCGTCCCGCCCCGTCGCACCATCGCGGTGCCGGAGGACTTCGCCAGCATGTAGGTGTCCCAGGTCCAGTGGACGGTGTTGGGCGAGCATTGCCGGCCGGTCAGCTCCGCCGTGCCGGGGCCGGAGAGCAGCAGCGGCCGGTTCTTCTCCCGCGCGATGCCCGCCACCGCGAGCGAGGTGGCGGAGGTGTTCACGTCCAGCACCGCGTCCACCCCTTCCTGGTCGAACCAGTGGCGGGCGATGGTGACGGCGTTGTCGGCCTTGTCGAAGTGCTGGCCGAGCAGGATCTCCACGTCCCAGCCGCGGCCGGCCACGTCGAAATCCTCCAGCGCCTGCTGCGCGCAGGCCATGGAGGGGCGGTTCAGGTCCGCGTAGGGACCCGCCAGGTCGGTGATGATGCCGAGCTTCAGCTTCCGCCGCGTCGCGCCGTCGGCGCGCTGGGCCCCCGCGCCGTCGGCGCGCTGGGCCCCCGCGCCGTCGGCGCGCTGCGCCCGCACGCCGGTGGTCGCGCCCGCGGCCATGGTTCCCAGCGCCGCGCCGAGCGCGGACCGCCTCGTGATGCTCATGCCGTTTCCCCCGCCTGTCCGGGCGTGTCGTTCTTTCCTGGACCGAGGCAGGCTAGGTTCGATCGGTCGCCCGACACAATCGTTCCGTGCCGCGCGGGCCGGCCGTTCCCGACCGGGCCTGCCCCCCGGCAGCGGCCGGGGAGATCGAGAGGGGAAAGGCGGGAATTCCCCGCACCGGAGGGGATCCGGCGCGACGCGCCGACGGCCTGCTCGACAGGCCTCGCGGGAAGGGCATGGAGACGGCGGCCCGAGGGGCCGCCGCCCCCGGTGGAGCGGTCGGGGACCTCGCGAACCGCCCGGCAGGCGGCTCAGCCGGGCTCCTGGTCGGCGGAGGCCGCCCGGACATAGGAACCGGGTGCGTCCTCCAGCGCCGGCAGGCCGCCCCTGCCCGGTTGCCGGCCCGGCGACCCGGCCGGCACCTGCTCGCGCGACCGTGCCAGCACCCAGCGCTGCCAGTCCGGCCACCAGGAGCCGGACAGTTCCGTCGCACCCTCGAACCAGGCTTCCGGCTCCTCGGGCAGCGACTCCCCGATCCAGTAGCTGTAGCGCCCGGCCCCCGGGGGATTCACCACCCCCGCCACATGGCCCGAGGCAGCCAGGACGAAGCGCACCGCTCCGCCGGCCCCGCTCCCCGGTCTCCTCCGCCCCCCGCCCAGCAGCCGCGTCGCGCGGTAGACGGACTTCCATGGCGCGATGTGGTCCTCGCGCGCGGCCGTGACGTAGGCCGGCACGTCCACCCGGCCGAGGTCGAGCGGGACGCCATCCAGCACCAGCGCGCCCGGCTCGGCCAGTTCGTTACGCCGGTACAGGTGCTCCAGATAGAAGCCGTGCAGGCGCGACGGCATGCGCGTGGTGTCGTTGTTCCAGCGCAGCAGGTCGAAGGGGAAGGGCTCCTGCCCCAGCAGGTAGTTGCTGACCACGAAGGACCAGATCAGGTCGTTGGCGCGCAGCATGCGGGAGGTGGCGAGGGCGGCGGGCTGGCCCTCCCGGTCGCCCTCCTCCTCGATGGCGCGCATCTGCTCCTCGTCGATGAACACGCCCAGTTCGCCCGCCTCGCTGAAGTCGAGCATGCTGGCGAGCAGCGTGGCGCTGGCGATGCGCCGGTCGCCGCGCGCCGCCATCTGCGCCAGCACCGCCGCGAGCAGCGTGCCGCCGAGGCTGTAGCCGAGCGCGTTCACCGAGGTCTCGCCGGTCGCCCGCTCGATCGCCGCCAGCGCGGCGTAGGGGCCCTCGCGCATGTAGTCCTCGAAACCGCGCCCGGCGAGCGACGCGTCGGGATCGACCCAGGAGCAGACGAAGACGGTGTGGCCCTGCGCCACCGCCCAGCGCACGAAGCTGTTCCGCGGCCGCAGGTCGAGCACGTAGTACTTGTTGATCCAGGGCGGCAGGATCAGCAGCGGCCGGCGCAGCACGCTCTCCGTCGTCGGCGCGTACTGGATGAGCTGCATCAGCGCGTTCTGGAACACCACCTTGCCGGGCGTGGCCGCGACGGTCTCGCCGATGCGGAAATGGCGCCCGTCGCGCGCACCCGGCAGCAGCAGGGCGCGGCTGCGCTCCAGGTCGGCGAGCAGGTTGCTCAGGCCCCGCAGCAGGTTCTCGCCGCCGCTCTCGACGGTGCGGCGCAGCACCTCCGGGCTGGTGAAGAGGAAGTTCGACGGGCTCATCGCGTCGACGAACTGCCGCGTGTAGAACTCGACCTTCTGCGCCCCCGGGGTGCCGGACGGCAGGGCGATGCCGCCCGCCACCGTCTGGAAGTAGCGGGCGCAGAGCAGGTAGGACTGCCGGATGAAGTCGAACACCTCGTTGTCGCGCCACATCTGGTCGCGGAAGTGCCGGTCGCCCGGCTCGGCCTCGATCACCGGCTCCGCCGGCGCGCCGAGAAGCCGGCGCGTCGTGTTCTGCCAGAGAGTCAGGTAGTCCTGCCAGAAGCCGAGCTGCGCGCGCCCGATCCGCGCCGGGCTCGCCATCAGGCGCGCCGTCATCTCCATGAAGGCGCCGCCGATGTTGAGCGGGTCGGCCAGCGAGACGGCCAGGGGACGCCCGGCCGGCCGGCCGGGCGCCATGCCGAAGAGGCCGCCCGCCGGGCCGGGAGCGGAACCGGCCGCCGGCCGCGCCGCCGGCTCGCCGGCGGGGCCCTCGTCGGCGAGGCCGGCGGCGTTGGCGGCCTGGCGGCGCAGGAATTCGGCCACGATCTGCTGCCCGCGCGCGGCGACCTCCGCCATGGTGCGCGTCATCAGCACCGGGTCCGGCAGCGCGGCGCGGGGACCGACCGGGGCCGCGTCCTGATCCGCCGCGTCCTGGTCCGAGGGATGGTGAGCCATGTTCTGGAGCGTCCTCCGCGACGCCGGGGGGCGCTTCCCGCCCTTCCCCCGATTCGTTTTCATTGCAGCAACGCCACGCCTTCCGCCGAAGGTCCGGGCGGATGGCGGGAGGGGCAGGGCCTGCTCCCGGCGCCTTTGCCTCGCCTGCGGTTTCAGGTAATGGGACACCGGCTCGAAAGTAGGGAAATGATGCGCGCTGGCGTCGGCGGCAATGCCGCTTCCTGGCAAGCTAAGGGGCCCGGTGAGGCTGATCAAGCGAGCGTGACGGCCGGGCGGCCATGCCGCGACCGCAGCGCCCGGCGCGGCATGCCGCTTTTACCGCTCCGCGGCATGCTGCTTCCGCCGCTCCGCGGCATGTCGCTTCCGCCGCTCCGCGGCACGTTGCTTCCGCCGCTCCGCGGCACGTTGCTTCCGCCGCTCCGTGGCATGTTGCTTCCGCCGCTCCGCGGCATGGCACTGCTGCTGCCGCTGCTCGGCGCCGCCTGCTCGGTGCCGGAGGCGGTGAACCCGGTCGCGATCTACGATCGCATCACCGGCGAGACCTTCGCCCGGCGCACGCCGCCGCCCGGGCTGGACGACCCCTTCCCGCGGCTGGGCACGGTGCCGGAACGGCCGGTGCGGCCGGAGCTGCGGGCGCGCGAGGCGGTCTCGGCCGCCCTGGTGCAGGACCGCGAGGCATCGCGCAGGGCGCTGGAGCCGTCGGAACCCGCGCCGCCCGGCCTTCCCTCGCCGGGCCGGGCGCCCGGCGAGCCGGACGTGCCGGGCACGCCGCCGCCGCCGCCACGCCTCGCCGCCGCGCCGCCGATCCCCTGGGACGCAACGGCCGACAGCGGACTCGGCCCCGCCACCCCGGGCGCCGCGCCCGCCGCGCCCAGCATCGAGATCGGGCCGGCCCCGCCGGCGCCGCCGCCCCCCGATCTGCTCGGGCCGCCGCGCGCGCCGTGACGCCCGGCCCCGGTCGGCCGGGGCCTGCGCCGGAATTCGCGCGACGCCCCGCGGCGGCCACGCCCGCGTTACCGCGGCCACCCCGCGGATCGTCTCCCTGGCACGCCGTCGGGCGCGCCGTTGCACGCGGCGCGCGCGAGCGGCGGCGAAAACGCGGCTGACGCCCCGTGGCGCCTCGGCTATGGTCCGCGACCCCTTCGCGGACCCCTTCGCGGAGGGCGACCCGAATTGACCGGACGTTCGAGCATGACCGAGGAATTCCACCGCATCCGCCGCCTGCCGCCCTACGTCTTCGCCGAGGTGAACGCAGCGAAGGCCAAGGCACGGGCAGCGGCAGAGGACGTCGTGGATCTCGGCATGGGCAACCCGGACAGCCCGACGCCGCCACACATCGTCGCCAAGCTGATCGAGGCGGTGCAGGACCCGCGCACGCACCGCTACTCCGCCTCCAAGGGCATCCCCGGGCTGCGGAAGGCCCAGGCCGGCTACTACGAGCGCCGCTTCGGCGTGAAGCTCGACCCGGAGACGGAGGTGGTGGCGACGCTCGGCTCCAAGGAGGGCCTGGCGAACCTGGCGCAGGCGATCTCCTCGCCGGGTGACACCATCCTGGTGCCGAATCCGTCCTACCCGATCCACCAGTTCGGCTTCATCATCGCCGGCGCCTCGGTGCGCTCCCTGCCCTGCACGCCGGACGACGAGATGCTGCGCGCGATCGACCGCGCGGTGAAGCACTCCGTGCCCAAGCCCACGGCGGTCATCGTCAACTTCCCGTCGAACCCGACGGCGCATCTGGCGAGCATCGAGTTCTACCGCGAGCTGGTGGCGCTCTGCCGCCGGCACGAGCTGTTCATCCTCTCCGACCTCGCCTACGCGGAGCTGTACTTCGGCGACACCCCGCCGCCCTCCGTGCTGGAGGTGCCGGGTGCGAAGGACGTGACGGTGGAGTTCACCTCCATGTCCAAGACCTACAACATGCCGGGCTGGCGCATGGGCTTCGCGGTGGGCAACCAGAAGCTGATCGCGGCGCTGACGCGCGTGAAGTCCTACCTCGACTACGGCGCCTTCACCCCGATCCAGATCGCCGCCACCGCCGCGCTGAACGGGCCGCAGGACACGGTGGCCGAGATGCGCAAGCTGTACAAGGAGCGGCGCGACCTGCTGGTGAAGGGGCTGAAGCAGGCGGGCTGGGACGTGCCCTCGCCCGAGGGCTCCATGTTCATCTGGGCGCCGATCCCGGAGCGCTTCCGCCAGCTCGGCAGCGTGGAATTCTCGAAGCTGCTGCTGGCCAAGGCGAAGGTCGCCGTTGCCCCCGGCATCGGCTTCGGCGAGCACGGCGACACCCATGTCCGCATCGCGCTGGTCGAGAACAACCACCGCATCCGCCAGGCGCTGCGCGGCATCAAGGCCTTCCTGCAGGGCGACAACGGCGGTCCCATGTCCGGCCCGTCGCTCAGCGATTCCGAGCTGACGCACGCATGAGCAAGCCGCTCTCCATCGGCGTCGCCGGCCTCGGCACGGTCGGCGCCGGGGTGCTGAACCTGTTGCGCGAGAACGCCGACATCGTCGGCACCCGCGCCGGCCGGCACCTCGCCGTCACCGCCGTCTCGGCGCGCGACCGCCGCCGCGACCGCGGCCTCGCGCTCGACGGGCTGCGCTGGCACGACGACCCGGTGGCGCTCGCCGCCGATCCGGGCGTGGACGTGGTGGTGGAGCTGATCGGCGGCAGCGAGGGGCCGGCGCGCGCGCTGGTCGAGGCGGCGCTGGCCGCCGGCAAGCCGGTGGTCACCGCGAACAAGGCGCTGCTCGCCGTGCACGGCGCGCAGCTCGCCGAGACCGCCGCCGCGCGCGGCGCGCCGCTCGCCTTCGAGGCCGCCGTGGCCGGCGGCATCCCGGCGATCAAGGCGCTGCGCGAGGGGCTGGCGGCGAACCGGCTCTCGCGCGTCGCCGGCATCCTCAACGGCACCTGCAACTACATCCTCACCGTGATGCGCGCCGAGGGCCGGGAATTCGCCGAGGTGCTGGCCGAGGCGCAGCGCCTGGGCTACGCCGAGGCCGATCCCTCCTTCGACATCGACGGCATCGACGCCGCGCACAAGCTGGCGATCCTGGCGGCGATCGCCTTCGGCCGCCCGGTCGATCTCGGCGCCGTCCACGTCGAGGGCATCCGCGACGTCACCGCGCTCGACATCCGGCTGGCCGAGGAGCTGGGCTTCCGCATCAAGCTGCTCGGCATCGCCCGCCGCACCGAGGCCGGCCCAGGGGCGGGGATCGAGACGCGCGTGCATCCCTGCATGGTGCCCTGCGACGCGCCGATCGCCCGCGTCGACGGCGTGTTCAACGCCGTCGTCGCCGAGGGCGACGCGGTGGGCCGCGTGGTGCTGCAGGGGCGCGGCGCCGGCGCCGGCCCGACCGCGAGCGCCGTGGTGGCGGACCTGATCGACATCGCGCGCGGCCGGCACACGCCGGTCTGGGGCGCCGAGGCGCTGGCATCCATCCCCAGCGTGCCGATGGCGCGCCATGTCGGCCCCTACTACCTGCGCCTGATGGTGGTCGACCGCCCGGGCGTGATCGCCGACGTCACCAGCATCCTGCGCGACCATCGCATCAGCCTGGAATCCCTGCTCCAGCGCGGCCGCGCCCCGGGCGAGGCGGTGCCGGTGGTGCTGACCACGCACGAGTGCGAGGAGGCCGCGATGCGCTCCGCGCTGGAGCGCATCGCGGCGCTCGACGCGGTGCTGGAGAAGCCGGCGCTGATCCGCATCGAATCGGCCTGACCACCCGCCCCGCCTTCCCGTGCGGAAGGCGGGGCGCAGCAGGCCCGCCGCATGCCCCCCGACAACACCGTCCCACCCGGAATCGTCTCGGTTCCGGACTACGAGCAGCCCGCGCGCCAGCGCATGGGCGAGAACGCCTGGGCCTACGTCGCCGGCGCCGCCGCCGACGAGCTGACCCTGCGCGAGAACCGCGCCGCCTTCGAGCGGCTGCGCCTGAATGCCGGCGTCCTGGTGCCGATGCGCGCGGCGCACACGCGCCTCGCCCTGTTCGGCCAGGAGCTCGACCACCCGATCCTCGTCGCCCCCAGCGCCTTCCACCGGCTGCTGCACCCGGAGGGGGAACTCGCCACCATGGTCGGCGCCTCGGCGCTGCGCGCCTGCATGGTGGTCAGCGCCCAGGCCAGCCTGCCGCTGGAGGCGGTCGCGGCGCAGGCGGCGGTGCCACCCTGGTTCCAGCTCTACGTCCAGCCCGACCGCGCCTTCACCCTGGCCCTGGTGCGCCGCGCCGAGGCGGCGGGCTACCGTGCGCTGGTCGTCACCGTCGACGCGCCGGTCAGCCTGCGCGACCGCGAGCGGCGCGCGGGTTTCCGCCTGCCGCCCGGCATCGAGGCGGTGAACCTGCGCGGCGCCGCCCCGCCCCCGCCTCCTGACGGCACCGCGACGGGCGAGATCTTCCCGCTGCTCGCGCACGCCGCCACCTGGGACGACATCGCCGCGCTGCGCGCCGCCACCACCCTGCCGCTGCTGCTCAAGGGCATCATGACTCCCGGTGACGCGGAACGAGCCGTCGCCGCCGGGGCGGACGGGATCGTCGTCTCCAACCATGGCGGCCGCACCCTCGACACCCAGCCCGCCACGATCGACGCCCTGCCCGCCATCGCCCGCGCCGTCGCCGGCCGCGTGCCGCTGCTGCTCGACGGCGGCATCCGGCGCGGCACCGACGTGCTCAAGGCCCTGGCCCTCGGCGCCAGCGCCGTGCTGGTCGGCCGCCCCTGCCTGCACGGGCTGGCGGTGGCCGGCGCCACCGGCGTCGCGCACGTGCTGAAGCTGCTGCGCGCCGAGCTGGAGGTGGCGATGGTGCAGACCGGCTGCCCGACCCTGGCGGAGATCGGGTCGGGGGTGATCTGGGGCGGCCGGGAGGGCTGACGGCGTTTCGGGGCTCCGCCCCGGACCCCGGCAGGGAGGCGCCGCCTCCCTGCACCCTCCGCCAAGGGGCGAGGCCCCCTTGGAACCCCCGTTCCGGAAGGGTGGTCCCAACCCGCATCCCTGATGGCCGATTTCATCGGCCATACGGATCAGTGCGAGATGGATTCCAGCCCGCGCCCGGTCACCCGCGGCCCCCACACCGCCACCACGCCGGCGGCGACGGCCATGGCGCCCGCGATCATCGCGAACACCGCCGGCACGCCGCCCAGCCCGAGCGTGAAGGCGATGGCATAGCCGCTGAACACCGCCGAGAGCCGGCTCCACGAATAGACGAAGCCCACCGCGCTGGCGCGGAAGCGCGTCGGGAACAGCTCCGGCTGGTAGGCGTGCAGGGCGTAGGACATGAAGGCGTTGGCGATGGTCAGCGCCATGCCGCAGAGCACGATGCCGACGGCATCGCGCTGCGTCGCGAAGACCAGCCCGAGCAGCGCCACCGTGGCGGCCGCCCCCGCCACCTGCCACTTGCGCTCCACCCGGTCCGCGATCAGCGCCGCGCCGAGCGGCCCGAACGGCCCGGCCAGCGCGATCAGGAAGGTGTAGAGCAGGGAGGTGGTGACGTTTATGCCCTCGGCCAGCAGCAGCGTCGGCACCCAGTTGCCGAAGCCGTAGAAGCCCACCGTCTGCAACAGGCTGAACACCGACATCATGATGGTGCGGGTGCGATAGGGCGGCTGGAACGCCTCGGCCAGCCGGCCGGCGCCCGCCGGCACCTCGGCCGCCGGCGCCGGGGGCGGCAGCGGTCCCAGCTCGGCCGCGACCTTCGCCTCGATGCCCGTCATCACGCGGTCCGCCTCCTCGGCCTGCCCATGCTGGGCCAGCCAGCGCGGCGATTCCGGAATGGCGCGGCGCAGCCACCAGGCGGCGAGCGCCCCGGTGGCGCCAATCAGCACCACCCAGCGCCAGCCGGCGAAGCCGAACGGATCGCGCGGCACCAGCAGCCAGGCGATGAGGGCGACCAGCGGTACCATGCAGAACAGGATCGTCTGGTTCACCGCGAAGGCGCGGCCGCGCTGCGCCGGTGGCACCAGCTCGGCGATGTAGGTGTCGATGGTGACCAGTTCGACGCCGACGCCGATGCCGGCCATGAAGCGCCAGAACAGGATCCAAGGCGCGTCAGCCTGGAAGGCCAGCACCAGATTGGCCAGCGAGTACCAGAGCAGCGAGATGGTGAAGACGCGCCGCCGGCCGAAGCGGTCGGCGACACGGCCGAAGCCGATCGTGCCGATGAACAGGCCGGCGAAGAAGGAGGCGACGAAGCTGGCGAAGCCGTGCAGGTCGAACAGGCCGGTGGTGGTGCGGGTGAACAGCCCCTCCCGGTACAGGCCGGGCGCCACGTAGGCCGTGTAGAACAGATCGTAGAACTCGAAGCAGCCGCCGAGCGAGAGCAGCAGCACGATCCGCCAGCCGTAGCGGGAGGCGGGCAGCCGGTCGAGGCGGGCGGCGATGGCGGCGGGCGAGCCGGCGAGGGCCGGCGTGGCGCCGGGCTGGCGGCCCGGCGTGAGGATGTTCATGGCGACGCTTCCTCCGATCCTCCGGCCGGCGGGCGAGCCGGCGGAGACGGGCGCCCCGGACGGAAGGAGCGGGCCCGCGGCGCCAGGGGTGCCCCGGAACACCGGGGGACACCATGGGCCGACGGGTGACATGCGCTTCATGTGCCCGACCGGAAGGTTCCGGGGTCGGGCGCCGGCATCGGCCCGCCCGCCGGTCGGCCCGGAATTCGGCAGGCTGGGTCAGGCAAGACCGGATCGTGCGGCATCCGGCCCGCGCCGGCATCCCGGCCCGCCGCACCGCCGGAGGCGGGGCTCAATTCCGCGCCAGCCGGCACCAACCCCGCGCACCGGGCCGGGGAAACACACGGGGACGCACGAGGGGGCCGCCCGAGGGGGCCGCGAGTACGACCCCGCGCGAGACGCGCCGCCGGCGCCCGTCAGGCCGTCCGCCGCAAGCATCGTCGCGCCGCCGCGAGACGCAGCCCGAGGCCGCCCCCGGCGCCGGCCAGGCGCACGCGCAACGCCCGCGCCCGCTCCCGCAGCGCCGCCATCGCCCGCCGCGCCGACTGCCAGGCCGGCGAGGCATCGAGGAAGGCATGCGCCCGCGCCAGCAGCGCCGCCACCTTCCCGCGCGCCCAGGCGAAGGCCGGCACCTGCATCAGCTTCGGCTCGGCGATGGCGTAGAGCCGGGCCGAGACGGCGGTGCCGCCGACCTTCGCCGCGACGATCACGCCGAGCCCGAGCAGCGGATGCCCGGCCGCGATCAGCCACAGCGCCGCGAGCTTGACCGGCAGCAGCAGGGCCATCGGCACCAGGAACAGGGCGAAGACGGCGGGCGGCGGCAGCCGCGCCACCAGCCGCTCCAGCGCCGCGAGCAGGGGGATGCGGGCCAGCAGCGCGCCGAGCGCGCCGCCCCAGCGCCACACCGTCTCCTCGAACAGCACCAGCGCGAAGGCGAGCAGCAGGATGGCGGGCCTGACGGCAAGGCGGAGCTTGCGGCGGATGGCGTGCATGGGCGTCCACGGGTTCCGGATGGTGCCCGCATCATCCCTCCGGCCGGGCCGCGGGACCAGGAAACGCTTCACCGGCCGCGGCGAGGCCGCGAAGGGAACCGGCGGGCGGCCGAAGGCGGCCGGGGAGGACCGGACCCTGGCCAGCGGGACGATGGCGGGCGACACTCGACGCAAGGACCGGCGCATGGGCCATGCCCCCTGCCAGCCGGCCGCCAACGAGACGGACGCCAAGGAGGACCCATGCCCGCGCTTCACCCCGATGCCGAGATCCTGCTCCAGGTGATCCGCGAGTCCGGGCGGCCCTCCTATGCCAGCCTGGAGCCGGCGGAAGCGCGCAGGATGTACCGGGACGGCCGGCACGTGCTGCAATTGCCGCCCCCCGAGGTGGCGGTCTGGCGCGACCTCGACTGCGACGGGCCGCGCGGCAAGGTGCCGCTGCGGCTCTACCGCGGCCTCGGCACGGCGGCCGAGGCCGCCCTGCCCTGCCTGCTCTACCTGCATGGCGGCGGCTGGGTGTTCGGCGACCTCGACACGCATGACGGGCTGTGCCGCGCCCTGGCCAACGAGGCCGGGTGCTGCGTGATCGCGGTGGACTACCGCATGGCGCCGGAGCACCGCTTCCCCGCCGCCGTCGAGGACGCCATGGCGGCGCTGCGCTTCGTCGCGGCGGAGGCGTCGTCGCTCGGGATCGACCCGTCGCGCCTCGCCGTGGGCGGGGACAGCGCGGGCGGCAACCTCGCCGCGATCCTGGCGCTGCTCGGCCGCGACGGGGCGGTGCCGAACCCCGGCTTCCAGCTCCTGCTCTACCCGGCCACCGACCTGACCATGACCACGGAGTCCTACGAACGGATCACGGCCGGCCTGCCGCTGACCGCCGAGGTGATGCGCTGGTTCATCGACCACTACGCGCCGGAGGTGGCGGACCGCTGGGACTGGCGCGCCTCGCCGCTGCGGGCGCCGAGCCTGGCCGGGGTGGCGCCGGCCTTCGTGATGACCGCCGGGCACGACCCGCTCAACGACGAGGGACGCGCCTATGCGGACCGGCTGGAACGCGAGGGCGTGCGGGTGGCGCACCTGCACTGCGCGGACCAGATCCACGGCTTCCTGACCATGGGCCGCTTCCTGCGCGGCGCCGCCACGGTGACGCGCATCGCCGCCCTGGCGCTGCGGGAGGCGTGGGAGGAATTCCGGGTGGGGTGATGAGAACCGGGAACGGGGCTCCGCCCCGGGCCCCGGCAGAGAGGGCTTCGCCCTCTCCGCACTCTCCCACCAAAGGGCGAAACCCCTTTGGAAACCCCGCCCCACCAAAGGGCGAAGCCCCTTTGGAAACCCCGCCCCACCAAAGGGCGAAGCCCCTTTGGAAACCCCGCTCGGCCCGGCGGAGGTCCGGGAACCCGGTCGGTGGATACCCAGGGAGGGCGGCGCCCTCCTTGGCCGGAGGGGTCCGGGGAGGGCGGAGCCTTCCCCGCCGCCCCTCAGATGTCCAGCATCAGCCGGCGCGGATCCTCGACGCTCTCCTTGATGCGCACGAGGAAGCTCACCGCCTCCTTGCCGTCCACGATCCGGTGGTCGTAGCTCAGCGCGATGTACATCATCGGGCGGATCTCGACCTTGCCGCCCACCGCCATCGGGCGGTCCTGGATCTTGTGCATGCCCAGGATGCCGGACTGCGGCGGGTTCAGGATCGGCGTGCTCATCAGCGAGCCGTAGATGCCGCCATTGGTGATGGTGAAGGAGCCGCCCGACAAGTCGGCCATCTTCAGCGTGCCGTCGCGCGCGGCACGGCCGAAATTGCCGATCGTCTTCTCGATCTCGGCGAAGGACATCCGGT
This sequence comes from Roseomonas acroporae, assembly GCF_023223525.1. GTDB lineage: Bacteria > Pseudomonadota > Alphaproteobacteria > Acetobacterales > Acetobacteraceae > Roseomonas_E > Roseomonas_E acroporae. The sequence goes on along the minus strand of NZ_JALPRX010000027.1, from coordinate 23,647 downwards.
CGGCGTGCTTGAGCACCGGCACGACGAGGCCGGAGGGGCCGCCCACCGCGATGCCCATGTGGACGAAGTTCTTGTAGACGAACTCGTCGCCGTCGATCTCGGCGTTGACCGCCGGGAACTCCTTCAGCGCCGCCACCGCCGCCTTCACGAAGAAGGACATGAAGCCGAGGCGCACGCCGTGCTTCTTCTCGAAAGCGTCGCGGTACTCGGTGCGCAGCGCCATCGCGGCACCCATGTCCACCTCGTTGAAGGTGGTGAGCATGGCGGCGGTGTTCTGCGCCTCCTTCAGCCGGCGCGCGATGGTCTGGCGCAGGCGGGTCATCTTCACCCGCTCCTCGCCCTCCTCCAGCGCGCGCGGCGCCTTGGCGGCGGGCGCGGCGGCAGCGGCGGCGGGCGCGGGGCGGCTGAGGAAGTCGAGTACGTCGCCCTTGGTGATGCGCCCGTCCTTGCCGGAGCCCTCGCCGAGCTGCCCGGCCTCGACCTTGTTCTCGGTCATCAGCTTGGCGGCGGCGGGCAGCGGCGCGTGCTCGCCGGCGCCGGGGCGGCCGACCGGGCCGGAGGGAGCGCGCGGAGTCTCGACCTTGGGCGCGGCAACGGCGGCCGGGGCGGGCTCCGGCGCGGCCGGCTTGGCGGGGGCCGGCGCCGGCGCGGCGGGCTTCGCGGCGGCACCGCTGGCGGCGCCCTGGGCGGCAATGGTGCCGAGCACGGCGCCGACCTCGACCTCGGCGCCCTCGTCGGCGGCGATCGCCTCGAGCGTGCCGGCGGAGGGGGCCGGGACCTCGACCGTGACCTTGTCGGTCTCCAGCTCCACCAGCGGCTCGTCCGCCGCCACCGCCTCGCCGGCCTTCTTCAGCCAGCGGGCGACGGTGGCGCTGCTGACGCTCTCGCCCAGGGTGGGCACCACGATCTCGGTCATGCTCTCGTTCTCTCATCCTGCGCCGTGACGGGGGCATGCCGTCGCCGCGCGCGTGCCGGGATGCCGGCTGTCAGGGGCCTCAGCGACGTTCCGGGGTCAAGGCCCGATGCGTCGCCGATCGTCGGATTTCACGCCCGGCTTCCGGGCGGCGTGCATTCGCCGCCGGGGCGCGGATCCGCCGCACCGCCGGAAGCGGGAGGCGGGCCCCGGAAGGCCCGCCTCCGGGACAGGCGCTCAGCCCAGCGTCAGCGCGGCCTGCACCAGCGCCTGCTGCTGCTGCGCGTGCGCCTTGGCCGAGCCGGTGGCCGGGCTCGCCGCCTCGGCGCGGCCGACGAAGACGGGCCGGTCGTGCTTGAAGCCGAGGTCGCGCAGCACCGCCTCCAGCCGCCGGTCGACGAAGTTCCAGGCGCCCATGTTCTCGGGCTCCTCCTGGCACCAGACCACCTCGGCGTTCCTGTAGGGGCCGAGCACGCCCGGCAGGCTGCGGGTCGGGAACGGGTAGAGCTGCTCCAGGCGGATGATGGCCACATCCTGGATGCCCTTCTCGCGCCGCTCCTGCAGCAGGTCGTAGTAGACCTTGCCGGTGCAGAGCACGATGCGCCGCACCTTCTCCTCCGGCGCGATCGCGTCCACCTCGGGGATCACGGTGCGGAAGCCGCTGCCGGGCCCGAAATCGGCGAGGGAGCTGACCGCGAGCTTGTGCCGCAGCAGCGACTTCGGCGTCATCAGGATCAGCGGCTTGCGGTAGTTCGCCTTGAGCTGGCGGCGCAGCGCGTGGAAGTAGTTGGCCGGCGTGGTGATGTTGCCCACGCGCAGGTTGCGCTCGGCGCAGAGCTGCAGGTAGCGCTCCAGGCGCGCCGAGGAGTGCTCCGGCCCCTGCCCCTCGTAGCCGTGCGGCAGCAGCATCACGAGGCCCGACATGCGCAGCCACTTCGTCTCGGCCGAGGCGATGAACTGGTCGATGATGACCTGCGCGCCGTTGGCGAAGTCGCCGAACTGGCCTTCCCAGAGGGTCAGCGTGTGCGGGTCGGCGACCGAGTAGCCGTAGTCGAAGCCCAGCACGCCCGCTTCCGAGAGCAGCGAGTTGAACGCCTCGTAGCGCTTCTGCCCCTCACGGATGTTGTTGAGCGGCACGTACTCGGCCTGGGTGTCCTGGTCGATCAGCACGGAATGGCGCTGGCTGAAGGTGCCGCGCTGCACGTCCTCGCCCGAGAGGCGGACGCGGTGGCCTTCCAGCAGCAGCGTGCCGAAGGCCAGCGCCTCGCCGGTCGCCCAGTCGATGCCCTCGCCGGTCTCGATGGCCTGCTTCTTGGCCTCGAGCTGGCGCAGGATCTTTGGGTTGGCCTTGAAGCCCTCCGGCACGCGGGCCAGCGCCGCGCCCACCTCGCGCAGCGTCTCCAGCCCGACGGCGGTGGCCTCGTCGCGGTCCTCGCCATCCTCGCTGGTGGCCTTGATGCCGGCCCAGTTGCCTTCCAGCCAGTCCGCCTTGTTCGGCTTGAAGGACTGGGCGGCCTGGTTGGCCTCGTCGAGCTGCTGGGCGAAGGCGTCCCACATCGCCTTCGACTCCTCGGCCGGGATGCTGCCCTCGGCGGCGAGCTTCTCGGCGTAGAGGGTCCGGGTCGTCTTCATCTCCCGGATGCGGCGGTACATGATCGGCTGGGTGAAGGCCGGCTCGTCGCTCTCGTTGTGGCCGTGGCGGCGGTAGCAGACGATGTCGAGCACGATGTCGACGCCGAATTCCTGCCGGAACTCGGCGCACATGCGGGCGCAGAACACCACCGCCTCCGGGTTGTCGCCGTTGACGTGCAGGATCGGCGCCTGCACCGCCTTGGCAATGTCGGTGCAGTAGAGGCCCGAATAGGCGTGCGCCGGGACGGTGGTGAAGCCGATCTGGTTGTTGGTGACGATGTGCACCGTGCCGCCGGTGCGGTAGCCGATGAGCTGGCTCATCGCCAGCGTCTCGTACACCAGGCCCTGGCCGGCGAAGGCGGCGTCGCCGTGCAGCAGGATCGCCATGGCGGAGCGGCGGGTCTTGGTGTCGCCGGCATTGTCCTGGCGCGCGCGCACCTTGCCGACCACCACGGGGTCGACCGCCTCGAGGTGCGAGGGGTTCGGCTGCAGCGAGAGGTGGACGGTGCGCCCGCCGATCTCGACATCGGTCGAGGTGCCGAGATGGTACTTCACGTCGCCCGAGCCCTGCACGTCGTCCGGCTTGGCCGAGACGCCGATGAACTCGCTGAACACGGCGGTGAAGGGCTTCTTGACGATGTTCACCAGCACGTTGAGGCGGCCGCGATGCGCCATGCCGATGTCGATCGCGGTGGTGCCGGCGCGCGCGGCGGACTCGATCACCGCCTGGATCGCCGGGATGGTGCTCTCGCCGCCCTCCAGGCCGAAGCGCTTGGTGGAGACGAACTTCTTGGCGCAGAACGCCTCGAAGCCCTCGGCCTCGGTGAGCTGCTCCAGGATGGTGCGCTTGGCGTCCTTGTCGAACGCCTTCGTCCAGGGGGCGCCCTCGACGCGCTGCTGGATCCAGCTCTTCTGGCCCGGATCCTGGATGTGCATGAACTCGACGCCGATCGGGCCGCAATAGGTGGCGCGGATGATCTCGATGATCTCGCGCAGCGTCGCGGTCTCGCGGCCCAGCACCTTGTCGATGAAGATCGGGCGGTCGAGGTCGGCCTCGGTGAAGCCGTAGGTGCGGTAGTCGAGCTCGGGATGCGGGTGCTGCTTCTGCAGGCCGAGCGGGTCGAGCTGCGCCTCCAGGTGGCCGCGCACGCGGTAGGCGCGGATCAGCATCAGGGCGCGGATGGAATCGACCACCGCGGCGCGGGCGGCGGCGGGATCGGTCGGAACCGCGGCCGCGGCCTTGTCGGCAGCCTCGCCCTTGCCGGACTTCGGCGCGCCCGGGGCGCCCTTGGCGGGCCTGGCGGCGACCTCGGGCTCCGGCGCGAAGCCGCCCTTCGGGCGCGGCGCCCAGGAGGCGCCCATCGCGTCGGTCAGCACCGCGCGGGCGTCGTCGTTCAGCACCTCGAACAGCTCGGCGAAGGAGGGATCGACGCTGCCCGGGTTCTCGACCCACTTGGCGTAGAGATCGGCGAGGTAGGTGGCGTTCGCCCCCGTCATCACGCTCGCAAGGATGTCCACACCAGCCATGTCTCGTTTCTCCTCGGCGGGCATTGCCGGCCCGTCCGCTTCCAGCCGCGGCGGCGGTCTGCCCGGATCGCCCTTCCCGGGCGCGACGCGGTACGGCCCACGCCGCTCCCATATGGATGGGGCGCGGGTGGGTTAACACGGGGCTTGCGGCAACGGTACGGCAGAACCGCCTGCGCGCGTAGTTTTCAGGCAGTCGGCGGGGACGGCAACGGCATGGCTGCCATGCCGTGGACGGAAGGTGGGTCCGGCCACCTGTTCGCGGCGCGACCCCGGCCTCGCCGGGAGGCGGACCGCCCGCCGCCCCGGAAGAAAACAGGGATGTCCCGCGTCCGGGGCCGTCATGCCCCGGCGGGAGATACCCGGAAGGACAGAGCCCTTCCTGGCCGAAGGGGTACGGGGAGGGCGGAGCTCTCCCCGACAACAAGACGGGGTACGGGGAGGGCTTCGCCCTCCCCGTCGGCTCAGCCCTTGATGGCCTTCACCATGGTCGAGCCCAGCGCCGCCGGGCTGTCGGCGACATGGATGCCGGCCTCGCGCATGGCCTCCATCTTCGCCGCGGCGGTGTCCTTGCCGCCCGAGATCACCGCGCCGGCATGGCCCATGCGGCGGCCCGGGGGGGCGGTGGCGCCGGCGATGAAGCCCACCACCGGCTTGTAGCCGGCGCTGCCCGGCCTGTTCTCGCGGCCCAGATACTCGGCCGCCAGGATCTCGGACTGGCCGCCGATCTCGCCGATCATGACGATCTGCTTGGTCTCGGGGTCGGCCAGGAACAGCTCCAGCACGTCGATGAAGTCGGTGCCCTTCACCGGGTCGCCGCCGATGCCGACGCAGGTGGACTGGCCGAGCCCGGCCGCCGTGGTCTGCGCCACGGCCTCGTAGGTCAGCGTGCCGGAGCGCGAGACGATGCCGACCGAGCCGCGCTTGTGGATGTGGCCCGGCATGATGCCGATCTTGCAGGCCTCCGGCGTGATCACGCCCGGGCAGTTCGGGCCGATCAGGCGGGACCTGCTGCCGGACAGGGCGCGCTTGACCTTGACCATGTCCAGCACCGGGATGCCCTCGGTGATGCAGATGATCAGCGGCACCCCGGCGTCGATCGCCTCCAGGATGGAGTCGGCCGCGAAGGGCGGCGGCACGTAGATCACCGAGGCGTCGGCGCCGGTGGCCTCGACGCAGTCGGCGACCGTGTTGAACACGGGCAGGCCGATATGGGTCTGGCCGCCCTTGCCCGGCGTCACGCCGCCCACGTAGTTGGTGCCGTAGGCGATGCCCTGCTCGGCATGGAAGGTGCCCTGGGCGCCGGTGAAGCCCTGGGTCATCACCCGGGTGTTCTTGTCGACGAGGATCGCCATGGCTCAGGCAGCCTTCTTCACGGCGGCCACCACCTTCTCGGCGGCGTCGGCCAGGTTGTCGGCGGGGATGATGGCGAGGCCGGACTCGGCCAGGATCTTCTTGCCCAGCTCGACATTCGTGCCTTCGAGGCGCACCACCAGCGGCACCTTCAGCGTCAGCGCCTTGGAGGCCTCGACGATGCCCGAGGCGATCATGTCGCACTTGGCGATGCCGCCGAAGATGTTGACCAGGATCGCCTTGACGTTGCTGTCGGAGGTGATGATCCGGAACGCCTCGGTGACGCGCGCCGCGGTCGCGGTGCCGCCCACGTCGAGGAAGTTGGCGGGGCTCGATCCGTAGAGCTTGATGATGTCCATGGTGGCCATGGCGAGGCCGGCACCGTTCACCATGCAGCCGATCTCGCCGTCGAGCGCGACGTAGTTCAGGTCGTTCCTGACCGCCTCCAGCTCCTTCGGGTCCATCTCGCTGTCGTCGCGCAGGGCCTCGAGGTCCTTGTGGCGGAACAGCGCGTTGTCGTCGAAGGAGACCTTGGCGTCGAGCGCGATGATCTCGCCCGCGCCGGTGACGACCAGCGGGTTGATCTCGACGATCGCCATGTCGAGCTCGGTGTAGGCCTGGTACATCGCCGTCACGAACTTCGTGAAGGTGCCGACCTGCTTGCCCTCGAGGCCGAGGCCGAAGGCGAGCTTGCGGGCGTGCCAGCCCTGGATGCCGGCGGCCGGGTCGACCGCGACCTTCAGGATCTTCTCGGGGTGCTTCTCGGCGACCTCCTCGATCTCCATCCCGCCCTCGGTCGAGGCCATGATGGTGATGCGGCTGGTCTCGCGGTCGAGCAGGATGGAGAGGTAGAGCTCGCGCTTGATGTCGCAGCCCGCCTCCACGTAGACCTGATTGACCACCTTGCCCTCGGGGCCGGTCTGCTTGGTCACCAGGGTGTGGCCGATCATCGCGGCGGCGGCTTCCTTGGCCGCCTCCGGCTTGACGACGCGCACGCCGCCCTTGCCGTTCGGATCGTCCTTGAAGCGCCCGGCGCCGCGGCCGCCGGCATGGATCTGCGACTTCACGACCACGACCGGGCCGGGAAGCTTCTTCGCCGCGGCTTCCGCCTCCTCGGGCGTCTTCGCGACGAAGCCGTCGAGCACCGCGACGCCGTAGCGGCGCAGCAGCTCCTTGCCCTGGTATTCGTGGATGTTCATCCGTTCACCCTCCAGCCGGCCGGCCCCGGGGAACGATGGCGCTCCCCTGGGGCGAGCGTGGAACGATCCGAACCGGTGGCGGGAACGGCCCCGTTCGGAGCTCTATTGGGACGATGCGGTCACTCGGGAACCGAACGCCCGGGCCTCTCGGCCCGGGCGCCCGGGAAGTCTCAGACGCCGAGCTTCTTGAAGTCCTCGACGAGCTTCTTCACCGCGTCGCAGGACTTGTCGAAGGCGGCCTTCTCGGCCTCGGTGAACTGCACCTCGACGATGCGCTCCACGCCGCCGGCGCCGATCACCACCGGCACGCCGACGTAGAAGTCGTTCAGCCCGTACTCGCCGTTCAGCATCACGGCGCAGGGCAGGACGCGCTTCTTGTCCTTGAGGTAGGACTCCGCCATCGCGATCGCCGAGGCGGCCGGGGCGTAGAAGGCCGAGCCCTTCTCCAGCAGCTTCACGATCTCGCCGCCGCCATTGGCGGTGCGGTTCACGATCGCGTCGATCTTCTCCTGCGTGGTCCAGCCCATCTTCACTAGGTCCGGCACCGGGATGCCGGCCACGGTGGAGTAGCGGGTCAGCGGCACCATGGTGTCGCCATGGCCGCCGAGCACGAAGGCGGTCACGTCCTCGACCGAGACGCCGAACTCCTGCGCCAGGAACAGGCGGAAGCGCGCGCTGTCCAGCACGCCGGCCATGCCGACCACCTTGTTCGCCGGCAGGCCGGACTTCTGCTGCAGCGCCCAGACCATCACGTCGAGCGGGTTGGTGATGCAGATCACGAAGGCGTCCGGGGCGTATTTCTTGATGCCCTCGCCCACCTGCGCCATCACGCCGGCGTTCTTGGTCAGCAGGTCGTCACGGCTCATGCCCGGCATGCGGGGGAAGCCGGCGGTGACGATGACGACGTCGGCGCCCTCGATGGCGGCGTAGTCGGAGCCGCCGGACATGGCGCTGTCGAAGTCGTCCACCGGGCTCGACTGCATGATGTCGAGCGCCTTGCCGGCGGCGACCCCGCCGAACACGTCGAACAGGACGACGTCGCCCAGTTCCTTCAGGCCGATCAGGTGGGCGAGCGTGCCGCCGATGTTGCCGGCGCCGATCAGCGCAATCTTCTTGCGGGCCATGAGCCAATTCCTTCGCGGAAGGCTTGCGGGAAAGCGTTCTGGATGGGGCGTCTCCTACCTCGCCCCGGCCGCAGCGGCAAGGCGGGCCCGACGTCCCGGCCCTCCTGCCCCCGGCTTCCTCCCCTGCCCCTGCCCGGCCCCGCCCCCGGATCCGTCCACGCCCCCCCAAAAGGGGGATGCAGGCACTTCCGCCTGCGGGCTTCAGAACGGCAGGCAGCGCACCACGTCGGCATGGCCCCGCGCCAGGGTAGGCACGGTGCCGGCCGGGCAGGCACGCTGCCGGGCGCCGGCGCCGGCCGGCATGGACTGCCAGCCGACCATGCGCGGCATGGCGTAGCTGGCGGCATGGGCGCGCCCCATCACGGCGAAGCCGTCATAGCCCGACCAGCGGCCGGGCAGCGCCGCATAGGCATCGCCGGTGCCCGGCCGGGCCGTGGGCGCGCGGCGGGCCACCGCCGTGCCGCGCCGCACGCCCGTGGTCCGGCCGGACGCCGCCACCTGGCCCGCGCCGATCCGTCGGGGCGCGGTCGCGACATGCGTCCGGGCCGCGCGGCCCCGCCACGACCCGGCGGCCAGCGCGCCGGTGCGGGCCGGCGCGGCCGCCTTGCCACGAGCGGGCGCCGCCGCGACGCCACGGGCGGGCGCCGCCGCGACGCGGCCGGGCCGCGGGCGGGCGGCGGCGTACCGGGCCGGGCGGGTCCCGGCATGGGCGGCGACTCGGGAATTGGCGGGCTTGGCGGGGCGATGCGCCGCCGGCTGCTGCCGGGCGAGCCGCGGCGCGGGTGCCGAATGCGCGGCCCGGCCCGTCACGACATGCGTCGCGCTTCTTCGCTGCGCCGCCTCGGCGACGGGAGCACCCATCACGGCGAGGGCGAGCAGGGGTGCGGCGAAGGCGAGCAGGCGGCGTCGCAAGGTGTCCGTACTCCTCGTGGTCGGCACGCGGCCAGGGAAAGGAGGCGGGCACGCACCCGGCACCCCGGCGCCGCCCGCCGGAAGCGGGCCGCGCGAGCCACCGCGTGGAGAATCATCCCCCCTGCGCGGCATCTTCACCGCGCCGGTGCCCGGCGTCGACGGAAAAATCGCGCAGAAACAAGGATCTGGATGGGCGGTTGAACGCGCCGGCGAAAAATGCCGCGAAGGGCGAGGGCGCGGCGCCGGCCGGGGTCCGGATCAGGTCAGGTGCGGCAGCGCGAGGTAGTCCTGGCTCTGCATCTCCATCAGCCGGCTCGCGGTGCGCTCGAACATCGCCGCGTTCTCGCCCTGCTCGTAGAGCCGGTCCGGCTCCGCCTCGGCCGAGGCGACCAGCTTGCAGCGGTGCTCGTAGAGCGCGTCGATCAGCGTGATGAAGCGTCGCGCCTTGTCGAAATTGTCGGGCCCGAGGCGCGGGATGCCGTCCAGCACCAGCGTGTGGTAGTGCGTGGCCAGCGCCAGGTAGTCGGCGGGGCCGAGCGGGATGCCGCACAGCGCCTCGAAATCCGCCCGCGCCACGCCGCGCGCCGCCTCGGGCACCGAGACCTGCCGACCGAGCACGGTCAGCGTCGCCGGCTGCCCGTGCGCGACCCCGGTGAGCTCGCGGAAGGCGGCGTCGAGGGCCCGGTCGGCACGGGCGCCGATCGGCGCATGCCAGGTGGGCAGGCCCTGGATGCGGTGGCGCCGGTAGTCGCGCGGCGAGTCGAGCACCAGCACGTTCAGCCGCTTGTTGATCAGGGCGATGAAGGGCAGGAAGGCGTCGCGCCCGGGCTTGCCCTTGAACAGGTCGTTCGGGATGGTGTTGGAGGTCGCCACCACCACCACGCCGCGCGCGAACAGCGCCTCGAACAGCCGGCCGAGCAGCATGGCGTCGACGATGTCGTGCACCTGGAATTCGTCGAAGCAGAGCAGCGCCGCCTCGGCCACGATGGTGTCGGCGAGCGGCGGGATCGGGTCGGAGTCGCCGGGGTGGGCCTGCTTCCAGCGATGGATGCGGCCGTGGCACTCCTGCATGAACTGGTGGAAGTGGATGCGCCGCTTGCGCGCCACCTCGGCGCAGTCGAAGAACAGGTCCATCAGCATGGACTTGCCGCGCCCCACCTCGCCCACGAGGTAGAGGCCCTGCGGCGCGTCGGGCGCCTCCTCCACCGGCTTGCGCCGGAAGAAGCGCGCGATCAGCCCGCCCTGCGCCGGCGGCTCCGTCTGCGGGTCGTAGCCGCGCAGCCGGCGCCACAGGTCCTGCAGGGTCTCGGCGGCCAGTTCCTGCGCCGGATCGGGCCGGAGCAGCCCGGCGGCCAGCCGCGCCCGGTAGACCGGGAGCGGGCCCTCGTTCGGTGGGACGGCCGGGGCGGCTCCGGGAGCCGCCTGATCGGCAGGGGCCGGCCCGGGGCCGGATTGCGGCGCATGCATGCTGCGTCGCGCCATACAGGCTGCCGAGGCCGTCGTAAACCGCCCCGGCCCGCCGAGCGATCCCCGCGACGGGAACCGCGGCGCGGCGCGGCACCGAACGAAGCGCCGCCGCCCGCCGCTGCCTAAATGATGAACAAGGTGATTAAACTTGCTTCAAACTCGGTCTTGGCGGGATCGGTTCCGCCCGCCCGGGTGTAGAAGCCTCCCATGTCCATCGACACCCTCGCCGCGCCGTCAACGGTCAAGACGATCGATCGGATCCTGAATCTCGATGCCTTCCGTGCCGCCCCCCTGCTGACCGATCCGTACCCGCACACCCTCGCCAGGGGCATGCTGCTGCCGGGAACGGCCGATGTCCTGCGGCGGGACTTCCCCGTGTTCCGGCAGGCCGGCTACCACCCGGTCGAGGGCTTCGAGCCGCAGGGCGCCTTCGCCACCCTGCTGCGCGAGATCGAGGGACCGGAGATGAAGGCCGCGATGACCGAGAAATTCGGCATCGACTTCGGTCCCCTGCCCTCCCTGGTCACGGTCCGGTACGTCTCGGCCGCGCACGAGGGCTGCATCCACACGGACAGCCGGAGCAAGGTGGCGACGCTGCTGCTCTACCTGAACCGCGGCTGGTCCTCGCCCGAGGGGCGGCTGCGCGTGCTGCGCGACAACAAGGGCTTCGACAACTACACGCTGGAGGTGCCGCCCGACGAGGGCACCATGTTCGCCTTCCTGCGCGGCGACCGGTCCTGGCACGGCCACACCCCCTTCGTCGGCGAGCGGCGCGTGGTGCAGATCGCCTGGCTGCGCGACGCGGCCGAGATCGAGCGCAAGCGCAAGCGGCACCGCGTGTCGCGCTTCCTGAAGCGGATCTTCGGGGGGTAGCGCGGAAAGCCGCGACTTAGAGCCGATCCAGCCTGACTGTATCAGGCCGGAACGGCTCCAGCCTTTTGATTTTTCGTATTTTCCGAGCCGCTGAGCGAGGACGCTCGGCTTGAAAATGCTCTAGCCGATGCCCGGGGAAGGCGCTGCCTTCCCCAAAGGCCCCCGGAGCCCCCATCCGGCAGGAGGGCGAGGCCCTCCTGCACCTCTCCTCGTTCGGGTCCGGGTGTCGAAACACTTCGGACTTTCTTCCCGGAACGGGGGTTCCAAGGGGGCTTCGCCCCTTGGCGGGGTTCGGGGCAGCGCCCCGATGCCCGCGCGCCAGCCGCAAAGCCCCCCTTCAGACCAGCCCCTTCTCCGCCGCCTGCTTCACGCCGGTATCGCGATACCCCGCCCACATCCGGTCGAGATAGTCGAGGCAGACCGGGTCGAGGTCCATGCGCGGCTCCGGGTCGCGGTCCCAGTGCCCGTGCCGGTCCTCGCCGCGCACCAGCAGCGCCCCGCGCCGCCCCAGCGTCGAGCGCGTGTGCGCCGGCATGTAGAAGAAGGCCACGCCCACCCGCCGCTGGTCAGAGGGGTTGGGCGCCGAGCAGTGCGCCGTGCGCTCGTGGTGCAGCGAGAACTGCCCGGCCTGCAGCTCCATGTCCACCGCCTGCGACTCGTCGATGTCGCGGATGGTCTGGCCGCGGGCGAGCAGGTTCTCGGGGTCGTAGGTCTCCTCGTGCCGGAAATCGGCCATGCGGTGGCTGCGCGGCAGCACGCGCAGGCAGCCATTCGCCACCGTGCTGGGCGTCAGCGCCACCCAGGCCGTCACCTCCTCGTGCGGGTCGAGGCCGTAATAGGCGGAATCCTGGTGCCAGGAGACGAATCGCACGTCGCGCGCCTTCTTGGCGAAGACCGAGGTGCCGAACAGCAGGATGTCGGGCCCGATCAGGCTCTCCACCGCGTCCAGGATGCGCGGGTTGCGGGCGAGCGCGGTCATCCAGGGCGCCACCACCTGCGCCTTGATCTTGAGCCGCAGCGTCGCGTCCGGGCCGAGCCGGCCGTCGTAGCTGTCGAGCGCGGCGAGGTTCGCCGCCGCCTCGTCCGGGCCGATCGCGTCGAACGGGCAGAGCCAGCCCTCGCGTCGGAAGTGCTCGACCTGTTCGTCGGTCAGGGAGCCGGGCATGGGCGTGCCTTTCCTGCTCGTTTGCCGTGCGACCACCCCGCCCCGCCCCGCCGCCGCCGTCCCGATGACGGGGAGGCGGCCCGGGACAGGTGGGTGATGCCACCTATTCGCAGGGGACGGGCGAGCAATCGGCATGCCAGCGGCCACCGGGCCGGCGCCTGCGCCGCGCGGCAGCCTCGAACGGGTCAGGCCGGACGGGGCGGCCGGAGAAGGGCAGGCCGCAGGCACCAGGCCATGAGGACCACGCTGGAGAGGCGGGTCGGGGGCCGCTCAGGTCTCGCGCGCGCCGCCGCGCGGGTTACCGATCATCGAGAGGAACTCGCGGCGCGTGGAGAAGTCGTCGCGGAAGGCGCCGAGCATGCGGCTGGTGACCATGGAGACGCCGGTCTTGTGCACGCCGCGCATGGTCATGCACATGTGCTGCGCCTCGACCACCACGGCCACGCCCTTGGGCTGCAGCACCTCGTTGATGGTGTTGGCGACCTGCGCCGTCAGCTTCTCCTGGATCTGCAGGCGCTTGGCGAAGACGTCGATCACGCGCGCGACCTTGGAGATGCCGACCACGCGGCCCGCCGGCAGGTAGCCCACGTGCACGCGGCCGATGATCGGCACCATGTGGTGCTCGCAATGGCTCTCCAGGCGGATGTCGCGCAGCACCACCATCTCGTCGTAGCCCGCCGTCTCCTCGAAGGAGCGGCGGAGGAATTCGACGGGATCGGTGTGGTAGCCGCCGAAGAACTCCTCGTAGGCCTGCACGACCCGCTTGGGCGTGTCGAGCAGACCCTCGCGCTGCGGGTCGTCGCCGGCCCAGCGCAGCAGCACGCGCACCGCGGCCTCCGCCTCCTCGCGGGAAGGGCGGTCGTCGGGCACGGCGTGGAACCCGCCGGGGAAGTCGGAAGGATGCGAGGTCAAGGCTGACAGGTCCTCATCCGGTGCGGGCCGCGCACCGTGCCGCCGGGGCAGTGCCCAGAGGCAGCACCCAGGGGCAACGCCCGGAGCGGCGCCCAGAGGCGATGCCCCAGAGGCAATACCCCGGAGGCGATACCCTGGAGGCGATGCCCGGTCGCAGGACCCGCGCCGCCTATTTAGGCCATCCTGGCCGGCAGGCAACCGCTGCGCTGCCGACACCTCCGGCCGGCCATGGTCGCGTCGGCGGCCGGCGTGGCCCGCCTCGCTCCGCGCCCCCCGACGGGCCCCGCCTGGGCAGGCCGTCCGAGCAGGCCCGCCCCGGACCGGCCGGCTCAGTGGACCACGCTGCCGCCGTGCGGGCTGTCCAGGCTGAAGGCGGGGATCGCGACGTCGAAGGCGAGGCCGCTGGCGATCTCCACCATGTGGTAGGTGCCGCGCATGAAGCCCGAGGGCGTGCCGAGCGGCGTGCCCGAGGTGTATTCGAAGGATTCGCCCGGCTCCAGCGTGGGCTGCTCGCCCACCACCCCTTCGCCGCTCACCTCCTGGATGCGCCCCTGCGCGTCCGTGATTCGCCAGGTCCGGCGCAGGAGCTGCACCGCGACCGCGCCGCGGTTCTCGATCGAGACCTTGTAGGCCCAGACGTAGTGCGCGCGATCCGGCTCCGACTGGTCCTCCAGGTAGTAGGCCCGCACGGAGACCCGGATGTCGCGGGTGGTCGCGGAGTAGATGCCGGCCTGGGCGGCCTGCTCGGCCTGGCGTTCGGTGCGGGGACGGTCGGAGCGGGTCATGGCGTTCAGCCCTGGCGTATCTTGGCGGTGGCGAGGCCGTCGCGCCGGAGGCCGGCCCCGCGCCGGGGACGACGAGGTGGTCCGCAGGGCCTGCCGGCCCGGTCCCGCCACCGGCGTCCTCCCCCGCTCGCGGCCGCGTCGCCGGCCCGGCCACACGGCGAGGCCGGCACAGCGAACCGGCCCGCCGCTGGCCGTTCCCTTGTCGCATGTTCCGGCGCGGCCGACGAGTCCGACCGGCGGGCGGGAAACCCCGGTCCGCTCAGTTCCGGCCCAGCGTGTCCAGCGCCGCCGCGAGGTCGTCGATCAGGTCCTCCACGTCCTCCAGCCCGACCGAGAGCCGCACCGTGCCGTCGTTGATGCCGAGCCGCGCGCGCTCCTCGGCGCCGACGCGCATGTGGGTGGTGGTCGCGGGATGCGTCGCGAGGCTCTTCGAGTCGCCGAGGTTGTTGGAGATGTCGATCACGCGCAGCGCGTCGAGCACGCGGAAGCACGCGTCCTTGCCGCCCGCCACGTCGAAGGTGACCAGCGTGCCGCCCGCGCTCATCTGGCGCATGGCCAGCTCGCGCTGGGGATGGTCGGCGCGGGTCGGGTAGAGCACGCGCGCGATTTCGGGCCGGCCGGCCAGGAATTCGGCCACGCGCTCGGCGCCGCGGCACATCGCGTCCACGCGCAGCTTCAGCGTCTCCAGCCCCTTCAGGATCACCCAGGCGTTGAAGGGCGAGAGCGCCGGCCCGGTGTTGCGGGTGAAGGGCTGCAAGGTCTCCTCGACCCACTTCTTCGAGCCCAGCACCGCGCCGCCGAGCACCCGCCCCTGCCCGTCCATGTGCTTGGTACAGGAATAGACGACGACGTCGGCGCCGAATTCCAGCGGCTTCTGCAGCAGCGGCGTCGCGAACACGTTGTCCACCACGACGATGGCGCCGGCCGCGTGCGCAAGGTCGCACACCGCCTTCAGGTCGACGATCTCCAGCATCGGGTTGGAGGGCGTCTCCAGCAGCACCAGCGCCGCCGGCTCGGCGAGCGCCGCCTGCCACTGCGCGAGGTCCGCGCCGTCCACGAAGGAGGTCGCGATGCCGTAGCGCGGCAGCAGCGTCGAGACGATCCAGTGGCAGGAGCCGAACAGGGCGCGGGACGCCACCACCCGGTCGCCGGCCTTGAGGTGGGAGAGCAGCGCGGCGCTCACCGCCGCCATGCCGGTCGCGGTGCAGCGGCAGGCCTCGGCACCCTCCAGCAGCGCCAGGCGCTCCTCCAGCATCGCGACGGTGGGGTTGCCGAAGCGGGAGTACTGGTAGTGCTGCTCGGTGCCGAGGAAGGTGTTCTCGGCCTGCGCGGCGCTCTCGTAGACGAAGCCGGAGGTGAGGAAGAGCGCCTCGCCCGTCTCGTCGAAGCTGCTGCGGGCGGTGCCGCCGCGCACGAGAAGGGTGGCGGGGCGGAGCGCGCGCGGCAACGGTTGGCCCTGGTCTGGGCCTTGCCGGTCTGGGCCCTGGCGGTCGGGACGGGAATCGGAACGGGACATGGCGGGGACCTCGGGACGCAATTGGTCCGGCCCCTCGCGGGCAGCGCGCCCCTTCCCGCCCGTCGCCGATGCGGACCGGGCGGGGCGGGACGCCCCAGGCCGTTTAGCGCGTTTCTTTAGGCTCGCCGCAAGCTGGCCGGACAAATCGCGAGCGCCGCGCGGGGACCGGGGTCCCTGGACGGCGGCCGGACAGTAGCGGCGGCTTGCCCGGGCGGCAAGCCTGCGCTACGCCTAGCGCCGGCAGCGGGTTGCCGCGCGCCCCGCACTGCCGGGCGCGCCTTCCCGGAACCGGCGCGGGCGTAGTTCAGAGGTAGAACGTCAGCTTCCCAAGCTGAATGTCGTGGGTTCGATTCCCATCGCCCGCTCCAGCTTCCCCGATGCGGGGGCACGCCGGGGGCACGTTTCCCGGGGCACGCTTCGCCAGTCGAGGGGTATCGGACCTTGCGCCAGATCCCGACCGCCGCCCTGCTCTTCGGCCTTGCTGCGCTGCCGGCTCTCGCTCAGCCGGCCGTGACCGGCGATTCGCGTCCCCTGCCCCCGCCCTTGCCCTATGCCGACCGCCCGGCCGACCCGCCCACCGTCGGCGAGCGCGTGGGGCGCTTCATCGACCGCACCTGGAACGAGACGCGCGACCTCACCGGGCGTGGCCTCGGCGCGGTCGGCGGCGCCTTCTCCCGTGCCGGCGACGCCATAAGCCGGGATGGCCGCAGCGTGCGCGAGGACGCCGCCCGGGACGCCGCCGGCGGGCGGTGAGGTCGGCCGCGACACCACCCACGCCCTGATCGCCAACCGCATCGGCATGGCGATCGGGCCCCGGTGCGTCACGGTCATGGCGGTGGCGCCGTTGCGGATCGCCAGCGCCGGGACGCCGCCGAGCAACGTCCTGTTGCGCGGCACCAGCCGGGCCAGGGCGGCGGCCTTCGCCACCATGCCGGCCTCAAGGTGGCGGGTAGCGCGATCGTCTGCCGCGGCAGGGCCCGGGCCCGCTGCTCACGACGACGCCGTGACTCACGGAGACGCTGTCCGTCGGGTGTTGCGGTTGCGCCCGGCGCCGCGCTTCAGCCCCCGTTATCGCTTTGCCGGCATGGTGCGCCCCCATGCGGATACGCGACCTGATGCCGGCCCTCGCCATGGCCACGCTGGTGCCGCTTGCCATGGCGCCCGGCCGCCTGCTGCCCGAGGGCGACACGCCGGTGCTCGTACGGCTCGGGAACGCCGGCCTGGAACGGCTGCTGCGCCAGCCATCGCTGGCGGAGGTCAGGCTGCTCGCCCTGCCGGCACCGGGCTACGCGGTGCTGCGGGGAGACACGGCGTTGATCCGCTCCACGTTCGGAAGCGCCGTCGCCTGGCAGGGAGTGTCCACATGCTCACCCGATCCGTGACCCCCGACGGGATGGGGGCGCTCGGCACGCTGCGCCGCGACGCCGAACGTGCCCTCGTCGGCATCATCCTGCTGCACGGTCCTCTGCTGGGCGTCGCCGCGTGGCTGGCCGGCGGCTCCGTATGGCGGCCCCTTTCGCTCTGGCTCGGCATCGCCGTCGCGGCGGGCGGCGCCCATGTCGCGCGCCCGGCCGCGCCGGCCACCCGGGCCCTCGTGGCGGTGGCGCTCTGCCTCATGCCGGCCCTGCTCGTCGAGGCCTTCTCCCGCCATCCGTGGCAGGCGGACGCGCACATGCACTTCTTCGCGGCACTGGCCGTCACCGCTGCGCTGCTCGACCGCAATGCCGTCCTGGTCGCCGCCACGGCCATCGCCCTGCACCACCTGGTACTGAACTTCCTCCTGCCCGCCGCCGTGTTTCCCGGCGGCGGCGACCTCGCCCGGGTGGTCTTCCACGCGGTGATCGTCGTGTTCGAGACGGCGGCGCTGTGCTGGCTGATCGACCGCGCCGCGCATGCGCTGACGGCTGCCGAAGCCGCGGCGGCGGAGGTGGCGCGGCAGGCTTCCGAGCGGGAGCGGGAACGGGCGCTGGCCGAGTCCCGCGCGGTCACCGGGCGCCGCGAGGCGGCGGCGGCCCTGGCGGCGGAGATCGACCGATCGCTGACCGAGGTCGCGAACGGGCTCGCGACATCATCGAACGGGATGAAGCGCGCGACGGACGATCTCTCCGCCTCGGCCACCGAGACGACACGGCAGGCGGACGACGCGGCCCGGAACATCCAGGAAGCCAGCATGGGCGTGCAGACCGTCGCCGCGGCGACGGAGGAGATGACCACGACCATCCGCGAGATCACCAGCCGGGTCAGGGAGGCCGCGGCGGCGGCCGGCAGCGCGGTGACCGAGATCCGCGCGACCGACGCCGTCGTGCAGGCGCTCTCGGAGGGTGCCTCGCGGATCAGCGACGTGGTGCGGCTCATCGGCACGATCGCCGCGCAGACCAACCTGCTGGCGCTGAACGCGACCATCGAGGCGGCACGGGCGGGCGAGCAGGGCAAAGGCTTCGCCGTGGTCGCGGGCGAGGTGAAGGCGCTGGCCAACCAGACCGCCGCGGCCACCGAGGAAATCGGCGCCCAGGTGGCGCAGATGCAGGAGGCCACCGCCCGCGCCGTCGCCGCCATCCGGGCGATCGGCGTCACCGTCGAGCAGACCAGCGAGATCGCCGGCGCCATCGCCTCGGCGGTCGAGGAACAGGACCACGCCACGCGGGAGATCAGCTGCGCGGCGCAGGACGTCGCCGTCGGCACCGAGCGCGTGGCCACGGGCGTGGCGCGGGCAAGCCAAGCGGTCGGCGAGACCAGCGAGGCGCTGGACGCGCTGCGCCTGTCGAGCGGCGAGATCGCGCGCCAGGGCGAGCTGCTGCGCGCCGAGGTGACGCGGCTGACGCAGGAGTTGCGCCGGCAGGGGGAAGCGGCATAGGGCCACGCCGACCGCCATCCGGGTTCTTCCGCGGTTCCGGGGCAGCGGGCGAGGAAATCTCGGGGGAGTTCCCGTATGGGGAACCCTCTTTGGCGTTCTGATCGACCCCGCTGTCCCACGCCCCCATTCGCCCTGCCGGGCCCGTTCGTCGGACAGGTTGGCCCGGCCCCAACCGCCTCGCCCTCGCCTCCGGCATGCCGGACGCGGCAAGGATGCCGAGCCAGAGATCGGCGTCGAGCCTGAAGCCCCGCTCCGCCAGCATCGGCGCCTCCGGCATGCCGGGGGAGCGCGCACGGGCGGCGAGCCCCAGGACGCGAAGCCTTCCGCCCTGCGCCCTGGCGACGCCGATGAGCAGCATCATCGCATTTACCTGGTTGGCGATCAGCGCCGGGACGGCCGGCGCGGGATGCCGCCGGCGCGTGCCGAGTCGTCGCCGCCTCCGCCACGGCACCCGATTCGCCGGCGATTGCCGCGGCGACCACGCGCGGTCGGGACGGTTCCACGATCCGCGCGGCGGCGAAGGCCGGCATCGACGGCCACGTCCGTCGTGCCGGCCAGGGGCCGGCCGCAGAACGGCACGGGCCTCCGTGCCGTGAGCCCCGGCCGCTTCCTGCGGGCGGGCGGAAGGGCTTCCCGCTCGGGTGCAGGCCTCCCTCGTCGTCATGGCCGCGCCGGCTGGTCATCGGGAGGATTACATTTTCTTAAGCGAAGTCGCATGACTGGATTACGCAAATGTGCTTTGTTCAAAAAATGATCTGGTATATGCATAACAAGATATTCCGGACTTCCTGAGGGTTACGCCCATGATCCCGGCTTCCTTGCTCCCGGCCTCCCTGCTCCCGGCCTTCGCGCCCCAGGCCCTCGCGTCCCAGGCCCTCGCGCCCCAGCCGGCTCCTGGCCTGCATTTCAGCGTCGATCGGCGTGCCCGCGACCAGCGTCCCACCGATGCGCTCCGTGCCGCCGCGCGCGCGCTCGACCTGATGCTCAACACCGAGCGCGGCATCTCGCCGATCGAGGCGCAGCGCGTGCTGGATCAGCTGCGCCTGGCCATCGCCGCGACGGAAGGCTGAGCCTCGGAAGGCACGATCGCGGGCCGGGGCCGCAGGAGGGCCATTCCCGCAGACGCGACGTGACGATCGCGACACCGGACCGGATTCCGCCCGATCGTGACGGGCGGAAATCAACCCCCGACCATCACCCTCGCGCGCGTCCCGGGTCGTCCGGTCGAGCGGGCCCCGGCGGGACATGCCCAAGCGCCGCCGCGACGCGGGCCACCACCGGCCCCCACTCCCCCCATCGCTCCTGCCGGAAGATGCGCAGGGTCGGGTACCACGGGCTGTCCTCCCGCCCGGTCAGCCAGCGCCAGCAATTGTCGTGGCGATCCAGCAGCAGCACCTTCCGCCCCATGGCACCGGCCAGGTGCGCGACCGACGTGTCCACGCTCACCACCGCCTCCAGGCCGGCGATGATCGCGGCGGTATCGGCGAAGTCGCGCACCTCGCCCATCGGGTCGTGCAGGACGAGGCCGGGCGGCGCCTGCCGCGCCCGCGGCCCGTCGCCGTGCTGGAGGCCGACCCAGCACAGGCCCGGCACCGCCCCGAGCGGCGCCAGCGCGGCGGCGTCCAGGCTGCGCCGGGCGTCGATCTCGGCCAGGTGCGCGTCGTGCGCCCGCGCGGAGCCGGCCCAGACCAGCCCGATCCGCCGTCCCGCCGGCAGCGCCGCCAGCCAGCCGGCCCAGCGCGCCGCCAGCGCCGGATCGGCCTTCAGATAGGGGGCGGCCGGGATCGGCTCGGCCGCCTCGCCCAGCACCAGCGGCAGGCGCATGATCGGGCAGTGCCAGTCGAAGCGCGGCAGGACCATGTCGCCCGACAGCACGGAATCGGCCCCCGCGACGTCGGCGAGGAGCCGCCCCAGCGGCGTCGGCACCCAGAGCAGCACGCTCGCCCCGGCCGCCCGCAGGCGCGGCAGGTAGCGGGCGAACTGGATCGTGTCGCCGAAGCCGGAATCGTAGGTGACGAGCACGGTGCGCCCGGCGAGCGGCACGCCCGGCGTCAGCAGCGGCGCCTCGGGCAGCAGCCGGCGCACCCCGGGGTCGCGCAGGCGCCACTCGAACTCGGCCCACCCCTCCCGCCGCCGGCCGGCCTTGAGCAGCGCCATGGCGCGGTTCACCCGCAGCCGCGCGAGGTCCGGCGCCAGGCGCAGCCCCTCTTCGAAGCGGGCGAGCGCCGCCGGCAACCGGCCCAGCCCCGCCAGCAGCACGCCGAGATTGTTGCAGAGCTCGGCGCTCGGCGGGCCGGCGGCCAGGGCCGCCTCCAGCACCGCGACCGCCTCCTCCGGCTCGTCTGCGGCGACCGCCAGCGACGAGAGCCGGAGCGCCGGCTCGCTCCAGCCCGGCCGCAGCGCCAGGGCCCGTCCGTAGGCTTCCCTCGCCGCCGCCGCGCGCCCCCGCGACCGTGCCCAGTCGCCCGCGGCCAGGGCCAGGGTCGGGTCCCTCGGCGCCAGCGCCCCGGCGGCGGCGAGGTAGTCGGCGGCGGCCTCCTCGCGGCCGGCGGCGCCGAGCAGGCCGAGCAGGTCCGCGGCCGGGTGCGGCGCGTCCGGCCGCCGCCGCGCCACCTCGTCGAGCAGGTCGGCGGCGAGGTCGGGATGGCCACAACCACCCAGCGCCAGCCCGAGCACCAGCATCGGCTCCAGGGAGGTGGGCCGCGCATGGTAGACGGGCTCGGCCAGCCGGGCGGCGGCGGCGAAGCCGCCTTCCCGTAGCCGGTCGATGGCCTCGCGCAGCGCCGCATCCTGCGACGCCCCCTGCGCTGCTCCCTGCGCCACCCGCCCCCCCGCTGCCGGACCGGGCGGCATGCCGGCCGCGCTCATCGCCGGCCCCGCCACCCGCCGCCCAGCCGCCTGGTCGCCGCACGGGCGCGTTGCGCCGGCGGCGGTTTCCGCGCGCCGGCGAATTGCTCTAAAGCGGGGCGCCGGAGAGCGGACACGCCCGAAGGCGTGAATCCGCTTCGAAGACAAGGGCCTACGGCGAACCGCCGTCCCGGCGGGACGGCGGTTCGCCGTAGGAGACACCGCGGCGAGCGGCCGGGCGGCGGCAGGGCCGGCCGGAACGCGACGCAGCCGGGGAACGGGCAAAGCATGAACGAGAACACCATGGGACCGGCCGACGATGCCGCCGACCCGCTGGCCCAGCTTCGCGAGCTCCGGGTCAGCATCGACAACATCGACGCGGCGATCATACACATGCTGGCCGAGCGGTTCCGCTGCACGCAGCGCGTCGGCCGGCTGAAGGCGGCGCACCACCTGCCCCCCGCCGACCCGGCGCGCGAGGCCGAGCAGGTGGCGCGGCTGCGCAGCCTCGCCGCCGCCGCCCGGCTCGACCCCGAATTCGCCGAGAAGTTCCTCGCCTTCGTGATTCGCGAGGTGATCCGCCACCACGAGGCGGTGCCGCGCGCGGCCCCCGCCGCATGACCGGTCGCGACGCCGGCGCGCCGCTGGAGCCGCCGCCCGGCGAGAGCCCGGTGATCGTGCTGGTGCGGCCGCAGCTCGCCGAGAACATCGGCGCGGTGGCGCGCGCCATGGCCAATGGCGGGCTGTTCCACCTGCGCCTGGTGGCGCCGCGCGACGGCTGGCCGCAGGACCGCGCCTGGCGCACCGCCTCGGGCGCCGACCGCATCCTGGAGGCGGCGACCGAGCACGCGACGGTGGCCGAGGCGGTGGCGGACTGCCACCGCGTGCTCGCCACCTGCCCGCGGCCGCGCCACATCATCAAGCCGATGCGCACCGCGCGCGCCGCCGCCGAGGACCTGCGGCAGATCAACGGGCGCGGGCTGCGGGCGGCGGTGCTGTTCGGGCCGGAGCGCGCGGGCCTCGACAACGACGACATGGCCTGCGCCGACACGCTGGTGCGCTACCCGCTGAACCCGGCCTTCATGAGCCTCAACCTCGCCCAGGCGGTGATGGTGCTGGCCTACGAGTGGTGGGTCGCGGCCGACGGCACCGAGCCGCGCCACCTGATGACCAACGAGACGCATGTCGCCACCAAGGGGGAGCTGGAGAACTTCCTGACCCATCTGGTGGCCGAACTGGATGCGAGCGGCTTCCTCGACAACCTGCCCAAGCGCCCGGGGATGGTGCGCAACATCCGCCACCTCTTCCAGCGCGGCGAGGTGACGGAGCAGGAGTTGCGCACGCTGCACGGCGTGGTGCGGGAGCTGGCGCGCGGGCGGCGGGAGAACGGGCGGGCGCCGTAGTGCCACGGCGCCGGGAGAGGGCGACGCTTCAGTAGAACAGCCGGCCGAGCGCGCCTTCGACGGCGGCGAGGAAGCCGAGGACGTAGAGGCCGGCGCCGGCATCGACGAGAAGCTCGCGGGCGCAGGCGGCGGTGATGCGGTTGCGGAACATGGCGGCTGCCTTCGTGGGGCGAGGCGGATCGCCGCCTCGGTCGGACACCGGCTGTCGGCGCCCTGCTTCCGCCACGGAATTGGCGGCGCCGCGCCGGGAAGGCCAACGCGACGTGCTGATGAAGGCCATCCATCCCATGGATGGAACGGCGCCGTGGACGAGACCGCCCAGGCATGGGGCTCGGGAAGGGCAGGCGGCATGGGGCGCCCGGTGCGCCCCGGCGGTGCGGCCGGCCATGGTCGGACCGGGGGGGTCGGACCGGGGCGACGGCCCTCGCCGGTGCGACGCCGGATGCGCTCAGCCCCGCCGGTCGGCCCGCCCCGAGGGCAGTTGCCGCGCCAGCCGGCGCGCCAGCGCGTAGCCGATGCCGCCCGAGACCGGTGCCGCCGGCAGCATCAGCAGCCAGCCGATATGCGCGCCCTCGACCGCCAGCCCGAGCCCGATGCCCAGCAGCAGCCCGCCAACCAGGGAGCCGATCACCCCGGCGGTCAGGCCCAGAACCAGCACGTCCTCACGCGTCACCATGGGCGCGGCGTAGTGGGGCGCGCGGCGCTTGGCAAGGCGGCGCGTCGGCCTCACGGCGCCCGCCCACCGTCACGCCTGCCGCCCCCCTTGGGGGGTCGCCATCGCGCCGAGCAGGCGGGCGAGGCGGAGCTGCGAGCGCAGGCCGGTCTTCTCGAAGCACTGGCCGAGATGCTGCTTCGCGGTGCCGGGCGCGATCCCGAGGCGCGCCGCGACCTCGGGAACGCCGAGGCCCTCGCCGACCAGCGCCGCCACCCGCGCCTCCGTCGGGGTCAGGCCGCAGGCGAGACGCAACGCCTCGGCGGCGGCCCCGAGCGGCGCCTCGGGATCGGCGACCAGCAGCAGCGCGCGCGGCCCGCCGGCCTCTTCTCAGAAGGCGAGGGCCGGGCGCGGCAGCGGCACGACCAGCACGAGCAGCGGCGTGCCGCTGCCCGGCCGGGTCAGGCACAGGGGGCCGCCCGGCTCGACCGGATCGCCGGCCGCCACGGCCAGGGC
>NZ_JALPRX010000269.1 GCF_023223525.1 Roseomonas acroporae | reverse complement strand
AGGACCTCGGCCAGCGCGGCCTCGCGGCTGATGCCGGCGGCGCGGCGCGCGGCGTTGCGCTGCCGCATGCGCTCGGCGTGGGCTGTCGATCGGCGGTCATCCACCGCCACACCGAGGCGCCGGAGCGCGCGGTACGCACTCCAGACGGACACCCCGTCCCGCGCCGCGATGTCCGCCACGGCCTCGCCGGCCAGCCGCGCCTCGGCCCACCGCAGCACGCGCCGCGCGCGCTCGATCTGCGCCATGGTGACGCGGCTCGCGTCCATCACACCCATCCCGCCGCCACGCGGCCGACGGCCCAGGGGGCTGAAGCCGTCGGCCGGGGCCGCGCGTCTGCGGATACGGGCCGGCGGCGCCGCAGACGGGAGCAGGGAC
>NZ_JALPRX010000268.1 GCF_023223525.1 Roseomonas acroporae | reverse complement strand
CGCCACGCGGCCGACGGCCCAGGGGGCTGAAGCCGTCGGCCGGGGCCGCGCGTCTGCGGATACGGGCCGGCGGCGCCGCAGACGGGAGCAGGGAGCGACCGGGCGGGCCATTGCGGACCCGGCCCGGTCGGCTTCATCCTGGGAGTGTTCGAAGCTGCCCAGGAGAGAAGGTGTGACACACGAGATGTGGAACGCGCTGTTCACGCTCGCCATTGCCGGGATCGGCATCTGGCAGGCGTGGCAGGAGCAGCGTGTGAAGAAGCTGGAGGCGGAGGCCCGGAAGCCATTCCGGCCGGAGTTGCTTGCAGTGAAGATCGCCGTCTTGAACGACGTGCTGGCGGCCTTGCTGGTCAAAGCCTCCCCGGAGGAGATCGCCGAAGTCAACGCTATGCTCGACGGCAGGTTGAAAATCCTGGCCGAACATCTGAACGAGAAGGATGAGTTGAGGGGGGACGCCGAGAAGTTCATCGCGGGCATCCGCCCGAAATGACGGCGGCGATGGCGGCGGCCTCACGGCGTTTCGCCGGCAACCTGATGCGGGCGATCAGCAGT
>NZ_JALPRX010000267.1 GCF_023223525.1 Roseomonas acroporae | reverse complement strand
CCGGTCAGTCGCGCTGCGGCATCGCCTCGGGCACGACGGTCTTCACCAGGGTCGCGTCCAGCGCCTCGTACTCGTCGTAGCGGATGGTGGCGTACAGCTCCTTGCGGGTCTGCATCCGCTCCACCATCCGGTGGGTGCCGCCATTCTCGCGGATCGAGGCGTAGAGCTCCTCGATCGCCTTGTTGGCGACGCGCATGGCCGAGACCGGCCAGATCACCATGGCGTAGCCCATCGCCTCGAACTCCTGTGCCGTGAAGAAGGGCGTGCGGCCGAACTCGGTCATGTTGGCCAGCAGCTTCACCCCGGGCATCCGGCGGGCGAACTCGCGGAACATCTCGGCGGTGTTCAGCGCCTCGGGGAAAATCGCGTCGGCGCCGGCTTCCAGATAGAGCTTGGCGCGCGCCACGGCGCCGTCCATCCCCTCGCTCGCCGCCGCGTCGGTGCGGGCGATCAGGTAGAGGTGCCGCCGCGCCTTGCGCGCCGCCGCCACCTTGGCCGCCATGTCGCGCGCATCGGCCAGCTTCTTGTCGTTGAGGTGCCCGCACTTCTTGGGCAGCAGCTGGTCCTCCAGGTGCACGGCGCCGGCGCCCGCATCCTCGAAGGCGCGCACCATGTGCATCACGTTCAGCGCCTCACCGTAGCCGGTGTCGCCGTCCACCAGCGCCGGCAGGCCGGCGGCGCGCACGGTCTGGCGGATGTACCAGCACACGTCGTCCACCGTGATCATGCCGAGATCGGGCAGGCCCATGGTGGCGGTCATCGCGGCGCCGGACATGTACACCGCCTCGAACCCCGCCTCCCTGGCCAGCAGCGCCGACATGCCGGTGTAGGCGCCGGGAAGCCGCAGGATGCCGGGGCGCTCCAGCAAGGCGCGGAAGCGGTCGCCGGCCGGTTCGGTCGGCAGGTCGGATCCGATGACGTAGGGCATGC
>NZ_JALPRX010000266.1 GCF_023223525.1 Roseomonas acroporae | reverse complement strand
CAAGGACCGGCGCGACCCGAAGGACTGGAAGGGCATGACCTTCGGCATCCCCTTCGACTTCTCCATGCACAACTACCTGCTGCGCTACTACCTGGCCGAGCACGGGCTCGACCCGGACCGCGACGTGCAGTTGCGCGTGGTGGCGCCGCCCGAGATGGTGGCCAACCTGCGCTCGGGCAACTTCGACGGCTTCCTCGGCCCCGACCCGGTGAACCAGCGCGCCGTCTACGACGGCGTCGGCTTCATCCACC
>NZ_JALPRX010000265.1 GCF_023223525.1 Roseomonas acroporae | reverse complement strand
TTGCGCGTGGTGGCGCCGCCCGAGATGGTGGCCAACCTGCGCTCGGGCAACTTCGACGGCTTCCTCGGCCCCGACCCGGTGAACCAGCGCGCCGTCTACGACGGCGTCGGCTTCATCCACCTCCTCTCGCGCGAGATCTGGGACGGGCACCCGTGCTGCTCCTTCGGCATCGGGCGGGAGGTGGCGCAGGCCGCGCCCAACACCTACCACGCCATGCTGCGCGCCATCGTCGACGCCACCGCCTATGCCGCGAAGCCCGAGAACCGCAAGGAGATCGCGGCCGCCATCGCGCCGGCCAACTACCTGAACCAGCCGGAGGTGGTGGTGCAGCAGGTGCTGACCGGCACCTTCGCCGACGGGCTCGGCACGGTGCGGCGCGTGCCGGAGCGCGTGGGCTTCGCGCCGATGCCCTGGGACAGCTTCGCGATCTGGATCCTGACCCAGATGAAGCGCTGGGGGCAGATCCGCGGCGACGTCGACTACGCCGCCGTCGCGCGGCAGGTCTATCTCGCCACCGATGCCGAGCGCGCCATGCGCGAGGCGGGGCTCGATCCGGCGCGGGCGAGCGGGCGCACCATCGTCGTGATGGGCCGGGCCTTCGATCCCGCGAAGCCGGAGGACTACGTGAGCTCCTTCGCCATCCGGAGGTCCTGATGCGCCACGTCGGCCTCAACGCCCGTGCCGCGATCGTCTCGCTGGTCCTGCTGGCGGCCTTCCTCGGCGCCTGGCAGCTCGCGGTGAGCGG
>NZ_JALPRX010000264.1 GCF_023223525.1 Roseomonas acroporae | reverse complement strand
CGCGGCTCCCTGCTGCGCCGGCTCCTCGCTGAGCCACCACGCTTCGCCTGCCGCCTCACGGGCTGCCGCCTCGGCCCATAGCTGGTTTCGCCACTCGCGGATCCAGGGCACGTCGGCATGGCGACAGGCGAGTGGCCAGAACCGGCGGTTGCCGGTGGTGTCGCTCAGCCATTCCTCGGCGTTGGTGGTGCCTACAAGGATGCACTGCCTCGGCCGGTTGACGTAGGCCTTGCCGTAGGGCGGGCGGA
>NZ_JALPRX010000263.1 GCF_023223525.1 Roseomonas acroporae | reverse complement strand
CTCGCGGATCCAGGGCACGTCGGCATGGCGACAGGCGAGTGGCCAGAACCGGCGGTTGCCGGTGGTGTCGCTCAGCCATTCCTCGGCGTTGGTGGTGCCTACAAGGATGCACTGCCTCGGCCGGTTGACGTAGGCCTTGCCGTAGGGCGGGCGGAAGCGGTCCACCTGGCGAGACATGAAGGCCTTCACCGTCTCGGCCTCGGCGCGAATGAGCTGCTGAAGCTCGGCCAGCTCGAGGCACCAGACCCCGAGCAGACCCATGGCGGCGTCCTTCGATGCCAGATCCTCGGGCAAGCTGTCGGAGAACCAGTCGTCGCCGTAGAGGGCGCGGAGGGCGGTGGACTTGCCGAGGCCCTGGCCGCCCTCGAAGACGGGCGTGTGGTCGAACTTCACGCCCGGCTGGCGGATGCGCTTGACGCTGGCGATCAGCATCTTGGCGCCGGCGGCGGCGTGGTAGTCGTCGCCGGGGCAGCCGAAGCCGCGGTGCAGCCAGCCATCGACCCGAGGTACCCCGTCCCACACCAAGGATGCGAGCCAGTCCTCGACGGGATGGAACCGATGGCGCGCCGCCTCGGCCACCATGGCGTCCTCGACGGTCTGCTTGGTGAAGCGGTGCGTCCAGATGCGCTGCATGTGCGCCTGGACTAGCGCCAGGTCTTCCGGCCCCCAGGCTCGGGGGTAGGGGCCGGGCAAGGGCATGTCGCCGTCGCGGGCTGGGGGCGGTGCGAAGCGCAGCACGAACTCGGCCTTGAAGTCGTCGCGGCCGACGA
>NZ_JALPRX010000262.1 GCF_023223525.1 Roseomonas acroporae | reverse complement strand
CAAGGACCGGCGCGACCCGAAGGACTGGAAGGGCATGACCTTCGGGATCCCGTTCGACTTCTCGATGCACAACTACCTGCTGCGCTACTACCTGGCCGAGCACGGGCTGGACCCGGACCGCGACGTGCAGCTTCGTGTCGTGGCGCCGCCGGAGATGGTGGCCAACCTGCGCTCGGGCAATTTCGACGGCTTCCTCGGCCCCGACCCGATCAACCAGCGCGCCGTCTACGACGGCGTCGGCTTCCTCCACA
>NZ_JALPRX010000261.1 GCF_023223525.1 Roseomonas acroporae | reverse complement strand
GGCTGGACCCGGACCGCGACGTGCAGCTTCGTGTCGTGGCGCCGCCGGAGATGGTGGCCAACCTGCGCTCGGGCAATTTCGACGGCTTCCTCGGCCCCGACCCGATCAACCAGCGCGCCGTCTACGACGGCGTCGGCTTCCTCCACATCCTCTCGCGCGAGATCTGGGACGGGCACCCGTGCTGCTCCTTCGGCATCGGTCGGGAGGTGGCGCAGTCGGCGCCCAACACCTACCACGCCATGCTGCGGGCGATCGTCGACGCCACCGCCTATGCCACGAAGCCCGAGAACCGCAAGGAGATCGCGGCCGCGATCGCGCCGGCCAACTACCTGAACCAGCCGGAGGTGGTGGTGCAGCAGGTGCTTACCGGCACCATAGCCGACGGGCACGGCACCGTGCGGCGCGTGCCGGACCGGGTGAGCTTCGCGCCGATGCCCTGGGACAGCTTCGCGATCTGGATCCTGACCCAGATGAAGCGCTGGGGGCAGATCCGCGGCGACGTCGACTACGCCGGCATCGCGCGGCAGGTCTACCTCGCCACCGACGCCGAGCGCGCCATGCGCGAGGCGGGGCTCGATCCGGCGCGGGCCACCGGCCGCACCATCGTCGTGATGGGCAGGGCGTTCGATCCCGCGAAGCCGGAGGATTACGTGAACGCCTTCGCCATCCGGAGGTCCTGATGCGCCACGTCAACCTCAACGCCCGTGCCGCGATCGTCTCGCTCTGCCTGCTGGCGGCCTTCCTCGGCGCCTGGCAGCTCGCGGTGAGCGG
>NZ_JALPRX010000260.1 GCF_023223525.1 Roseomonas acroporae | reverse complement strand
CGCCTTCGGTCCGGCTGGACAACGGGTTCGTTGCGGGACGATATTCGCCTTCAGCGCCTCGCTACCGGGGCTCGCCTGACGCGAGATTGCATTCGTTTGCTGGAGAAGCACGGATGAACCGTTGGCGCGCTAGCTTCCTGCTCATCTGTCTACTGCTCTCGGGATGGCCGGTCATGGCCATGGAGTTTCGTGTTCTCTCCGAGGAAGAGCGGCTGACCTTCATCCAAGCTCAGGGCCCGATCCGTCTGGGCGACGAGGAACGCTTCATCAGGC
The DNA here is from genome assembly GCF_023223525.1 of Roseomonas acroporae. Lineage (GTDB taxonomy): Bacteria > Pseudomonadota > Alphaproteobacteria > Acetobacterales > Acetobacteraceae > Roseomonas_E > Roseomonas_E acroporae. The sequence continues at coordinate 763 of NZ_JALPRX010000260.1, read as the reverse complement.
TGGTGGGAGGTCTCGGTCGGCGCGTCGTCTTGGTAGTCGATAGCCCAGGTGGAAATCTTGCTGCTGCGGACCGGATGCGGGGTTTGGTCGCCGGGCTGAACATGGCCGTCGTGGTCCCCACCGGCGCAACCTGTGCCTCAGCTTGTTTTCTATTGTTCGCCGCTGCCAAAGATCGGTTGATCGAGCGCGGTGCCAGGATTGGCGTTCATAGCGCCTCGGTCTCGGCCGGGGAGAACGCGAACACTATGGCTGCCACGGTCCTGATGGCACGGGTAGCACGGGAATACGCCATCCCCAATGCGATCGTTGGGCGCATGGTGACCACCGATCCTGGGCAGATGGCGTGGCTTACAGACGACGAAATCGCCAGCATTCCCCGCACTGAGTTCATGGAAAATCACCCGCGCTCTGCCGCTTTAGCACCGCCACCTCCCGCGTCTTCTGCACCGTCGCGCCCGTCAACTGACGCTGCAGCAATAGCCAGTCCACTTACGGGCTTCGCTCGCGGCCACGCCGACCGCCAGATGATGGACGCCTGGATCGCAGCTCAGCCGCCGAATGTCCGGGCCGGCATCGATTGGTGGGCAATGCGTCGCAGCCTGCCCCGACCCGGCGAATGTGCCAATCCAGATCCAGGGTTTGTGGAGGGGTGTGCCGAGGCGCGGCGTCGGCTGACTCCGATCGACGTTCAGCGTCGCAGCGATCCGGAGTATCGGCGGGGTTGGAATACACCATGACTGGGGCGCCGGCGTGATCTCCATCC
>NZ_JALPRX010000026.1 GCF_023223525.1 Roseomonas acroporae | reverse complement strand
GGCGGGGCCGCGCCCCCCCCGCCCGGCGGGGGGGGGGCCCGCGCCCCGGCCGGGTCAGGCACAGGGGGCCGCCCGGCTCGACCGGATCGCCGGCCGCCACGGCCAGGGCGCGGGCGATCCGGCGCGTCAGCGCGGCATTCTCGGCCGGCAGGGCGGCGGCGGGGCGCAGCCCACCCTCCCGCGTCACGGTCAGGCCGTCGCCCTGGCGCAGCAGCGCGGCGGCCGCCGGGTTGGCGTGCGAGACGCGGCCGCGCGGGTCCAGCAGCAGGGCGGCGCCCGGCAGCAGATCCAGCAGGGCGGCAAGTTGCCGGCTGCCCCGGTCGCGGGCGGCGAAGCGGCGCGACAGGTCCAGCGCGCGGGAGAGGTGCGGAGCCAGACGCTGGAGACAGCGGGAGGCGGCCCCCACCCGGTCGGCCTGGCGCGCGTCGAGCGAGACGCTGATGCCGCCGACCGCGCCTTCCGCCGCGAAGCCGGCATGGGTCACGAAGAGCATGTCCCGGATGCCCTGGGGATGCAGGATGTCGGCATGGAATTCGGTGCGGCGGACCATGTCCCAGTCCGCGACGGCGCTGGCCGCGACCACCCGGCTGGGCGGCACCCGGCCCGCGCCGCGGGTCCACGGGTTCCAGACATGCCGACGGAGGTAGAGGTCGTCGAGGTCTTCCCGCGTCCGCACGGCGAGCAGCGTGCTGTGCCGTCCGGCCGGGGCGTTGCGGACCAGCATCGCGCTGCCGGCGCCGACATGGTCGGCCAGGGCCGCGAGCGCGGCGGGCCAGCCGGCGGGATCGGCGGCGGCGGCGTAGAGGGCGTCCAGCACGGGCTCGGGACGGATTGCCGGCATGCCGGGCTCCCTGCCGATCGGTGACGGGGCGGTACGATCGCAGCCTATCACCGGTGACCGGCCGGAGCGGTTCACGAGAGCGCTCGGCAGGCGGGAGCGGCGGCGACCATGCCCCGGGCAGACCTCGCCGCCGGGCGCTTCCACCGGCCGGGACGACGGGGCGGATCCGGACAAATGGCCCCGCCGGGCCCATGGCGGCCGCGCGGGCCGGCGGGGCCGCCCGCGCGGCAGCCGCGCGCCGGCGAGGTTTGACAGCCCCTCCCCCGCCCCCTATACGCCCCGCCTCTTCCTGGGAACGTGGACATGCCTGCGGGGCATGCGCCCGCGCCTGTCCGCGTCGCGGGCATGGCGACTACCGGGACAACACACGAGCGTAGAAGGACCCGCGTCGCATGACCAAGCGCGTGGAAAGCAAGTACAAGATCAACCGCCGCCTCGGCGTGAACCTGTGGGGGCGCGCGAAGAGCCCCGTCGCCAAGCGCAGCTACGGCCCCGGCCAGCACGGCCAGCGCCGCAAGAGCAAGCCGACCGACTTCGGCGTGCAGCTGATGGCGAAGCAGAAGATGAAGGGCTACTACGCCAACATCGGCGAGAAGCAGTTCCGCAAGTATTACGAGGAGGCCGTGCGCCGCAAGGGCGACACCTCCGAGAACCTGATCGAGCTGCTGGAGCGCCGGCTGGATGCGGTGATCTACCGCATGAAGTTCGCGCTGACCCCCTTCGCGGCCCGCCAGTTCGTCAACCACGGCCATGTGACCGTGAACGGCAAGCGGCTCAACATCCCCTCCTACTCCGTCAAGGACGGCGACCTGATCGAGGTCAAGGAGAAGAGCAAGCAGCTCGCCGTGGTGCTCGACGCCGCCCAGTCGGCCGAGCGCGACGTGCCGGAGTACATCGAGGTGGACCACCGCGCCATGCGCGGCCGCTTCGTGCGCGCCCCGAAGCTGACGGACGTGCCGTACCCGGTGCAGATGGAGCCGAACCTGGTCATCGAGTTCTACTCGCGCTGATCCGGCTTCCCCGCGCGGCCCTGCCGCGCGGGACCTGCCGCCGGGCCACGGTCCGGCGGCCTGCCGCCGACAGGCGGCGCGATCATGCCTGCGCCGACGGGCGATCCGATCGCTTCGACGTCGGCGGACTTCCGGTTCGCCCCGACGTCTTCCCACCGGCATTCCCCAGGCCCGACGGCCTACGCGCCGACCGGCCGTGCCGCCACGGCCGCGTGCCGCGCCGCGACCAGATCCCGCACCGACCGCACCATCGCCGCCTTCTCCACCGCCCTGCCCGGGCAGGCATGGGTGGTGAGCGGGTCCTCCCGGTGCAGGCGCATGCCGCCCGGCTCGATCCCGGCGACCGCCGCCAGCGTCGCCAGCGCGGCGACGGCGTTCGCGCGCACCTGGCCGCCGCGGCCTTCCGTGAAGCTTTCCCGGTCGTAGTCGCCGAGCATCTCGCAGCCCAGCGCCACGCGGTTCCAGGAGGGCGAATGGACGCCGGGCCGGGTGAGCGGGGTGAACACCCAGATCAGCCGGTCGTCGACGAAGAGGTGCGGGCCGGCGCTCCAGCCGCGCGTGTCGCGGTAGAAGGCCTCGAAGCCGGCCATGTGCTGGCGCGTGAAGCCGAGCGGGCGCTGTGCCAGCGAGGGCGCGCCGGTGTTGTGCAGCACCACGAAGCCGGGCTTCCACGCCGCCCAGCGCAGGGTGCGGCAATAGGCGTCGAACGCCTCGGGCGTGTAGCCATTGCCGACGATACCGGTCCAGGCGGCCATGCTGCTGCTCCACCGTTGCGGCCGTGGGGGCGGCCGGGAGACGCGGCGGGCCGGCGGCAGGCCGGGCCCTTCACCTGGGCCGGATCATAATAGGAATTTTTTCTGCTATCAAGGAATATTAACCTTGGCGGACTGCGAAGAAAGCCCCATCGGCCGAACCGACGGGGCCAAAAACGCCAGCGGAGGTCCAGGAACCTGAGGTTCCTGGCGGTTGGGGTCCGGGGAAGGCGGCGCCTTCCCCGGGGAGGGCGCCTGCCCTCCCCCGCCCGGCTCAGGGCCGGCGCGACGCCTGCTGGCGCAGCAGGAATTCGCGCCCGAGCTTCACGCGCGGCACGCCGTCATAGGCGACGATGTCGGCGGTGGCGTAGGTCTCGCTCCAGATCTCGGGGATGAAGGAGCCGGTGCCGACCACGTCGATCGGCGCCTTGGCCTCGGCCATGACGCGGCATTTCACCACGCCGAAGCCGGAGGAGGCGACGAGGCGCACCTTCGGGAAGCCGGCCGCGTCCAGCGCCTCGCGCATCCGCCAGAGGGCGGCCGCCGAGACGCCGGTGCCGACGAGATGGCGCAGCTCGGTCTCGTTGCGGTAGCGGCGGATGGCGCCGGGCACGTGGCGCTCCAGCACGGCGTAGCTCGCCGCCGGGTCCAGCCCTTCCAGGAAGCGGCCGCCATGCGTGTCCAGCCGGAAGGCGAGGCGGCCGGCGGCGGCGAGCTCGGGGAAGCGGCGGCAGACCTCCAGGCTGTCCGTGACCTCGCGGCCGAAATAGTCGGCCAGGACGGTCATGTCCTCGTCCGGGTAGGTCTCGTGGAACATCTCGGCGGCGCGGAGCGTGGAGCCGGCGTAGCCGATCAGCGCGTGCGGCATGGTGCCGAAGCCGCGCTTGTTGCCGAACCAGTGCGCCGTCTCGTCGGTGGCGTTGCCGATGAAGCCCTTCGCGCCCTCGCGCTGCGCCGCGCGGCTGCCGACGGCGGCGGCGTAGCTCATCATCTCCTCCATCTCGGCGCCGGCGCAGTGCCGGGCCTCCATGGCGAGGAAGGCGGCCTTGGGCAGCTCCATGCACATCTGGTAGGCGTTGTGCGCGGCGACGCAGGCGGGGCCGAGCTTCTGGAGGTAGAGCGTCTCGAGGTCGGCGAGCTGCGTGAAGGAGCCGGTGAGGTAGAGCAGCGGGTCGCCCGCGCCGACCCAGTGGCCTTCCTTGTGCATCAGCTCGATGTCGAAGGTCGTGCCGCGCTCGGCCGCCACCTGCTCCAGCCATTCCAGCGCGAGGCCCGGGGCCGAGACCACCGGACGGCGCAGGAACACCGCGTAGGTGACGCGGCAATCGCCGAAGCGCGAGACGATCGCCTTGGTGCGGTTGAAGTAGTGGTCGGTGCGGGCACGGATGCTGGCCGCCTCCGCCGCCTCGTTCGCGTCCACGTCGGAGCCCCTACTGCGCCGCCTGGGAGGGCACGAATTCCGGCCGCACGCGGCGCGACTTCAGCTCCTCGGCGATCAGGAAAGCCAGTTCCAGCGACTGCTCCGCGTTGAGGCGCGGGTCGCAGAAGGTCTGGTAGCGCTCGGAGAGATCGGCCTCGGAGAGGCGGCGGGCGCCGCCGACGCATTCCGTCACGTCCTGCCCGGTCATCTCGACGTGCACGCCGCCCGGCCAGGTGCCCTCGGCGGCGTGGACGTTGAAGAAGCCGCGCACCTCGGCGAGGATCGCGTCGAAGGAGCGGGTCTTGTAGTCGTTCGCCGCCTTCACCGTGTTGCCGTGCATCGGGTCGCACAGCCACACCACCTCGCGCCCGGCGCGGCGCAGCGCGCGCACCAGCGGCGAGAGGCGGGTCTCGACCTTGTCGGCGCCCATGCGCGAGATCAGCGTCAGCCGGCCGCGCTCGTTGGCCGGGTTCAGCAGCTCGGTCAGGCGCACGAGCTCGTCGGCGTCCATGCTCGGGCCGACCTTCATGCCGATCGGGTTGCGCACGCCGCGCAGGAACTCGACATGCGCGCCTTCCGGCTGGCGCGTGCGGTCGCCGATCCAGAGGAAGTGCGCCGAGCAGGCGTACCAGTCGCCGGAGGTGGAATCGACGCGGGTCAGCGCCTGCTCGTAGGGCAGCAGCAGCGCCTCGTGGCTGGTGTAGAATTCCGTCTCGCGGATCTGCGGCGCGGTGATGCTGTTCATGCCGCAGGCGGACATGAAGTTCAGCGTCTCGTCGATGCGCTGCGACAGGTCGCGGTAGCGGTCGGCGAGCGGCGAGCGCGCGACGAAGCCGAGGTTCCACTGGTGGACCTGGTGCAGGTCGGCGTAGCCGCCGGTCGCGAAGGCGCGCAGCAGGTTCAGCGTGCCGGCGGACTGGAGATAGGCGAACTCCATCCGCGCCGGATCGGGGATGCGCGCGGCGGACGTGAATTCCGGGCCGTTGATGATGTCGCCGCGGTAGCTCGGCAGGGTCTCGCCGGCCACCGTCTCCACGTCCGAGGAGCGCGGCTTGGCGAACTGCCCGGCCATGCGGCCCATCTTCACGACGGGCAGGCCGCCGCCGAAGGTGAGCACCACCGCCATCTGCAGCAGCACGCGGAAGGTGTCGCGGATGATGTTCGCGCTGAAATCCGAGAAGCCCTCGGCGCAGTCGCCGCCCTGGAGCACGAAGGCCTGGCCGGAGGCGGCCTGGGCCAGCGAGTGCTTCAGGCGACGCGCCTCGCCCGCGAAGACCAGCGGCGGCCAGCCGGCGAGCTTGCGCTCCGTGGCGGCCAGCAGGTCCTGGTCGGGATACTCCGGCACCTGCCGGATCGGCATGTCGCGCCAGCTTGCCGGGTTCCACCCGCGCGCAGTCATCGGCTTCTCTCCCCACAAGGGTCGGGGACACTAGCGGCGGCGAGCCGCCGTTGGAAAGGGCAAGGGCCTTGCAACAGGCGCGGGGCTGCTTGCCGGGGACATCGGGGCACCGGGGACGGCTCCCGGGGAAGGCCCTGCCTTCCCCGGGCCCCATCCGGCAGGAGGGCGAGGCCCTCCTGCACCTCTATCCGTTTTCAGGCCCGGGTGTCGGGACCGCCCGAGTGCCTTTCCGAACGGGGTTTCCAAAGGGGCTTCGCCCTTTGGTGGGAGGGGTGCGGGGGAGGGCAACGCCCTCCCCTGCCTCGGGGCAGCGCCCCGATGCCCTCGCGCCGGACGCTCAGACCCGCACGCCGAGCGTGCCGTGGATATGGTCCACCGCCTCGCGCGACAGCCCCAGCGCCGCCGCCAGCCTCGCGAGGTAGTCGCGCTCCTCCTGGGTATCGACCTCGATCGCCATCAGCGAGGCGGCGTAGATCTCCGCCGCCTCGTGCGGACCCTGCGCCTGCCGCGCCAGCCCCTCGACGTCGACCGGCCCGCGCATCTCGCGCAGCACGAAGTCGCGCGCCTCGGCATCCTCGCCGTGCTCGTCGAGCTTGCCGAGGATGCGGTCCATCTCGTCCTGGTCGATCCGGCCGTCCGACTTGGCCGCCTGGATCATCGCGCGCAGCATCAGCGTGGCCTTGCGCTGCACGTCGCCGGCATCCTGGTAGCCGGGCAGGCTGGCCGGTGCCGGCTCGGGCGCCTGCCCCTCGGCCGCGCGCTGCTTCTGCATCGCCGAATAGGCCAGGCTGCCCAGCACGGCCATCAGCCCGCCGCCGGTGGCGCCGCGCCCGCCGCCCAGGATCGCGCCGGCCAGCGCGCCGAGGCCGCCCATCACCGCCGGGTTGTTGCGGCGCAGCTCGTCGCGCGGGTTCTCGTAGCCGCGCCGGACCATGCCGGCGATCTCGCCGAGCAGGCCGCCGCCGGAACCCTGCCCGGCCGGCGCCCCGCCCTGGCCCCCACCTTGGCCCGCGCCCTGACCCCGGTTCAGCATCCCGCCCAGCAGACCGCCGAGGCCGCCGCCGGATGCGCTGCCTGCCGCGCCGCCCTGGCCGCCGATCTGGGACAGCACCTGCTGCAGCAACCCGCCGGCATCGCCGCTGCGGGCCGCGTTCTGCAGGCGTCCATCAGCGGAGGGCGTGCCGCGGCTCTCCAGAATGGAGCCGAGCACCCTGGTCGCGTCGAACATGGCTTTCTCCCGTCACTGCCCCGCCGGCGCGGGGCGATGTGGAAGAATCGGCCGAACGGCCGGGCGGTTCCAAGGCATTTTCGCGGCACGCGCGGGGCCGGCGCGCGCCGGCAGCCGGGCCGCAACCCGGCGCGTCGCGCGCTCAGGTATTCATCGCGTCGAAGAAGTCCTGATTGGTCTTGCTGTACTTGAGCTTGTCCAGCAGGAACTCCATCGCGTCCTGCGTGCCCATCGGGTTCAGGATGCGGCGCAGCACCCACATCTTGGAGAGCGTGGCGCGATCCACCAGCAGCTCCTCCTTGCGGGTGCCGGACTTGGTGATGTCGATCGCCGGGAAGGTGCGCTTGTCGGAGAGCTTGCGGTCAAGGATCAGCTCCGAGTTGCCGGTGCCCTTGAACTCCTCGAAGATCACCTCGTCCATGCGGCTGCCCGTGTCGATCAGGGCGGTCGCGATGATGGTGAGGCTGCCGCCCTCCTCGATGTTGCGCGCGGCGCCGAAGAAGCGCTTCGGGCGCTGCAGCGCGTTGGCGTCCACGCCGCCGGTCAGCACCTTGCCCGAGGAGGGCACCACCGAGTTGTAGGCGCGGCCGAGGCGGGTGATGGAATCGAGCAGGATCACCACGTCCCGCTTGTGCTCGACGAGGCGCTTGGCCTTCTCCAGCACCATCTCGGTCACCTGGACGTGGCGCGTCGCCGGCTCGTCGAAGGTGGAGGCGACCACCTCGCCGCGCACCGTGCGGGCCATGTCGGTGACCTCCTCGGGCCGCTCGTCGATCAGCAGCACGATCAGGAACACGTCCGGGTGGTTCGCAGTGATCGACTTGGCGATGTTCTGCAGCATCACCGTCTTGCCGGTGCGCGGCGGCGCCACCACCAGGGCGCGCTGGCCCATGCCGATCGGCGCGATCAGGTCGATCACGCGGTGGGTGTAGTCCTTCTGCGGGCCGCTCTTGCCGGCGGGCGCGTTCTCCAGCTCCGGGTTCTCCATCCGCAGCCGGCGCTGCGGGTAGAGCGGCGTCAGGTTGTCGAAGTTGATGCGGTGCCGCAGCGCCTCGGGCGGCTCGAAGTTGATCGCGTTGACCTTGAGCAGCGCGAAGTAGCGCTCGCCGTCCTTGGGAGAGCGGATCTGCCCCTCCACCGTGTCGCCGGTGCGCAGGCCGAAGCGGCGTACCTGGGAGGGGGAGACGTAGATGTCGTCGGGGCCCGGCAGGTAGTTGGCCTGCGGCGAGCGCAGGAAGCCGAAGCCGTCGGGCAGGATCTCCAGGGTCCCCTCGCCGTAGATCGCCTGGTCGTTCTCGGCGAGCTGCTTCAGGATCGCGAACATCATGTCCTGCTTGCGCAGGGAGGAGGCGTTCTCGATCTGAAGCTGCTCGGCGAAGGAGAGCAGGTCCGAGGGGCTCTTGGCCTTGAGTTCAGAGAGGTGCATGGGTGCTCGGCGAGTCCGAAGGCGACGGGTGGGAGCCGGGACCGGGGGCGGGCTGAAGGGCCAGGCGGCGCGTTGCCGCGGGGGAGTGGCCCAGCCGGGTCGCCAGAAGGCGCGCCCTGAGAAGGCGCGCCGGGCGGCGACGAAGTCCCGAATGGAGGAGGGAGGGAACAGCGCGGCGCGGCGGGGGCCACGAATCGCTGAGGGCAGCCGCGGGCATACATAGGGAGCATGGCCGGCATCGTCAACCGGCCGTTGCGCTGGCGATGCCCGGTGTCGCGTCGGCGTTTCCGGCCGCCCTCCCCCGTCCCGCCCTCCCGCTTCCGGGCGGCGGCGTTCAATGCGCTGAATTCGCTGCGGGCAGGGTGCGCCGGCGATGGCATCCCCGTTCCCGCCCGTCCCGCCGGCCCCGGTTTCCTTTGCGAGCCATCATTCCATTTTATGGTTCGTCCCCCATGGATCGCCCCCCCATGGATCGCCCCATGGACCGCGGCGTCCGGCCGGGGCGGCCCGCCGACCGTCGCGGCCACGGATCCGCCCCCCGCCTGCTCATCCTTGCCGGCAGGGCGGCGGAGGTCAGCCGCCGACGGTGCGGACGCTGGCCGAGGTGGCGGTGCGGCCGCCATCCACGAGGTAGTGCGCCCCGGTGACGCCGCCGGCCAGGTCCGAGCACAGGAACAGCACCACCCCGGCCACCTCCTCGGCCGTGGTGTAGCGGCCGAGCGGGATGGTGTCGCGGTAGCGGCGCCCCACCTGCTCCGGGTCGTTGCCGCCCTGGCGTTCCAGCGATTCGATCATGCGCGTCGCGGTCGGGCCGGGACAGACGGCGTTCACCCGCACCCCGCCGCGCGCCACCTCGCCCGCCGCCGTGCGGGTGAGGCCGAGCACGCCGTGCTTCGAGGCGACGTAGACGGAAAGCCCGGGCGAGCCCTGCACCGCGGCGGTGGAGGCCGTGTTCACCACCGCCCCGCGCCCCTGGCGCAGCATCACCGGCAGCACGTGCTTCAGCCCGAGGAACACGCCCTTCAGGTTGACCGCGATCACCTGGTCGAAATTCTCCTCGTCGCTATCGACCAGCGGCGCGACCCGGCCCTCGATGCCGGCATTGTTGAAGAAGCAGTCGATGGCGCCGAAGGCCTCCATCGTCGCCGCCACGTAGTCCCGCACCTCGGCGGCGCGGGTGACGTCGGCGACGGCGTGGCCCGCCTCGGCGCCCGCCTCGCGCAGCAGCCGCACCGTCTCCTCGCAGCCGCGCGCGTCGCGGTCCACCACCATCACCCGCGCGCCGCGCCGCGCGAAGCCCAGCGCGGCGGCGCGGCCGATGCCGTTGCCGCCGCCGGTGATCAGCGCGACCCTGCCCGAAAAATCCATTCCCGGTTCCCTCCCTTTTGCCCGGCCGTGCGGGATGGCGGTCAGACCGCCGTGTAGCCGCCGTCCACCACCTGCGCCGCGCCGGTGACGAAGCCGGCGCGGTCGGAGCAGAGCCAGGCCACGGCCTCGGCGATCTCCTCCGGCCGGCCGAGCCGGTGCATCGGCACGGTGCCGAGGATCTGCTCGCCGCGGCGCGCCATGGACTCGCCGATCATCGGCGTCTCGACATAGCCCGGGCAGACGGCGTTCACCCGGATGCCCGCCTCGGCGTAGTCGATCGCGGCCGAGCGCGTCAGCCCGATCACCGCGTGCTTCGAGACGACATAGGCGTTGGAGCGCGGCAGCCCGACCAGCCCGCCGATCGAGGCGGTGTTGACGATGGCGCCGCCGCCCTGCCGCTCCATCGCGGCCAGCTCGTGCTTCATGCAGAGCCAGACGCCGGTGAGGTTGATCGCCAGCAGCGCGTCCCAGGAATCCCGGCTCATCTCGCCGATCCGCTGGCCGGCGGCGCCGACGCTGCGCGGCGCGACCCCCGCATTGTTGAAGGCGCAGTCCAGCCGGCCGAAGCGGGCGACGGCGCGCTCCACCAGCGTGGCCACCTCGTCCTCCCGCGTGACGTCGGCCGCGACGGCCTGCGCCTCGCCGCCGGCATCCGCGACGGCGGCGGCGGCCGATTCCAGCGCCTCGCCCGGCAGGTCGGAGAGGGTGACGCGCGCGCCCTCCCGCGCGAAGAGCAGCGCCGTGGCGCGGCCGATCCCGGAGGCGGCCCCCGTCACCAGCGCCGATTTCCCGGCCAGCAAGCCCGGCATGGCGTTCCCTTCCCCGCTGCTTGCGGCAACGGTGGCACGGGAGCGGCCGGCGACCAAGCCCGGCCGGCGCCGCCGGGCGCGTGGCCACGCCTTCCGACAGAGGCCCGGCGACGCAGCCGGCGGCCCCCGGGGAGCGCCTTGCCCAAGCAAACCTCCGGAGGTTTGCGCATGGACGAATGGCCGAGCAGGCTTGCCCGGGAGCGCCTTGACCGGGGAGCGCCTCGTAGGTCCCGCTCAGCGGGTCGCGGGCGGGCAGGGCTCGTAGCCGGCGACGCGATAGCCGACCGTGTCGTGCTCCGGATCGCCCGTCACCTCGCCGACCGGCACGGGCTGGCTGGTGAAGCGAACCATCAGGCACTCGCTCGGCCGGGGCTGCGGATAGCCGATGCTGTCGTGTTCCGGATCGCCGGTGACCGGGCCGATGGCGACTGGGCCGATGGCGACCGGGCTGCTGGCGACCGGGCCGATGGCGACCGGCGTCGCGAGCCTCTCCGCGCCGCGCGGCTCGTCGGCGAGGCCCGCCGATGCCAGCCCGACACCCAGCCCAAGGCCCAGCAGCCCGAGCCGGGGCGCCAGCGCCGCCAACGTCCGGCGGAAGCCGAGGCGGATGCGACTGTCGTTGCCTGCCAGCCTGCACATGGCATCTTCCTTCCTGGACAGCCGTCGATGCGGGACGCATCGTCGCGACGGCAGGCTGCGTCGGTCCTGCCGCCGCCGCATCCCCCGATCGGAGGAGCGCCGGCCTCGTCCCGTGCGGCCCTTGCCGGGACGCATTCTCCGACGCATCGCATCGGCGGGCCGTGTCCCGCGTCACACCGCGGGCGGACGATCGAGGAGAGAAGGTCCATGGTTGCAGGCGACATGGATCGTTGGCCGACCCGCTGGCCGACCCGCACGGGGCGCTTCGCGCTGGGCGACCTGGCGCTGCGCGGCGGCGCGGTGCTGCCGGGCGCCGTGCTGAGCTGGAAGGCGCACGGCACCCTCTCGCCCGCGCGCGACAACGTGGTGCTCTACCCGACGAGCTACGGCGCCCAGCACCCGGAGCTGGAATGGCTGATCGGCCCGGACGGCGTGCTCGACCCGACTCGCTGGTTCGTCGTGCAGCCCGACATGTTCGGCAACGGGCTGTCCTCCTCGCCCTCGAACACGCCCGACTATCCCGACCTCGTGACGGCGTGGGACAACGTGGCGGCGCAGCGGCGGCTGCTGGCGGAGGAGTTCGGCGTCGAGCGGCTGGCCTGCGTCTATGGCTGGTCGATGGGCGCGCAGCAGGCCTATCACTGGGCGGCGGCGTTCCCCGGGGCGGTGGACCGCATCGTGGTGAATTGCGGCAGCGCCCGCACCGCCGAGCACAACCGGGTGTTCCTGCGCTCGCTGATGGCGGTGCTGGAGGCGGCGCCGGAGCATCGCGGCGGCGGCCGCTTCGACGCGCGCCCCGACATGGCGCTGCGCGCCTTCGGCCGCATCTACGCGAGCTGGGCGATGAGCCAGGACTTCTACCGCGCCGGGCTGCACCTGACCTCCAGCGGCGCCGCCGACCTCGCCGCCTATCTCCGCACCTGGGAGACGCGCTACGACACGCGCGACGCGGCCGATCTCTACGCGCAGCTCCGCTGCTGGGAGGCGGGCGACATCGCCGACGATCCGCGCCATGGCGGCGACCTGGCGAGGGCGCTCGGCGCCATCCGCGCCCGGGTGCTGCTGATGCCGGGCGCGACCGACCTCTACTTCCGCGTCGCCGACAACGAGGCGGAGCTGCCGCATCTGCGCCACGCCGCGCTGCGGCCGATCCCGAGCATCTGGGGGCACCGCGCCGGCAACCCGATGCAGAACCCCGAGGATGCGCGCTTCCTGCGCGACGCGGTGCGCGAGTGGCTGGCCTCGCCGCCGCCGGATTGAGCCCGGCGGCGGACGGGTGGACGGGGCGGCGGCCCCCGCCCGGCGCCGTCGGTTCCCCTACGCGTCGTTCGCCGGCGCGTCGTTCGCCGGCGCGTCGTCCGCCGGCAGGTCGTCCGCCGGCCTGGCGCCATCCGCCGTGCCTTCCCGCGGCTCGCAGGGCAGGAGCGTCTGGACCAGGGACAGCGTGGCCGCCACCGGTCCCGGCAATTCGTCGGCGGCGAAGAGGCGGCTGTCCAGGAAGCGGCCGTCGCGCGTCCGCAGCGTCAGCTCCAGCGCCCGGCCCTTGACCACCGGGTGGCCGACCACCTCCTCGCCCGGCACCTCCTCCCGCGCGGCGTCGATGAAATCCGTGATCTCGCCGAGGCCGTCCGTGAGATTCCGCATGCCTTCGAGAAAATCGAGGATCTCGGCGGCGACCTCGCCGGCGGGGACCAGCGGCAGCGGCACGCAGCGCGTGTCCTTGCCGGCCTCGGACCGCCAGAGCGCGAAGGCCTCGTCGCGCGCCGCCGTGGCGGGATCGGGCGGCAGATCGTCCTCGTCGTCCTCCGGTTCGTCGTCGTCGCCGTCGTCGCCGTACGCCTCCGCCTCCTCCAGCAGGTCCTCGTCGACGATGTCCTCCATCTCCTCCCAGAGCGGCAGGCTCCAGTCCACGCACAGGCCGAGCAGCATCGCGAAGCCCTCCTCCTGCAGGGTCTCCGCGTCGGCGACCGGCAGCGCCGCCGGCTCCCGCCCCGCCGCCATCTCGGTCAGCGACCGGCGCAGCAGGATGGGGCTCACCCCCGTGAGGTGCATCGGGGAGCGCCAGCCGGGCAGGAAATGCACGTCCCAGTCCGGCCGCAGCGCGCCCGAGGCGAGATAGCCGTTCCCGAGTTCCACCGGGTCCGGCAGGGTCGCGCCCGACATCAGGCAGACCGGCAGCGCGACCAGGGAGACCCGGCCGGAGGGACCGAGCCGCGCCGTCTCCGCGATCGAGAAGAAGCCGGCGACGAACCGGGCCGCGGTCTCGTCCTCGTAGCGCTCGCGCAGCCGGCGCATGGCCACGTCGAACACGCCCTGCTTGCCGGACGCGATCACCTCCTCCGCCAGGCGGCCGAAGGCGTTGGTCGCGTCCGGGTGCAGATAGGCGCGGATCAGCCGGTCGGCCGGCGTGCCGCCGCCGCGGGGCAGCGGCGGGCGCGGGCGGGCGAGGCCGGGGTCGAGCCCCAGCAGGGCCAGGGCGTCGGCGCCGCGCCGCAGGGAGGCGTGGTCGATCCGTCCCTGCTCCGGGGGCAGAGTCGTCGCATCCGCCACCCGGGCCAGGATCTCGACGCCCGAGGCGGCCAGCACGGCGGCGGCGGCGCGGTCGGCCGCCGTGACCGTCGCGAGGTCGTCCGGCCCGGGCCGCAACGCCTGCAGCGTCGCCTCGTCCGGGTAGAGGGTGAACAGCATCGTGTCGAAGTCCGGCGCGACCTCGCGCGCCACGGCCTCCGCGTCCTCGATCGCCTCCTGCTGCTCCTCGGACGGCGTCATCGCATGCACTCCCAGGTGGCCGGCCGCGGAGCCGCGGCGGAAGGCGCGGCGCGCTGGCGGCGGTGGCGGCGGTGGCGGCGGTGGCGGAGCGGCCCGGCGCGGGCCGGGTTCGCCGGCCTGCACTACGCGCGGCGCGGCCGCCGGGCAACCGTCGCGGCGCGGGCCGGCGCGAACCGGCGACCGATCGTGGCGCCGGACCGCCGATCCGACCCGCGCGACCGGGCGATGGGCCGGGCCGGCCGGCGCCTCAGTCCAGCGGCGGCAGGTCCACCCGCACCGCGTCCGGGCTGTCGCCCGATCGCGGGAAGCGCCGCAGCACCTCGGGGTCGTGGCCGGGGATGATGTGGTCGGGCCCGTCGGCCAGCGCCTCGCAGGTGCGGAAGCCCTCCATCATCGCGCCCAGGTCGGCCACGATCGGGAAGGGGCGGCGCTCGCGGATATTGGCCCAGTAGTGCGTCGCGTCGCTCGCCAGCACCACCCAGCCGCGCGCCGTCGGCACCCGCACCACCTGCATCCCGCCGGAATGGCCGCCCACGAGGTGCAGGGTGATCCCGGGCGCGATCTCGGCCGGCCCCTCCTTCGCCCCGTCGTGGAAGTCGAGCCGCCCGGCGAAGAGGTGCCGCACCGCGTCCACCACATGCTCCGCCTCGAAGGGCAGGCGCAGCGCGGCGTGGCACATGCAGCGGCCGGTGGCGAAGGCCATCTCGGCGTCCTGCACGTGGAAGCGCGCCTTCGGGAAGGCGGCCATGGCGCCGGCATGGTCGTTGTGCAGATGGGTCAGCACCACCTCCGGCACCGTGGCCGCGTCCACGCCCGCCAGCGCCAGCGCCTCCGGCACGGTGCGCAGCAGCGGGCGGCGGCGCCGCTCGGCCGTCGCCTCGTCGAAGCCGGCATCGACGACGATGGTGCGGCCGTTGCCGACGACTGCCCAGACGTAGAAGTCGATGGGCATGGAGGAGGCGTGGTCGTCGGTGAACAGGAAATTCTGCCACGCCATGCGCGCCTGCGTGGCGTAGCGGACGGCATGGATCTCGTAGGTCGGTTCCGTCATGGTCACGCCGCCTTCGATGCGTTGCCGGGGAGAAGATCGGCCGGGACGCCGTGCGGCCGCAGCAATTGCCGCAGCACGCCGCCTTCCGACAGCCGGTCGAAGCCGGCGTTCAGCTCGTCGAAGCCGATATGGCCGCTGATCAGCCGGTCCACCGGCAGCCTGCCGCGCTGCCACAGCCGCAGGAACCGCGGCACGTCGCGCTGCGGCACGCAGCTTCCCATGTAGGAGCCGCGTATGCTGCGCTCGTCCGAGACCAGCGCCGCGTGCAGGTAGGAGAAGGGCTTCTGCACGTTGGGCAGGCCGGCGGAGACGGTCTGGCCGCCGCGCGCGGTGATGGCGTAGGCCAGCTCCATCGCCGGGATCGCGCCCGCCGTCTCGACCACCGTGTCGAGCCCGCCATCGGTCGCGTCGCGCACGGCGGCGGCGCAATCGGGGCCGGCCTGGAAGGTGTCGGTGGCGCCCCATTCGCGGGCCAGCGCCAGCTTCTCCTGGTTGGTGTCGATGGCGACGATCCGCTCCGCCCCCGCCGCCACCGCCGCGAGCAGCGCGTTCATGCCGACGCCGCCGAGCCCGACCACGGCCAGGCTGTCGCCCGCCCCGATCCCCGCCGTGTTCAGCACCGCGCCCGCGCCGGTCATCACCGCGCAGCCGAAGATCGCGGCCTCGGCGAGCGGGATGTCGGGGTCGATCCGCACCAGCGCCGAGCGCGCCACCACCGCGTACTGCGCGTAGAGCGACAGGCCGCTGTTGTGGTTGATCGGCTCGCCGTTGAGCCGCAGCTTCCTCGCACCCGAGAGCAGCGTGCCGGCCGCGCGCGCGGCGAAGCCGCCGGTGCAGATGTTGGGCCTGCCGGCGTCGCAGTAGCGGCAATGGCCGCAGCTCGTGACGAAGACGGTGACGCAGTGGTCGCCCGGCTTCAGGTCCGGCACCTCCGGCCCCACCTCGCGCACGATGGCCGAGCCCTCGTGGCCGATCACGATCGGCAGCGGGCGCGGGCGCTGGTTCTCGATGGTGGAGAGGTCGGAGTGGCAGAGGCCGGCGGCCACGATCTCGATCAGCACCTCGCCGGGGCCGGGCGGGTCGAGCTCGACCTCCTCGACCACCATCGGCCGGCTCTCGGTGTAGGGCCGTGGCAGCCCCTGCCGGTACAGCACCGCCGCCTGCATGCGCATCGCGTCCGTTCCTCCCCGTTGTCGTGGCGTCAGGCTACGCCGGGGCGCCGCTGCCGACCAAGTGGCGCGCCGCCGGTGGCGCGCCCGCCTTGCCAAGCCGGGGCCGCCGGCCGAACCTGCCGCGAACCCGGCCCGTCGTGCCGGGGCGCCGCGCCCAGGCACCGCGTCGGGACGCGCAGGCGGGGAAATCCCCGGAGGAAATGCCCAGATGGACCTCACGAGACGCACCGCCCTCTTTTCGGCGGCGTTCACCCTGCCGCTGGCCCTGCCGGCGCGGGCGCAGCCGGCCGCGGCGCCGGGGAATGCCGGCGGCACGCCGCTGACCCCGGACTTCGCCGCGCTGGAGGCGCAGCAGGCACGGCTCAACGCGCAGCCCGGGCCGCGCGTGGTGCCGGGGCGCAGCATCCCGGTGCCGGAGACGACCAGCCCGGCCATGCGCGCCGCGATCGCCGCGCCCTACCGCGCGCCGGCCTGGAACGCCAACCCGGCCAATGCCGAGGCGTGGCGCGCGCTGGTGGCGCGGCTCGCCGCCCCCGGCGCGGCGGCGCAGCCGGCGCTGCGCGCGCGGCTCGGCGTCTCGATGGAGAATGCCGTGCTCGGCGGGGTGAAGGCGTTCATCCTGACGCCGCGCGAGGTGCCGGCGGCGAACCGGGACCGGCTGCTGGTGCACGTCCATGGCGGCGGCTACGTCTACAACCCCGGCGAGGCGGGCACGCAGGAGGCGACGCTGATGGCGGCCTTCAGCGGCTTCAAGGTCGTCTCCTTCGACTACCGCATGCCGCCTGACCATCCCTACCCCGCCGCGATGGACGACGCGATGGCGGTGTGGAAGGCCGCGCTGCAGATGCAGCGGCCGCGCAACATGGCGATCTTCGGCACCTCGACGGGCGGCGGCATGACGCTGGCGATGATCCTGCGCGCCAGGGCCGAGGGCCTGCCCCTGCCCGCCGCGATCGCGCCCGGCACGCCCTGGTCCGACCTGACGGAGACCGGCGACACCTACCGGACCAACGAGTGGCTGGACAACATCCTGGTCAGCTACAAGGGCTATCTCAGCCATGCCGCGGCGCTCTACGCGGGCGGGACGGACCTGAAGGACCCGCAGCTCTCGCCCATCTACGGCGACTTCACGGGCTTCCCGCCGGCGATCCTGACCAGCGGCACGCGCGACCTGTTCCTGAGCAACACGGTGCGCACCCACCGCAAGCTGCGGCAGGCCGGGGTGGAGGCGGTGCTGCAGGTGTTCGAGGGGCAGTCGCACGCGCAGTACATGTTCGACCCCGACGCGCCCGAGACGAAGGAGGCCTTCACCGAGATCGCCGCCTTCCTCGACCGGCATCTCGGGAAGTGACCGGCGCGGGGAGGGTAGCCCCCTCCCCGCTGGCCGGCGCCGCGCGCGTCCGACGTCCCGCGTCCGGACGCCGCGCCCTGCACCGGGCAGCGCCGGATCAGCCCTCGCGGCGCAGGAAATCCAGCAGCAGCCGCACCACCTCGGCCGGCTGCTCCTGCTGCACCCAGTGGCCGGCGCCCTCGATCAGGTGGCAGTCGGTCATGCGGGTGCAGAAGCGGGTGCGCATCGTCTCCAGCGCGCCGGGCACCTGGTGGATGCCCCAGTCCTGCGCGCCCGAGACGAAGGCCGCCGGCACGTCGATGGTGCGGCCGGCGAGGAGCTGCAATTCCGCCGTGTGCGCCGGGCTGGTGTTGCAGCGGTACCAGTTCAGCCCGCCCTGGAAGCCGGTGCGGCCGTACTCCGCCGCGTACACGGCCAGCTCCTCGTCCGGCAGCCAGCGGCAGGCGGCGACCGCCTCGGGCGCGGGCATGTGCGGCGCCACGGTCTGCGCCATGTCCTGCTCCAGAGGCATCACGTAGTAGGTCGGCAGCTTCGCCAGTTCCTCGGCGACCCAGGCGCGCAGCGGATGGGGGCGGTTGCCCGGCCAGTCGGCGCTCTTGTGGTGGTAGTAGGCGCGCAGGAAGTCGTGCAGGCCCTGGCGGCAGCGCATCAGGTCGTCGTTGGCCGGGCGCGTCGCGTAGTACCACTGGTAGTGCTTGCGCGGCGGGTCGAGCGCCGCGAGGGCGGCGTGGATGTCGGGCGCCGGCGGCGCCGGCGCGCCCTCGGTGCCGAAGGGCAGCGGGCGCGGGCCGGTGAAGGGCGCGCTCATCATCGCCACGCGGCGCGCCACGTCCGGCCGCGCCAGCGCCAGGGTGCCCGCGATGCGCGCGCCGGCATCGTGCCCGATCACCGCCTCCACCTGGCGGATGCCGAGGGCGGCGAGCAGCGCCAGCGCGTCGCGCACGATGGTCAGGGTGCGGAATTCGCCGAGGTCCGTGTCGTAGGCCGCGTCCCAGCCGGTGGTGCGGCCGAAGCCGCGCTGGTCGGGCGCGACGACGTGGTAGCCGGCCTCGGCCAGCGCCGGCATCACCTTGCGCCAGGAATAGGCCAGCTCCGGGAAGCCGTGCAGCAGCAGCAGGGCGGGGCGGCCGGGCTCGCCGGCCTCCAGCACGTGCATGGCGAGGCCGTTCACCGACGGCAGGATGCGGGCGCGGATGCCGTCCGGCAGGGTGGGCGTGTCCAGCGGTGCGGGCGCCTGCATCTCGTTCTCCGTTTCCGTCCCTGTCGCGTTCCCCGGCGGCCGGGGCCGCCCGGAGCGGAGGGATACACGCTTCCGCCGTACCATGCCCATGCCGCGTGGCCGTGGCGGCCCGGGGCGAGCGTGGCCGTGACGGCCCGGCGAAGCAGCCGTGACGGCCCGGCCGAAGTGGTCGTGGCGGCGCGGGCCGAGCGAGGTCGTGGCAGCGCGGCCCGGCCGGCGTGGCGCCCCTCCGCGCGGCGCGCGCCATAGGCGCCGGGCGGGCCGTTCCTACATAGGGCGGCATGAGCGAGAGCGTCGCGTTGCAGGACTTCATCGGCCGCCACCGGCGGCTGTTCGTGCTGACCGGCGCCGGGTGCAGCACCGGCTCCGGCATCCCCGACTACCGCGACGCCGACGGCCAGTGGAAGCGCACGCCGCCCGTGACCATCCAGGCCTTCCTCGGCAGCGAGGCGACGCGGCGGCGCTACTGGGCGCGGAGCATGGTCGGCTGGCGCAGCTTCGGCCGGGCGCGACCCAACCGGACGCACCACGCCCTGGCGCGGCTGGAGGCAAGCGGCGGCACCACGCTGCTGCTGACCCAGAACGTGGACCGGCTGCACCAGGCGGCCGGCAGCCGGCGGGTGATCGACCTGCACGGCCGGCTGGACGTGGTGCGCTGCCTGGACTGCGGCGGCACCCTGCCGCGCGAGTCGATGCAGGCGGCGCTGCTGCGGCGCAACCCGGGCTGGGCCATGCTCGATGCCGGGCGGGCGCCCGACGGCGACGCCGACCTGGAGGCGCAGGACTTCTCCGGCTTCGACGTGCCGCCCTGCCCCGCCTGCGGCGGCGTGCTCAAGCCGGACGTGGTGTTCTTCGGCGAGAACGTGCCGCGCGAGCGGGTCGAGGCCGCCTACCACGCGCTCGACGAGGCGGATGCGGTGCTGGTGGTCGGCTCGTCGCTGATGGTCTGGTCGGGCCTGCGCTTCGTGCAGCGGGCCGCCGATCTGGGCAAGCCAATCGCGGCGGTGAATCTCGGCCGCACCCGCGCCGACGCGCTGCTGACGCTGAAGGTGGCGCAGCCCTGCGACGAGGCGCTGGCCTTCCTGCTGTAGCGCCCCCTGCCGCGGCACCGGGAGGCGGAGGGCGCCGGGCGGGCCGGCGCGTGCGTCGGCGCCCCCGGGGGCTCCGCCCCGTCCAGGCCGCCGCAGGGGCGCGCTCAGCCGGGCGGCGTGTCGGCGGCGCCAGCCCAGATCAGTTCGAACAGGGTCTGCACCAGCCGCGCCACCTCCTCGCTCTGGATGGCGAGGCCGAAATTCTCCCGCCGCGAGGAGATGATCGCCACGCGGTCGTCGTAGACGAAGGCGGTGCTGGCGAAGGCGGCGCCCAGGGGCGCCCAGCGCAACTCGCGATACTCGGCGTCGGAATCCGGCCAGATGCCGGCAAAGGTCTCGTGCTCCGGGCTGCGCAGCACGCGCAGCGTGACGCGGCGGCGAATGCGCTCGGCCAGGTAGCGGTCCATCTCCTGCCGGCCGGGAGCCTCCAGCAGCTCGCGCATCGAGAGGATGCCGCGCAGCACCCCGGAGCGGCACTCCAGGGTCTCCCACAGGACGCGGCGGATGCCCTCCTCGCCCTCGTGGAAGGCGATGCGCGGGCGGGTGGCGGCGGCGCTGTTGAACAGCTCGCGCAAGGCCGGCAGCGCGCTCTCGGCGGCGGCGCGGCGGCGCTCGGCCTCGCGCACCAGCGCGGCCGGATCCGCGGCGGCGAGGTGGCGGTGGCCGTTGCGCTGCACCAGCGTCGCCAGCTCCTCGCGGGCGAGACGTTGGGCCAGGTCGTAGGCGGTGGTGCGGCCGATCCCGGCCCGTGCCGCCACGGCATGGATCGGCGCCGTGCCGAGTTCCAGCGCAGCCAGGTAGAAGCGGGCCAGCCTGCCCTCGAGGCCGAGCGCGGCCAGGGCCTGATCCAGATCCATCGTCCCTTCCCGTCGTCGGCAGGCGACGACATGACTGACAGGGAGACCGGCCGGAAGCAAGCCGCCTGCCGTCGAGAATCGTCGACACGATCATCAATCCCGCAGCATTTATTGTTCTATTTCATTGGTTTATGATCTCCCTTGCTGTCGACCTAGCTTGACGGAACAGCGCGATCCGGCCATGTTGCAACGCAAGAAGATGCAGTTGCGCAGCCCTCCGGCATGGCCGGAGCGGCGCTGTCGCGCTGCCGGGACGAGCGACGACGACGCGGCGAAGCGCCTGACAGGAGCGGGAACAGCATGCAACGACGTCACTTCATCGGCGGGACGGCCGCCGCGGCGCTCGGCCGCGGCCTGCCGGCGCCGGCGCTCGCCCAGGGGACGGCCGCCCGCACGCTGCGCTTCGTGCCGCAGGTGGACCTGACGAATTTCGACCCGGTGCTGACCACGATCTACGTGGTCCGCAACGCCGGCATGCTGATCTGGGACACGCTCTACGGCGTCGATTCCGCGCTGCGGCCGCAGCGCCAGATGGTGGAATCCGAGGAGGTCTCGGCCGACGGCCTCACCTGGACCTTCCGCCTGCGCCCGGGCCTCAAGTTCCACGACGGCACGCCGGTGCTGGCGCGCGACGCGGTGGCGAGCATCGCCCGCTGGTCGGCCCGCGACTTCCTCGGCCGCATGATCCTGGCGCGCCAGCAGGAGCTGGCCGCGACCGACGACCGCACCTTCCGCTGGGTACTGAAGCAACCCTTCCCGCAGATCCCCTACGCGCTCGGCAAGGCCGCGGTGCTCGCCTGCTTCGTGATGCCCGAGCGCATCGCGCGGACCAGCCCGAACACGCCGATCGGCGAGTATGTCGGCTCCGGTCCGATGCGCTTCCGGCGTGACGAATGGGTCCCCGGCGCGCGCGCCGTGTTCGAGCGCAATCCCGACTACGTGCCGCGCGACGAGCCGGCGAGCTGGCTCGCCGGCGGCAAGCGCATGCTGCTGGACCGCATCGAGTGGCTGACCATGGCCGATGCCGCGACAGCCGCCGCCGCGCTGCAGAACGGCGAGGTGGACTGGTGGGAGAACGCGATCAGCGACCTCGTCCCGGTGCTGAAGCGCAACCGCAACGTCGCCGTCGAGGTGGCCGACCCGCTCGGCATGACCGGCGTGCTGCGCCTCAACCACCTCCACCCGCCCTTCAACGACGTGCGGGCACGCCAGGCGCTGATGCTGGCGACCTCGCAGGAGGACTACATGCGCGCCGTCGTCGGCGACGACGAGGCGATGTGGAAGGCCAACAACAGCTTCTTCATCCCCGGCACGCCCGACTACACCGAGGCGGGCAACGACCTGCTGCGCCGGCCACCGGACATCGCGGCGGCGAAGCGGCTGCTGGCCGAGAGCGGCTATCGCGGCGAGCCGGTCACGATCCTCGCCACCCAGGACCATCCCTGGGTGAAGCCGCAATGCGACGTGACGATCGACACGCTCCAGCGCCTCGGCATGAAGGTCGACATCGTCGCGCTCGACTGGGGCGCCACCGTCTCCCGCCGCGGCAACCGCGAGCCGCCGGCGCGCGGCGGCTGGAACGCGATGCACAGCTTCAACGCCGGCATCAGCTGCGTCGATCCGGCGACCAATTTCATGGTGCACGCCAACGGGCCGCAGGCCTGGTTCGGCTGGCCGGACAGCCCCGAGGTGGAGGCGGCGCGCGCCGCCTGGTTCGCCGCCCCCGACCTCGCCGGCCGACGCGCCGCGAACGAGGCGCTGAGCGTCGCCGGCATGCGGGACGCGATCTACGTCCCGACAGGGTTCTTCATGACCTACCAGGCCTATCGCCGGAACGTCTCCGGCATCGGCAAGGGTCCGATCCCGACCTTCTGGGGCGTCGCGAAGGGCTGACCCCGCGCGCCGTGCGGGGCTACTGCACCGCGCGGCGCAGCTTCACGCCGACGCCCACCCCGTCCTCCTCCAGGAATTCGGTGCCGCCCTGCTCCAGCGCGCCGCGTATGGCGGCCACCGTGTTGGCGCGCGGGCGCACCGTTTCGTTCTCGATCATGTTGAGGGTCACGGTGGACACCCCGGCGCGGTGGGCGAGCGTCGCCTGGGTCCACTTCAGCAGCCCGCGCGCGGCGCGGATCTGGGCCGTGGTGATCATGGCCGCGATGTAGGGCGCTCTTGAGGAAAAATGAAGTTCCGCTTGACCGATGGCCGACCCGCGCGCCATTCCTGGCCATGGCGGGCCGAGGCGGCCGGGTTATCGTCCCGGAAACGCCATACCGGTCGCGGCAGCATGCCCGCCACCGCGCCGTGTTCCGTCCCGCGGGGCGGCGCGTTGCCGGATCGGCCGGGTGGGCCGGCGGCGGATGGTTACCTTGTCACGGCGAAGATCGTGGGCTCGAGTCCCACGCGGTGCCGCGAGGCGCCGTAGCTCAACGGCAGAGCGTCGAATGCCATCCGTCAACACACGCCCACCCGGCCCATGCCGGAACACCCGCCGGCACCGGCCCGCCGGCGCCCCATGGCGGCATGCGGCGCCGTGAGCGCCACCCTCCCCGGCCCGGACGGCAGGCCGCGCTGCCGCTGGTGCGCGGCGACGCCCGAGTACCTCGCCTACCACGACACGGAATGGGGCTTCCCGGTCGATGACGACCGGCGCCTGTTCGAGAAGCTCTGCCTGGAGGGTTTCCAGTCCGGGCTGAGCTGGCGCACCATCCTGGCCAAGCGGGAGAATTTCCGCGCCGCCTTCCACGGCTTCGACCGCGACCGGATCGCGCGCTACGACGAGCGGGACGTGGCGCGGCTGCTGGGCGATGCCGGCATCGTCCGCCATCGCGGCAAGATCGAGGCGGCGATCAACAACGCCCGCCGCGCGCGGGAGCTGGCGCGGGAGGCGGGCTCGCTCGCCGCCTATGTCTGGCGCTTCGAGGCGCCGCCGGAGACGCGCGAGGGGGCGGATTCCGCCTCGCCAAGCCCCGCCTCGCCGGTCTCCACCTCGCCCGCCTCGGTGGCGATGTCGAAGGACCTGAAGCGGCGCGGCTGGGCCTTCGTGGGCCCGACCACGGTCCATGCCTTCATGCAGGCGATGGGGCTGGTCAACGACCATGCCGAGGGCTGCGCGATCCGTGCCGAGGCCGAGCGGGCCCGGGCCGCCTTCCGCCGTCCCGGCTGAACGCGGCGGGGCGCGGCCGCCATCGGCGCCGCCGCCGGCTGTCGCCCCGGTCGCGCCTCTGCCGGCGTGCCACTCGGCGGGTGCGACAGGCCGGCCGCGGAAACTTTAGAAAACATCAAGTTCCGCTTGACGCCCCCGGGGTCGTTCCGCCATACGCGGCGCCTGCGGGCCGGACCGGCCGGGTTATCGACTGCACATCGACCCGTACCCGGCCGAACCAACATGTCCGCGGCGCCCCCGGCAACGGCGGCGAGGATCGAGGCCCGGGCGGGCCGAGGTTCGACGGTTATCCCTAATCCGGGGGTCGCGGGTGCAAGCCCCGCCGGCGCCACGCGGCGCCGTAGCTCAGTGCAGAGCACCGGACTTCATCGTCGGGCGCCACCATGTCCGCCCCGGCCCCGGCTCGGGGCCTGTAGGACCGGTCCCCGATCGGGACCATGCAACACCACCCGCCCCCGGGGACCGGGGCCATGCGGCGCGAAAGGAGGCCGGCATGTCGAGCCATGAAACGATGCAGCGACGGCCGGGCGCCTGCGGGCGGAAAGTCGGACCCGAGCGGTTCGGCCGCTTCTGAATCCCGATGACGATCATCCCAGACGACATTCCTCCGGCGGGCCGGAGGCCCAGGGTTAACCGCTCCATCATGGCCGGGGTTGCGCCGGCACCGCCCTCGTAGGGCGGCTCCGCTCCTTCGCACGGGGCTGATGCAGCCCTGGGCCATCCCCATGCCCGCCGGACCTTCTTCCCGGAGGCGGGCCATGGCCAGCTATCTCGACACCTTCCTCGCGCGCCTGCGCCGCCGCTTCGAGCCCACCGCCGTCTCCCCGGCCGTGGTCGAGGCGCTGGCGGACGCCGTGCCGCAATCCGAGCCGATCCCCGGCACGGTGCCGAACAGCGCCGGCGGCCACGCCTTCCCGGTGGACGACTGGACGCGGCTCGACCGCTTCCTGATCCTCGGCACCGAAGGCGGCAGCTACTACGCGAGCGAGCGCGCCCTGACCCGCGACAACGCCGCCGCCGTGCTGCGCGCCATCGCGGCCGACGGCCCGCGCGCGGTCGCGCGGATCGTCGCGGTCAGCGAGGCGGGCCGCGCGCCGAAGGCCGATCCGGCGCTCTTCGCGCTGGCGCTGGCCGCCTCGGCGGAGGCCGTGGAGACGCGCCGTCTGGCGCTGGCCGCGCTGCCGCGCGTCGCCCGCACCGGCACGCAGCTCTTCCGCTTCGCGGGCTTCGTCGAGGGGCTGCGCGGCTGGGGCCGCGGCCTGCGGCGCGCGGTCGGCGGCTGGTACGCGGCGCGGCCGGTGGCGGCGCTCGCCTACCAGGCGGTGAAGTACCGCCAGCGCGAGGGCTGGTCGCATCGCGACCTGCTGCGCCTGAGCCACCCGCAGACGGCCGAGCCCGCGCGGCGCGACCTGTTCGACTGGGTGTGCCGCGGCACGGCGGGCGAGTCGCTGCCGGCGCTGCTCCGCGCGGCGGACACGCTGGCGCGGACCACCGACCCGGCCGCGGCGGCGGCGCTGATCCGCGCCCACGACCTGCCGCGCGAGGCGGTGCCGGGCGCGCTGCTGAACGAGGCCGTGGTGTGGGAGGCGCTGCTCGACCGCATGCCGCTCGGCGCGCTGGTGCGCAGCCTGGCCAAGCTGACGGCGGTGGGCGTGCTGCGCCCGTTCGGCGAGCGCGTGCCGGACGTGCTCTCGGCGCTGGGCGATGCCGAGCGCATCCGCCGCGCGCGGCTGCACCCGCTGGCGATCCTGCTGGCGCTGCGCACCTACGCGCAGGGCCGGGGCGATCGCGGCAAGCTGGTGTGGGAGCCGGTGCAGGCGGTGGTGGACGCGCTGAACGCGGCCTTCCACACGGCCTTCGCCACGGTGGAGCCGACGGGGAAGCGCCTGCTGCTGGCGCTCGACGTGTCGGGCTCGATGGCGGCGGGCCGGGTGGCCGGCACGGCGCTGACGCCGCGCGAGGCCTCGGCGGCGATGGCGCTGATGACGGCGGCGACCGAGCCGCAGACGCAGATCGTCGGCTTCACCTCGGCCGACGGGAACTGGAACGGCCGGCCGCTGCTGCGGCCGCTGCCGCTCTCGCCCTCGATGCGGCTGGACGACGCGGTGCGCGCCGTGTCCGACCTGCCCTTCGGCGGCACGGACTGCGCCCTGCCCATGCTCCACGCGCTGGAGCACGGGCTGAGCGTGGACGCGTTCGTGGTCTACACGGACAGCGAGACCTGGGCGGGCGCGATCCACCCCGCCGAGGCGCTGCGCCGCTACCGCGAACGCACCGGCATCGCGGCGAAGCTCGTCGTGGTGGGCATGGTGTCGAACGGATTCTCCATCGCGGACCCGGACGATGCCGGCATGCTGGACGTGGTGGGCTTCGACGCCGCCGCGCCCGCGCTGATCGCCGACTTCATCCGCGGCGACTGAAACCCCGGCGGCCACAGGACCGGCCGCCGGGTCCCCTCCCCGGCCTCGCGCCGGAACCACCGGCGGTCGCGGGGCATCGCCCGCGCGCCCGCCAATGCGTGCCCGGCGGCCGCATCGGCGACGATGCGTCCCCGCCACGCCGACAGGACGAAGGAGACACCGCCATGCGCCGCCCCGATCCCCTGGAGGCGCGTGCCCGCGAGCTGGCCACCCTGGCCGGACTCGACCCCGACAGCCGCGTCGCGCGGCCCGGCGAGCCGGAAGGCGGCCGCGGCTGGCCCGCCTGGTGCGGCTTCCGCGCCGCCGCGCGCGCCGAGAGCCAGGCCGCGCTCGCCGCCGGCGTGGTGCTGCCCGAGGGGCAGGCGCCGGCATACCGCGATTCGCCGCTGGCCGTGTTCGGCGAGCACGACCCGGCGACCGTCGCGCAGATGCGCAACTGCATGGGCGTGGGCAACGCCGTCGCCGGCGTGATCTGCGCCGACGGTCATCTGGGCTACGCGCAGCCGGTCGGCGGCGTCATCGCCTACGAGGGGCAGATCAGCATCTCCGGCGTGGGATTCGACATCGGCTGCGGCAACCTCGCGGCGCGCCTCGACACGCCCTACGCGGCGATCCGCGAGCGCGTGCCGGCGATCCTGGAGGATGTGCGGCGCGTCATCTCCTTCGGCATCGGCCGCGCCAACGCCGAGCGCGTCGAGCACCCGATCTTCGACGACCGCGACGCGTGGCGCGAGGCGGACCGGCTGACCTACCGCGAGAAGGCGATGGCGCAGCTCGGCACCGTCGGCAGCGGCAACCACTACGTGGACCTGCTGCGCGACGAGGCCGGCTTCGTCTGGATCGGCGTCCACTTCGGCAGCCGCGGCCTCGGCCATGGCAGCGCCACGCACTATCTGGGGCTGGCCGGCGGCCGGGTGGGCATGCACGTGCCGCCCGCCGTGGTGGACGCGGAGAGCGAGCTGGGCCGCCGCTACATCGCGGCGATGCAGCTCGCCGGCCGCTACGCCCAGGCCGGGCGCGAGTGGGTGGTGGAGCGCGTGCGCCGGATCATCGGCGGCGCGGTGACGGATTCCGTCCACAACCACCACAACTACGCCTGGAAGGAGACGCATGGCGGCCGCGACCTCTGGGTGGTGCGCAAGGGCGCGACGCCGGCCTTCCCCGGCCAGCGTGGCTTCGTCGGCGGCTCGATGGGCGACGACGCGGTGATCCTGGAGGGCGTGGAGAGCCCGGAATCGGCGGCGTCGCTCTACTCCACGGTGCACGGCGCCGGCCGCGTCTTCGGCCGCAGGGAGGCGAAGCGCCGCTTCACGCGCGCGGCGATGGACGCCTGGCTGCGGGAGCGCGGCGTGCTGCTGGCGGGCGGCGACCTGGACGAGAGCCCGATGGCCTATCGCCGCCTGCCCGAGGTGCTGGCGCACCACGCCGGCACGGTGAAGGTGCTGCACACGCTGCGGCCCTTCGCCGTGGCGATGGCGGGCGAAGGGGAATTCGACCCGTTCAAGGACTGAGCGGGAAATACGGGGAAGGCGCTGCCTTCCCCGGACCCCATCCGGCAGGAGGGCGAGGCCCTCCTGCACCTCTATCCGTTTTCAGGCCCGTGTGTCGGAACCGCCCGAGTGCCTTTCCGAACGGGATTTCCAAAGGGGCTTCGCCCTTTGGTGGGAGGGGTGCGGGGAGGGCAACGCCCTCCCTGCCGGGGCGCAGCCCCGTTCCCGCGCAGCGGGAAACCCGCCCTCAATGCACCATCCGCTCCGCCGCCGCATAGGCGATCCGCTGCGCCGGCGGCACCGGATGCCGCCCCGCCACGCGCGCCAGCAGCAGCCGCACCGCGTCCGCATCGCCCGCCCGCATGGCCGCGTCGAGGAAGAGCTGTTCCAGCACGTCCTGCTGGGCGTGGCTGCCGCCCATGCCGTGCATCGCGCCGAGCACGGGCCGCATCGCCGCCACCGCCCCGGCGAAGTCGCCCCGCCCGTGACGCAGCGCCGCCTCGGCCACCGCGATGCCGGACTCGCGCAGCACCAGCCCCGCCGTGCCGCCAGCCGGCGAGGCCGCCGCCGCCCGCATCGCGTCCAGCAGCCGTTCCCCCGCCGCCTCGCGCCCGGCGGCGGCCAGCGCCAGGGCACCATGGACCAGGGTGAAGGGCGAGAGGCAGTCGCCGATCCGCGCCTCGGCGTGGTCGGCCAGCTCCGCCCAGCGCGCCCCGGCCGGCACGCCGCGCAGGCCGAGGCGGAACAGGATCGAGATCGCGTTCTGCAGGTCCATGTAGAAGTCCGGCGCCGCCGCCGTGAGCGGTGCCGCGAGGTCGCGGAAGCGGCGGTCGTAGAGATCGAGCACGCGGTCGAATTCCCGCCGCTCCAGGTGGAACATCGCCCGGTGCCACCAGAGATGGTGGAGCAGGTTGTTGCCGCCCTCCCAGTGCGTCTCCAGCCCGTCGAGGAAGCCGATCCCCTCCTCCCGCCGCCCCTGCATCTCCATCACATGCGCCACGGCATGGGCGGCCCAGAGATTGCCCGGATCGAGCGCCAGCGCCGCCCGCCCGTGCGCCTCGGCGGCGGCGTGATCGCCGCATTCCTCGTGGGCGAAGGCGCGGCAGGCCAGCACGCCGCCCCAGCCCGGCACCGCGGCCGACCAGCCCGGCGCCACGCGCCCGGCGCCCGCCAGCATCCGGTCCGGCCGGCCGCGCCAGAAGGCGTGGAAATGGTGCAGGCGGAAGGCCAGCAGGTCGCGCGGGTGCGCGGCCAGCACCTCGTCCCAGAGGTCGAGCGCCCGGTCGTTCTCCCCCGCCACGAGCGCCGCCAGCGCCGCCACATGCGCCCGCTCGCGCGCCGTGGCGCCGGGCGCGAGGCGCTCGGCCGATGCCAGCGCGGCGCGCGCCGCCGGCAGCCGGCCGGCATGGAAGGCGGTGAGCGCCAGGCAGCCGCGCAGCACGTGCCCGAGGCAGAATTCCGGATCGCCGGCCAGCACCGCCTCCAGCCGTCGCGGCAGGTCGGCGCGGTAGCGGAGGAAGCCGTCCATCGCGTGGTCGAAGGCCTGCACCGCCGCCGCGTCGGCGGTGACGTCGTTGCCCTGGGCATCCCTCGGCATGGGCCTCTCCGCATCCGGTGGCGCCGAGGATAGGACGGATCGCCGGTGGCCGGGTACGCCGCCCGGCGCGCGCCGGGCCGGATTTCCTTCGCCCGGGAAATGCGCGAGGCTGGGCGGAGGCGGGCGCCTCGACGCGCCCGGCACACAGGGAGGAACCGGGCATGCGCAACCCCATGGCGATGATGGGCCGGACGGTGATCGTCACCGGCGCCGGCCAGGGCATCGGCCTCGCCATCACGCGACTCGCCCTCGACCTCGGCGCCAACGTGGCGCTGGTCGAGCGCAACCGCGACACGCTGGCGACGGCGGCCGAGGCGCTGGACCGCGACCGCGTGCTGACCCTGGAGGGCGACGTCGCGGACGAGGAATTCGCCCGCGATTCCGTCCGCCGCACGGTGGAGCGGTTCGGCGCGGTGAACGGGCTGGTCAACAACGCCGGCATCACCCGCCCGGCGATGATCGAGAAGATGAGCCGTGCCGAGTGGGACGCGGTGATCTCGGTGAACCTGACCGGCTGCTACCTGATGCTCCAGGCGGTGGGCCGGCACATGGTGGCGCGCGGGCGCGAGGGCATCGTGGAGCCGCGCGCCATCGTCAACATCACCTCCGTCGCCGGCAAGCGCGGCAGCATCGGGCAGGTGAACTACGCCGCCGCCAAGGCCGGGCTGTTCGGCATGACCATGACCGCCGCGCGCGAGTGGGGGAAGTACGGCGTGCGGGTGAACAGCGTCGGCTTCGGCACGGTCGAGACGGCGATGACCGAGACGATCCGCGGCGAGAAGTTCCGCGACAAGTACCTCTCCACCATCCCGCTCGGCCGCTTCAGCACGCCCGACGAGGTGGCGCAGCCGATCTGCTTCCTGCTCTCCGAGGGCGCCTCCTACATCACGGCGCAGAACTGGGTGGTGGATGGCGGGGTGCACCTGCAACCCTGAGCGGCCCGGCGGACGCGGCGCGGGGCAGCAGCCCCGCCGCCGGCCGGAAGGCCACGTGCCGGTGCCCGGCGGCGGGTTCCCACCCGCGGCGAACTGCCATAGCATACCGCACAACGGCCGCCGGCACGCCGAGCGGTCCCAGGAAACGGGAACGTCCATGCCGATCACCGCGGTCGAAACCTCGGTGGTGTCGCTGCCCTACGACATGGGCGGCCCGCACCCGCGCTTCGCCGGTCAGCTCTGGGACCGGATGGAGACGCTGCTCGTCCGCGTCGAGACCTCGGATGGCCTGGTCGGCTGGGGCGAGGCCTTCGGCCACGCCGCCATCCCCGCCACCCGTGCCGCGCTGGAGGGCATCGTCGCGCCGCTCGTGCTCGGCGCCGATCCGGGCGACATCGAGGGGCTCGGCCGCCGCGTCGCCCATGCCACCCACCTGCTCGGCCGCAACGGGCCGCACACCTATGCCTGGTCGGGCGTCGAGATCGCGCTGTGGGACCTGCTCGGCAAGCGCGCCGGCCTGCCGGTCTGGCGGCTGCTGGGCGGTGCCGAGCCGCCGCCGCTGCCCGCCTATGCCAGCCTGCTGCACTACTACGACGACCTCGACCTCGTCGCCCGCAACACCGAGGCCGCCTGGAAGGCCGGCTACCGCGCCGTCAAGCTGCACGAGACGACGCGCGACGCGGTGCTGACGGCGCGCACCGTGGCGCCCGAGGCGTCGCTGATGCTCGACGTGAACTGCGCCTGGACGCCGCCCGTGGCGCGCGACATGGCGGCGTCGCTGGCCGGCGACCGGCTGTTCTGGCTGGAGGAGCCGGTCTTTCCGCCCGAGGACACGGCGGGCCTCGCCGGCGTGCGCGCGCGCGGCGTGCCGATCGCGGCGGGCGAGAACACCGCCGGGCTGTTCGGCTTCAAGGCGCTGATCGAGGCGGGCGCGATCGACTACGCCCAGCCCAGCGTCACCAAGGTCGGCGGCATCGCCGAGATGGTGCGGGTGATCCGGCTCTGCCAGGCGCACGGCGTCACGGTGGTGCCGCACAGCCCGTATTTCGGCCCCGGCTTCGTCGCCACGCTGCACGTCGCCGCCGCGCTGCTGGAGCGGCCGATGATCGAGCTGCTCTGGCTGGAGATGGAGCCGAGCCCGTTCGATCCCTGGATACGCGCCCGCGACGGGCACTTCGCCGTGCCGCGCGCCCCCGGCCTCGGCTGCGACCCCGATCCCGGCCTGCTCGCCCGCACGCGGCGCGGCGAGCCCGTCCGCATCGAACGGCGCTGACGCCATGCAGGCCGCCCGCCCATGAAGGTTGTCCGCCCATGAAGGTTGCCCGCATCGAGACGCGCCCGGTGGTCGTGCCGCTCGACCAGCCGATCGGCAGCGCCCTCGGCGAGATCGCCCGCTTCGGCTGCGTGCTGGTCACGGTGCATACCGATTCCGGCATCACCGGCGAGAACCTCGTCTTCACCCTCAACGACCGCCGCACGAAGGTGCTGCGGCAGATGGTGGACGAGCTGGCGGAGCTGGCGGTGGGCCGCGACGCCGGCCACATCGCGAATTTCTGGGCCCGCGCCTGGAAGGACATCAACTTCCTCGGCCACAAGGGCGTCACCGTCGCCGGCATCTCGGCGATCGACGGGGCGCTGTGGGACGCGCTGGGGAAGTCGCTCGGCCAGCCGCTGTACCGGCTGCTCGGCGGCGCGCAGGACCGGGTGCCGGCCTATCACAGCGGCGGGCTGTGGCTGTCGCGCTCCGTGCCGGAGCTGGTGGAGGAGGCGCAGGGCTTCGTCGCGCAGGGCTTCCGCGCCATCAAGATGCGCCTCGGCTCGCCCGACCCCGCCACCGACATCGCCCGCGTGCGCGCCGTGCGCATGGCGATCGGGCCCGGCATCCGCCTGATGGCCGACGCCAACCAGGGCCAGACCGAAGCCCAGGCGATCCGCCTCGGCCGGAGGCTGGAGGAGTTCAACCTCACCTGGTTCGAGGAGCCGCTGCCCGCCTGGGACCTCGACGGCCTCGCCCGCGTCGCAGCCGCGCTCGACACGCCGATCGCCAGCGGCGAGACGGAGTACACGCGCTACGGCTTCCGCCGCATGCTGGAGCTGCGCTCGGCCGACATCCTGATGCCCGACCTGCAACGCGTGGGCGGCGTGACGGAGTTCATGCGCGTCGGCCACATGGCCGAGGCGCACGACGTCCCGGTCTCCAGCCACCTGTTCCCGGAGACCAGCCTGCAGGTGCTGGGCGCGCTCTCCAACGCGACCTTCCTCGAATACATGCCGTGGTTCTCGCGCCTCTACAACGAGGCGCTGGAATTCGCCGACGGCCACGCGCTGGTGCCGGAGCGCCCCGGCTGGGGCTTCACCTTCGACCGGGACTACGTGGCGCATCTCGAACGCTGAACGCATGCCCGCCAGGGCGGGCGAAGAAACGACAGGGAGTACGGCCATGCAGATCACCCGCCGCGGGCTTGGCCTGGGTGTCGCCGGGGGCGCCGCGGCCCTCGGCCTCGCGCGCCCCGCCATCGCGCAGAACGAGCCGATCCGCTTCGGCTGGCTCGCCTCGATGACCGGACCCAGCTCGGCGCCCGCCATCGGCTTCGACCGCGGCGTGCGCTTCGCGGCGGAGGCGATCAACGCCGCCGGCGGCGTCAAGGGCCGCCGCTTCGAGGTCATCACCCGCGACAGCCAGGGCGAGCCGACCAAGGCGGTGAACGCGACGCAGGAGCTGATCTCGCAGTCGCGCGTCCATGCCATCTGGGGCCCGACCAATTCCGGCGAATCCCTCGCCGTCACCGCGATCATGGCGCGCGCCAAGATGCCCAACATCCACCCCTGCGTGGTGGACAGCCTGATCGACCCGAACCGCTACCCCAACGCCTTCCGCGTCGCCCCCTCCAACGGCCAGTGGGACGACGCGGTGCGCCGCTACGCGACCGACGTGCTGAAGGCGCGCAAGGTGGCGGTGTTCGGCGACAACACCGGCTACGGCGTCACCGCCGCCAAGGCATCCTCCGACGCCTTCAAGCGCGAGAACGTGGAGGTGGTGCAGCTCTCCAACATCGACGCGACGCAGCCCGACATGACGCCGGACATGCTGCGCGCCCGCAACGCCGGGGCGCAGGCGATCGTGGTCTGGACCGTCTCCACCGGCATGCTGGCGCGCATGCTCAACACCCGCGCGCAGATGGGCTGGGACGTGCCCTTCGTCGGCCACCCCGCCCTTTCCGCCGGCGACATCGGCGGGCTGCTGGAGAAGCCGGAGAACTGGCGCAACGTCTTCTGCGTCGGCTACCGCTCCTGCTCCTACGATTCCACGGGCAAGCTGCCGGCGCGCAGCCAAGAGCTGGTGGACCGGCTCCAGGGCAAGGTGAACCTCAACGATTCGCTACTCTGGTGGGTGGCCTGCGGCGTCGATGCGGTGAACCTCGTCGCCAAGGCGGTGGAGGCGACCGGCTCGACCGCCTCGGAGGCGATCATCGGCCACTGGAACTCCCTGCGGAAATTCCCCGGCTACTACGGCGAGTACAGCTTCACGCCGACGCAGCACAACGGCTATCCGGGCGAGGACGTGGTGATGTCGGCCGCCAACACCGGCCGCAACGGCGCCTTCGCCCTCGCCCCGGGCTACGGCTGAGCGGCGGCGCGGCGCAGGAGCCCCCGGCCCATGCTCGCCTCGATCCTGGCCTCGGGCCTGGCGATGGGCGCGATCTACGCGCTCATCGGCATCACCTACAACACCATGTTCGCGACCTCGCGGGTGATGAGCTTCACCGCCGGGCAGCTCGGCATGCTGGGCGGCGTGCTCGGCTCGCTGTTCATGCTGCGCTGGGGGCTGCCGCCGGTGCTGGCGCTGCCGCTGACGCTGGCCGCCGCCGCGCTGTTCGGCGTGGTGACGGAGTTCGTGGCGGTGCGGCCGGTGCTCAAGAGCCTGGAGCAGCACCTCTACGTGCTCTCCACCCTCGCCGTCGCGCTGCTGGTGCAGCAGGTGGTGGCGATCGAGTGGAGCACGGAGCCGCAGCCCTTCCCGCGCCTGCTCGGCATCGGCTCGGGCGTCTGGGACGAGAAGTACTGGCTGCCGGTCGCCGCCTGCGCCGCGACGGTGCTCGGCCTCGAATACCTCTACCGCCGCACCCTGGTCGGGCGCGCCTTCGTGGCCGTGGCGGAGGACAATTACGCGGCGCGCGCCCTCGGCCTGCCGGAGCGCAACCTGCGCATCGCCTCCTACGCGCTGGCCGGCGCCGTCGGCGCGCTGGCCGGCTTCGCGGGCGGGCAGCTCCTGCTCGCCTTCGTCGCCAACGGGCCGCTGCTGAACTTCTACGGCTTCATCCCGGTGGCCCTCGGCGGCCTCGGCAACAACCGCGGCGCCGTGATCGGCGGCCTGGCGCTCGGCCTGTTCCAGCAGGCGGCGAACTTCCTGGCCGGCGGCATCTTCGCCTCGGTCGCCGTGTTCTCGCTGTTCATCGTGGTGCTGCTGGCCGCCCCCCAGGGCCTGTTCGGCGCGCCCGCCGCGCGGAGGGTGTGATGCCGACCGTCGCCGAAGCCCTCACGCCCGCCGCCGCGCCCGCGCGGCCTTCCGTGCTGCCGTCGCTGCTGCCCTTCCTCGGCATCCTCGGCCTCGCCGCCCTGCTGCCGCTCAGCGGCAACGAGTACTGGGCGATGATCGGCACCCGCGCCGCGATCTACTGGGTGCTGGTCTCGGGGCTCAACCTCGTGGTCGGCTATGCCGGCCAACTCGCCATCGGCTGGGTGGCGCTGCTGGCGCTCGGCGCCTACACGGCGAGCGTGCTCGCCGCGGGCAATCTCGGCGGCGCGCCCTGGCCGGCCTTCCTCGCCACCGCCGCCGCCGGGCTGGTCGGCGCCGCCGCGGGCGTGGTGGTCGGCTCGCCGGCGCTGCGGCTGCGCACCTTCTACTTCGCCATGACCACGCTCGGCTTCGCCACCATCGTGACGCAGGTGGCGCTGGCCTGGCAGGACGTGACCGGCGGCGGCATCGGCCTGCCCGGCCCCGCCTTCCCCGCGCCCTTCGACACGGCCTGGGGCTTCTACTACCTCTGCCTCGGCCTCGCCGCCCTCTGCACCTGGATGGCCGGCAACGCCGCGCGCAGCCGCTTCGGCCGCGCCCTGGTCGCGGTGCGCGACGCCGAGGTGGCGGCGGAGGCGAACGGCATCTCCAAGCCCCGCCTGCTCGTCACCGTCTTCGTCTTCGCCGGCGCCACGGCGGGCGTCGCGGGCTCGCTCTTCGCCGGGCTGCAGACCTACATCACGCCCGAGGCGTTCAGCTTCGACCTCTCGCTGCTGTTCTTCATCTCGATCCTGATCGGCGGCCGCGGCTCCATCCTCGGCCCGCTGCTCGGCACCGTGATCCTGACGCTGCTGCCCGAGATCGCGGCGCCGCTCGCCGCCTGGTCCACCGCGCTCTACGCCGCGCTGCTGCTGCTGATCGTGCTGGCGATCCCGGGCGGCATCGCGGCGCTGCTCGACTTCCGCAACCGCCGGCCGCTGGAGAGCAACCGCGCCATCGCGACGCGGCCCGCCCTGCTCGGCGCGCTGCTGCCGGAGGAGCGGCGGCGCGGCGAGGGGCTGGCGCTGCGCGGCATCGTGCTCGCCTTCGGCGGCGTGCGCGCCATCGACGGGCTCGACATCGACGTGCACCCGGGCGAGGTGCACGGGCTGATCGGGCCGAACGGCAGCGGCAAGACCACCACGCTCAACGTCATCTCCGGCTACTACCGCCCGCAGCAGGGCACGCTGGCGCTCGGCGGCGCGCCGCTGCCGGCCGGCGCGCCGACGCTGCGCGCCGCCCACGGCATCGCCCGCACCTTCCAGACGCCGCGCGTGGTGGGCGAGGAATCGGTGCTGGACAACGTGATGCTCGGCGGCACGGTGGAGGGGCGCGCCGGCTTCGCCGAGGCGCTGCTCGCCCTGCCGCGGCAGCGGCGCGAGGAGCGGGCGATGCGCGAGCGGGCGCTGGCGGCGCTGCGCGTGGTCGGCCTCGAATCGCTCGCCGAGGCGCGCGCCGACCGGCTTCAGCACAGCGAGCTGCGCTTCGTCGAGATCGCCCGCGCCCTGGCGCTGCGCCCCGCCTTCCTGCTGCTGGACGAGCCGGCGGCGGGGCTCTCCACCGAGGAGATCCGCCGCCTCGGCGCGCTGATCAGGGCGATCGCGCGCCAGGGCACGGCGGTGCTGCTGGTGGAGCACCATGCCGACCTGATCTTCGACATCTGCGACCGCGTCACCGTGCTCAACCTCGGCCGCGTGCTGGCCGCCGGCACCCCGGCCGAGATCCGCAGCCACAAGGAGGTGGTCAGTGCCTATCTCGGCGGCTGAAGCCCCGTCCGGCGCGAGCCTGCTCGACGTCGCCGGCCTGGAGGCCGGCTACGGCAAGATCCGGGTGCTGCACGGCATCGAGCTGCGCATCGGGGCGGGCGAGGTGGTGTCGCTGCTCGGCCCCAACGGCGCGGGCAAGACGACGCTGCTGCGCGCCGTCTCCGGCCTGCTGCCCTGGACCGGCGGCGAGGCGCGCCTGGACGGCGCCTCCCTGCGCGGCCTCAACCCGCGCGAGGTGGCGCGGCGCGGCCTCGTGCACGTGATCGAGGGGCACCGCGTCTTCACCCAGCTTTCCGTCGCCGAGAACCTGCTGCTCGCCGGCTACGACCTGCCGCGCGGCGAGCGCGTCGCGCGCATCGAGGAGGCGCTGGCCTACTTCCCCGAGATCGCGGCCAAGCGGCACGACCGCGGCGGCGCGCTGAGCGGCGGGCAGGCGCAGATGCTGACCATCGCGCAGGGGCTGGTGCGCCGCCCGCGCCTGCTGATGCTGGACGAGCCCTCGGCCGGCCTCTCGCCCGTGCTGGTGGACCGGGTGCTGGCGGTGATCGCGCAGCTTCGCGCGCGCGGCACCTCGGTGCTGCTGGTCGAGCAGCTCATCGAGAAGGCGCTCGCCGCCTCGGACCGGGTGTACGCGCTGGCGCAGGGCCGCATCGTGCTGGAGGCGACGACCGACGAGGCGGACCTGCCGCACCGGCTGGAGCGCGCCTATTTCGGCCAGGACGTGCCGACGCCGCTGCACGCCTGACGGGCATCCACCGGAGGCCGGCACCGGGAGGCGGAGGGCGCAGGCCGGCCGGGAGCGCGAGAGGGGGACACGGCCCATCCGGTGCTTTGCCCCGGCCCGCCGCCGTGCCAGCGTGCCGGCGGCCCCGGACCCCCGCATGAAGCTCCCGCTCCTTCTCCTGCCCCTCGCCTTCGCCGTCGCGGTGCTGCTCGGCGCCGACACGCTCGGCCCCGGCGACCTCCTCGCCCTCGCCACCGATCCCGCCGCGCCGCTCTCGCGACTCGTCTGGGCGTGGCGCGTGCCGCGCGTGCTGGCGGCGGCCTGCGTCGGCGCGCTGCTCGGCCTCGGCGGGGCGCTGTTCCAGGGCGTGTTCCGCAACCCGCTGGCCGAGCCCTACCTGCTCGGCGGCGCCGGCGGCGCGGCGGTCGGCGCCACGCTCGGCCTGCTGGCGCCGCTGCCGCTGCCCGCCCCGCTCGCCCTGCCGCTGCTCGCCTTCGCCGGCGCCTGGGGCGCCACGGGGCTGGTGCTGCTGCTCGCCCGCGCCGCCGGGCTGGTGGCGGTGCCCGGCCTGCTGCTGGCCGGCGTCGCGGTCGCCGCCGTGCT
Source organism: Roseomonas acroporae (assembly GCF_023223525.1). GTDB lineage: Bacteria > Pseudomonadota > Alphaproteobacteria > Acetobacterales > Acetobacteraceae > Roseomonas_E > Roseomonas_E acroporae. The sequence continues at coordinate 66,498 of NZ_JALPRX010000026.1, read as the reverse complement.
GGGCGCCGCCCGTTCCTTCCTGATGCTGGCCCTCTCCGACGAGACGGTGAGCCTCCAGGCGGTGCTGTCCTGGACCCTCGGCGGGGTGCAGACGCCGTCCTGGCCGGAGCTGGGCGGCCTCGCCCTCCTGGTGCTGCTGGCGCTGGCCGCGGCACTGCCGCTGGCGCGGGGTCTGGACCTGCTCGGGCTCGGCGAGGACATGGCGGCGAGCCTCGGCCTGCCGGTGGCGCGCTTCGTGCGGCTCGCCGTGCTGGCCGGCGCCTTCGTGGTGGCGGCCTCCGTGGTCTGGGGCGGGCTGGTCGGCTTCATCGGGCTGATGGCGCCGCACCTCGCGCGCTGGCGGCTGGGGCCCGCGCATGCGCGGGTGATCCCGGCCGCCGCCGCGATCGGCGCCTCGCTCGCCATGCTGGCCGATGGCGTGGCCCGGGCGGCGCTGCCGCCGGCCGAGATCCCGCTCGGCCTCGTCACCGCGCTGGTGGGCGGTCCGTTCTTCCTGCTGGTGCTGGCGCGCGAGGCACGCCGTTGAGCGCGTTGCTGGCGGCGGAATCCGTCACCGTGCGGCGCGGCGGGCGCGCCCTGGTCGAGGCGGCGTCGCTGTCGCTCCGGGCCGGCGAGGTGCTGGCGCTGGTCGGCCCGAACGGCGCCGGCAAGAGCACGCTGCTGCGCACCCTGGCCGGGCTGGAGACCCCCGCCTCCGGCACGGTGCGGCTGGAGGGGCGCCCGCTCGCCGGGTGGCCGGTCCCGGCGCGGGTGCGGCGCATCGGCTACCTGCCGCAGAGCTTCACGCCGCACTGGGACCTCACCGCACGGGCGCTGATCGGCCTCGGCGCCGGGCGCGGGGCCGTGCTGCCCTGGGGCGGCACGGCCTCAGGCCCGGCCGACGCGCCAGACGGCGGCATCGACGCGCTGGCGGCCGGCTTCGACCTCGCGGACCGGCTGGACCGGCCCTGGTCCACCCTGTCCGGCGGCGAGCGGGGCCGGGCGCTGCTCGCCGCCGTGCTGGCCACCGAGCCGCCCGTGCTGCTGGCCGACGAGCCGGCGGCGGCACTCGACATCGCGCAGCAGCTCCGCCTGATGCGGCGCCTGCGGGCACGCGCCGACGCGGGCCGCGGCGCCGCCATCGTGGTGCTGCACGACCTCAACCTCGCCGCCCGCTGGTGCGACCGGGTGGCGGTGCTGCGGGCGGGGCGCTTGGTGCTCGACGGCGAATCCGGTCCGGTGCTGCGCGACCCGGCGCTGGACGCCGCCTTCGGCGTGCGCTTCCGCCGCACCGCGGAAGCGGGCCGGGTCATGCTGTGGCCGGAGGAAGGCTGAGCGGGCCGGACAGCCTGCCGGCCGTCCGCCTCCTTTCCCGCCCCCCGCCACCACGGCGGTGCACCGGGACGGCAGGCGCGCGACCTGGGGCCGGCGGATGCCTGCCCGGTCCGCCGCTCAATCCGCGCGTCAGCTGCGGCCGAACAGCCGCTCGAACTCGGCCCGTCCGAAGCGCAGGAAGGTCGGGCGGCCATGCGAGCAGGTGGCGGCGCGCGGCGTGGCCTCCATGGCGCGCAGCAGCGCGTCCATCTCCGCCGGCACCAGTCGCCGCCCGGCGCGGATCGAGCCGTGGCAGGCCAGGCGCGCCACCGCCGCGTCCAGGCGCCGGTCCAGCGCCGTCGCCTCCTCCCATTCGGCGATCTCGTCGGCCATGTCGCGCAGGATCGGCGCCGGGTCGGGGTTGCCGAGCAGCGCCGGCACGGCGCGCACCAGCACCGCGCCGGGACCGAAGCCCTCGATCTCCAGCCCGAGCCGCACCAGGTCGTCGGCGCGGGCGAGCAGGCGGCCGGCATCGGCCGCACCCATCTCCACCACGGCGGGCAGCAGCAGCGGCTGCGTCCGTACCCCGCCTTCCACGAGTTGCGCGCGCAGCCGCTCATGCGTCAGGCGCTCATGCGCCGCGTGCTGGTCCACCAGCACCAGCGCGCCGTCCGGCGCCTCGGCCAGCAGGTAGGTGTCGAAGAGCTGCGCCAGGGGGCGGCCCAGGGGATGATCGGATGAAGGGTCGGCGGCGGGCGCCGGCGTGCCGTCAGGCGGCCCGACCGTGGCCACGGCGTCGGGGCCGGCGCCGTCCGCTGGCCACGGCTTCGCGACCGGCGGCGGCGCGACGGGCAGCGGGCGACGCGCGAAGCCGAGCGGCAGGCGGGACTGCACCGCCGGCGCGGCGAAGCCCGACGCGGTCTCGGCGAAGCCGGGAGGCGAGGCCGGGCCGCCCGGCATGGCGGGCGGCGGCCAGGCGGCGGCCATTCCCGAATCCGCCCGGGCCGCCCCCGTCCCGCCGGAAGGCTCGTTGCCCGCCCCCGACCCGCCCGCCGCCAGACGCCATTCCCCGTCGGCCGACACCAGCACCGCCGGTCCGCCGCCGACCACGCCTCCCACCGCCGCGGACCCCGCCTCGCCCGCCCGGCCGCCGGCAGGGGCCGCCCCCGGCAGGGTCGCCCCCGCCCCCACCGCCAGCGCCCGGCGCAGCGCCGCGATCAGCGCGCCGCGCACCGCCCCGGAATCGCGGAAGCGCAGCTCGGTCTTCATCGGGTGGACGTTGACGTCCACCGCCTCCGGCGGCAGCGACAGGAACAGCGCCGCCACCGGGTGCCGGCCGGCCGCGATCAGGTCGCGATAGGCGACGCGCAGCGCCGCGCGCAGCAGCGGGTCGCGCACCGGGCGGCGGTTGACCACGAGGTGCTGCTCGGCCGCCGTGGCGCGCGTATGGGCGGGCAGCGCCGCGAGCCCCTCCAGCCGCACCGCGCCGCCCTCGGCCAGAACCGGCACGGCATGCGCGGCGAAGGCCGGGCCGAGCAGGTCGTGCAGCCGCCCGGCGCGGTCGGAAGCGGCCAGCGCCAGCACCTCGCGCCCGTCGCTCTCGACGCGGAACGCGACCTCGGGCCAGGCCAGGGCGAGGCGGCGGACCGCCTCCACCGCGTGGTCGGCCTCGGTGCGCGGCTGGCGGAGGAATTTCCGTCGCGCCGGGGTGGCGAAGAACAGGTCCCGCACCTCGACGCGCGTGCCGGGCGCGCCGGCGGCCGGGCGCACCGCGTCGCGCCGGCCGCCCTCCACGGCGATGGCGTGGGCCTCGCCGGAATCCCCGCCGCCGAACTCCGCGCTGCCGAAATCCGCGTCGCCGGCCTCCCTGCCGCCCCCCTCCCCCGCCGCCATGCCGGCGGCCGGGTTGGGGCGCGAGGTGATGGTCAGCCGCGCCACGGCGCCGATCGAGGGCAGCGCCTCGCCCCGGAAGCCGAGGGTGGCGATGCGGAACAGCGCCGCCTCCTCCGGCAGCTTGGAGGTGGCATGGCGCTCGACGCAGAGGGCGAGGTCCTCGGCGCCCATGCCGATGCCGTCATCCTCGACCAGGATGCGGCCGATGCCGCCTTCCTCCAGCGTGACGGCGATTCGGCGCGCCCCGGCATCCAGGGCGTTCTCCACCAGCTCCTTCACCGCCGCCGCCGGGCGCTCCACCACCTCGCCGGCGGCGATGCGGTTGGCGGTGGTCTCGGGCAGCAGGCGGATGGCGGCGGCGGCGCGGGGCAGCGGGATGGAGTCCGGCAGGTGGTTCGACAGATGCTTCACCGGGCGAGTTGATGGGCATGCACGGGCGGCGGCGCAAGCGGCGCGGCGGCCCGGGCGGACTGCGCCGCGGAAGGCCCGCGCTCCCGGCGGCCCGCAGCCCGGGAAGCGCGCGTCAGGGTGCCATCGGTCACGGCGCCGGGCTGCGGCCGCCGGCACGCTGCTCCCGGCTTCGGGAGACGGGCATGGCGGACCTCGCGCGCGACGCACTCGGTTTCCTCGCCTGTGGGCTGGAGCGGATCGCCGTCGGGCGGACAGGCCCGGCGGCGTGAATCCGCGCCGGGAACAACGAGCGACGGCGAACCGCAGTCCCGACCGGACCGCGGTTCGCTGTGGTGCTCCGCACCTTCGCGACGCGTTCGATGCGCTGCCTGCGCCTCGTCGCCATGGGCAGCAACCTCAGCTTCATCGCCTATGCCTGGACGATGCGGCTCTGGCCGATCCTGCTGCCGCACGCGATCCTGCTGCCGCTGAACGCCTGCCGCCTCCGGCAGATCGAGGCGGCGCGGCGCGCCGGTCGGGAGCCCGCCTGACAGCCTGTTTGAGCGGCCGGCCGGCGCGGCATCAGTCGCCGTTGCCCTGCAGACGGAGAATCTCCTCCAGCAGCCCCGTCGTCGAGCTGTCGTGCGCGCCCGGCGTCGGCCCGTGCACCAGCTCGGGCAGGATCGCGCCGGCGAGCTGCTTGCCCAGCTCCACGCCCCACTGGTCGAAGGCGTTGATGCCCCAGACCGCGCCCTGCACGAACACCTTGTGCTCGTAGAGCGCGATGAGCTGGCCGAGCGTCCCCGGATCGAGATGCGGCAGCAGGATGGTGTTGCTCGGACGGTCGCCCGGGCAGACACGGTGCGGCAGCAGGCGCGCGACCTCGGTCTGCGCCAGCCCCTCGGCCCGCATCTCCGCCTCGATCTCGTCGGCGGTGCGGCCGCGCATCAGCGCCTCGGCCTGCGCCAGCCCGTTGGCCAGCAGCTTGCGGTGGCTGTCGGGGTGGCCGTGGTCGGGGTTGGCGATCAGCACGAAGTCCACCGGCACCGGCGTGGTGCCCTGGTGGACGAGCTGCATGAAGGAATGCTGCGCGTTGGTGCCGGGCTCGCCGAACACCACCGGGCCGGTCTCGTGCGCGGCCGGCGCGCCGGTCAGCGTCACGCGCTTGCCGAGCGATTCCATCTCCAATTGCTGCAGATGCGCCGGGAAGCGCGCCAGGCGCTCGTCGTAGGGCAGCACGCAGAGGGTCGGGTAGCCGAGCAGGTTGTGGTTCCAGATGCCGACCAGCCCCAGCAGCACCGGCAGGTTCTGGTCCGGCGGCGCGGTCAGGAAATGCTCGTCCATCCGCCGCGCGCCGGCGAGGAGCTGCGCGAAGCCGTCCCAGCCGATGGCGAGGGCGGTGGAGAGGCCGATCGAGGACCAGAGCGAATAGCGCCCGCCCACCCAGTCGCGGAAGCCGAAGACCTGGCCGTCCGGGATGCCGAAGGCGGCGGTGGCCTGGAGGTTGGTCGAGAGCGCCACGAAGTGACGGCCCACCTTGTCGGCGCCGACCGCGCCCGCCACCCAGTCGCGCAGCAGCGCGGCGTTGGTCATCGTCTCCTGCGTGGTGAAGGTCTTGGAGGCGACCAGCACCAGCGTGCGCGCGGCGTCGAGATGCGGCCGCAGCGCCTCCCACGCATGCCCGTCCACGTTGGAGAGGTAGTGCGCCCGCATCGGGCTGTGCGCCGTGCGCAGCGCCCGCGTCACCATGGCCGGGCCGAGGTCGGAGCCGCCGATGCCGATGTTGACCACGTCGGTGAAGGTGAGGCCGGTGCCGCCGCGCAGCGTGCCGTCGTGCACGGCGCGGGTGAAGTCGCGCATCCGGTCGAGCACGGCATGCACCTCGGCCGTCGCGTCCTCGCGCGGCTCCCCCGGGCCGGTCTTGAACACGGCGTCGCGCGGGGCGCGCAGCGCCATGTGCAGCACGGCGCGGCGCTCGGTGACGTTGATCGGCAGGCCGGTCGCCATGGCGTCGCGCCGCCCCTCCACGTCGGCGGCGCGCGCCAGGTCGAGCAGCGCGGCGAGCACGCCCTCCGTGATCGCGGTCTTGGAGTAGTCGAGCAGGATGTCGCCGGCCCGGGCGGAGAAGCGCGTGAAGCGGTCCGGCGCGGCGGCGAAGAGCGGGCGGATGCTTCCCGGCGCCGAGCCGTCCGGGCGCGGCGCCTGCGCCAGCACGTCGAGCGCCGCCCAGGCCTCGGCCAGCGCGTCCGGCTGCGATTCGTCCATGCCTCTCTACCTCCTGCGGCGACCCGGCAGGGGAGCGCCCGGCCCCCGGCTTGCCGGCGGAGACTCGCCGGAACGGCGCCGGTTGTGAAGCCGGCCCCGCGCGCCGCCCGCCCGGCCGGCCTTCAGATCCCCTCCGGCTGCCCGGCGACCACCACGGAGAGCGCGTCCGGCTTCAGCAGGCGCGCCGCCACGGCGCGCGCCTTGTCCAGCGTCACCGCCTCCAGCCGCGCGCTGCGGCCGGAGAGCCATTCCGGGTCGCGCCCGTTGCGCCGCTGCGCCAGCAGGGTCGCGGCGATCGGCCGCGTCTCGGCCAGCTGCAGCGGCAGCGAGCCGGTGAGGTAGGCGACGGCGTCGGCCAATTCGTCGGCGTTCGGCCCCTCCTTCGCCATGCGCGCCCATTCCTCGCGCGTCACCGAAAGGGTCTCGCCGACGCGCGGGTTGGCGGTCGCCACCTGCCCCACCAGCAGGGCGCGGCCGTAGAGCACCTGCATGCCGGCGCCGATGCCGTAGGCGAGGCCGCGCTGCACCCGCACCGCCTGCATCAGCCGCGAGGCGAAGCCGCCGCCGGCCAGCACGCGCATCACCACCTGCGCCGCCTCCCAGTCCGGGTCGTCCACCGCGATCCCCTCCTGGCCGAAGATCACGGTGGATTGCGGCGCCGGCACCTGGATCACCTCCGGGCCGAAGCGGCGCAGCGGCGGCAGGGGCGGCGTCTCCGGCGGGGCGCCGGCGGGCAGGCCGTCGAACAGCGCGGGCAGCAGCGCGGCGAGGGCCCTGGCGTCGATGGCGCCCGCCGCGGCCACCAGCAGCCCGCCGCGCCGGACCTGGCGCGACAGCGCCTCGCGGATCTGATCGACCGAGAGCGCCGCGATGTCCTCCGCCGTGCCGCCGACCGGCCGGCCGGCGGGATGGCCGGGGAAGCCCTCGGCCCAGAAGGCGCGCGCCGCCTGGCCGGAAGGCGTCTCCAGCGACTGCCTCGCCCCGGCCATGGCGCGTGCCCGCACCCGCGCCACCGCCTCCGCGTCGAAGCGCGGCGCGGTCATGGCGAGGCGGGCGAGCCGCACCGCCTCGGGCAGCGCCGGCGAGAGGGCGCGGAAGGAACCGTCGAAGCCGTCGCGGTCGCAGGAGAAGGAGAGCGCGATCGCCTCGTCGCGCAGCGCGTCGGCGAAGGCGGTGGCGCCGAGGTCGCCCGCCCCCTCGGTCAGCAGCGCGGCGCCGAGCCGGGTGGCGCCGACCGCCACCCTGCCGTCCGCGAGCGGCGGATCCAGCGGCGAGCCGCCGGGCCAGCCCCAGGCCAGCGAGACGACGGGCACCGAGTGGTCCTCGAACAGCCAGGCGCTGATGCCGCCGGCCTCGACGACCTGGATCGGGAAGCGGAAGGGCGCGCTCATATGGGCTGCCCGGCGCGGGCGGCGGCGAGGCCGGGGGCGCGTTCGGGCGGTGCCGCCGCCCCCTCGGGCAGCAGCCAGCCGGAGGCGTCCTGCGCGTGGCCGAACACGGCGCGGGCGGCGGCGGTGACCTGCCCGGCGGTGACGGCGCGCAGCCGGGCGGGCCAGTGCTCCACCGCCTCGATCGGCAGGCCGCTGGCCAGCGCGTCGCCGATCATGCGCGGCGCGGCGCCGAGGCTGTCGAGCGCCAGCAGCGCGCCGGCGGTGAGCTGGCGGATGCCGCGCGCCACCTCGGCCTCGGTCACGCCGTCCTGCAGCACGCGGTCCACCGTGGCGGCCATCTCCTGCTCCAGCCTGGCCGGCGGGGTGTCGCGCTGCGGCGTGGCGTAGAGGCCGAACTCGCCCGCCCCCACCACGTCGGAATCGTAGCTGGCGCCGGCCGCGACCACGAGGCCGGTCTCGACCAGGGCGCGGTGCAGCCGGCTGCCCTGGCCGCCGCCCAGCACCTTGGCCAGCACCTCCAGCGGGTAGGCGTGCTCGCTGCCCAGCGTGCCGCCGCCGGGCATGGGCCCGGGGGTTGGCAGGGTCGCGGTGAGGCTCGGCGCCATCCAGGAGCGGATATGCGCGGCCTCCCGCACGCCGGGATCGTGGCGGACGAGGCGCGCGGGCGGCGCGTCGGCCGGGCGCAGCACCGGGGCGGCGCGGTCGCGGCGGCCGAGGGAAGCACCCTCGGGGCGGGCCGGCACGGCGCCGTACTCGGCCTCGACGATGCGGCGCAGCTCGCCCTCGCGCACGTCGCCCGCGATCGCCAGCACCGCGTTGGCCGGCGCGTACCAGCGCGCGTGGAAGGCCAGGAGGTCGTCGCGGGTGATGGCGCGGATCTCGTCCTCCCAGCCGATCACCGGGCGGCCGTGCCAGTGCTGCGGGCCCCAGAGCGCCGCGTCGAAGGCCTCGCGGAAGCGGGCGCGCGGGTTGCTGTCGGTGCGCAGCCGGCGCTCCTCCAGCACGACGAGGCGCTCGGGCTCCACCGTCTCGGGCGGGATCAGCGGGGCGGCCATGCGGTCCGCCTCCATCGAGGCGACGAGCTGCAGCCGCGAGGCCTCGACGTGCTGGTGGTAGGCGGTGACGTCGCGGCTGGTGAAGGCGTTGTCGTTGCCGCCCTCGCGCGCCACGGCGAGCGAGAAGGCGCCGGTGGCGACGCGGCGCGAGCCCTTGAACATCATGTGCTCGAGGAAGTGGGCGGTGCCGGAGCGGCCGGGCGGGTCCTCGCCGGCGCCGGCGCCGTAGAACAGGTACTGCGCCACCACCGGGGCGCGCCGGCTCTCCACGAAGGCGACGCGCAGCCCGTTCGGGAGCTGCCAGAGCTGGGCGCCGAACAGCGGCTGGTCCGGCATGGCCTCCGCCGCGCTCGCCGCCCTCGGCTCCGCCGCGCCGTTCGGCAGCCCGGTGGCGGCGGCGGCGGCGCCGAGGGTGGCGGTGCGGAGGGTCTCGCGGCGGGTCAGTCTGGGCATGCCGTCAGGATGGGGGCGTTGTGCCCGGCAGGGAAGCGCGACGTTGGGGTGGCGGCTACCGGCGGCACGTATGGCCGGGCCGTCGTGGCGTTCCGGGGCGCGGCGTTCCGGGGCGCGGCGTTCCGGGGCACGGCGTTCCGGGGCATGGCGTTCCGGGGCGCGGCGTTCCGGGGCGCGGCGACGGATCGGCGGGCCGGATCGGCGGCAAGGTCGCGTTGGGGGTTGCGAGGGGCGGGACAAGGGGCTAGGAAGCGCCCGCCCCGCCGGTTGCGCCGCTCGCGCCCCCGGCCGGGCCGACTGGACTCGCGTCGCGGCGCCCCGGGCTTTCCCGTGGCGCCGGCTATCGAAAGGTTCGCTGCCGTAGCTCAGTGGTAGAGCACTCCCTTGGTAGATTTTGCCTCGCCCGGCGGAAACGCCGGGACGTAAACCGCCCAAATTCGGGGAAGCCTTCCGTGCCCGGGACGGCACGATGGTGATCCCGAGCCAAGCCCGCCGGACCGGCGGGACGGTGTAGAGGCCAGACGGGTGGCGCCTGCGGGCCGGCAACGGCCCATGGCGAAGGGATGGTCCAGCCCACGAACGCCGCCGGGAAACCGGGGCGGCGGCGAAAGCCGTGGTGGGATGAAGGGAGAGGTCGAGAGTTCAATCCTCTCTGGCAGCACCACCTTCCCCTGTGGAAGGTCAAGGACTTGAGCGGGATCAATGGGTTGCCGGACTGCCTCTGGTACAAAGAGGTAGTACAATGGTGCTCGCGATGGCCCGCCCTTGGAAGCACCCCACGACCGGCTCCTACTACGCCCGCAAGGCCGTCCCGGCGCCCCTGCGCGAGGCGGTCGGCAAGTCCGAGCTGAAAGAATCTCTCGGCACGAAGGACCCGGCAGAGGCCCGCCAGCGGTTCCCCGATGTCATCGCCCGATTCGACCTTTTGCTGGCCTCGGCGGCGGCCCGCAGCGGGGCGCAGCAGGGCAGGCCCATGCGACTGACCCAGCGACAGCTCGCCGGTCTTGGCGGCGAGTGGCTGCGGGCCGAGCTTGCCCGACACGAAGACGATCCCGGCCAGCCCGCCGCCTGGGACGCCACCTTCGACGCGCTGTGGGACAAGCTGGACGACAACCGGGAGGCGCATCCCGGCGACCTGGACTTCACGCCGACGCCGGCCGATCTGGCGGAAGCGGAGGCGCTGATCCGGGAGCGCGGGATCGCGCCCGACACGGAGACCGTCGAACGCTTCGCCAGCGTCCTGCTGGGCGCCAAGCTGGACGTCGCCCGGATCATGGTGCGCCGGGCCGGTGGCGACTGGTCCCCTGCCCCGGAGGTGGCCCAGCGGCCCGTCTGGCAGCCCCTTGCCCCGCAGCCGCCGGCCGCGCCGGCCCTGACCGTCGCCGCCCTGGTCTCTGCCTACGAGCGGGAGAACCCGCACCAGCCGCAGCGCACCCGAGACCGCCGGGCTGCCTGTGTCCGCGCCCTGGTGGCCGCCGCCGGGCATGACGACGCCACCCGCATCGGCAAGGCCGAGATCAGGGCCTGGAAGGAAGTCCGGCTCGGCGCCGGGGTAGCGCCGAAGACGGTGGCAACGGACCTCACCATCCTGAGCCCGGCATGGTCCTACGGCATCAAGAACGGCCACCTCCCGGATGGCCCGAACCCATTCAGCGGAATGGCGCCGAAGGTGCCGAAGCGTGACGAGAACTCCCGCACCGGCTTCACGGACGAAGAGGCCGCCGCCATCCTGGCCGCCGCCCGGCATGAGACCGGCGCCCTGCGCTGGCTGCCCTGGCTGCTCGCCCTGACCGGCGCCCGGGTCGGAGAAGCCAGCGACGCGGCGAAGGAGGACGTCCGACAGGTGGATGGGGTCTGGTGCCTGGACATCCACCCCAGTCCCGGCCGGCGCCTCAAGAACGCGCATTCGCAGCGCCGGACGCCGCTGCACTCCGCGCTGATCGCCGAGGGCTTCTTGAACTACGTCGAAGGGCTGCCCGCCGGCTCCCCCCTGTTCCCCGACCTCCGCGTCGGCAAGGCCGGCACTCGCAGCGAAGCCGCCTCGACCCGCCTGAGCGAATGGCTTCGGGACAAGCTCAAGATCACGGACCGGCGGAAGGTCGGGGCGCACTCCTGGCGACACCGGATGGAGGACATGATGCGGCGCGCCCGAATACCCACGGAGGCGGCCGACGCCATCGTCGGGCACGAGAACCCGCGCAACGCCGGGTCGGGGTACGGGGACGGCTTCCGGGCGTGGCCTGGCGAGTTGGCGAAGGAACTGGAGAAGGTGGCATCGCCGTTGGGGTCGACACGTGACTGACCGGCCAGCGTGGGACGGCCAGCCGGTAGAAGGCTACCAGCCGGCGCGGTTCATCCGCTGGGCTCCAGCGAACCGGATGCAGCGGCAGGTGCTGGCCGAGTACCACGGCTGGTGGCGCCTTCGGCTTGCCCGAGGCGACACGTTGCTGGCGGTCCCGGTCGCCCGAGGGCGGGGAATACTAACCCTGGCCGGGCGCCATGTTCCTCACGCCGCGCCAAGTGACCGAGTGCCGGCACTCCCTCCCTACTGATGAAGAGGGCGGGGGAACTCCCGAGCCATGAGGAACGTGCCCGACATTCAACACGCCGGGCACGCGCCGATCACACCTCCCGCAACTCCGCGATCAACTCCTCGGCCTTCAGTAGAGCGTCCTCCTTCCGGCGCGGCGCTCGGTCCTTCGTGAAAGTCAGCACGATCCGCGCCGCCACCGCCCGGTTTTCGACGGTCTCCGCATCGCAGAGCACAACCGCCATCAGGTACTCCAGCGCCAGATGCGCGCGCTCGTCATCGCTCGGAACCTCGTTGCGCCGAAGCAGGGCCGCGAGGGCTTGGCGGGCCTTCTCCCTGGCGTCGGCGCGCTTCTCCTCCAGCTCTTCCTTCCGTCCGGACCAGCCGTCCGGCACGCCGGCACGGGTGAAGCCCCCGCGTGCATGTAACCGCTTCGCATGCTGTATCTGGCGCTCCCGGCGCGCCTGCCACTCCTCTTCGGTCTTCGGGTAGCCCTTGACGACGCCGATGTTGGCCGGGTCCCAGGGCTTTCCCTTCACGAACCCCGGCCGCCATGTCCTTGTGCGGCTACCGGCGGGCTTGCCGGTGCCGTTCGTGTTCTCGCTCATGTATTGGTCCTGTTCCTGATGCGCCCGCTGGCGCGAGGTCGCGGGTCAGGTTGCGGCTGGAAACGCCGCCGCCCGAGCTTCTACGCAACCCATTGATCCGTCGTCAGATTTCGGGTTTCCGCCCTACAGGGAGAGGAAAATGGAAACCCGTTGTCTCTGTGAGACGGGGCTGACGCCCCTGTCGAACGTCCAGAAGACCGTCAGAAAGGCGCCTCCAGCCCCACATCCGGCCCGGCCCTCCGCCCCTCATTGACCGCCGCGAAGACTTCCTTCAGCCGCGCCTCCGTGAGCCGCCCGGCGAGGATCGCCCGGCCCCGCACCTTGGACGCCTCGCCCTCGCTCCAGCCGCATGCCTTCGCGATCTCCCGCTGGCTGCTGCACTGCCCGGTCTCCAAGGCCGCCAGATAGGCCCGCACCTTGTCCCGCTCGGCCGGCTCGGCGCGCCACAGCAAGACGCCATCCGGTCCATCCACCAGCGCCACATCGCGCGGCACCAGGGTCGGGTGCGGAGCGGAGCGGAACTTGTCCCATTGGGTGGTGAAGGCCGCCCCGGTCACGCTGCCGGCGCTGTTCTCGCGGACCAGCCCCAAGATCACCTCGAAGGTCGCCGCGAGCTTGCTGGACCCTCGGTAGTTGCCGCCGTCCTTCCCCGAGTGATGCACCAGCACGCACGCCAGCCGGGCCTGCTTCAGCCGCAGCAGGAACGACAGCACGGGGTTCATCGCGCTGGCGGCGTTCTCGTCCTCCACCTCGGCCAGGGTGCTGAAGTTGTCCAGCAGCACCAGCTCGGCGCCGTGCCCCTGGGCCATCCGCAGGACCGCATCCTGTCCTTCCTCCTTCCCGATGTCGGGGAAGAGGACGTCCGCCGACTGGTCCTGCCGCGCCAGGATCAACAGGTTGCTGCCGGCCGCCTCTGCGTCCAGCCCTTCGACCGTCCCGGCGAGCACCCGAAGCCGGTCCTGCAAGTCCTCCATGGCCATCTCGCCGTCCACCAGCAGCACCCGCCGGGGCTTCTCGGCGCTCCAGCCGATGAAGGTGCCGCCGCCGGCAATGGCGAGCGCCATGGTCAGGGACAGCCATGTCTTCCCGGCCCCGGTCTGTGCCCAGAGCATCATGCTCTCGCCCTGCTTCAGGACCGGGTGCAGCAGCGGCTCGCGGGCCGGATACGGCTCGGCCAGCAAGCTCGCCAAGGTGCGCGTCTTCAAGGCGGTCCGACGGCTCCCGGCCGCCATCGTGTCGAGTGGCATCGTGTTCGTCTCCAAGAACGCCGAAGGCCCGCGCGGCGTGTTCTGCCGGCGGGCCTTCGACGGGTACTCGTGATGTTCGGTCTATGGCGGCGGTGGCGCCGCTACTGCGTTCCGGCTACGCCGCTGCTCTCACTGGACGGTCACGATGTCCGGCTTCGGCATGTCGGGGCGCCAGCTCCGCGCCTCGCTGCGCGGCAGCGCGATCAGGTTCGCCCGCCGAAGGTCCCATGGATCACCGTTGCGATACCGGACGACTTGCCCTCGGAGCAACTCGGCGCCGCCCACGATGAGCCGTGCCAGCACCGCCTTCGGCTTCGGTCCGTCCTGCCCTGCCAGCCGCCCGGCGATCCGCGCCGTGCTGATGACGAGCGCGTTGTCGCTACCGTTCGTGCTCAGGGTCCAGCACTTGCCGGCCTTGGCCGAGACGCGGTCCCAGTCCTCCCGGTCAATCAGCATGCGCGCCCCCAGCGCCGCCGCCCGACCGCCCGAAAGCTGCACCCGCAGCGCCGGCTTGCCGTCCGCCAGCACCGGCTCCACGACCGGCTCCAGCACGCGGGGCTTTGCGGGGTAGCGCCACGGCCGGCGGGTACGGCCGCCGTCCAGGGCGTCGGCTAATAACGGCTGGTCGATCACGGTATCGGTCGAAGTCATTGAGATATCTCCTAGTTCAGACATGAAGACGGCCCGCCAGCGTCATGCTGCGGGCCGTGGGGCGGGCTCGGTGGTGTCGGGCGGGCGGTCAATGCGCCGCCGCCGTGGCCGCTGGCCGGCCTATCTCTCGAAGCTCTGCGAGACGGTCGGCCGGCATCGGCTGCCAGAGCGCAAAGCGCGGCCCCTCTCGGTCGCCCTCGGTCACGGTCAGCCGGGCCATGGCGCCGAGCCGGCCCCGCAACCCGGGCCTTCCATCGGCCCCGGATACTTCGACCGGGCGGCCTGGATCGAAGCCGGCGGCTACCAGAACCCGCGCCAGCGCCAGGATCGGGGTCCGCCCCTTCGCCTCATGCTCGCCATGGACCGCCCGGCCGTCCGGCAGCAGCGTGACCGGGATCGGGCTCATGCTTCGGTTGCCTGGGCCGCGCGGGCGCGGGATCGGTGCAGCCGCGTCAAAAGGTCGCGGGCCTGCTCGGCGGCCATGTCCAGCGCCAGCCGGACCAGCACATCGTCTTCCGGCACATCGGCATCTGGGTAGGCTTCATCCAGCAGGAGGGCTAAGTCTTCGAGGTGCCCTATCGCGGCGTCCGTCAGCCGGACGGTCACGGTGAAGCCGTCCGTCCGGACGGGCACGGCGAAGTCATCCGCCGGGGCGGTCGTGTTGATGCTCATGGTGTTGTTCTCTCGGTGGTGGTGGTGACCGCGAATGCGGCCAAGCGCCGACGGCCCGCGCGCCAGGAAGGCGGCAGGCGTTCGGCGGTTTCGGTGGAGCGGGTCGGGCTGGCAGGGCCGGGCGCCCCATTATGGGTAGGCGCCTATCCGTTCCCGTAACGACCGCACTCTCCTCAAGGAGGTGCCCTGGGTGTTACAGCGCCCGAATGCGCCTCACGCCCTCCTGCCAGGAAGGCCCTTGGCGGCCTGCCGGCACTCGTGGTGCGGGCGGTGCGCGGCAGCCGCTGGCGGTCGGTGCCGACGAGCTTCCAGGACTACCCTGGCGCCGGGCGCCCCCGTCTCATGGGTGTCCAGTAGCTGTCACCGTAACGACCGCACTTCTCTCATATGGGCCGCCTTATTGGACAGGCCGTCGCGGAACAGCGGTTCGGCAGTGCCGCAGTAGTATAGATCGCGCGCGCGCCCGCTCCACTGTGAGGCATCAATCCGTCCGTGGCGCTCGGGTCGAGGGCGGGGCGGCGCCCGATCTCAGCCCCGGTCCGGCCGCCTCACGCCGCTGCCGGCCCCCGCAGGCCGCGCCCCTCGGCCGCGCTCAGGGCCGCCGTCAGCGCCTCCCCGATGCTGTCGAACGAGCCGCTCTCTTCGTTCCACGGATCGTCCACATGCAGCCGGCCATCCTCTCGCCGGTCGATGATGCTGTTGCCGATGTTCGGGTGCCGCTGAACGAACAGCCAAGCGTCCCCGCTCTCGGTCCTCTCCTCGCCCACCTCGCAGCCATGTCGGGCGGCGAACTCCAAGCCGGCCTGAAGCTCTTCCGGCGTGGTGCTCGGGCGGCGGGGCGGGAAGGTAATCACGTTGTCGGGCGCGGGGGTCTCGGCGGTAGGGTCTTGTTCAGACATGACTTTTCTTTCGTCTCGCCGGCATGCGCCGGGACGGGGTTGCGTCTTGATCCTCTCGGGTTGAAGGCCGTGCGAAAGCCCGAGACGAGTCTAATTCGGAACGGATTCGTGGAACAAGCGTCTGTGAAGCCGGAAACCGATTTTCTTCTCCAAAACCGTTCCGCTCCAGATTGAATACCAACGTCTATCGAGGTCCGGACCGGGATGACGTCCGCACTCCGGATGCCATCGCCGTGCCCTGCGCCTACTGCCCCAAGAGCCGCTGGACCTGGGAAGCCGAGAACTCGGCCCCCGAAGCGGTGCGGTAGCCCAGCGCCGCCAGCTCACGGGCGATCTCCCGCAGGCTCCGGGCCTTGCCCGTCTTGGGCGACTTCCGCGCCAGCCGGCGCGCCTCACGGACCAACTCGGGCGCCGTGTCGGCATAGCCCTTCCGCCCTTCGACCCTATGCCCGGCGGCGGTGGAAGCGCGATCCCGCGCCCCCTTGAGCTTCGAGACCAGCGCGGCCTTCTCGAACTCGGCCACGGCGCCCAGCACCTGCCGCACCAGCCGGGCGGTGGGCGTGTCGGCCGTGAAGGCGTCCGGATCGTCGACCGCGATCAGGGCCAGCCCCTCCCGCCGCAGCATGGCGTGGCCCGTCTCCTGTACGATCAGGTCCCGGGCGAAGCGGCTGGCGTTCTCCACCAGAACCGTCCCGATGCCCTGCTCTCGGGCCGCCGCCAGCAGCCGCGCGAAGCCCTCGCGCTGGTCCAGCGGGTCCGCCCCGGAGACGGCCGCGTCATGGAACTCGGCGACCAGCTCCAGGCCGGTCCGGGCGACGTACTCGGCGATGGCCTGCCGCTGGCGCGGTGCGCTGTCCCCGGCGACGTTGGTCGCAGAACTGGTCCGCAGGTACGCCAATGCCCGCCGGTCCTGTTCCGTCTTCTCTTCTCCCAATGCCTTGCTGATGCTGGCCACTTGCACCGTTCCCGTACCTTTATCTTGAGATTTGAGTACAGTAGACGGGGGCAGCGGTCAAGCTGCGGCTGCTGCGCACCGCCCTGCGGCGGCGGCCGGCGGCGCCGTTCGGGTCCCATCTGGCGACCGACCCCCACGGGGCTTCTTCCCGGGATCGACTTCAAAAACCGGGTAAAGGGTTGTTGTCGTTGTCGTTCCGCCCCCCAGGCCCCTGAAGGACCCCGCCCCCTTCCCGCCGAGGTAACGGTACTTGCGCCGGGGAGGTGGCGGGCATGGGGCGGGAAACTGCCCCACCGGCCCATTGCCGCCGGCCCACGGCCCTGGTACAAAACTGGCGTCAGCAGTCTTCGTAACCTACTGATCTTGCGCAGATTCTTCCGGAAGGGATAGTCTTCAATCCTCTCTGGCAGCACCACCTTCCCCCTTGGAAGGCCGGCCCCCCCCCTGGAAGGCCGGTGATCCGGTCACATCGCAGAACCGCGACCGACCGCTCCCTCGCTAGGAGGCGTCGTGCCGCCGGGCCGCTCGGCCATCGCGCCCGCGCGTCCTTCCTCGCGCGAATTTTGTTCACTTTCTGTTCTTTCTGGGGCTAGGCTCCCCCCATGCCCGCCGCCCGCTCCAGCGATTCCCGCCTCGCCCCCACCGGATGGCGACTCGCGCCGCCGCGGCCCCCGGGCCGGATGACCGTGCCGCCGCCCCGGCGCGGCATCCCCTTCCCGCTTCCTTGAACCCCGATCCCGCGGAGGCGGCCATGGAGACGTCACCGGCCTGTCCCGTCGCCACCACCATCGTGGACCGATTCCTCGCGCTGGTCCGGCGCGGCGTGGCGCCGGAGGACGCGCTCGCGGACGCCACCGACTACCTGCTGGCGCTGCGCCTGCCCTGTTGCGGCGTGGCCGATCCGCCGGCGGCGCGCGCGACCGTGGCCGCGGCGGTGGCCCGTCGGGCGGCGCGGCGACCGCCGCTCGACCTGCTCATCGATCTCGCCACCCCCGCCCTGCCCGCGGATTTCGACGGCGTGCCGGAGCGGCGGCGCTTCGCCGATCCGCCGTCCTTCCGGCCCGGCCATCGAGCGGGCGGCGATCCCGCCGCCGGCCCCGGGCGCGGGCCGGGCTGACGCCGGCCCCACGACGGGCCGGCCACTCGAACCGCCCGACCGGGCGCCGTCCACGCCAGGCGCTCAACCGCTCATCCGTCCCGCCGCCGCGTCGTGCCGTTCCGCCACGACCGGGAAGCCGGCCTCCGGCGCCGCCAGCCCGGCGCACAGGAAGGGCACGATCTCGGCCATCGCCGCCTCGAAGTCGCGGGAATCGCAGGCGCCGCGCGACATCATCTCGAGCCGCCCGGTGTGCAGCAGCGTGTAGCGGTAGGCGCCCATCATGAAGTAGAGGCGCCAGCACAGCGTCTCGCGCCGCAGATGCGGCAGGGCGCGGGCGAAGGCCTCCACATAGGCCAGGGTCGTCTCGTCGTAGACGGCGCTCAGCACCTCGCCGCCCAGCCCTTCCGGCTCGGTGTTCAGCCGCGCGTGCATCCGCATGGTGGCGCTGCCCTCCGGCGAGGCGCCGTTCAGCATGAAGGGCGCGACGAAGCCGCGCACCAGCTCGGCCAGCGGGATGTCGCCGCCCGGCCACGCCGCCTCGGCCGCGTCGAGATGGCGTCGGCGCGCCTCGGTGACGGGCTCGGCGCCGCGTTGGTAGGCCGCCTTGAACAGGTCCCGCTTGGAGCCGAAGTGGTAGTGCAGCTGCGCTAGGTTCACGCCCGCCGCCTGCGCGATCGCGCGGGTCGAGGTGGCCGCGTAGCCCTGCTCCGCGAACAGCGCCTGCGCCGTGTCGAGGATGCGCTCGCGCGTGGCGCCCGACCGGCCGCCCGGACTTCCCGCCGCCTGGCCCGGACTCCCCGTCGCCCGGCTGCCCGGCCGGCCCGCCCGCTCGCCGTCCGGCCCGATCCCTTCCGGGCCATGCCGCGCCGGAAAGGCGTTCTCTCTCGCATACGCCATCAAGTCGCGTCTCCAGCCCTGCCCGCCCGCCGCGACATGTCTCCGGTCGCGTGCATCCCTCCCCTTCGTCCGCCAGCACCGCTGCCGCAGGCAAGAGGAAAGACCGGGACGGCGGCGCGCCGCCCGGCCGCCGGCAGCGGAGCGCACCGCCCGGCGATCCGCCTTGACATGGAACAATCACGCGCGCGAGATTTGGTCAGGCGACCGATAAAACCAGCCCCCTATCGAACCCGAACGCCGCACCCGACACGCGCCTCCACCCGATCGTGGCGGCGCCGCCCCGGGGCCGCCGCGCGGCCGGGTCCGGCAGGCCGAGGCCGGCCGCCGCCACCAGGGCGACACGGCACCGGACGGGACGCACCCGCCGCGCCCGTCCTCCCGGTGGTCGGGAAACAGGGGGAGGAACGCGGATGCTGGAGGCGCTCGACCGGCGCACGACCCTGACCGGCAACCAGCGGCGCATCGTCGTCGCCGCCGTGCTCGGGGACATGCTCGAATTCTTCGACTACTTCCTGATCGGCTTCGTGCTCGCCTTCGTGGTCGGGCCGTGGCAGCTCACCTTCGGCCAGTCGGCGGTGATCCTGCTCTCCTCGGGCATCGGCGCCATGCTCGGCGCCGTGTTCTGGGGCCGGATGGCCGACCGCATCGGCCGCCGCCCGGTCTTCGTCGCCACCATCCTGAACTTCTCGATCGCCACCGGCGCCCTCGCCTTCACGCCCGATGGCGGCTGGCTCTGGCTCACCGCCTTCCGCTTCGTCGTCGGCTTCGGCGTGGGCGGCCTCTACTGCGTGGACCTGCCGCTGGTGCAGGAGTTCATGCCGAAGTCCAAGCGCGGCCGCATCGGCGGGCTGGTCACCTCCTTCATCCCGGTGGGCACCATGCTCGGCGCCGTGCTGGCGGCGCTGCTGGCGCCGCTGATCGGCTGGCGCGGCCTGTTCGCGGTCGGCGTGCTGCCGGCGCTGCTGGTGCTGCTGGTGCGCATGTGGGTGCCGGAATCGCCGCACTGGCTGCTGCGCCAGGGCCGGCGCGAGGAGGCGCGGCGCTCCGTCGCCTGGGCGCTGGAGGTCGATCCGCGCAGCCTGCCGCTGCCCGAGGCCCGGTCCACGCCGCCGGAGTCCGACTGGCGCGAGCTGTTCCGCCACCCGCGCAGCCTGGCCGTCTCCTGGCTGACCAACCTCGGCGGCCAGACCGGCTCCTACGGCCTCACCCTCTGGGCGCCGACGCTGTTCGTGCTGCTGCTGCACGTACCGCCGGCGCAGGCCTCCTCGCTGATGATCCTGGTCACGCTGGGCGGGCTCGCCGGGCGCTTCCTGTTCTCCTGGCTGTCGGACGGGATCGGCCGACGCGCCTCGGGCGGGCTCGCGGGCTTCGCGGGCGCGGCCTTCATCGTGCTGGCGGGCCTCTACCACAACGAGGTCCTCTTCGGCGTCTCGGCCTTCTGGCTGCTGCTGATCGCGGCCTATGTCTTCGTCGATGGCGGCTTCGCCATCATCGGCCCCTACGCGGCCGAGGTCTGGCCGGCCTCGCTGCGCACCACCGGCATGGGCTCGGCCTACGGCTTCGGCGGCATCGGCAAGATCATCGGGCCGCTGGGGCTGGCGCTGGTGGTCGGCAGTTCCAACGTCATCAAGCCCGAGGCGACGGTGGAGCAGATCGTGCCGGCCTTCCTCTACCTCGCGGGCTGGTTCGCGCTGGTGGGCGTGATGTTCCTCTTCTTCGGCATCGAGACGCGGGGCCGCTCGATCGGCGAGATCGACCGCTCGCTGACCGGCGGCGCCGCGGCGGGCGCGACGGTCGGTGTCCCTGCCGGCGCCATGGCCGTCACCGCCGAGGCGGCGCGCCCGCCGGCGGTGGGCGCGTGAGCGCCGCCGCCCCGCGGTCGGGCGCCGCTCCCGCCCGCTCCCCCGGCACGCCTTCCGGCCTGCCTCGGATCAAGCGTTCCCGGAAAGGGATGGCCCAGGCATGAACGCCCCCCTCGACCTGAAGCGTCGCGCGGAGGTGGTGGAACTCCCCTTCGCCAGCCCGGGCACCCCGCTGGCCGCCGCATCGGCCGCCCCGGCGCCGCGCGACCCGGTCGCCCTGGCCCGCGCGCTGGTGCCGCTGATCGAGGCCCACGCCCCGCGCATCGAGCAGGAGCGCGCCATCACGCCGGAGGTGCTGGACGCGCTGCACGCGGCCGGCCTGTTCCGCTGCCTGATCCCGCGCGACCAGGGCGGCGACGAGCTCGACCCGGCCACCCATGTGCGGATGATCGAGCAGCTCGCCCGCGGCGACGGCAGCGTTGCCTGGTGCGTCAACCAGGCCTCCGGCTGCTCGATGAGCGCCGCCAGCGTGTCACCCGAGGTGGCGCGCGCCGTGTGGGGCGATCCGCGCGCGGCGCTGGCCTGGGGCTTCGGCCCGGCCGGGCGGGTGCGGCCGGTCGAGGGCGGCTGGCTGGTCAGCGGCACCTGGCAATTCGCCAGCGGCAGCCGGCACGCCAACTTCCTCGGCGGCCACTGCCAGCTTCTCGACGCGGACGGCACGCCCCGGCGCGGCCCGGACGGGGCGCCGCTGGAACGCACCGCGCTGTTCCCGCGCGCGGCGGCCGAGATACGCGACGTCTGGCAGGTGATGGGCCTGCGCGGCACCGGCAGCGACACCTACGCCGTCACCGACCTGTTCGTGCCCGAGGGCTACGTGTACGACCGCGAGGCGGTGCGGACGGAGCTCGCGCCCGGCCCGCTCTACCGCTTCACCTCGACGCATCTCTACGCCGCCGGCTTCGCCGGGGTGGCGCTCGGCCTCGCCCGCGCCTCGCTGGATGCGCTGGTCGCCCTGGCGCGGAAGAAGACGCCGAGCCAGGCCGCCCGCTCGCTGCGCGACAGCCCGGTGCTGCAGGGCACCCTCGCCCAGGCCGAGGCCAGGCTGCGCGGCGCCCGCGCCGGGCTGCTGGAGGCGCTGCGCGAGGCGTGGGAGGCGACGCTGGACGCCGACGCCGTGCCGATGGACCACCGCGCCGCGATCCGCATGGCCACCACCTGGGCGATCCACGAGGCGGCGGCGGTGGTCTCGGTCTGCTGGCGCGAGGCGGGCGCCACGGCGATCTTCGAGAGCAACCCCTTCGAGCGCCGCTTCCGCGACGTGAACGCCGTGACCCAGCAATTGCAGGGACGCCTCGCGCATTTCGAGTCGGTGGGGCAGCATATGCTGGGGCTGGCGGTTCCGGCGCGCGCTCTCTGAGCGGCGTCGGCGGCAGGGCAGCGGCGCCGCCCCCACGGCGGCGGGATCCGGCGCCGCGACACGGGAAACGAGGAGACGGCCAGATGGGCCTGAACGCGCTGAACCACTACACGATCAAGCCGGTCGATCTGGAAGCCACGAAGGACTTCTACGTCGACCTGCTGGGGCTGGAGGTCGGTTACCGGCCGCCGCTCGCCTTCCCCGGCTACTGGCTCTACTGCGGCGGCAACCCGACGGTGCACCTGATCGGGCCGAAGGTGGAGGAGCTGGGCGGCCCGGCGCGCGAGCCCGGCCCCACCGGGCTGTTCGACCACATCGCCTTCTCCTGCACCGGACTCAAGGAGATGCGCGAGCGGCTCGACGCGCGCGGCGTGCGGCACGAGGTGCGGGTGATCCCGCGCGACCGGCAGACGCAGATCTTCATGCACGACCCGGACGGCGTCGCGGTGGAGCTGAACTTCCCGAGCGCCGAGACGCCGCCCGACGCGGCGACGCGGAAGGTCGAGGAGGTGGTGCAGGTGGAGAAGGTCAGGGCCTGATCCGGGCAGGGCGTGCCGGGCAGCGCCCGACACGCCCGCGCGGGAAGGGCCGCGTGGCCGCTTCCCGCGCGACACCCTGCCCGGCGAGACGACCGGCCACGCGAGGGGCCGCGCGAGGCGCTCAGTCCGCCGCCGCGCAGGGCAGCAGCAGGGCCACCGTCGTCCCCTCGCCGACACGGCTGTCGATCCGCAGCGCCCCGCCGACCTGCTCGCAGAAGCCGCGCGCCATGGACAGGCCGAGTCCGGTGCCCTGGCCGCGCGACTTGGTGGTGAAGAACGGCTCGCCGGCACGGGCCAGCACCTCGGGCGGCATGCCGACGCCGTTGTCGGTGATCGCCAGGCGCAGATGCGGGGCGCGCAGGCCGGGCTCGCGGGCTTCTTCCTCCGGCGGCACGCAGCAGGCCGAGACGCACAGCGTGCCGCCCCGGGGCATCGCGTCCCGCGCGTTGATCGCCAGGTTGAGCAGCACGAGATCGAGCTGCGAACGGTCGGCCGACACCGCCGGCAGCGCCGCCGGCGCCTCCACCACGACCCGGACCCCGGGCCCGGCGACCCGGCCGAGCAGCTCGCGCAGCCCGTCGAGCACGGCGGCGACCTCCACCGCCTCCGGCGCCGTCGCCTCCTTGCGGGCGAAGCTGAGCATGCGCCGCGCCAGCGAGATGCCGCGCTCCACCGCATCGCGCGTCATGCGCAGGATCTGGCGGGCCCGGTCCGGCTGGTGGAGCCGCGCCTCGGCCGCCGCCAGCCCGCCCATCGTCGCCTGCAGCACGTTGGCGAAGTCGTGCGCCACGCCGGCGGAGAGCTGGCCGAGCGCCTCCAGCTTCTGCGACTGGCGCAGCGCCTCCTCCAGCTCCCGCTGGCCGGTGACGTCGACGAGGCAGCCGACGCTGTGGCGGAAGCGGCCCTCGGCGTCGGTCTCGGCGCGGGCCCAGACCAGCGCCTCCAGCCTCTCGCCGGAACGGCGCAGGAAGCAGGCGGGATGCCCGCGCAGCATTCCCTCCCGCCGCATGCGCGCCCAGGTCCCCGGGAAATCGCGCCGGGCCGATTCGTCGAGGAAGTCGGTCAGCGGCCGGCCGATCACCTCCTCCTCCCCGTAGCCGAGCAGTTCCAGCCAGCGATCGCTCACGGCCAGCAGCCGGCCCTGCGGGTCCAGCGAGTGCAGCGGCGTCGGCGTCCGGCGGTAGAGGGCGCGGTAGCGCGCCTCGCTCTCGGCCAGGCCGGCATCGGCGGCGGTGACGGCGCGGCGCATCCCGATCAGCGACATGACCTGACGCGCCAGCACGGTCAGGGCGAAGACCTGCCATGACGTCAGCCCCTGCGGCCGCGGCTCCCGGTCGAGCACGCAGAGCATGCCGATCGCCACCCCGGCCGCGTCGCGCAGCGGCACGCCGGCGTAGAAGCGCAGCCGCGGTGGCCCGACGACCACGGCCATCCCGGCGAAGCGCGGATCGCGCAGGGTGTCGGGGACGACGAAGGGGGCCTCGTGATGGATCGCGTGCGCGCAGATCGAGGTGTCGAGCGGGGTCTGGCGGACACCGAGGCCGACGGCGCTCTTGAACCATTGCCGCTCGGCGTCGATCAGGCTCACCAGCGCCACGGGCGCCTCGCAGATGCCGGCGGCCAGCCTGGCGAGGTCGTCGAATTCGGGTTCCGGCGCGGTGTCCAGGATGCCGCAGGCCGCGAGCGCGGCGAGCCGTTCGGCCTCTCCGCAGCGTGGCGTGGGCGGGGGCGCGGGCGACGACGTCATGCGCGGTTCCGTACCTGTACGGATCGGGAAGAAACCCGCACCGCCCTGCCAATTTGGGCCCGTCGGCCGATCCGATCAATGCGCCGTGGCGTTATGCCGCTTGCCTGGAACAGTTGCCCAAGAGAAGTGCAGAAACGGCGGCGGCGCCCCGGCCGGCCGCGCCTCTCCCGCCTCGTGGCGAGGCGACCGGCGCCGTCGCCCCGAACCCTGCCCGGCCGCCGCCCCCGCCCGGCGCGCCTCCCTCCTGGCCCGCCGATTGCAGAAACCACTGCGGAAACGTTCCCGAAACCATGTCCCGGCGGTGCCGGCCAGCGGCTCGGGGACGGCACGTCGCGCGGATGGTGCCGGCCGCCCGCCGGCGTGCCCGGCCGGAGGGGGAAGCGAAGGCTTGGAAGGCAGCGGGATCGACAGGGAGATGCGGGAATCGCCAGGCCGTCGGCCGACCGGCGGTCACGGGACGGCGCCGCGTGGCGAGGGCGATCCGGACGGCAAACCCGGCGCCGTTCCGCGGCCGGGGGGGTGTCGCGATTGAGGATCGGAATCATCGGTGCGGGAATCGCCGGCAGCCTGCTGGCGGAGAGCCTGGCCGGGCGGCCGGGCATCGACGTGCTGGCCTTCGAGCGGGCACGCGAGGGCGAGGCCGACGCGTTGGACACCGGCTTCGGCCTCGGCCCGAACGCGCTGCGGGCGCTGCGCCTCTACCTGCCGGCGCGGCACGCGGCGCTGCGGGCGGTCTCGCTGCCGCTGCGACGCTGGACCGCCGCCCTCGCCGACGGCACGCCGCTGATGTCGCTCGACCTCGAGGCGCTGGCCGAGGAGCCCGGGCTGCGCATCGGCTGGACGGAATTCAAGGCGCAACTGCGTGCCTCGCCGGCGGCGGCGGTCCGGCACGGGCACATGCTGGAGGCGCTGGAGACGGACGGATCGGGCCGGCCGGTGCCGGTCTTCGCGAGACACGACGGGGCGCTGGTGCGGCACGGCGCCTTCGACCTGCTGATCGGGGCCGATGGGCGCTACAGCCGGCTGCGCGACCTCGCGGCGGGGGCGCCACCGCCCTCGCGCCTCGGAGTCTGCGTCTGGCGGCTGCAGGTGCCGGCCGATCGGGACTGCCCGCTGGACGATGTCGGCGAGTGGTTCAACGGCGGCAACCGGCTGCTGGGCTTCCGGCTGCCGGGCGGGCTGGCCTGCGTCACCGGCACCTTCGGGCTTCCCCCGCCCGCCACGGAGGAGAGCGGCCTGCCCGCCTGGCTGCGGAGCGCGGCGGCGCAGCGGGCCCTGTTCGTCCCGGCCGGGCGGCCGGCCTGCGCGCCGGTCGGCTGGATGCTGGACGCCCTGGCGCGGCACATGGCCACGCTCCACTGGGGCTGGGTCCGTCATGTGCCGCCGCTGCGACGGCCGGGCGAGCGCCTGCTGCTGATCGGCGACGCGGCCCACGCCATGGTGCCGACCCTCGGCCAGGGCGCCGCGCAGGCGGTGGAGGATGCGCTGATGCTCGGCGCGCTGCTGGCGCATGCGGATGCCCCCGAGGCGGTGCCCGCCCGCTTCGAGCTGTTGCGGCGGGAGCGGCTCGAATTCGCGCGCCGGCTTTCCTGGGACCTGTCCGGCACGCTGCTGCCCGGCGCCCCCGCGGCCGAGCGCACCCGCGGCGATCCGGCCGCCCTCCGGCCCGCGCTGCGCCGCCTCTACGGCGGGCCGCCCGAACCCGGGATGCTGCCGAACCTGCCGGCCGACGCGGCCTGACCCGCTGCCCCTCCCCCCGCTGCCCCTCCCCCCGGTGCACCGTTCCGGCGGCGGCCCCGACGCTCCGCCGGGGCGCGACGCGCGCTGGCGACCGGCCGACCCCGATGGCATGTCAGGCGGCCATGCCGGGCTGGCATCCCCGTTGCCTCGCCGTCCCTGCCCTGCCGATACGGAGCCCACGATGGACCTGCCGACGCTGAACGGACTGGACCGCGCCGAATTCATCGACGTCCTGGGGGGCGTGTTCGAGCACGCGCCGTGGGTGGCCGAGGCCGCCTGGACGGCGCGCCCCTTCGCCTCGGTCGATGCGCTGCACGAGGCGATGCTGGGCGCGGTGCGCGCCGCGCCGGAGGAGCGGCAGATGGCGCTGCTGCGCGGCCATCCCGAGCTGGCCGGGCAGGAGGCGCAGGAGGGCGTGCTGACCGCCGAGTCGACCGGCGAGCAGAACCGGCTGGGCTTCACGCGGCTCTCGCGCGACGAGTTCGACCTGATGCAGCGGATCAACGCCGCCTATCGCGAGAAATTCGACATGCCCTGCATCGTCGCCCTGCGACTGCACCCGACGCGGCAGTCGGTGCAGGCGGAGATGCAGCGCCGGCTCGCCCTCACACGCGACGAGGAGATCGATAACAACCTCGATCAGGTCGGCCACATCACCCGCGGCCGGCTCGACCAGATCCTCGCCGGCTGAGCCGGCCGCGCCGGCCTTCCGGTCAGGCGCGGCCCCGTCGCGGCTCCTCGCACGTCAGCACGGGCAGGTCAGCACGGGCACGTCAGCACGGGCACACCAGAACGGGCGCCACGGCACCGTCGGCGGCCGCCACGATCCCGCCGACGGACGACAGGCCGCGCCGGCGACGCCACGACGAAAGCCCGGTCGCGCGGGAACGTGGCGCGGCAGCCGGCGCCGGTCATCGTGGCCGCGTGGTACGCGTCTCGCGGGTGCCGGCCTGGCGGATCTCGGTGACCAGCCTGTCCACCGCGCCCGGCGTGATGTGCTGGCCGATCCAGCCGAGACCGGGATGCAGCAGGCAGAAGGTCACGTGCCCCGGCACCGGGCTCGGCTCGACCCACCAGCGCATCTCGTTCGAGGTGAGGACGGCGGTTCCCGGCGCCGGGTCGCCGCGGGATATCGGCGGCAGCATCGCCTCGCGGCAGGCGATCAGGCGACGGATCAGGGCGTCCACTTCGCGGCTGTCGAGATCCGGCAAGGGAGGGACCGAGGTTTCCTCTCCCGACACGCGAATCCGGACCTCGCGCCGGTCGGCTGAAACGGCGCAGATGATCCGATCGCGTGCTGCTGGCATGTTCACTCTCATTCATTTCCAGGCCGGCGGAATTCCGATTCACGCACGGAAGCACAGAGCGGCGTCGTTGGCATGCGCTCCTTCGACTTCCCGACGATTTCGATACGTGCGCGCGCATGAAAATGCAGGATGGTCGAACGTCGTTGCAGGGATATCTCACGCGTGGTTGAAGCGATCGCGAGGGGTCGAACGAC
Organism: Roseomonas acroporae; assembly: GCF_023223525.1. Classification (GTDB taxonomy): domain Bacteria; phylum Pseudomonadota; class Alphaproteobacteria; order Acetobacterales; family Acetobacteraceae; genus Roseomonas_E; species Roseomonas_E acroporae. The sequence goes on along the minus strand of NZ_JALPRX010000026.1, from coordinate 39,454 downwards.
ACTGGTTGCATCGGCATGGCCATTGCACGCGCCAGTCCGCATGCAACCAGGATGGCGATCCGCGGGCAGGAAAGTTTCCAGACCAGCGCATCATATTCCAACGATAGCCACATCGCGTCCGGCAGGACGGAGCATGCGTCGACCACGCCTGCGCGGATGATCACCGGCATGTTCCGGCAATCGGCAGCGATGGCGTTACCGTTTCCCGGCGCGTGTCCGGGCTACTCGACGAGTCGGTTTTTCCCGGCACTGCGACCGGGCGTTTCAGGCGTCGGCCCGAATCATACGCACGCCGCCGACGTGTCGCGCGGCGCCTGCAACGCCGGTTTCGTGCATCGGATCCGCATCGCCTTCCGTTCGCGCGCCGATAGAGCATTTTCAAGCTGGCCGTACTCACCCAGCGACCCGGAAAACGCGAAAATCCAGAAGGCTGGAGCCGTTCCGGCCTGACTGTATCAGGCCGGAACGGCTCCAGCCGGCACGCCGCCCGAAGTGCCGCCTTCGATGCCAATTCCGACGGCCTGTGATTCCGGAACCGTCGAGCAGGCCGCTGCCGGTTCGCCAGGACATGCGCCGACAGGGGCCGTCGGGTGGGAGGAGGCCGGATCCACCCGTCACGTCTGTCGGGAAGCACCGTCTCTGGCGCATCGCCGACGTTTCACCGGAGGGACGACGACACAACGTCCCGAAACCGCCGGCAGCCGACCATGCGGTAGCGTTCCTGACCGATGGCGGCCAGGCCGCGGCTCCCGGCGCGTCTCAATGGCCACGCCGTCCCTGCCGAACCGCGGTCTTGACGAGCCATGCCGCCGAAGGAAGAATGAACGAACGATCGTTCATTTCGGTATTTCCATGAGAGACGGTTCCACCACCCGCGAGCGGATCCGTACCGAGGCGCTGCGGCTCTTCGTGGCGCATGGCGTGGACGCGGTCTCGATCCGGGACATCGCCGGCGCGGCCGGTTGCCGGCCGAGTGCCCTCTACGCCCATTGGCCTTCCAGGGAGGCGCTGGTGGCGGCGCTTTTCCGCGACGGCTTCACCGAGTACGCCCGGCGCCTCGCGGCCCTGGCCGATTCGCCCACCCCCTTCGCGGCCAGGCTGGAGGCGATGGTGCGGCTGATCTGCCGCCTGCACGCCGAGGACCCTGCCCGCTTCGCCTTCCTGCTGCTGACCCAGCACAGGCGGCTGCCCGCCATCGCGGCCGATGCGGACAACCCCATCGAGGTGCTGCAACGCGCCATCGCCGACGCCATGCGGGATGGGGAGCTGCCCGCGGGCGATGCCGCGCTGGTCACCTCGGCGGTGGTCGGCATCCTGGTGCAGGCCGCGACCTTCCACCTGTATGGCCGCCTCGCCGCCCCGCCGGAGGCGCTGGCCGATCCGCTGGTGGCGCTCTGCCTCGTCGCGGCCGGCCTCGCGCCCGCCGCAGGCGCCGGCGACGGCACCGACACCGACACAGGGGCCGCCCCGCGACACGAACCCCGGACGATGCCGCGCCGGCAGACCGAGGATACCCCGTCATGACCCCCTCCCCCTCCCTGCTGCGCACGCGCCGCTTCCTGCCGCTGCTGGTGACGCAGACGCTGGGCGCGCTGAACGACAACCTGTTCAAGAACGCGCTGGTGGTGCTGACGCTGTTCCAGGCCGCCCAGGGAGGGGCGGTGCTGGTGGCGGCGGCGGGCGGCGTGTTCATCCTGCCCTACGTGCTGTTCTCCTCGATCGCCGGCCAGCTCGCCGACCGCAGCGAGAAGTCCCGGCTGATCCGCCGGCTGAAATGGCTGGAGCTGGGCCTGATGGTGCTGGCGGTCGCGGGCTTCCTGAGCGGCAGCCTGCCGCTGCTCTTCGCCGTGCTGTTCGGCCTCGGCGTGCAGGCCACCTTCTTCTCGCCGCTCAAGTACGGGATCCTGCCGGACCACCTGGCGGAATCCGAGCTGGTCGCCGGCAACGGGCTGATCGAGGCCGGCACCTTCCTCGGCATCCTGGCCGGCACCATCGTCGGCGGCGCGCTGGTCCTGCTGCCGGGCGGGCGCGAGGCGGTCTCGGTGGCGGGGCTGCTGGTGGCGGTGGCCGGGCTGGTCGCCGCGATGCGCATCCCGCCGGCACCGGCCGCCGATCCGACTCTGCGCCTCGGCTGGAACCTGCCGCGCGAGACCTGGGGGCTGCTGCGGACCGCGCGGGAGAACCGGCCGGTCTGGCTCGCCATCCTCGCCATCGGCTGGTTCTGGACCATCGGCGCCACGGTGCTCTCGGTGTTCCCGGTGATCGCGCGCGACACGCTGGCCGCCGACGGCCATGTGGTGACGCTGTTCCTGACGCTGTTCGCGCTCGGCGTCGGCATCGGCTCGACGCTCTGCGCGCGGCTGCTGGGCGGCGAGATCTCGGCACGCTACGTGCCCTTCGCCGCACTCGGCATCTCGCTCGCCGCCTGGGACTTCGCGCGCACCGCGGCCGGGGCGACGGGGCTGCACGACGTGGCGGCGATGCTGGGCTCGGCCGTGGGCTGGCGGCTGCTGCTCGACCTCGCCCTGCTCGGCGCCTGCGGCGGCATCTACTCCGTGCCGCTCTACACCATCATGCAGGAGCGTTCCGCGCCGGCACTGCGCTCGCGCATGATCGCCTGCAACAACGTGATGAACGCCTTCTGCATGGTGGTCGGCGCGGCGGCGGTGGCGGGGCTGGCGGCGGCCGGCATCGGCCCCACCGGCACGCTGCTGATCGCGGCCGCCATCAACACGCTGGTCGCGTTCTGGATCGTCGCCGTGATGCCGCGCGACACGGTGCGGATGGTGCTGCGCGTCTACTTCCGCCTGTTCCACCGCGTCGAGGTGCGCGGGCTTGAACACTACCGCGCCGCCGGCGAGCGCGTGGTGATCGTCGCCAACCACATGAGCTTCTTCGATGGCTGCCTGCTCGGCGCCTTCCTGCCCGACGACCCGGCCTTCGTGGTGGACACGCACGTGGCCCGCAAGTGGTGGGCGCGGCCGCTGCTCTCGCTGATCGAGACCTTCGAGGTCGATCCCGCCAGCCCGCTCGCGCTCAGGCACATGGTCCGCCGCGTGCGCGAGGGCGGGAAGCTCGCGATCTTCCCGGAGGGGCGCATCACCCGCACCGGCGCGCTGATGAAGGTGTACGAGGGCGCCGCGGTGGTCGCCGACCGCACCGGCGCCTCGCTGCTGCCGGTGCGCCTCGACGGGCCGCAATTCACCCCGCTCGGCCGCATGCGCGGCATCCTGCGGCTGCGCTGGTTCCCCCGACTGGTGCTGCGCTTCGGCCCGCCGGTGCGGCCCGAGGTCGATCCGGCGCTGGTCGGACGCCCCCGGCGACGCGCGCTGGGCCGGGTGATGGACGCGATCATGGTCGATGCCGCCTTCGCCGCGGCGAACCTCGACCGTACGCTGTTCGGCGCGCTGCTGGACGCGCGCGCGCGCTTCGGCGGCCGGCATGCCGTGCTGGACGACCTGGATCGCGCGCCGATCGGCTTCGACCGGCTGGTGCTGGGCAGCGCCGTGCTGGGGCGCCGACTCGCGGCGATCACCGCGCCCGGCGAACGCGTGGGGCTGCTGCTGCCCAACGCCAAGGGCACGGTCGTCACCTTCATGGCGTTGCAGGCGCAGGCGCGCGTGCCGGCGATGCTGAACGTCTCGGCGGGGGCGGAGGCGCTGCTCTCCGCCTGCGCGACGGCCGAGCTGCGCACCGTGCTGTGCTCGCGCCGCTTCGTGGAGAAGGGCAGGCTGGGGCCGCTGGTCGAGCGGCTTTCCGGCGCGGTGCGCTTCGTCTGGCTGGAGGATCTGCGGGCGGGGATCGGCACGGCCGACAAGCTGCGCGGCATGCTCGACGCCTGGCGCGCGCGCCGGCTGCCGGGTGCGCGCGGCGACGCCGACGCGGCCGCCGTGGTGCTGTTCACCAGCGGCTCGGAAGGCCGGCCGAAGGGCGTGGTGCTCAGCCACCGCAACATCCTGGCCAATTGCGCGCAGCTCGAGGCGGTGCTCGACTTCAACCCGTCCGACCGGGTGGTGAACGCGATGCCGCTGTTCCACTCCTTCGGGCTGACCGGCGGCACGCTGCTGCCGCTGCTGAACGGCGTGCCGGCCTTCCTCTACCCCTCGCCGCTGCACTACCGCGTGCTGCCGGAGATCATCTACGGCGAGGACGCGACCATCCTGTTCGGCACCGACACCTTCCTCAACGGCTGGGCACGGCACGCCGACAGCTACGACTTCCGCGCCGTGCGGCAGATCTTCGCCGGCGCCGAGCGGCTGCGCGAGGAGACGCGCCGCCTGTTCGCCGACCGCTTCGGCAAGGGCATCCTGGAGGGCTACGGCGCGACGGAAACGTCGCCGGTGATCGCGATCAACACGCCCAAGGCGGCGAAGGCCGGCACGGTTGGCCGGCTGCTGCCGGGGATCGAGGCGCGGCTGGAGGCGGTGCCCGGAATCGAGGAAGGCGGCCGGCTGGTGGTGCACGGCCCCAACGTGATGCTGGGCTATCTGCGCCCCGAGGCGCCCGGCACGCTGGAGCCGCCGCCGGGCGGCTGGTACGACACGGGCGACATCGTCTCGATCGACGCCGAGGGCTTCGTGCGCATCCTCGGCCGCGCCAAGCGCTTCGCCAAGATCGCGGGCGAGATGGTGAGCATGGCCGCGGCCGAGGCGCTGGCCGGCGAGGTCTGGCCGGAGGCGCTGCACGCCGTGGTCTCGCTGCCCGATGCGCGCAAGGGCGAGCGGCTGCTGCTGATGACCACGCAGCGCGACGCCACGCCGGCGGCGCTGCTGGCCCGGGCACGGGAGCGAGGCGTGCCGGAGCTTGGCGTGCCGCGCGAGGTGCGGGTGATCGAGCGGATGCCGCTGCTCGGGACCGGCAAGACCGACTACCCGGCCGTGCAGCGCCTGGCCGGCGAGACGGTGGCGGCGCCGGCGTGAGGCGGGATGGCCGAGCGGGAATGGCGGCGGACGGGTCGCCGGTGGACCCGTGCCCGGCGGCGGGCCATCGCGTCGGAACGGGCAGCCGGCGTGTCCCCTCGCCCCGGCGTGCCGCCATGTCGTGATCACGCATTCGCGAGCCGGTCGGCGGCGGTGATCCGGCCGTGCGGGATGATGTTGAAGCCGGCGCGATGGAGGGAGACGTTCCCATGCTGCGCCTGCGTATTGACGGTGATGTGCCGGAGGAACGCGCCGAGGGGATCCGGCGCGCGCTGATGCTGGTCGCCTCGGTCACCGCCGTGACCTTCGACTGCGACCTGGGCGAGGTCGTGGTGCACGGTGACCCCGACGAGCACCTCGTGCTGGTCACCCTGGCGACGGAAGGCATCGCGGCGCGTCCGGTGCATGAGGCCCCCCGGCATCCGGATTTCCGGGCGGGGCTGGGGCGACGGCCGGCGGAGTAGCCGGGCTCGCGCGGCGAGGGCCCCGCCCGCGCGCGGTAGACGTGATCAACGTGTTGTCCGGGGTGCGCATGGCCTCGCCCCGCCCGCGCGCGCGGTACGCGCGCGGTAGACGTGGCCGTGGCGGCGGGCTACTAAGCCGCGGCCCACGCCGCCTCCGCCCCGGGGGCTGCCCATTCGGGCCAGCCAGGCCTTGTCCCGTTCGTCTAGAGGCCTAGGACACCGCCCTTTCACGGCGGCGACACGGGTTCGAATCCCGTACGGGACGCCATTCCTGAAAATCCTTTGTTTTCAAGGCAGTTAGAGGTGCCTTCCCCCTAGGCTTTACCCCCAAGCGTAGGTAGGCGCCGGCTGCGACCATCCCCGGCGCCAGAGCCGAAGCCGCGCGAGCCCCATAAGGACACCCTGGGTGTGCCCCGGGGGAAGGCGTGATCCTGTAGGGTTGCACGCCCTATTGCGGCGCCTGCCGCGACCGGCCAGATGATCCGCACGGTGCTCCTCGGGGGCACCGCGTGGTTCGTGGCGGCCGATGTGTGCCGCGCCTTGGGCATTAACGTTGCCAGCGGCACGACCAACGCCCTGCGCCCGCCTGGTGCTGACGAGAAGGGTACGCATCCGATGCGTACCCCTGGTGGCGAACAGCGCCTCGGGATCATCTCCGAGAGCGGCCTGTACAAGCTCGTCATGTGCTTCGACAAACCCGAGGCACGCACCTTCCAAGATTGGGTGACCCGCGATGTGCTCCCGGCGATCCGCAAGGATGGGGCGCCGGTAGGAACGGACTGAAGTTTTACCGCGCATACGCCTGACGGGGATTACGGGGAGCCGGGCTCGCCTCGCCCTTGCCCTCCTTCTCTACACCGGGCAGCGGCGCAGCGACGTGATCGGAATGGGTCGCCAGCACGTCCGCGGCGGGGCCATCACGGTCCGGCAGCGTAAGACGGGCGCGTGGCTGTCCATCCCCCCTGCATCCTGCCCTGCGCGAGGCCCTGGACGCGGCCCCGCCCGAGCACCTGGCGTTCCTGATGACGCGGCAGGGCGAGGCTTTCACCGGGCCGGGCTTCTCCAACTGGTTCGTGGACTGCGCCCGCGCTGCCGGGCTGCCGAAGGGGTGCTGTCCCCACGGCCTGCGGAAGGCAGCGGCACGCCGGCTGGCCGAGGCCCGATGCACGGTCCACGAGATCAAGGCCGTCACCGGCCACACCACGCTCAAAGAGGTGGAACGCTACACGCGTGCCGCGGATCAGGAACGCCTGGCCGTGGCCGCGATCGCACGGATCGGAAGCCGGGGACCGGCCGAACCGTGAACAAGCGTTGGCAACCCGGCGGCAACGGGTTTGCCAACAAAACACCTAACTGATTGAAAAGATTAGAGAAAATGGATCAGGTGGCGGAGGGGATGGAAGTCGAAGCGACGTGCCCGACCGTTTCCCACCGTGCCACCCTCGCCCTGCAAAGTCAGGAATCTAGCTCCCCCATCGTGCCCCACTGAGTCAGACTGAACCCCACAAGCCCAGCACACAAAATGGGACCGGAATGGGACCGGCTGGGTTCGGCGGAAGGTTTTCGGGTCTTGGGACGGAGCGGGAACGCATGGCCGGCAAGCTGACCGCGCTCGGCGCCAGGGCGCTGGTGACGCCCGGCCGGTACACCGATGGCGGCGGCCTGCACCTCCACGTCCGGGCCGCCGATCGCCGCGCCTGGGTGTTCCGGTACACGCGCGACGGCAAGACGCGGGACATGGGCCTCGGCCCCTTCCCGGAGGTGACGCTGGCGAAGGCGCGCGAGCTGGCCGACATCGCCCGCTCGAAGCTGCGCGAGGGCCTCGACCCGCTGTCGGTGCAGGCGCAGGCCGCGATCGAGCGGCGGGCCGAGGCCGGGGGGCACACCTTCCGCGCCGCCGCCGAGGCGTACATCGCGGCCCAGCGCGACGGCTGGCGCAACCCGAAGCACCAGGCGCAGTGGAGCAGCACCCTCGACAACCACGCCTATCCGGCGATCGGCGACATGCCGGTGAAGGACGTGGACGTGGAGGCCGTGCTGCGCGTCCTGAAGCCCATCTGGACGAAGACGCCGGAGACGGCCTCGCGCCTGCGCGGGCGCATCGAGCAGGTGCTGGACGCGGCCAAGGCGCGGGGATGGCGCACCGGCGAGAACCCGGCCCGCTGGAAGGGGGTACTGTCCGGCCTGCTGCCGCCGCGCGGGCGCATCGCCGCCGTCGAGCACCAGCCGTCGCTCCCATGGCAGCGGATCGGCGCCTTCATGGCGGCGCTGCGCGACGTCGAGGGCGTCTCCGCCCAGGCGCTGGCGCTGCTGATCCTGACCGCCGCCCGCACCGGCGAGGTGCTCGACGCCACGTGGCGGGAATTCGACCTCGAGGCCGCGGTGTGGACTGTGCCCGCCGCGCGCATGAAGGCGAAGCGGCTGCACCGCGTGCCGCTCTCCGCCCCGGCGCTCGAGCTGCTGCGTCGCTTGCTGCCGCTCCGGTCCGGGCCGGCCGCGCTGCTGTTCCCCGGGCAGAAGGCCGATCGGCCGCTCTCCGACATGGCGCTGACCATGCTGGTGCGGCGGATGAACAAGACCGAAGGCGACGCGCCGCCGCCCTGGCGGGACATCGGCGGCCGCGCCATCGTCCCGCACGGCTTCCGCAGCACCTTCCGGGTCTGGGCCGGGGAGCAGACTCGCTACCCGCGCGAGGTGGTGGAGACGGCCCTGGCGCACGTCAACCGGGACAAGGTGGAGGCAGCCTATGCCCGCACGGATCTGCTGGAACGCCGGCGGCCGCTGATGGAGGAGTGGGGCGCCTGGTGCATGCGGCCGTAGCCGCGCCGCCCGCCCCGTGAAGGGGGGCGTGCCACCCGGGGGCGAGCATCGAATCTCCGTATAGGAGGGTCTCCCGAAAAACCCGAAAAACCCGAAAAATACCCCGGCGGGGGCTTATCGGCGGGGGACGCCGGCCGCGCGGCGCGCCTACGCGTCATCCTCCCAGCGCACGCGCCGCCACGGCCCGGCCCATTGCCCGTGCTTGATCGTGCGCTCCCACATCCAGGGGCCCTGGTACCCAACCTGGCCGGAAGCGTGGCCGTCGCCGCTACGATCGTCGAAGCCGCCGCACATGAGCGGATGCCGCCGCGAGACGATGCGCAGCATCGCCATCCGGGCCGGCAGGCTGTCGAACGATCGCCGGCTGGGCTTCCGGCGCGGGTTGAGGTTGGCGCCACGCAGCATCGGCATGCGATTCAGCGGCGCCCATCGGCCCTGGTGGCGAGGCACACGCCCCCGGCCGCGAGGAGGATCAGCAGCGGGCCGCCGAACATCCCGACCAGCTCGGCGAAGGTCACTCTCGCGGGGCCTTGACTTGGCGCCGGCGGTGTCAGGCGGCCGGCTCGAAGTGCCGCTTGGCCGCGGCGCCGGCATCGCGAGCGGTGGCGGCGCGGGAAGACATGCCGGCGGGCGCGTCCGGCGCGGGGCGCGGCATGCGCGCGGCCTGCAGGTACACGAAGACGCCGGCGCCCAGCAGCAGGAGAGGCGCGCCGACCAGGGCATAGAGTTCCAGGGAGCCCATCAGACCAGCCTCTTGAGGGTCAGGCTTGCGAGGCGGTGGAGGATCAACCCGATCACCACCATGAGGCAAGCCATGGTTACGAGGACCGCCGGCCGGACATGGGCACCCGCCGCCCCGGTGATAAGCCCCACCACCGGCGCCACCGCGCCCACCACGATGCTGCCCGAGCCCACGGTGTTGAGGAAGGTCGCCGCGAGCTTGAGGCGCTCGTTGTAGCGATCCGCCTCGGTCACGGGGCGGGCTTCCGCATCCGCACGCCGGGCTGGTCGCCGTTGGTGAATTCGACGCCACCGACCTCAAGGGCGGACCGGATGGCGGCGAGGTTGTTCGTCACGGGCACCGTCGCCCCGCGCTCGAAGTTGCGAAGCGTCGTTACGGACACAGAGGCTTTCGCGGCCAACTGCTCCTGAGACCAGTTCAGCAGCCCGCGGGCCGCGCGACTCTGTGCAGGGGACATGCGGGACACGTACCACGCCCGCTCGAAACCACCATCCATGGATGAAAACCGCTTGACAGCCCAAGCGGCAAAGTAGCAACCATGAATGATCCATTCAACGTTGTTGGATGGAGCGGCTGGGGGAGCGGCGGCAACCGCTCCCCCTGGCCTGACCGCAACCCCGGCTTTCTGGAGCCCGGATCATGGCTGACGCCCATCCTATCGCATCCCCGCCTCGCGGGGAGCTTGCCCTGCCGCGCGCCCGCGCCAGCCGGCGCAACGCCCTCACCGGCGCCGGCGCCGCGTTGCTGCTGCTCGCCGCGGTCGAGGCCGGCGCCGGCAAGGCGGCCGAGCTGGACGGCGAGCTGATCACCGCCTCGGCCGAGTACACGCGCCTCGCCGCAGGCCGCGCCACCTCGCCCGCGCTGCTGCGCGAGTTGGAGGAGCGGATCGCCGCCCTGCCGGCACGCACGCCGGAAGGCATCCGCGCCAAGGCCGAGGCCGCGTTCCTCGCCATGGCTGCCGGCGGCGCCGTCGCGGACGGCCCGGCCGGCACCGATTCCTGGCTGCCCTGGTCGCTGGTGCTGGACCTGACCGGGAGGGCCGGCGCATGAGCGGCACCCTTTCCCGGCGGGGGCTGCTGCGGGTGCCGGCACTGGCGGCGCTGCCCACCGCGGCGCCCGGCGCTGCCGCCATGGACGCGGACCGCGCCCTGCTGACGTTATGCGCCTCCTGGCAGGCTGCAGTGGACGCGGCCGATTCCTTCTACGCCCGGCACGTCAGCGCCATGCCGCCCGACCAGCAGGGCGAGGCCGAGGCACGGCACGACGCCGAGATGGGGCGGCTGGACGGGACGGTCTGGGACATCGAGGACCGGATCGCAGTCACCCCGGCGCACACCTTCGCCGGGCTGGTGGCGAAGGCGAGGGTGTTCCGGGGTACGATGCCGAGTTCCAGCGCCGAGCTGCTGGTGGCCGACATCCTGCGTCTCGGGGGTGTGGCATGACCCGCCGCCGCACCCTCCTCGCCGGCGCGCCGACGGTCCTGCTGTTGCCGCGCCGTGCCGGCGCCGCCAGACCCGACGCCGCGCTGCTGGCCGCCTGCGCCGAGCTGCGCGCTTGGCGTGCCGCGCTCGACCGGATCGACCACGCGGAGATCCCCGTGCCGGACGACGAGGCGGACGAAGCCCTGGAGCGTTGGGCCGACACCATCGACGCCCTGGCCGCGCTGCCGGCGCACACGCCGGCGGGCATCCGCGCCAAGGCCGAGGCCACGCGAACCGCACTGGAAGTCGAGGCGGTCATTCGCCCGACCGATACGATCGCCACGGTGGGCAAGCGCCACGAACGGCTCGCCCACTCCCTCGCGCTCGACATACTGGGGAGGGCCGGCGCATGAGCCGCATCCTGTCCCGCCGCGCCATCGCCGGCGTGGTCGCGATCCCGGCGCTGTCCCGCGCGACCTCGGCGGCGCCGGTACCGCCGGCCGGGCGCATCCTGGCCATGACGCGCGTGCTCGACGCGCTGTGGGCCGAGCACGCGCGGTTCGACCGCGCTAGCACGGCTGCCGGCCTGTCCAGCGAGGACGGTCGGCGCCTCGAAGCCCAGCGCGACGCGCTGCTGCTGCGCATGCAGGAGTTGCAGAAGACGGTCGAGGCGACCCCGCCCGTCACCCTGGCCGACGCAGCGGCGCTGGTGATGGCCGCGCACGGCCGCGCCGCCCTGATCGCCGGCAGCAGCCTGACCGAGGCGGAGCTGCTGGAGGACCTGGCGCTGGTGCGGGGCTCGCTGCGCGCCGCGCTGCCGATCCTGGCCGAGGCCGCCGGTGTCACGCTGGCGGCGATCGGCGGCAACTACCATGGAGTCGCGGGCACGGACCCGTGGCTGGCGGTGACGCCATGAGCCCGGCCCCGATCGGCGAGGCGGCACGGCGCAGCGTCGTCCGCCTCGCCTACCGCGTGCCCGCGCTTCCGGGCGGCACCGGCGCCGCCGGCGAGCGGGCCGCGGCCGCCATCCAGGAGCGCGCCCTGGCGCTGGCCGTGCTGCAGCTCGCCATCGCCGACCTGACCGCGCCGGCGCGGCGGGACAGCAGCAGCAACGCTCGCGCGGTGTGCGCGGAGGAGCGGCGGCAGGCGCGGCTCTTCCTGTTCTCGCCTGACGGCGCCTGGGCCGCGGCGCGCCATGCCTGGTGCGACGCGGCGGGCGTCGCGCCGGCCTGGCTGGAGCGGCGCGTGGCGGCCCTGCTGCCGCGAGGTGCGGCATGAGCGCGCTCGCCCTGCGGCGTGCGGCCACCCGGCCGCCGTGCTCGTGCCTGACCCTGCCGGCGGAGCTGTCGCTGGCCGAGCTGCTGCACCCCGACGCCCCGCTGCCGCAGCGGGCACGCATCGAGGCGCTGATCGCCGCCCTGATCGAGCTGCTGGACCTGCTGGACGACGATCCCAATGCGGAGGACGGCGCCGACGGTGAGGAGGATGCGGAGGCGGAGGAGAACGGCGACGCCGAGCCCGATGCCGATGCGGAGGCCTCGCCGGTGCCGCTGACCGAGGAGGACCCGGCATGCGGCTGATCCCCGCCGCCTGGCGTCGCCTGCGCCTCGCCGCCGCGATGCTGGCCTGTGACGCCGCCACCCTCCGCGCTGCCGAAGGCGTGGTGTCCCGCCGCGGCCGGACGCGCCGCGAAGAAGTGGCCGAGCTGCTGGCGCTGCCGATCGCCCGCAGCCTCGGCACGCCGCCCGGGCTGCACCTGGCGCTGAGCGACGGCCGCACCGCCTTCCTGGCCGTACCGCGGCCGGCCGGCGGCGCCACGCTGCTGCTGCTCTGGCGCGCGCGCCGCTCCGGGCCGCACTGGCGCCACGTGGACCTCGACGCCGCCGGGGCGATTCGCCTGCGTCAATTCCTGTCGGACGGGGAGCACGGCCGATGATGGATCTTCAGCCGCTTCGTGGTCGCGCTATGCTCGCCGATGGCGGGCTAGGAAGTCGCGAGCCGAATCCCCGGTATTCCGCACCGGGTTGCCCGCCGCCTCTGGATGCGGATTGCGCTGCGGAACTGCACGTTTATGGATCTGAAAAGTCTGGGTTATGGCTGGACTACAGCTTCAGCAGTTCGGAAGCTGGCACAATTGAGATATCCAGATATAATGCGCAAACTTATGTATCTGGAATTGGGAATGATGCCGCCGGGAGACGACGGCGAAACCTCGATCACTGTGGAGTACTACGATCGCTCACTTTTGGTCAAAGAGGACCGTACAGCGCTGAGAGAAACTCTATGGCGCGAGATATTGGAAGAAATTTGGAGAGGCGAGGCATTTCTAAGGGGATTCTTGGATGGAAAAACGTTAGGAGAAAAAATAGATCCAGAATTTGCCATTTGTGCGGAAGTGGATTTCGAAGAGAATTTCATAATTCTTGGAGGCGCGAAATATTCTGGTGTGCGAGCCTATTGGTCAGTCCTTGGGGGCTCAGCTCCACCTATTGTTCAAACCGCATCGAATCGTACAGATTCAAGCCGACCGAGAGGGCGGCCTGTTGTGCACGATTGGCGCGTGTTTTGGGCAGAGGTAGTGCAACACCTGCTCAAACGGCAGGTCACGGACGCCGAGCTTTCAGAGTTGCGCAACCACATGAAGGCTTGGGCCGGCGATACCTTCGGCGATCGCGCACCAGTAGATCCCACCATCGACAAGATGCTTGGCGTCCTCGGCAAGCTCGATCCTCAGCCGCCGAAATAGGGTCCCAGCCGCCTAAATCGCCGATCCGATTTCCGCGTCGCGCTCGGGATTCCTCCGCGATAGATGGAATGCCCCCGCGGCGCATGGCGCGCTGCGAATCGCCAGGGCACACCATGACCCGCCTAAGGACCCCCGCCGCGCCCGCTACCCGGAAGGCCGCGCGGCCGCCCGCCCCGCAGTCTCCGCCAGCGCCCGCGGCTCCGCCCCTGGAGGTGCTGTCGCCGCGCGCCGCCGGCCCGCTCGTGGTGCCGCTGCCGCAGGCCCCGCTGGTGACGGGCCTGTCGCGCACGGCGATCTACCGGGCCGCCCGCAAGGGGCAGATCAAGCTGCTGAAGAACGGCCGCTCGACGCTGGTGGACATGGCCAGCGTGCGCGCCTTCCTCGACAGCCTGCCGACCGCCTGACGTGCAAAACCCGCCGCGGTGAAGCGGCGGGCTCGCGGAAAACGCACGCTGCTACTGGGATGCTTGGAACGCACCGAGTTTAGCCGAGCGTCCGCGCGCACGCCAGCTTCGTCGTGGCCTCGATCTTCGAGGCTCACATGCCTGAACCCTTCTCCGACCCGCTGGGGCTGACCGTGGTCCGCGCCCGCGGCCGGCGCCTGTGCAAGCTGATCCGGCGCGACGGCGCGGCGCAGGGCTACGACCTGGCCAAGACGCTCGACCTGCACGCCGCCACCGTGCCGGACCTGCCGGCGCTCGCCGAGCTGCTGCGCGCGCTTGCCGGCCGGCAGGACAGCGCCATCGTGCGCGGCGCCATCGCCGATCCGGCGCGCACCCGCGGCGTGCGGCGGCTGCTGCACCCCGACGCCGCCACCGGCGAGGCGCCGACGCTGCGTGACGTGCCGCGCGCCTGGATCGCGCTCGACCTCGACGGCATGCCGCTGCCGGCCGGCTGCGATCCCTGCGACCTCGAGGCCTGCGGCGCCGCCGCGCGGCGGGCGCTGCCGGCGGCGTTCCAGCGGGCCGCCTGCCTAGTGGCGGCCACGGCCTCGCACGTGATCCGCCCGGGCGCGCGGCTGCGGCTCTGGGCCCGACTGGCGCGGCCGCTGGCCGGGGCGGAGTGCCAACGCTGGCTGCGCGACCAGCCGGCCTGCGACCCCTCCACGCTGCGCGCCGCGCAGATCATCTACACGGCGGCGCCGGTGTTCGTCGGCATGGCCGACCCGCTGCCGGAGCGCCTGGTGGTGATGCCCGGCGAGCCGATGGTCGCGGTGCCGTCGCCGGCCGAGCTGGCGCCGCGTCCGCCGAGCGATCCGCCGCCGCGGCCGACCGCGGAAAGCGGCAGCCGCTACGCGCTCGCCGCGCTGTCGCGGGCGGCGGTGGCGATCGCCACGGCGCCGGTGGACAGCCGGCACCCGACCGCGGTGCGCGAGGCCTGGGGGCTGGCGCGCCTGGTGCACGGCGGCCTGCTGACCGAGGGCGAGGTGATCGGCACCGTGGACGGCGCCCTGCAGCGCGCCGGCAAGCCGAAGGGCGAGGGCGAGGCGATCGCACGCTGGGCCGTGACGCATCGCCCCGATGCGGGCCTGCCGGCAGTCGGGGGAAGGCCGTGATGAGCGGTCAGGAACGGCTTCCGGACGACACACCCCCGCGCGACCTCGCCGCAGAAGCAACCGAGATTGCGCGGCTGGCTACCCTGGATCCGCTGGCCTATGACCGCGAAAGGGAAGCCGCGGCCGCCCATCTCGGCATTCGTGTCGGCACCCTTGACCGGCAGGTCGAAGCGATCCGATCGAAGCCACAGGATCGGACAGCGGGCCGTGGCATGGACCTGCCTGCCGTCGAGCCGTGGGACCGCGCGGTGAATGCAGCCGAGCTGCTAACCGTTCTCGCGAGCACCATACGCAAACACGTCGTCATGACCGATGCTGCCTGCGTCGCCACAGCACTGTGGGCAGCGCACACCTGGGTGCATGACAGGTTCCAGCACACGCCGCGCCTCGGTATTCGCAGCCCGGCGAAACGCTGCGGCAAGTCCACCTTGCTCGACGTGCTGCGCATGCTGTCGCGCCGTCCACTGAAGGCCGACAACATCTCTGCGTCCGGCGTGTTCCGCATCGTGGAGGCGCTCTCGCCCTGCACCCTCCTGATCGATGAGGCAGACGCCTTCCTCGGCGACAACGAGGAGCTGCGGGGCGTGATGAATTCTGGCTTCGAGCAGAGTGGCGAGGTGATCCGTATCGTAGAGGTGCAGGGGGATCTGCGACCGACGCGCTTCGCCACCTTCGCCCCAATGGCACTGGCAGCGATCGGCGAATTCCCGAGCACGTTGGAAGACCGTGCCGTGCCGGTCGTGCTGCAGCGCAAGCCGGCGACGGAGATCGTGACGAAGCTCCGCGCGCCTGGGGCGCGCGCGAGGCTCGCCGTGCTGGCCCGCCAGTTGGCGCGCTGGGCGCAGGACCGGGCGGGGCATCTGCCGACCAACCCGGCAGTCCCTGATGCCCTCGGCGACCGGGAGGGAGACATCTCCATCCCGCTGCTGGCGATCGCCGACGATGCAGGGGGCGACTGGCCGCAGCGAGGGCGCGCCGCGTTGCTGGAGGTATTCGGGCGCCGTGCCGACGATGAAGGCACCATGGAGACGGGTGCGTTGCTGCTCGCGGACATCAAGCTGATCTTTGGGGGACTCTCCGCCCTGGTGATCGCCAGCCAGGACCTCTGCGAGCGGCTGGGCAAGCTGGAGGAGCGTCCGTGGCCAGAATGGAAGCACGGCAAACCCATGACCGTGGTGCAACTTGCGCGAGCATTGAAGCCCTTCGGCGTCCGACCCAGCACCGTACGATTGGGTAACGAGACGGCCAAGGGGTACTACAAGGAGACCTTCCAGGAGGCTTGGGAGAGGTATCTTACACCTGTTTCCGCCTCACCCCCCGTTCTGAACCGTAACACCGTCACAACCCTGAAAAATACAGGGAACTTTTCCAAATTCGGACCCGTCACACAGGAGGGGTGTGACGGGTCCGAATTTCAGGAAAACCCTAGTATTAATCTGCATTGTGACGGTGTTACGGTTCAAAAGGGGGGGTCTAGCGGGAATGGAATATGGAGGGGGGATCTGTGAGCCTGTCGGCTTTCCCCCTCCTCGCCCGGGCCATGGAAGCAGGCATATACTTATGGTTGTCGAATGGGCGCATACGATGGGAAGCGACTGCCGATCCGTCGGTGGACCTTCTCGCCTATCTTCGGGGGCATAGGGAGGCCCTGACCGCCGAGTTGCGGGCTGTCGACGCGCTGGCTTGGCAGGACCGCTTCGAGGAGCGCGCCGCGATCCTGGAATTCGATGCCGGGCTGCGGCGCCACCAGGCGGAGGCCCGAGCCTATGCCGACGTGCTGACCCGCTGGCGCCTGGAGCACCCGAACGAGCCCATCGCCTGCTTCGCGGAGGTGGCCGGAGAGGGACCGCCGGACGCACGATCCGCTTGACATCGCAACCTGCGCAGATCAAAAAGGTCGCCTTCCCGCGATAGCTGCGCCCGGAGCCTGCCAAGGCCCGGGCGTTTTGCGTTTTCGCCCCCCCTCGGGATGAAGACCTTGCGGCGTCGGTCCTCCATCCCGACGCCTCCATCGCCCCCACCAGCTCGACGTGCGCCTGCATCCGCGCAGTCCGACAATCGGGTGAACGGCTGGCGCGGACGCGTTCGGCCTCATCACCGCGATCAACCTCATCGAACCTCGAGCAGCACCATGTCCCTGAACCCGCTCGCACGCCTGTTCGCCAGCCAGCCGCTCAGGCGCAGCGCCAAGCGCGCCGAGGAGGAAGACAAGCGCGACCCGCCGAAGAAGCCCGACGACGAAGACGGCGAGACCACTCGCAAGGTGAAGCGCCGCGCCAAGCAGAAGGGCGACGACGAAGACCAGGACGATGCGGACGACGAGGAGGAGAGGGAAGGCGATGCGGCGCGAGCCGCGCGCCGACGCGAACGTGCGCGTTGTGCCGCGATCTTCCGCAGCCCGCTCGCAGCGGCGAATTTCGATGGCGCCATGCACCTCGCCTTCGAGACCACCATGCCGGCACGTGCGGCAATCGCCCTGATGTCCGCCGCCGCGTCGAGCCATGCGCCGTCGCCAGCGACGAAGCGCCCGCTGGCAGAGCGCATCCTTGCGTCCGACCGCATGGCCCGCGGCGAAGCGCCGCCGCCGCCTTCCACCGGCCTCGCCGCCAGCATCATCGCCTCCGCGAAGAAGGCGCGCGGTGAAGGCTGAACCCTGCGGCCCCACGGAGCCCGACATGCCCGCCTCTTCCACCCCGACCACCGCACCGCCGACCGTCCAGCAGCTCCGCCAGCACGACGGCTCCGTTGCCGGCGTCTCCGCAGCCCTGAAGCGCGTGCAGGATGCCGCCGAGTGGAATGCAGTCCGGATCGCGGAGCTGCAGGCTGCCAGGAGCGCGCTGGTGCGCGACGGCACGGCCGAGCAGATCGAGGCCGGCGAGAGGGGCGAGCGGCTCGCCCACATCCTGGCCGAGCAGCTCGCCGCCGGGCTGTCCGAGCTGCAGCAGGACCTTGAGGCCGCATATGCGCGCGCCGCCGCCGCACATGCCCAGCGGCTCACCACCACCGCCAGGGCGGCGGAGGAGCGCTTCCGTCTCTGGGTCGAGGCCGAGTACTTGAAGCACGCCGAGGCGATCGCCGAGGGCATTCGGCTGGAGCGGGAGGCGGAGCAGGCGCAGGCGGCCGCCGTCGAGGCCTGGTCCGCCCTGCGGCGTCATCCTGGCTACGTGGAACCGCCTCCCACCAGAGCGCCGCCGCCGCCGCCACGCCCCCGCGCGTTCATGCGGGAACAGTACGGCCGAAGCTTCGCCCTGACCGTCGCGTTGCCGTCGCTGAAGCCCGGCACCGCCCCGGTGGCCATGCCGCCTCCGCCGCCTTCGGGGGGCGAGCGCGACGCCTACATGCTCTGATGCCGCCGGAGGCACCATGCAACACGGCCTGCATCCCGCCTCGCAGCGGTTCTTCAACCAGCCCCTCGCGCTGCAACCCGATCGCGCCGGCCTGCTGATGCAGATCCTCCGCGGCCAGGGTGACCCCAGCGCCCATCTCGGCCTGGGGGCGCCGGACGGCGCGCGGCGGCCGCCCTACGCCATGGCCGGGCCGATCGCCGTAATCCCGGTGCGGGGCATCCTCACCAGCCGCCCCTGGTGCTGGTACGACGAGACCAGCTACGACGCGATCCGGTCGGGCTTCCTCGGTGCGCTGGGCGATCCGGAGTGCCGCGCCATCGTGCTGCACCTCGACAGTCCCGGCGGCGAGGTGGCCGGCCTCGCCGACCTGGCCGACGTGATCTTCGCGGCACGCGGCACGAAGCCGGTCTGGGCCATCCTCGACGAAGCTGCCTACTCGGCGGCCTACTGGCTTGCCTCGGCCTGCGACCGCATCGCCGTGCCGCGCACCGGCGGCACGGGCTCGATCGGCGTCATCACCATGCACGTCGACATCAGCCGCGCCCTGGACGCCGGCGGCGTGACGGTGACGACGATCAAGTACGGCGCCCGGAAGGACGACCTGTCCGACGTCAAGCCGCTGAGCAGCGCGGCGGAGGCCCGGATGCAGGCCGACATCGACCAGCTCGGCGACCTGTTCACCGACACGGTGGCGCGCAACCGGCGCCTCGCGGCCAGCAGGGTCCGCGCCATGGAGGCGGGCACCTTCCTCGGCCCGGCCGGCGTCGCTGCCGGCCTGGCGGACGAGGTGGCGTCGCGCGACGCCGCCTTCCTGGCGCTCCTCGACCAGATCGGGGCGGACACGCCGGCGCTTCGCCGGTAGCCGCTCCCCAGGAATCACGGCTGCACTTCCGCGCTCGCTGGCGCGAGGCCGTGTAGCACCCCGGCGTTGCCGCTGCATGGCGCCCGGGGTGCGACGCCGCTGCCTCCAAGGGCAGCGGGCGCGGCTGACCGGCGGCGCGGGCTCCGGTCCCCGCCGGTCCTCCGGGGGAAGAGATCCCGCGAGGCCGCATGGCGCCCTCCCACGGTCCATGCCGTGGGAGGGCGCCCTTTCTCCCATCGGCGGCTCGGCCGCCATTCCGGACAACCCGACATGCCCGCTATCTTCATCCGGACGCTCCGCGCCCCGGCCCGACGCGGTGCGCCCGCGCCCATGCGCCGTGATGACGCGCCGAATATCCCGCGCATTTCGTCATACGAGCGTTTGGAAATGCGCTGCACCGATCCGGCGCGCCCGGCCGCCTGAATGGGTCGGAAAGCCAAAATCCGGCCCGTCAGCGCCGCGCAGGGCGCACCGGGCTTCGTCGCCTACTACCGCGTCTCTACCGACAAGCAGGGCCAATCCGGGCTCGGCCTGGAAGCCCAGCGAGAGGCGGTCGAGCGGCACGTTCGGGGCTCGGGCGGGCTGATCCTCGCCGCCTTCACCGAGGTGGAGAGCGGCAAGCGCAACGACCGGCCCCAGATCGCCGCAGCGATCGCCTCGGCCAAGGCGCAGCAGGCCACGCTGGTGATCGCCAAGCTGGATCGGCTGGCGCGCAACGTCGCCTTCATCTCGGCATTGATGGACTCGGGCGTCGCCTTTGTGGCCTGCGACAACCCCCACGCCACCCGCCTGACCATCCACATCCTGGCCGCCGTCGCCGAGCACGAGCGCGAGATGATCTCGGCCCGTACCAAGGCAGCGCTGGCCGCGGCGAAGGTGCGTGGGGTGAAGCTGGGCAACCCACGCCTGCGCGCCGGCGACGCGACGGCAGCGCGCCGAGCCGGCGAGGTCCGCACTTCACGGTCGTGTCGGCATGCTGCCGCCGTGCTGCCCTTCATCGAGGCGGCACGCGCAGCCGGCTGCGAGAGCCTCACCGACATCGCTGCTGCCCTGCAAGCACGTGGCATCCGGACCGCTTCGGGCGGCACCGAGTGGGGCCACAGCCAAGTCAGCCGGGTACTGGCCCGCGCCTCGGGCCGGTGAACCTGTCCCTCATTCGCGAGGAGCCGTCATGGCCTTCACCATTCTGGCCGAGTTCTGCCGTTGCGGCATCGGCTACCACTCGCCGGAGCCGCGCGAAGGCGCGCGCAAGGTGCGCCAGCTCAACCTCGGCCTGGTCCGTGTCTTCTGGTTTTCAGGCCTGATGAGCACGATCGTGGATGAGTTCGCGGAGGGCCTGATGCGCGACGCCGAGGCCGTGATCGCCGCCCACATGGCTGGCGAGCTGGAGGACGAACCGACGGTTCAGGCTCCGGCGGTGCTGCACTGAGCATGCTGCGGATCGATGTCCGTGCCGACATCCGCTCCTTCGAGCGAACCCTGGACAACGTGCAGCGGCGGCAGATCCCATTCGCCACCGCGAACGCGCTGAATGCCACGGCCCGTGCCGTACAGGCCGAGGAGAGGCGGGAGCTGCCTTCGGTTTTCGACCGGCCGACGCCCTTCACGCTGAACAGCATCGGGATCGTGCCGGCCCGAAAGGACCGGCTGGAAGCCAGGGTGTTCGTGAAGGACAAGCAGGCCAGCTATCTCGGCCTGCAGGAGACGGGCGGCACACGCCTACCGGCGAAGCGCGCGCTGGTGCTGCCGGCCCGCATCACGCTGAACACCTACGGCAACATGCCCAAGGGCGCGATCAAGCGCGCGATCGCCCGCAGGGACGTGTTCGTGGGCAAGGTGAAGGGCATGGCCGGCATCTGGCAGCGGCCGAAGGACGGGCAGCGGCGCGCCGCGCCCGGCCGGATGAAGCTTCTCGCGTCCTTCGAGCCGGTGGCGCAGTACCGCCCGCGTCTCGGCTTCGTGCCGCGTGCGGAGGAAGTGGCGACTGCGGCCTTTCCGCGAGAGATGCGGGTCGCACTGGCCAAGGCTCTGGCGACGGCCAAGCCGTGAACAGCATTCGCGCGGGGAAGACGATGTCCACGATCCTGTTTCTCGACATCGACGGCGTGCTCGCGGTGCGCCCGGCATCAGCGTTTCGCCCCAGTCCGCACCCCGCTACCCCTCGCCGCGGCCACCACCACCTCCACCACCAGCCCCAGCGGCCGAAGCCGCCGCGCATCCTGCAAGCCGATGCCATCGCCAGGCTGAACGACCTGAGCTGCAGGACGCGAGCCCAGCTCGTCGTGTCGAGCAGTTGGCGGCCGCAGCTCGCCGCCGCCGGCGTCGCCGGGCCGTTCCATCCGGACTGGCGCACCGACGAAGACGGCCCGACGCGCGGCGAGGAGATCACGCGGTGGCTGCGGGCGCACGAGGTGAGCCGGTACGTGGTGCTCGATGACTGGCGCCAGGGGGTCGAGGACCACGCCGACCGGCTGGTGTGCCCGGACTACCGGGTCGGCCTCCGCGAAGGCGACGTGACCATGGCGCTGACCCTCCTCTGGGCCGCCTGACCGGCCACCCCAGAGCGCTTGGGTCCTTCCTGGGGGATGCGGAAGCGCGGGGCATTTCCGAGCCCGCCCCTCCCCCAGCTATGGCCCTCGAAATGCTGTCCGCACCCGTGTCCGCACTGTCCGCACCCGCCCGCGAGGCATGGACGGCTCTCCTTTTGGTTGTATGGAACGATCTCTGAATTCTGATCGAATCGCCGATTAATCGAGTATTTTTCCGAATAGAACGCTGACGTTCCTCCGACACGAACCAAGGTTCACAGCCATTAGTGGTGCGGACAGTTGTCCGCAGCAACAGTCGAAATGCCGCGGACAGTCCGCACTGTCCGCACCTCGCGTGTCCGCACCCTGAGCAGCCGGAACGGCTGCCGCCGCGGGCACCCGATCAGGTCCGATCCGGCGAGCGGTATCCCCCGGGCTGCTGCGGCTCTGCCGCGCCTCGGGCGAGGAGAGGGCGCACGGATCGACCGGCCCGCCGTGTTCGTCGGCGTCACGGCGGGCCGCCCTTTCGGGCCGGGGCGATGCCCTGGTCCCACCGGCCGCGCACCCCGCGGCCCTCCCCCCCATCCACCGCATCCATGGAGCCTCGGCATGCCCGAAGAGCTGGTCATCACGTTCCCCCAGCCGATCGAGTGGAACCTGAAGACCTACGACCACATCACCCTCACCACCCCGACCGCCGGCGCCTGGGCCGACGCCGAGCAGAGCACCGGCACGGCCGGCACCATGAAGCTGATGGCCGCGGTCGGGAGCACGCCCGAGCAGGTCGTGCGCCAGATGCGCATCAGCCAGATCTTCCGGGCCGACCGCTTCTTCCAGCACTGCGCGGCCATCTCCGCCGAGCCCGGCACGCTGAAGAAGGCGATCGAGGCGGGCAGGATGGCGCTGCAGCTCGATCCTCCGGTGGTGCTGGACGGGAAGAGCTATGCCCGCCTCGACCTGCACGAGCCCAACGGCGCCGACTGGGACGCGGCCGAGACCGAGCGCGGCCTGGCGAGCACCATCACGCTGATCGCCCGCACCGCCGGCGTGCCCTCCCCGGCGGTGCGGCAGATCCCGGTCAACCTCGCCCTGGAGGCTGACGTGTTCTTCCAGGGTTTTTCCGTCTCCGCCCCCGGGGGTGGCGGGAGCTGATCGCGGACCTGACGCAGTTCTACGGCTGGGGGCCGAACGACGCCTGGGACATGCCCATCGGCCGGCTGGTGTGGTGGTGCGGCCAGGCCAACCGCCAGGCGAAGAAGCGGTGACGGCCTGACCGCGGTGCGCCACGAGCGCGCCGGCCGAGGCCCGCCGGACGCGGCCGCCGACCCCTCCCGCCCGCACCAGCACCGTCCGGCGTCGCGGCGCCACCCACGGCCCCTCCTCCCCTTCCGCCTGCGAGGCACCCCGCCATGGCCACCGAACCCGGCCTGAACGTCGTCATCAGCGCCACCGACCGCACCCGGCAAGCCTTCGAGCGGATGAAGCTGGGGGCGCGCAGCCTGATCGATCCGGCAGCGCGGGCCGGCAAGGCGCTCGACACGCTCGGCGAGGCCGGGCCCGGTGTGCGCCGGCTCGGCGAGGGCCTGGATCGGGTCCGGCGCTCCGCGACCGACCTCACCGCCGGCCTGACCATGGTCTCGCCGGCGCTCGGCGCCATCGCCGGCGCGGCCAGCGTCGCCGGCGTGGCCAGGCTGGCGCAGCAGTTCGGGAATTTCGGCACCCAGCTCGGCAACAGCGCCACGCGGCTGCGCCTCTCCGCCACCGAGCTGCACGCCTTCCGCAACGCGGCGCGCATCGCCGGCGTGACGGGCGAGAGCTTCACCGCCAGCATGGAGGGGATGAGCGAGGCGCTGATGGGCGCCCGCTGGGGGCGCAACCCCCTCGCCTTCGAGTTCCTCCGTCGCGCCGGCATCGGCCTGCGCGACGCCAACGGCCAGGTCCGCGCCGCCACCGACGTGCTGCCGCAACTGGCCGATGCCATCTCCCGGCTGCCGAACCCCGACACGCAGCTCCGGGTGATGTCGTGGTTCGGTCTCAGCCCCGACATGCTGCCCCTGCTGCGGCGCGGCGCCGGCGGCATGCGCGACCTGACCCGCGAGCAGCGCGCGGGCCACCTCATGAACGAACGCGGCGTGCGCGCTGCCAACGAGCTGCGCGAATCGTGGACCCGGCTCCAGCTCGCCGGCGAGGAGGTGGGCTACAGCATCGCCGAGCGCCTGGCGCCGAGCCTGACCATCGGACTGAACCGCACCGCCGAGTGGATCAGGAGCAACCGCGACCTGGCCGCCATCATGGGCACGGTGCTGGCCACGGTGATCGGCGGCAGGATGGTGTTCAGCGTGGCCCGGCTCAGCCTCGCCGCCGCCGCGCTGATCGCGCGCATCCTCGGCATCCGTGCCGCCGCCAACCTGGCGGTGAACGCGATGCAGCTCCTCTTCGGGCTTCGTCCGCCGATCGGGCTCACGCCGGGCGCCGGCGTCGGCGGAGGCCTCGGGGGCTTCTTCCTGCGTCGGATGCTGCCTTTCGCCGGCGGGTTCGGGCTCGGGCTGTTCTTGCCGGATGGCGGCATCATGGGCGGCGACGAGGAGCGCCGACGGCTGCGAGAGGCGGAGGAGCAGCAGCGGCGCCAGGGCGCACCGACCGGTGCCGCCGCCGATCGGCAGCGTGCCGCCTTCAACCTCCTGCGCGGTCGTGGCTGGGGCGCCGAGCAGGCCGCCGGCATCATCGGCCACCTCACCGGCGAGGCCAGCCCCTTCCTCGACCCCAACGCCTACAACCCGGAGGGGGGTGGGCGGGGCGCGCAGGGCATCGGCCAGTGGCGCGGGGCCCGCATCAGTGCCTTCGAGGCGCGCTACGGCCGGAGCCCGATCGGCGCGCCGCTGGAGATGCAGCTCGACTTCGTGGACTGGGAGCTGCGCAACACCCATCGCCAGGCGGCCGCCCAGCTTCGCAACGCGCGCACGCCCGCCGAGGCCGCGCGGGTGATGATGATGATGTACGGGCTGGGGCTGGGCTCGCCCAACTCCCCGGTTCCGCCCGGCAACTGGCTGCTGGAGAACCGCCAGGCGCGCGCCGAGCAGGCGTTCCGACAGTTCGGCGGAGCGGCGCCAGGACAGCCGCCCCTGCCGGCGCCGAGCGCCCTGTCTCCGCCGGCGGCCGGCGCCCCGCCCGCTGCGGGCGCCGTCCCGCCGCCTCCCGCGCCGGGGAGGCCGGGTGTCGTCGCTCCCTGGTCCCCCCCACCCCCGGCCGCGGCCCCGCCGGCTGGTGGCCGCGAGCGAGTGCCGCTCGATCCACCGCCGGCCCCGCCGCGGCCGCTCGACCCCAACGAGCCGCGCGGCGAGGAGCCGCTGCCCAACCCGACGGTGCCAGCCCGGGGACCGCTGATCGTCCCCGCCAACCAGCCGAGCAACGGCGGCGGGGGGCGTGACCCCGAGAGGATCCAGATGGACGTCCGCATCACCGCGCCGCCTGGCTTCGGCGCCCAGGTGCGCACCAACTCGCCCGGGGTGCAGGTCGCGCCGCGCGTCGAGCGCGCCATGGCACCGGACAGCCCGTCGTGAACCCCATGCCGGCTGTCGGCTGACACTGCCGCCGGAAGCGCCCACCGCCGACCCCGCTCAGCAGGCCATCGGCGGCGGGCTACCCTCCCGCTCAACCGAGGGGGCACGGTTACCGGCGGGATGCCGGCAGCATAGCGGATGGGACCTGAAATGGGACCAAAATGAAGCCCCCCGAAAAACACGAGTAATCTCAAGTGTTTACGGGACCAAACTGGCGGAGGGGATGGGATTCGAACCCACGATAGGAGTTATCCCCCTATAACGGTTTAGCAAACCGCCGCCTTCGGCCACTCGGCCACCCCTCCAGCGCATGTCCAGGCCCCATGCGGAGCGCCTGTTTACCGACCAACATGCCCTGCGTCAAACCACCTTCCCGCCCCGGCCTACCTCCTGCCTGGACCAACAGGGAAAACGGCGACGGAGAAGTCGGGCAGGTTGCGAACTTCCCTGCCGGCAAGCCGCGATCCACCATCCGCCGCGCCTCGTCCAACCAGGGAGTTACGATCGCCGCCCCGATCGCGCTGCCGCCCCCTCCCGAAGCAAACCAGGGCCTGCTCAACCCACTGTCCGTGCGCGATCGGCGCCGGGCCGGCGCGGCAGTCCCCCCTGTCCCGCCATCGGTGCCACCCGGACGCAACGTCTCGACCGGCCTGGCCCCACCCGGCATGCTGCCCCCCGACAGGCCGCTGCCCGAATGCTGCGCCCCCACCGCGCGGCGCGGATGCGGCACGACGGCCCGGCGGAAGGCCGATACGGGGAGGAAAACGACGTGCGGGCAGACGAGGCGGCATCCGTCAGGACCGAAGGCGCCCTGCATCCGGCATGGCCACGATGAGCGGCGCGGGCACCCGGGCGCCGCGTGGCGGGGTCGTGCCGGCGACGCGCCGCGTGATGAACCTGTCGCACTTCCTGCGGCAGGCGGCGCGCCGGCATGGCGACGCGATCGGGTTGGTGCGCGGCGAGGCGAGCTGGCGCTGGGCCGAGATCGACCGGCGCGTGGACGCGATGGCCCATGCCCTGGCCGCGCGCGGCATCGTCAAGGGAGACCGCGTGCTGGTGCAGTCGCGCAACGTCAACCAGATGTTCGAATCGATGTTCGCCTGCTTCCGCCTGGGCGCGGTCTGGGTGCCGACCAATTTCCGCCAGACCCCGGCCGAGGTCGCCTGGCTCGCGGAATCGAGCGGCGCCGTGGCGATGATCTGCCAGCATGACTTCCCCGACCATGTTGCCGCCTGCCGCGCGGCGGCACCGGGCATCGCCACGGTCGTCTCCATCGGTCCCTCCGGCGTCCCCCCCTCTGGCAGTCCCCCTGGCAATCCCCCTGGCAGCCCCCGCGGCGGTTCCGCGGGCGACGACGGCGGCTTCGGCGAGGACTACGACGCGCTGGTGGCGCGGCACCTCGGCACCCCCTTCCCCGCCGCCGATGTCGAGCACGACGATCCCTGCTGGTTCTTCTTCACCTCCGGCACCACCGGCCGGCCGAAGGCGGCGGTGCTCACCCACGGGCAGATGGGCTTCGTCGTCACCAACCATCTCTGCGACCTGATGCCGGGCACCACGGCGGCGGATGCCTCGCTGGTGGTGGCGCCGCTCTCGCACGGCGCCGGCATCCACCAGCTCACCCAGGTGGCGCGCGCCGCGAAGACCGTGCTGCTCGCCGGCGACCGCTTCGACCCGGCCGAGGCCTGGGCGCTGGTGGAGCGCTGGCGCGTCACCAACCTGTTCACCGTGCCGACCATCGTGAAGCTGCTGACCGAGCACCCCTCGGTGGACCGCTTCGACCATTCCTCGCTGCGCCACGTGATCTATGCCGGCGCGCCGATGTACCGCGAGGACCAGAAGCACGCGCTGCGCAAGCTGGGGCCGGTGCTGGTGCAGTATTTCGGCCTCGGCGAGGTGACCGGCAACATCACCGTGCTGCCCCCCGCCCTGCACAGCATCGAGGACGGCCCGCAGGCGCGCATCGGCACCTGCGGCTTCGAGCGCACGGCGATGCAGGTCTCGATCCAGGACGGGCAGGGCCGCGAGCTGGCGGCGGGCGAGACGGGCGAGATCTGCGTCTGCGGCCCCGCCGTGTTCGCCGGCTACTACGACAACCCCGAGGCCAACGCGAAGTCCTTCCGCGACGGCTGGTTCCGCACCGGCGACCTCGGCCACCTCGACGCGGAAGGCTTCCTCTACATCACCGGCCGGGCCTCGGACATGTACATCTCGGGCGGCTCCAACGTGTATCCGCGCGAGATCGAGGAGAAGCTGCTGACCCATCCGGACGTCACCGAGGTCGCGATCCTCGGCGTGCCGGACCGGGAGTGGGGCGAGGTCGGCGTCGCGGTCTGCGTGGCGCGGCCGGGCTCCGCGCCGGACGAGGCGGCGCTGCTCGGCTGGCTGGACGGCAAGGTGGCCCGCTACAAGCTGCCGCGCCGCGTCTTCTTCTGGGAGGCGCTGCCGCAGTCCGGCTACGGCAAGATCGCCAAGAAGCTGGTGCGGGAGGAGCTGGTGCGGCGCGGCTGCCTGGAGGCGCCGCCTGGGCCCTGAGCCGCGCCCCTGCCCGCCCGGCGCGTTGCCGCATTCGAGCTTGATCTCAGGCGGCGTCCGTGGCCAGCTTGGTTGCGAACAATCCGGGTAGTTCACAATCGCCATGCTGGAGCCAGCCGAGGCCCTCAACGAGTCCGCCGGCGCGGAGGAGACGGCCGCGCCGACGCGCAGCCGCGCGCCGGAGCAGACCCGCCGGGCGATCCTGGACGCGGCGATCGCCGAGTTCGCCGAGAAGGGGCTGAGCGGCGCCCGCGTGGACGAGATCGCCGCCCGCACCGCCACCACCAAGCGGATGATCTACTACTACTTCACCAGCAAGGAGCAGCTCTTCGCCGCCGTGCTGGAGGAGATGTACGGCGGCATCCGGGAGGCGGAGCGCGGTCTCGTCCTCGATACGCTGCCGCCGGCGGAGGCGATGCGCCGGCTGGTGGAGGTCACCTTCGACTACCACGCGGCGCACCCGGAATTCGTGCGCCTCGTGGCGGTGGAGAACATCCACCACGCCAGCCACATCGCGCAGTCGCCGACGATCGGGCAGCGCAACGCGACGGTGATCGGCACGGTGCGGACGCTGCTCGAACGCGGCGTGCGGGAGGGTGTCTTCCGCGCCGGGGTGGATCCGTTCGACCTGCATATGCTGATCAACGGCTTCTGCTTCCACCGCGTCTCCAACCGGCACACGCTCGGCGTGATCTACGGCCGCGACCTGACGGCGCCGGAGCAGGCGGCGGCGCAGAAACGCATGATCGTGGAGGCGGTGCTCGGCTATCTGCGGCCGGAAGCGGCGGCTGGGGCGCCCGCCGCGCCGGCACCGTAGCGGCCGGCGCCCGGTGGCGCGCCGGCCGGCCACCGTGCCGGCCCGCATGCTGGGCCGTCAGTCGCGCGGGGCCACGGCTTCCCGCAGCACGTAGGTATAGAAGCGCACCGAGCCGTCCGGCATCGTCTCCCGGTACAGGCCCTGCACCTCGTTCT
Source organism: Roseomonas acroporae (assembly GCF_023223525.1). Taxonomy (GTDB): domain Bacteria; phylum Pseudomonadota; class Alphaproteobacteria; order Acetobacterales; family Acetobacteraceae; genus Roseomonas_E; species Roseomonas_E acroporae. The sequence goes on along the minus strand of NZ_JALPRX010000026.1, from coordinate 10,983 downwards.
CGAAGCCGGGGAATTCGTTCGCGGCGCGCTCGAAGGCGCGCAGGTACTCGATCATCGGCCGCGCCGCCGGCCCCAGCCGCTCGCCCGGGATCACCGTCGCGATGCCTGGCGGATAGACCAGCCAGAGCGTGACCGCGACGCGGCCGAAGGTCTCCTCTAGCGGCACGTAATCCACCCGGTTGCGCACCAGCTCGCGCACCGCCTCGTGCGGCGGCATGGCCAGCTCCGGGAAGTGTTCGGCGCGGAACTGCGCCGCCTGGAGCTGGCTGACGTTCTGGTCGCGGTAGAAGGCATGCATCTCGGCGCAGAGGTCGCGCAGCCGCAGCCCCGCGTAGCGCTTCGGCCGGCGCGCGACGAAGCCCGGGATCACCTCCTCCAGCGGCGCGTTCTCGTCGTGCAGCTTCTTGAAGGTGACGAGGTGCGAGAGCAGCGTGCCGGCCTTGCTGCTCTCGCTGCCGGGGGTGAGCAGGAAGAGCAGGCTGTTGAGGTCGTTCTTCTCCGGCACGATGCGGTTCTGCCGCAGGTACTCCGCCACCACCGGCGCCGGCACGCCATGCGCGTCGTAGCCGCCCTCGCGGAAGCCCGGGGTCAGCACGGTAAGCTTGTTCGGGTCGGTCATCGCCCAGCCCGCCGGCACGTCGCCGAAGCCGTGCCAGTCCTCGCCCGGGCGGAACTCCCAGAATTCGGGGCGCGAGGCGAGCAGGTCGGTCGGCACCTCCTCCCAGGCCGTGGGCACGCCGTCGAGCGGCACGGTCTTGGGCACGAAGGGCTCGAAGAACCAGCGCCGCGCCGGGTCGCGCTCGCGCTCGGCCACCTCGCGCGCCGTCAGGCGCAGCTTCTTGCGCATCTCGATGCCGAGGCGGATCGTGTCGTCCCACAGCACCTCGCCCGAGCGGCCCTTCATCATCTGCGCGCCGACGTCGAGCGAGGCGAAGAGCGGGTAGAACGGGCTGGTGGAGGCGTGCAGCAGGAACATCTCGTTGAAGCGCCGGTGCCCGACGCGCCGCGCCTGCTGGCCGAGATGGCTGTCCTTCACGTGGATCTGCGAGGCCTGCGAGAAGCTGGCGAGCTGCTTGTGGGTGCTCTGCGTCACCATGATCCCCGGCGAGTCCGGGCCGAGATTCTCCAGCCCCATGCCGAAGCGGCCGCGGAACAGCGGGTGGAACTTCATGAAGCCCGCCCAGGCCTCGTCGAACAGGATGTAGTCGCAGAGATGGCCGACGCGGCGGATCACCTCCTCGGCGGAGTAGATCGTGCCGTCGTAGGTGCACTGCTCCAGCACCGCGGCGCGGAAGGGGCGCGGGCGGCGCCAGGCCTCGGGGTCGCGCACCAGCGGGTTGCGGCGGATGGCGTCGCGCAGGAATTCCTCGTCCAGCGCGCCCTGGCGCATCGGCCCGATCAGCCCATGCGGGTTGCGCGCCGCCTCGACGAAGACCGGCACGGCGCCGGAGAGGAACAGCGCGCCGTGATGCGCCGCCTTGTGGTTGTTGCGGTCGAACAGCACGAGGTCGCCCTCGGCCAGCACGGCGGAAAGGGCGATCTTGTTCGAGGTGGAGGTGCCGTTCAGCACGAAGTAGGTGCGCTCGGCGCCGAAGATCTTGGCCGCCTCGCGCTGCGCGGTCAGCGCCGGGCCCTCGTGGGTCAGCAGGTCGCCGAGCTGGAGGACGGAATTGTCCAGGTCGTCGCGGAAGATCGCCTCGCCCAGATGCTCGACGAAGATGCGCCCCACCGGGCTGCGGCTGTAGAACATGCCGCCATTGTGGCCGGGGCAGGTCCAGAGCTGGTTGCCCTGCTCGGCATAGTCCGCGAGCGCGCCGAAGAAGGGGGTCTTCAGCGTCTCGGCGTACTGGCGCAGCCGCGCCACCAGGTTCTTGGCGATGAATTCGGGCGTCTCCTCGGCGAGGAAGACGAAGCCGTCCACGTCGTCGAGCACGTCCACCGGGATGTCCTCCAGCCGGCGGCGGCGCACCAGCAGGAAGATCGGCACCTCGGTGCCGCGCCGGCGCACCAGCGAGATCAGCGAGGCGGCCTTGCCCTGGAGGCCCTTCTTGCCCCAGTCCACCACCACGCAGCCGATCGCGGCATCGGTGCGCACCACCAGCTCGGCATCGTCGTCGCGCCGGGCACGCAGCACGCCGTAGCCCATCCCCTCGATCTCGGCGAGGATCTGGCGCAGCCGCGCCCCCTCCAGATCGGCCTCGTCGAAGGCCGGGGCACAGACCAGGAACTTGAAGCGGCGCGCGTATTCCATCCGGGGCTCCCCTGGCCGGCGGCAGCCCACCGGCTGCCGGACCCTGTGACGGGCCCGGGGCGCCGGTTCAAGCGGAACCGATGTGATACTTGCGTGACAGGCGCCCCGCCGCCGACCCGCCCCGCCCGCGGCCTCAGCCCATCGAGTCGAAGTGCCGGCGCATCCGCTCCGCGTCCGGCTCCAGCCCGGTGAAGTGGCGGAACGCCCCCACCGCCTGGAACACCGCCATGCCGCCGCCATCGAGGGTGCGGCAGCCGGCGGCGCGGGCGGTGCGCAGCAGCTCGGTCTCCAGCGGGAAGTAGACGATGTCCGAGACCCAGAGCGCCAGCCGCAGCAGATCGGCCGGCAGCGGCATGCCGGGGCTCTTGGCCATGCCGAGCGGCGTGGTGTTGACGATCCCGTCCGCCGCCGCGACCGCCTTCGCCACGTCGCCCGCCACCACGGCGCGGCCGGCGCCGAAATGCCCGCAGAGCGATTCGGCCAGCGCCCCGGCCCGGCCGGCATCGACGTCGACGATGGACAGCTCCCCGACGCCCAGCGTCAGCAGCGCGTGCGCCACCGCCGAGCCGGCGCCGCCGGCACCGAATTGCACGACACGGTGGCGCGCCACGTCCGGCAGGCCACGGCGGAAATTCTCGGCGTAGCCGTACCAGTCCGTGTTGTGGCCGACGGCCTTGCCGTCGCGCAGCACCACGGTGTTCACCGCGCCGAGGGCCCGCGCATCGTCCGAGAGCCCGTCGAGCAGCGGGATCACCGCCTGCTTGCAGGGATAGGTGATGTTGAGCCCGTCATAGCCGAGGCGCCGCGCGGCGGTGATCAGCTCGGGCAGCGCCTCGACGCCGAGGCGCAGCTCGGCGAGGTCGATCAGCCGGTAGATCAGGCGCAGGCCCTGCTCGGCGCCCTCGCGCTCATGCATGGCCGGGGTGCGCGAGGCCTGGATGCCGTAGCCGATCAGGCCGGCAAGCACGGCGGGGCTGGCGTCGGAAATCATGCGGCTTGTTCCCGGGAATTGGCGCCGGCGGCGCCGTGGGGCGAGGAAAGGGGGAGCGTGCGGCGGAACGCCACCGGAGGGGACGGGCGGGAAAGCGACGGAAGCGCGGCCACCCGGAGGGAGGCGGCAGGGCCCGGCCCCTCTTTCCGCCGACGGGCGGCGAACGGATGCTGCCATCGCCGCGATCGCAAGCGTATCGTGCGCACCGGGCGCCGGGGAACGGCGCCTGGCCGCCCTTCGGCCGGATTCGGGATCGGGTGCATGGTGCCGGCGCCTCCTCCATCTTTTTTCCGCTTGCGCCGCTATGGACTATCCGGTACGTACCGGTCAACAGCTTTTCACCATCCGGTACGTACATCAACGCTATCGGGTGCAGGCAGCCCGGGTCGGCAACGTCCGGCCGGGTAAGGGAGAATGGACGGATGTCCTTGAAACGTCGCGATCTCGGCGCCGCCATGCTCGGCAGCCTCGCCGTCCTCGGCGGCCTCGCCCCGCGCGATTCCCGTGCCCAGGGGAACTCGGCCCAAGGGAATTCGGCCCAGGGGGCCGCCACCCAGGGGGCCGGCTCGTTCCCCGGCACCCGCCCCGTGACCATCGTGGTGGCCTGGGCCCCCGGCGGCTCCACCGACTTCGTGGCCCGCGTGCTGGCGCAGGCACTCTCGGCGACGCTGCCCGGCAACGTGGTGGTGGACAACCGCCCGGGCGCCAGCGGCACGATCGGCCATGGCAGCGTCGCCCGCGCGCGGCCCGACGGCTACACGCTCCTGCTCGGCGTCAACAGCACCTACGCCATGGCGCGCCACCTCTTCCCGCAGCGCGGCTACGACGACGAGCGCGCCTTCGACGGCATCGGCAAGGTGGCGACGACGCCGATCTTCCTCTGCGTCAACAAGCAGCTCGGCGTGCGCGACATCGCGGGCTTCGTGGCGAAGGCCAAGGCGGCGCCGCGGCAGATGAGCTACGGCTCCTCCGGCGCCGGCAGCTCCGCGCATCTCGCCACCGAGCTGTTCCTCTCCATGGCCGGCATCCAGGTCGAGAACGTCACCTATCGCGGCGGCGCGCCGGCGGTGCAGGCGCTGATCGCCAACGAGGTGCAGATGGCCTTCGTGGACGCGGTGACGGCGCTGCCGCTGATCGCCTCGGACCAGATCGTGGCCCTCGGCGTCAGCTCGAAGGAGCGCAACCCGCTGGCGCCGAACGTGCCGACCATCGCGGAATCGGGCTTCCCCGGCTACGAGTGCACCTCGGACTTCGCGCTGCTCGCGCCGCACGGCACGCCGGCCGCGATCATCCAGAAGCTGCACGGCGCGCTGGTCGCCGCCGCGAAGGACCCGGAATTCGTCAAGCGCCTGGAGCAGAACTCGGTCTTCCCCGCGATCGGCTCGCCCGAGCAATGGCCCGCCCAGCTCGCCGCCGAGTCCAGGAAATGGGGCGACCTGATCCAGGAGCGCGGCATCCGCCTGGAGTAGCATCCCGCCTTCCGGCCGGGCGACCCGGCCGGGACCGCCCGAGACAGCCCCGGGGCAAGCAACGAAACGGAAGGCAACACCATGGCCGAACCCTGTGTCATCTCCGTCGCGATCACCGGCTCGGTGCCGCGCAAGAAGGACAACCCGGCGGTGCCGGTCACGCCGTCCGAGCAGATCGAGAGCACGCACGCGGCCTACGAGGCCGGCGCGTCGCTGGTGCACATCCACGTCCGCAACCCGGACGAGAGCCCCTCCTCCGACCCCGCCCTGTTCGGCCAGGTGCAGGAGGGGGTGCGCCGGCACTGTCCGGGGATGATCATCCAGTTCAGCACCGGCGGTCGCGGCCGCGACCCCGCCTCGCGCGGCAACGCGCTGGAGCTGCGGCCCGACATGGCCTCCCTCTCCACCGGCTCGGTCAACTTCCCGACCATCGTCTACGAGAACTCCGCCGCGCTGGTGACCGACCTCGCCACCCGCATGCAGGCGAATTCGGTGCTGCCGGAGATCGAGGTGTTCGACCTCTCGCACATCCACGGCGCGCGCCGCCTCGTCGATGCCGGGCTGATGAACCCGCGCCCGCACGTGCAGTTCGTGATGGGCGTCAAGAACGCCATGCCCGCCGAGGAGCGCCTGCTCGACATCCTGCTGAACGAGCTGCGCGTGGTGCTGCCCGAGGCGACCTGGACGGCGGCCGGGATCGGCGTCAACCAGTCGCGGGTGATGGAATGGGTGCTGGCGCGCGGCGGCCACGGCGTGCGCACCGGCCTTGAGGACAACATCCGCATCAGCCGCGACCGGCTCGCCGCCAGCAATGCCGAGCTGGTCGCGCTGGCCGCCGAGATGGTGCGGCGCAACTGGCGCGAGGTGGCGACGCCGGCCCAGGCGCGCACCCTGCTCGGCCTGCCGCAGGCGGCCTGACGCCGGGGCGCGGCGCCGGGGACGCGGCGAGCGGGGCGACCTTGCGCTGGATCAAGGCGCCGCCCGCCACGCCATGCGAGCCTCGGCGGCCTGCCCGCCATCGCGCAGGCCGGCCCGTCGCAGCCCTGCCACGACCGTAAGGGACAAGGAAATCCCATGAAGGATACAGCCGAATTCTTCCAGCGGGACCGGAGCCTGCAGCCGCCCGCCTTCACGCCGGTCTACAAGACCAGCGTGCTGCGCTCGCCGCGCCTGGCGCTCTGGTCGCTGCAGAACTCGCTCTCCGAGGTGACCGGGCCGGTCTTCGGCCATGACGAGCTGGGCGAGCTCGACAACGACCTGATCCTCAACTACGCCAAGACCGGCCAGCCGATCGGCGAGCGCATCATCGTCCATGGCCGCGTGCTGGACGAGAACGGCCGCGCCGTGCCGCACTCGCTGGTCGAATTCTGGCAGGCCAACGCGGGCGGCCGCTACCGGCATAAGAACGACACCTACCTCGCACCGATCGACCCCAATTTCGGCGGCTGCGGCCGCTGCATCACCGACGAGAACGGCTACTACTACTTCCGCACCATCAAGCCCGGCGCCTACCCGTTCCGCAACCGGGTGAACGACTGGCGCCCGGCGCACATCCACTTCTCGCTGTTCGGCAGCGGCTTCGCGCAGCGTCTGATCACGCAGATGTACTTCGAGGGCGACCCGCTGATCCCCCACGACAGCATCCTCAAGGTCATCCCCGACGAGGCGGCGCGGCAGCGGCTGGTGGCGAAGCTCGACCTCAACAACACCGTCCCGCTCGACACCATCGCCTATCGCTGGGACATCGTGCTGCGCGGCAAGCGCTCGACGCTGTTCGAGAACAAGCTGGAGGGGAACTGAGCCATGCTGCACCCGACCATCGAGCTCCCGCTGCACGAGACCGCCTCGCAGACCGCCGGTCCCTACGTGCATATCGGCCTGATCCCGCACCAGGCCGGCTTCGACATCTTCGAGAAGAACTTCAGCAACGTGCTGGTGAAGCCCGAGACCAAGGGCGAGCGCATCCGCCTGGAAGGCCGGGTCCTGGACGGCACCGGCTCGCCCACCAAGGACATCCTGCTGGAGATCTGGCAGGCCAACGCCGCCGGCCGCTACAACCACCCCGCCGACCGTCAGGAAGGCAAGGCGATCGACCCGGCCTTCCGCGGCTGGGGCCGCACGGGGACGGATTTCGAGAGCGGCGTCTGGCACTTCGAGACGATCAAGCCGGGCCGGGTGATCGGCCGGCACGGCCACAAGCCGATGGCGCCGCACATCAACCTGTGGCTGGCCGCGCGCGGCATCAACATCGGCCTCAGCACGCGCATCTACTTCTCGGACGAGGCGGAGGCGAACGCCGCCGACCCGGTGCTGCGCATGGTCGATCCGCCCGGGCGGCGGCAGACGCTGATCGCCGAGCGCAGCGTGCGCAACGGCGCCGTGGTGTACACCTTCGACGTGCGCCTGCAGGGCGAGGGCGAGACGGTGTTCTTCGACGTGTGACGGCGACGCCGGGCGCGCCGGGATGCCGCCGGCGCGCCCGCGACGAGGCCACGGCCGCAGGCCGCCAGCGGCCTCAGCCGCGCAGCGCCGCGCGCATCGCCGCGGCCAGCGCGCCGGGCGCCTCGGCCAGCCGGTCCGCCCCGGCCTCCTCCAGCTCCTCCCGCGTGCCGTAGCCCCACAGCACGCCCACCGCGCGCAGCGCGTTGGCATGGGCGCCGGTGATGTCGTAGCGCCGGTCGCCCGCCATCACCGCGCGTCCGGCATCGATCCCGTGCTCGGCCAGCACGTGCGCGAGCAGCTCCGGCTTCCGCGCCCGCACCCCGCCCGGCTGCGCGCCGTGGATGCCGCGGAAGCGGCCGTCGAGGCCGAGATGCGCCAGGATGCGCCGCGCGAACACCTCGCGCTTGGAGGTGGCGAGGTAGAGCGTGGCACCGTCCGCCGCCAGCGCGTCCAGCGCCTCGGGAATGCCGGGATAGGGCGTGCTCCGCAGCAGGGCGACGTGCTCCTGGTGGTCGAGATAGGCGGCGCGGTATTCGTCGAAGCGGGTCTCGCCATAGGGGCCGAGGAGCAGGTGCGCCACGTCCTCCAGCGGCGGGCCGATGACGAAGGTGAGGTCGAGCGACGGGTCCGGCTCGTGCCCGAGGGCGCGCAGCGCGGCCTGGTGGCTGGCGATGATGCCCGGCCCGGAATCGATCAGCGTGCCGTCGAGGTCGAGCAGCGCCGCCCAGGGCTGGCTCATGCCGTTCTCCGTCCGATGAGGTGGCCGATGAGGAAGCGCAGCATGCCCCAGAGGCGCGGCCCCGTCAGCGCCAGCAGCGCCAGCAGCAGCAGCGTCGCCGAGAGCGGGCGCGTCAGGAACACGCTCCAGTCGCCCTGGCTGATGGTCAGCGCCTGGCGCAGCGCCTGCTCGGCCATGGGCCCGAGGATCATGCCGATCACCACCGGGGCGGTGGGGAAGTCGAAGCGGCGCATCAGCATGGCGACGAGGCCGATGCCGTAGAGCAGCACGAGGTCGATCACCGAGTTCGAGATGCCGTAGGTGCCGATCGTCGCGAAGACCAGGATGCCGGCGTAGAGCAGCGGCGTCGGGATCCGCAGGATGCGCACCCAGAGCCCGACCAGCGGCAGGTTCAGCACCACCAGCAGCACGTTGGCGACGTAGAGGCTGGCGATCAGCGTCCAGACCAGCTCCGCCTGCGAGGTGAACAGCATCGGCCCGGGCTGGATGCCGTAGCTCTGGAAGGCGGAGAGCATGATCGCGGCGGTGGCGGAGGTGGGCAGGCCGAGGGTGAGCATCGGCACCAGGATGCCGGCGGCGGCGGCGTTGTTGGCCGCCTCCGGCCCCGCCACGCCCTCGATGGCGCCCACCGTGCCGAACTCCTCGGGGTGCTTCGAGAGCTTCCGCTCGGCGTAGTAGCTCAGCATGGTCGGCATCTCGGTGCCGCCGGCCGGCATCACGCCGAAGGGGAAGCCGAGCAGCGCGCCGCGCAGCCAGGGGCCGACGCTGCGCTTCCAGTCGGCGCGCGACAGCCAGAGATGCCCGACCGGGCGGATCTCCTGCCGCCCCTCCACGTGGTTCCACGCCAGATAGAGCGTCTCGCCCACCGCGAACAGCGCGACCGCCACCAGCACGACGTTGACGCCGTCGAGCAGCTCCGGGATGCCGAAGGTCAGGCGCGGCTGTCCCGTCTGCAGGTCGATGCCGACGAGGCCGAGCAGCAGGCCGAAGAACAGGCTGGTCAGCCCCCGCAGCGGCGAGCCGCCGAGCACCGCCGAGACGGTGACGAAGCAGAGCACCATCAGGCAGAAATACTCGGCCGGGCCGAGGCGCAGCGCGTACTCCACGATCAGCGGGCCGAGGAAGCTGATCCCCAGCGTGCCGATCGTGCCGGCGACGAAGGAGCCGATCGCGGCGGTCGCCAGCGCCGGCCCGGCGCGGCCGTTGCGCGCCATCCTCGCCCCCTCCAGCGCGGTGATGATGGAGCCCGACTCGCCCGGCGTGTTGAGCAGGATCGAGGTGGTGGAGCCGCCATACATCGCGCCGTAGAACACGCCGCAGAACAGGATGAAGGCGCCGGTCGCCGGCACCTGGAAGGTGATCGGCAGCAGCAGCGCGATGGTCAGCGCCGGGCCGATGCCGGGCAGCACGCCGACCGCGGTGCCGAGGAAGCAGCCGAGCAGCGCCCAGCCGAGATTGCCGAGGGTGAGCGCGTGGCCGAAGCCCGTCGCCAGTCCGGTCCAGACGTCCATTGTCGCTGGCAAGGCTACAGCCACCCTTCCAGGATGCCGGCGCCGATCGAGACGCCGAGCACACGGTCGAAGCCGAGATAGGCGGCGAGCGTCACGGCGAGGCCGATGGCGAGGTCGCGCAGCGGCCGGCGGGAACCGAAGGCGCGCGCGACCAGCACGAACTGCCCCGTGGCCGCGACGACGAAGCCGAGCCGGTCGATCAGCAGCAGGTTGACGGCGAGCCCGGCCAGCAGCCAGGCGAAGGCGCGCCGGTTGGGCGGCGGCGCCTCCCGCACCTCGGGCAGCGCCGCCGACCAGCCGCCGCGCAGCGCGCTGGCGGTGAGGCCGCAGCCCAGCAGCAGCAGCCCGGCGGCGACGAGGTAGGGCACCGCCTTGGGGCCGAGCTGGGCATAGACCGGCGAGGGCGGGATCGCCGCCGCCTGCCACAGCGCCAGCCCGCCGAGGGCGAGGATGCCGAGCCCGACGGCGAAGTCGGGCCAGGCCGCGCGCGGTTCCGGCCTCACGAGGCCAGCCCCAGCTCCTTCAGCACCGTCCCGGTGGCCTCGGTGTCGCGGCGGAGGAAGCTTTCGAAGTCGGCGCCGGTGAGGAAGGCGTCCTCCCAGTCGCGGGTGCGCAGCAGCTCGGCCCAGGCCGGCAGGGCGTGGATCTCGGTCATGAGCTGCACCAGCGCCGCATGCTGCGCCGGTTGCAGCCCGGGCGGGGCGAAGACGCCGCGCCAGTTGGTCATGACGATGTCGAGGCCGCTCTCCTTCAGCGTCGGCACCTCGGGCAGGACGCGGCGCTCGCCGGTGGTGGCCAGCGCGCGCATCCGCCCGGCCTTGATCTGCTCGGCGAATTCCGAGAGGCCCGAGATGCCGGCCCGCACCTGCGCACCGAGGATCGCCGCCTGCGCCGGGCCGCCGCCGGCGAAGGCGACGTAGGAGGCCTCGCGCGCCGAGCGGCCGAGCGACTTCAGGATCAGCCCGAGCGTGATGTGGTCCGTCCCGCCCGCCGAGCCGCCCGCGACGGAGACGGCCCCGGGCCCCGCCCGGAACGCGTCGAGCAGCGACTTCAGGTCGCGGAATTCGCTCTCGGCCGGCACCACGACCACGCCCGATTCCTCGGTGAGGCGCGCGACCGGCGAGACGTCCTTCAGCCCGACCGGGGAGCGGTTGGTGAGCACGGCGCCCACCATGATCGAGCCCGAGACCATCAGCGCATTGGGCCGGCCGCGCCGCTGCGACACGAAGCGCGGCAGGCCCACCGTGCCGCCGGCGCCGCCGATGTTCTCGAACTGGAAGCTGCCGACCAGGCCGGCCGGGCGCGCCACCTGCTCGATGGCGCGGCCGAGCCCGTCCCAGCCGCCGCCGGGGCCGGCGGGGATGAACATGGTCATGCTGGCGAAGCGTGCCTCGGCCCGCGCCGCGACGGCGCCGCCGAGGACGGGCAGCGACGCGGCGGCGACGGCGAGGAGATGGCGGCGGCTCGGCATGGCGTCTTCCTCCGGATTCCCGGATCGGCGGTCCTTTCCGCTACGCCCCGGCCCCGCCAGCCTACAGCGAACCGCAGTCCGGTTGGGACTGCGGTTCGCTGTAGCTCGT
>NZ_JALPRX010000259.1 GCF_023223525.1 Roseomonas acroporae | reverse complement strand
CGGCGAGCGCCGCGGCGACGGTGGGATAGAGGGTCGGGATCGGGCTGCCAGGCATGGCGACGGCGGCGCGGGGCTCGCCGTCGGGGCCGGTCAGGCCGTGCAGAAGCACGATTCGCGGGGCGGCCGGCAGCGGCGCGCGCTGGCGCGGCTTACGGTAGGAACGGGCGCGTTTGGACACGCGGGGTCTCCGAGGTTGGAGCCCGGCGGTGGCAGAAGCTTTCGGCTTGGCTACGGAGTCGTCGCGCGCTACAAGGCGGCTGTGTCGGCTTGCCCAGCGTAGCGTGAGCGGTTCCGCAGCCCGTGCCGGTGTCCTCCACCGTGCCGGGCTGTTTCCGTTTTCAGGCGGCGCGCTTCGCGGGCTTGCCCGTCTGGACCAGCGGCGCTTCCTCCATCCGACGCCGCGCCTCGGCGATCACGTCGGCCGTCAGCAGCATCAGCTTCCCCGAGACTCGCCGGCCCCGCAGCGGCCACTTCTCCAGCGTCCGATCGCTGATGGGGAAGAAGTGCTCGGTGATCACGCGCGCGGCCTGCTCGCGGGTCATGTACTCGGGAAGCTGATCCAGCGAAGGGTGCGCCTTCAGTTCGCTCTGCATCGGTGTTGAGCCTTCATCTGACTGCTAGGTCAGACCGAAACGTCACGTATCGGACCGCCTATGCCGGGATAGTCCCGGCGAGGCGGCGCGAGACTCCAGAAATTCTGGAGAGGATTTCTGCAGATGCAGAAAGGAAAATTCTGGAGTCTCGCATTCACCCTGATGCAGCCGAGCGGCCAATCTGCACGATGATTCCAGACGGCTATGCCGTTGCCTCCACAGGCACCATCGCCGTGGCGA
>NZ_JALPRX010000258.1 GCF_023223525.1 Roseomonas acroporae | reverse complement strand
TGCAGATGCAGAAAGGAAAATTCTGGAGTCTCGCATTCACCCTGATGCAGCCGAGCGGCCAATCTGCACGATGATTCCAGACGGCTATGCCGTTGCCTCCACAGGCACCATCGCCGTGGCGACGCACCGCTCCAACCACCCCGGCGTGACACCCGCCGCATCGCACCAGAGGCGCCGTGCCACCGCCCACTGCCCGCCGCCGGTCAGGAACAGCCGGGCCTCCTCGCGCTCCTCGGCGGTGACCGCGCGGGCGTTGCCGCCGCTGCGGCGCGGG
>NZ_JALPRX010000257.1 GCF_023223525.1 Roseomonas acroporae | reverse complement strand
CGTCACCGACCTCACCGCGGCGACCGCCTACGACTACCGCATCACCTCGCAGAACAGCATCGGCACCGGCCCGGCGGTGTTGCTCAGCAACGTCAGCACGGCCGCGGCGCCGGCGATGCGCGCCAGCAGCGGAACCATCAGGGCCAGCAGCGGCACCGTCCGCGCGAGCGCATCCTAGGAGAACCGAACGTGGTCAAGGCTCTCGTCAACCGTGGCGGCTCCGCGAACGATGCCACCGCCGACACGCTCTACGCCGCCTTCGGCAAGCTGAACGACAACACCGACGAGTTGTACTCGAAGACGAGCGATGCCTCGGCCGCCATCGCAGCCTTGCAGGCGTCGGTCGGCGCCATCGACTTCGAGAGCAAGACGCTGGTCGATGCCGCGACCATCGCCACCGCGATCACGGCGCGCGACGGCCAGTACAGCGCCAGCATTTCCGGCACGCGCCTTCTCGGGCTCCCGACCGGCGCGCAGGCCGGCGGCCGCTACGTCTGGCGCATCGCCCTCACCGGCACGACCACGCTGACCTTCGCCTCG
>NZ_JALPRX010000256.1 GCF_023223525.1 Roseomonas acroporae | reverse complement strand
GGCTCCCGACCGGCGCGCAGGCCGGCGGCCGCTACGTCTGGCGCATCGCCCTCACCGGCACGACCACGCTGACCTTCGCCTCGGGCTTCGTGTTCTCGTCCGCCTTCACGCCGGCCACGGCAGCAGGCGACGTGATCGTCCTCGACGTGGTGTACGACGGACTGTTCTTCCTCGTGCAGAATGCCCGCAACTACCTCGGCCTGCTTTCGAGCGCGCTCCCGTCGATCACGTTCAGCCAGACGCTCGCCAACGCCGTGTCCGGCGCCGTGGCGGCCGGCACGACGGTGGGCACGCTGTCGGCCAAGTCTGGCAGCGCCACGCGCACCTTCACCTCGCGCAACGATGCGCTGGTGCTCGATCCGGACGGCGTGACCATCAAGACCGGCAACGCGTCCTCGCCCAGCTACACCGCCTGGGGCACGGCGGACGGAATGGTGACGGACACGCCGACCAGCGGCACCGGTACCAGCGTCACCTATCCGGTCAACCTGACGACGAACCCGGCCGCCGGACTGCGCATGGCCGCGCTGCGGTGCGGGCTCAACGACACCGCCAACGCCGTCTGGAAATCCGTGAAGTGGGGC
>NZ_JALPRX010000255.1 GCF_023223525.1 Roseomonas acroporae | reverse complement strand
CCAGCCCACGCACACCACTCCTACACCACGGCTCGGGACACGATCCCACCTCGCCACTGGGTGGCAAAAGCGCAGCGGTTTCGCTTTTCGGCCGGCGTGGTGCGCCGTGGCGACACGCCGCTCCAGCCGCCCCGGACCTGGGGCGGGCTGTCGCTTGTCAGGCCGCCGTTTTGGCCACCGCGGTCATGCCATGGGCGCGCGCCACGACGCCGAGCGCCTGGCTGATCTCGGCCGGGTCTCCGTCCGCCATGATGAGGGACAGGTACTCGGCCCGGGCCTCGGGCGTGTCCAGCAGCTCGGCCGGGTTGTAGGGGTGCGTCACGGTCGCCATCGTCATTCCTCTCGCCCCGGCCCCTTTCGAAGCCTGACGCCCGCCTCACCGCCGTTTTCGGGAATGAACTCGACGCCGCCGGCTTCGAGGGCACCTTGCACCTTCTGAGCATTAGCCACCGAACTGCGCTCGACCCCCAGCTTCTCCATGCGCTGAATGGCACGCGGCGCGAGGCGATGGCCGAGGCCGTCGAGGCCCTGCGCGTGGCGAACCGCACGTCCGGTGGTGCCGAGGCCCGCCGCGCCGCCCAGGCCGCCGCCTTCCGCGCGCTGAACGCCGCCCGCGCCGCGCTA
>NZ_JALPRX010000254.1 GCF_023223525.1 Roseomonas acroporae | reverse complement strand
CGAGGCCCTGCGCGTGGCGAACCGCACGTCCGGTGGTGCCGAGGCCCGCCGCGCCGCCCAGGCCGCCGCCTTCCGCGCGCTGAACGCCGCCCGCGCCGCGCTACGCCGGGCCGAGGTGGCGCTGCACGGGCCGCAGCCCCGGCCGGTGCTGGCCCGCCGCCCGAGGCAGGCGCCCGCACGCCGCGTGCCGACGGTGCCGGCCGGCCTCGGTGAATCCACCGCCTGCTTGCTGAGCCAGCAGCTCGCCGGTGGTGCCCAACCCATTGCCCAGCCGGCGCCTGCCGCCGTCTGAGCCGTCCGCGCCGGGGCGGCTCCCCGGCATCAGGCGGCGCAGGCGGGTGTGTCCAGCACCCACCCGCGCCTGACCACAGGCAAGGGATGATCCCCCTATGCTCGCGGCTTCCATCGAGCCTACCGCAATCGCGGCCCCGCCGCTGCCCGCGCCGCGGCGCACCTCCCGCCGGGGCGTGCTCGCCACCACCGCCGCCTCGCTGCTGCTGGTC
>NZ_JALPRX010000253.1 GCF_023223525.1 Roseomonas acroporae | reverse complement strand
GCCGCCGCCAGCGGGAAGAACGCGCCGATCGCCGCCGTCAGCGTGGCCGCGCCGACGCCGCGCAGCAGCGCGCGCCGCGTGGCGTCCGGGCCGAGCACCGCACGCGCGACCGCGACGTCCACCGCCTGCGCGGCGGTCTCCTCCGCCGTCGCCGGGGCGGCATCGCAGGCGAGCGCGCCGGCATGCCGGCCGCAGGCGCAGAGGCCGTCGAGCGCGGCATCGGCAGCGTAGGGGTCGGGGAAGAGGCGCGCCATCGAATGATCTCCCGCTGTCGCTTCCCCTTTCAGCAACCGGCGTGCCAAGCGGTCGGCCGGCGTGGGCGGGACGGTCGAACGCGCGTCTCCGCAGTGCCTTGCGGGCGGATGGCACGTGGCCCGACGCCCCGGTGCCGCTGCGCCCGCCAACACAATGTTGACAATGTCGATAATGACGCGCATTCGGACAGCGGGGACGGGAACGATCGCCGCACGGGCGCCGGCAGCGGCCGCACGCCACGGGAGTTCCGCCATGACCCAGCCGCCCGCCACGCGCACCACGCGGGAGAAGGCCAGCGCCTGGCGG
>NZ_JALPRX010000252.1 GCF_023223525.1 Roseomonas acroporae | reverse complement strand
ATTCGGACAGCGGGGACGGGAACGATCGCCGCACGGGCGCCGGCAGCGGCCGCACGCCACGGGAGTTCCGCCATGACCCAGCCGCCCGCCACGCGCACCACGCGGGAGAAGGCCAGCGCCTGGCGGGAGCAGGAGATGTTCCTGCTCCAGGAGATCATGAAGCAGGTCGGCGCCAGCCTGGAGCCGGACCGCGCGATCCGCGAGATGCTGCACCTCCTTTCCGAGGTGCTCGGGCTGAACCGCGGCCGCGTGGTGCTGCGCGAGCCGGAAGGCGAACACTTCGCCATCGCCTACGCCTACGGCCTAACGCGCCGGGAAATGGCGCGCGGCCGCTACGCGCCGCGCGAGGGCATCACCGGCCGCGTCATCGCCGACGGCCACCTCGTGATCCTGCAGGATATCGACAAGGAGCCGGGTTTCCTCGGCCGCGCCGTCGAGCGCAGCCGGCTGCCGCAGGCGCAGGTCTCGTTCCTGGCGCTGCCGCTGCGCGTGGACCAGCGCATCGTGGGCGCGCTGGCCTGCCACCGCCTGCGCCAGAGCGAGCGCGCGCTGGCCGACGACGTGGCGATCCTGCGCATCATCGCGACGCTG
>NZ_JALPRX010000251.1 GCF_023223525.1 Roseomonas acroporae | reverse complement strand
CGCGTCGTTCGACGGGTTGTTGGTCATCGTGTAGTCGAAGATCGAATAGAACGTGGTGGTCTTGTAGCTCTCGGGCGTCTCGCGCCACTGCGTGCAAACGGCGGACGAAAGGTCGTCACCGAAGCCGATGTAGAAGATCATGAAGTCCGGGCCGAGGTCGGTGGCGTACCAGCGCCAGCGGTTCGGCCACTCCATGTCCGGCATCTCGCCGCCAAAATCCTTGGTGGTGCCGTCCGTGTGGCGGTAGATGAAGCCCTGGTTGCTGGTCCGATAGTCGAGGCCGAACTTGTCGTTGGTGTCGATTTCATTGACGCTGTCTTGGAAGTCGGAGAGGTGCCAGAATGCGGGCCAGCCGGGACCGATGTTCGGCGCTCGCATGCGGGTCGCGTGCAGCCCGTAGCGGACGCCGTAGGGGAACGTGTTGAACGCCGGGCCCAAATACTTGGGCGCATTGGCGTTGCTCATCATCGCGGCCGGCATGCACGCCGCTTCGTTCGCTGTCATCAGGCGCGGCGTCATCTTGAGGAACCCGCCCGGCATCGTCGCATCCGTGCCGAGCGTGATGAGCGGCCCGCCCTCGAGGTACTGCATCGTGGACCAGTTGGGGATCACGCAGCCCTCGGTGTGCAGCCATGCGACAGAGGGCCACGCCTCGGGAGGCGGCGTGTAGCCGCTGCCGCCGGCCCACGCCGCCGCCGTCTTGCCGGACACCCGCATGTCGCTCGGGTCCCAGGAACCGGTGACGTAGCCGTGGCAGAAGAGATTGCTCGTGCTGTCGAGCATGCCGTTGGCGTGCACGGTGCGCGGCGGCCAGCCAGACTGGTGGCGCCACGCGGGTACCGACGTGAAGCGGTCCTTGCGCACGTACTTGAGGTCCGACAGGTCGATGCGCCGGCCGACCACGGGCGACACGCGGCGCATGATCTGCGGCGGCGTCGTCATCGGCGTCCAGCCGAACAGGCCGGCATTCAGCGGCCACAGCACGCCGATGCCCGTCTCGCCGCCCGTCAGCGCGACGGTGGGCGTGGTGGCCGCCTGCTGCGTGGTCCAGAGCGAGACTTCGCACAGGTCGATGCTGGTCGTGTCGCCGCTGCGCTTGCCGATGTAGAGCGGGTTCTGCCCGAGTTGGTCCAGATTGAGCGCCGCGTTCACT
>NZ_JALPRX010000250.1 GCF_023223525.1 Roseomonas acroporae | reverse complement strand
CAGCCGATACGCCGTGCAGGCCGGATCGAAGCCGTGCGCGCGCCGGGTCTCGACGGTCTCGGCCGGGTGCAGGCTGTCGCGCAGGTCGCACAGCACGGGGCGGAAATGCTCGCCGGCGACGGCGCGCAGGTAGCGATCCGTGACCCAGGTGCCGAGGGCGGCGCGCAGGGCGATTTCCAAGCGCTGGGCACGGTTGAGGGCGGCCGGGT
>NZ_JALPRX010000025.1 GCF_023223525.1 Roseomonas acroporae | reverse complement strand
CAGGCCGGAACGGCTCCAGCCTTTTGGCTGTTCGCATTTTCCGATTCGCCGGGTGAGTACACCCGACTTGAAAATGCTCTACAGCGAACCGCAGTCCGGTTGGGACTGCGGTTCGCTGTAGCTCGTTGTTCTCGGCGCGGATTCACGCCTCCGGGCGTAGCCGCCCTCCGGCGATCCGCTCTAGCGGCACCACGCAGGGCGGAGCAAAGCCGGGACGGGGCAAAGCCGGGACGGAAGGCAGGGCCTCCACCCCTCGGCTCCGCTGCGGGCAAGCCTGCAACGGAGCGTTGCATTCATGGTGATGAAAGGACGCGCAGGTTATCGTTCCGGAACAAGGCCGGCGCGAATATCATGCCGCCGCAACGAACCAAGGATGCGCCCCATGCCGGACCCCGCCGATCCTCGCCTCCGGCGTCGGCTCGTGATGCTGCGGCTGGCCGGCGCCGGTGCCGCCGCCGCGACCGCATCGCTGGCGGGTCCGGCCCGGGCGGCGAGCGGCAATCCCGCCCCCGCCACGGATGCCGATGGCGGCAATGCCGGCCCGGCAGAGGTGGTGCCGGTCGTGACCGACAACGATCCCTACGATTCGCCCGGTCGCGGCCGCGGCGGCTATCGCGGCGCCACCGACAACGACCCCTATGACAGCCCCGGCCGCGGGCGCGGCTACGCCGCCCCGCCGCCACGCCGCTCCGTCACCGACAACGATCCCTACGACAGCCCCGGCCGCGGGCGCGGCTACGCCGCCCCGCCGCCGCGCCGCTCCGTCACCGACAACGACCCCTACGACAGCCCCGGCCGCGGGCGTGGCTGGCGCTGAGGCGGCCCGCGCCATGACCGCCCTTCCGCCCGATCCCCCGCCGGCACCCGCCTCGCCGGCGGCGGCAGCCTTCGCCCTCGCCTTCGGCGGCATGTCCGTGGAGTCGGTGCTGCGCCTGCGGGAGACGCGGGAGGCGAGGCACTTCCCGGCCGACGATCCGGCGCGCTTCCGGGCGCTGTGCGGCGTCGCCGATCTCGACGCCTGGCTCGCCACCGGCGCGGCCCGCTGCCCGCAGGTCGGCATGGCCGATGGCAGCCGGGAGGGCAGCGCCGCCGTGCCGCCCGAGCTGTTCACGCGCGAGGATGGGCGGATCGACCCGGCCGGGCTGTTCGCGCGGTTCGATGGCGGCGCCACGCTGGTGGTCTCGCAATTCCAGGACATGCACCCGCCGCTCGCGCGCTTCTGCCGGGGCCTGGAGAAGCTGTTCCTGCACCCGGTGCAGTGCAACGTCTACCTGACCCCGCCCGGCGCGCAGGGGTTCCGCACGCATTTCGACACGCACGACGTGCTGGTGCTGCAGGTGCAGGGCGAGAAGCGCTGGCGCCTCTTTCCCGGCCAGCCCCTGCCCGACCCGACCCGGCACACCCGCTGGGACCGAGACCGCTACCCGCCGACGGGGGAGCCGGAGACGCTGCTGCTGCGGCCGGGCGACGCGCTCTACGTCCCGCGCGGCGTGCTGCACGACGCGCTGGCCCAAAGGGGCGGCGACGGGGGCGGCGACGGGGGCGGCGAGGCCTCGCTGCACCTGACCATCGGCTTCCTGGAACCGAGCTGGGCGGAAGCGCTGCACGACGCGCTCGACCTGCTGGAGCCCGAGGAGGCGGCGCTGCGGGCCGCCTTCCCCACCTGGCGCCTCACCGAGCCCAACGCGCTGCCGGCGCTGCTGCGCGGGATGGCCGAGAAGCTGGAGCGGCTGAACCGGGCGGCGGTGCTGGAGCGCGTCTCGGTGCGCATGCTGGACCGGCTGGCCGGCGAGCGCATGCCCCTGCCCGGCCGCGGCCTGCTCGCCACGCCGCCCGGCCCGACGGAGCCGCTGCGGCTGGCGGAGACGTCGCACCACCACGTCGCCGCCGCGCCGGACGGCACCGCGACGCTGCGCTGGGGCGGCGGCGTCGAGGTGCTGGACGCGGCGTCGCTGGGCTGGCTGGAGCGTCTGGAGGAAGGCGCCTGCGCGGCCGAGCTGGGCGAAGGCGCGCTGGAATTCTGCCGCCGGCTCGCGGCGCTGGGGCTGCTGGAGCGCGTACCGTCATCGGACACGACGGCGGCCGTCCCGAGGAAGGCGCCGGCGGCGGCGACCGTGGCGGGGCGGGCGGCGGCGTAAGGTTCCGCGCCGGCTAGAGCCGATCCAGCCTGACTGGATCAGGCCGGAACGGCTCTAGCCTTTTGATTTTTCGCATTTTCCGAGCCGCTGAGCGAGGACGCTCAGCTTGAAAATGCTCTAGGCATCCGACGGGGCGGCAGGGAGCGGCGACGCGCGGGCCGTTCCGGCCTTCTGATCCGGCGCATCTTCCGGGCCGCCGAGCGCGTGCGCTCAGCGTGAGAATGCTCCCGCGCCTCGCCCGGGCCGGTTCCTCAGCTCGGCCGTGCCTCGCCCGGCAGCGTCTCGCCACGCGTCCAGCGGCCGAGGTTCTCCGCGAACAGGGTCGCCACCCGCGCCTCACGCCCGTCCGAGACGCCGGCGCAATGCGGCGTCACCAGCGCGCCCGGCGCCGACCAGAGCGGGCTGTCCGGCGCCAGCGGCTCGGACTCGAACACGTCCAGCCAGGCGCCGGCCAGCCGGCCCGCGCGCAGCGCCGCGTCGATCGCCGCATCCACCGCCACGCCGCCGCGCGAGGCGTTCAGCAGGTGCGCGCCGGGCGGCAGCAACGCCAGGGCGGCGGCGTCGATCAGGCCGCGCGTCGCGTCGCTGAGCGGGCAGGCCAGCACCAGCCAGTCGGCACGCGGCAGCACCTGCGGCAGCTCGGCATAGGTGACGCAGTCCGGCAGGTGCGGCGGCGGCGCGCCGGTTCCGTGCCGCACGCCGAGCACCCGCAGCCCGACGGCGGCGCAGAGCCGGCCGATCTCCTGCCCGATCGGCCCGGTGCCGACGATCACCGCGGTCTGCCCGGCGAGGTCGCGCGGGCGCGCCGCCCCGGTGGGCTGCTGCCAGCGGCGCTCGGCCTGCGCCGCGATCCAGCCCGGCATGCGGCGCGACAGGGCCAGCAGCGCGGTGAAGGCGGTCAGCGCCACGGTGGGGGCGATGGCGCTGGCGGAATTGGTCAGCCGCACGCCGCGCCGCATCAGGCGCTGGTAGTCCTCGCGGTCCACCCCGGCCGGGTAGATGTGCAGCCAGCGCAGCGCCGGCGCCGCGTGCAGCAGGTCGAGGTAGCGCAGGAAGCCCGGCACCGGGCGGTGCCCGGTGCCGCCGGCGAAGACGTCGCGCGAGAGGAAGGCGGCCTCCACCCGACTCAGCTCGGGCGGCGGCGCCTCGGCGCCGGCGAACAGGACGGGCTGGAGCGGCCGGGCGCTGGCCTCGCGCATCGCCGCGCCGTGCTCGCGCCATGCCGCCTCGCTCAGCAGCAGGTGCAGCGGCGCCCCCGCCTCGTCCTGGCTCATGCCCGTCTCCCTGTCCCCGTCGCGCCGTCAGGCGCGCCTGACTTCACGCGCCGACAGGCGCGCCTGGCTTCACTTGCCGACAGGCGCGCCCGGCTTCACTTGCCGACAGGCGTGCCCAGCTTCACTTGCCGGCAGGCGTGTCCAACTTCGCCCGCCGACAGGCGCGCCCACCAGCGTCCGCCGACGGGCGGAACACGCAGGAATCGTGCCGCCAGGGGGGAGAGGCCGGATTCAGTATCCCCGGCCGGGGTCCACCAGCGCGTCCGGGGTGCGGCCGGCGCGGAAGGCGGCGACGTTTTCCAGCGCGATGCGCGCCGCCGTGCTCGGCTCGCTGTAGGCGGCGACATGCGGCAGCACGGTGATGCGCGGGTTGTGCCAGAACGGGTGGCCGGCGGGCAGCGGCTCCTGCCGGAACACGTCGAGCACGGCATGGCCGATCCGGCCGGAGTCGAGGGCGGCGAGCAGGTCCGCCTCCACGAGATGGCCGCCGCGCGCAAGGTTCACCAGGCCGGCGCCGCGCGGCATGCGCTCGAAGGTGGCCCGGCAGAGCAGGCCCTCCGTGTCCGGGGTGAGCGGCACGAGGTTGACCAGGATCTCGGCGCCCTCCAGCAGCGTGCGCATGCCGTCGGCGCCGCTGAGGCAGTTCACCCCCGCGACCGCGCGCGGCGAGCGGCTCCAGCCGGAGACGGGGAAGCCGAGCCCGGCCAGGGTGCGGGCCACGGCGCTGCCCAGTTCGCCCAGGCCGAGCACGCCAACCGGGCGCTGCGCGGTGAGCGGCTGGGCGAGCTGCCGCCACTCCCCGCGCGCCTGCTGCGCGGCGTAGGCGGGAAGCTGCCGGTGCAGGAGCATCACGGCGGCCAGGGCGCATTCCACCATGGCCTGGGTCATGGAGGGGTCGATCAGCCGGGCGATGGGCAGGTGGCGCGGCAGGGTGGGGTCGGAGAGCAGCTTGTCCACGCCGGCCCAGAGGCTCTGGATGAAGCGGAGATTCGGGTGTCGCGCCACCGTGCCGTGCGGCGGGTTGGCGACGAGGGCGATCTCGACCGCCTCGGGGTCGTAATCCTCGGTGGCGAGGACCAGCGTCTCGCCGGCGGGCAGGTGGGCGAGGAGGTGGCGGCGCCAGTCGGCGTAGTCCTCGGCGTCGAGGTTGCCGGTGAGGAGGATGGCCATGCTGGGTCCTTGGGTGGAAGGCCAGGGAGGGGAAAGGCCAGCGCCGGGGCGCTGCCCCGGACCCCGCCCAGTAGGTCTATTGGGGGGCGCCGCCCCTTACGATCCCCGCCAGGGGGCGAAGCCCCCCTGGAACCCCCCGTTCGGTTCAGGGGACGGGTGGTTCGACCGGCGAGGACCAGACGAAGAGAGGTCCAGGAGGGCTTCGCCCTCCTGGCGGATGGGGTCTGGGGAAGGCGGCGCCTTCCCCAGAGGGCGGATGGGGTCCGGGGAAGGCGGAGCCTTCCCTGGGGGCGGATGAGGTCCGGGAAAGGAAGAGCCTTCCCTGTTCGGAGGGGCCCGGGGAGGGCGGAGCCCTTCCCGATGACAAGGCGGGGTTCGGGTTAGGGCGGAGCCCCCCCCCCGCCGTTTCAGTCGAGGAAGTCCGGATCGGTCAGCCGGAGCTGGCGCCGGACGCTGTCGAGGTGCTTGCGGGCGCTGTCGGCCCGCGCCATGCCTTCCTGCTCGGCCACCAGCCGCGCCATCGCGTCGGAGACGGGCAGCAGCTTCCGGCCCGTGCTCATGGCAAGGATCTGCGCCTGCGCCGCGCGCTCCAGGTAGTAGAGATCGTCCCACGCCTCGGCGATGGTCTCGGCGAGCACCATCACGCCGTGGTTCTTCATGAACACGATGTCGGCGTCGCCGGCGCTGTCGGCGATGCGGTCGCCCTCCGCCTCGTCGAGGGCGAGGCCGTTGTAGTTCCCGTCCACCGCGACGCGGCCGTAGAAGCGCAGCGCGCTCTGGCCGGCCCAGACCAGCGGCTCGCCCTCGGTCATGGCGAGCGCGGTAGCGTAGGGCATGTGGGTGTGCAGCGCGACGCGGGCGCGCGGCTTGCGCAGGTGCAGGCGGGCGTGGATGTAGAAGGCGGTCGCCTCCGGCCTGCCCTCGCCCTGCACCACGTTGCCGGCGAAGTCGCAGAGCAGCAGGGAGGAGGCCGTCACCTCGGCGAAGGCGAGGCCGACCGGGTTGACCAGGAACAGGTCGTCGCGGCCGGGCACCACGGCGGAGAAGTGGTTGCAGATGCCTTCCTGCATGCCGAGGCGCGCGGCCATGCGGAAGCAGGCGGCGAGGTCCTCGCGCGCCGCGCGCAGGGTCGCGGCGTCGGGCAGGCTGTTGTGGCCGGTGGCGGGGCCGGCGAGGGTATCGACGGTGGTCTTCAGCTCGATGGCGTGCGCCATGGCGCGGGGTCTCCTGGGGAAGCTGCCCTGGGGAAGCAGCCGGCGGCCGTCGCGGCGAGGCTAGCCCGCGCGGCGCCGTGGGGCGACGGGTACTCGTGGTGCCGTGACGCGTCCCTGTCGTCGTCCAGAACGGTTCTTTTCGGGCCGCGCTGCCCGGGCCGCCGGTTCCGGTCGTTGCCGGGCGGCATCGGCGCCTCCGGCCGTGCCGGCGTGGCGCCCCGGCAGGCCGTGATAGGTGGCGGCACCCTCGCATGGGCGGGCGCGGCGCTCAAGGTTTCGCGCCCCGCCCGTACCGGCCGCCGCGCGCCGCCCCGTCAGACGGGTTCGGCGGCCTTCACCAGCACGTGGCGCTTGCGCCCGGCCGAGAGCTTGGCGGCGCCGTCGCGCAGGTCCTCGACGGTCAGCGCGCGCGTCTCCTCGGCCACGGGCGCGTCGTTCAGCCGCACGCCGCCGCCGCGCACGAGGCGGCGCGCCTCGCCGTTGCTGGCGGCGAAGCCGGCGCGCACCAGCAGCGCGATCAGCGGCGTGCCGACCGCCAGCTCGTCCGGCGCCAGCGCGATGCTGGGCAGGTCGGCCGCGGCCTGGCCGGCCTCGAAGGTGCTGCGCGCCGTCTCGGCGGCGGCCTCGGCGGCGGCGCGGCCGTGCAGCAGCGCCGTGGCCTCGGTGGCCAGCACCTTCTTGGCCTCGTTGATCTCCGCCCCTTCCAGCGCGGCGAGGCGCTTCACCTCCCCGTTGGGCAGCTCGGTGAAGAGCAGCAGGAAGCGGCCGACATCGGCATCCTCGGCGTTGCGCCAGAACTGCCAGTAGTCGTAGGGCGAGAGCCGGTCCGGGTTCAGCCACACGGCGCCCGCCGCCGTCTTGCCCATCTTGGCGCCGGAGGCGGTGGTGAGCAGCGGCGTGGTGAGGCCGAACGCCTCGGGGGCGGCGGCCTCCGCCTCGCCCTCCACTCCCCCCTGGCCGCGCTGTTCCGCCGTGACGCGGCGGATCAGCTCGACGCCCATCACGATGTTGCCCCACTGGTCGGAGCCGCCCATCTGCAGGGCGACGCCGTGGCGGCGGTTCAGCTCCAGGTAGTCGTAGGACTGGAGCAGCATGTAGTTGAATTCGAGGAAGCTCAGCGGCTGCTCGCGGTCGAGGCGCAGCTTCACGCTGTCCATCGAGAGCATGCGGTTGACGCTGAAGTGGCGGCCGATCTCGCGCAGGAACGGGATGTAGGCGAGGCCGTCGAGCCACGCCGCGTTGTCGAGCATCATCGCGTCGCCCGGGCCGTCGCCGAAGCGGAGGAAGGCGTCGAAGGTGCGGCGGATGCCGATCTTGTTGGCCTCGATCTGCGCCTCGGTCAGCAATTGCCGCTGCGTGTCGCGGCCCGAGGGGTCGCCGATCTTCGTGGTGCCGCCGCCGAGCAGCGCCACGGGGCGGCCGCCGGTCTTCTGCAGAAGGCGCAGCATCATGATCGAGACGAGGTGGCCGACATGCAGGCTGTCCGCCGTGCAGTCGAAGCCGATATAGGCGGCGAGCCCCCCGCGCAGCAGCCGCGCGTCCAGCGCCGCGGCGTCGGTGACCTGATGGATGTAGCCGCGCTCCTGCGCGATGCGCAGGAAGTCGCTCTTGAGCGCGCTCATGGGTGCCGTGTCCGAACTTCGTCTCTAGGGTAATCCCGCCGCGTATCGGGGCGGCGGAGTCGGGGGCTAGCACACCGGGCCATGCTGCGCACCATCGGGCTGATGAGCGGCACCTCGCTGGACGGGGTGGACGCCGCCTGGATCGAGACGGACGGGGAGCGGATCGGTCGGATCGGCCCGGCCCTTACCCTGCCCTACGACGCCGCGCTGCGCGACGACCTGCGGCGGCTGCTCGACCTCGCGCCCTCGCTGCCGCCCGCCGACCCGTTCCTGGCCGGCTGCGTCCGCCGCCTGACCGAGCGGCACGCCGAGGCGGTGGCGGCGATCGGCGAGGCGGCGGACCTGGTCGGCTTCCACGGGCAGACCATCCTGCACCGGCCGGGCGAGGGACTGACCTGGCAGGTGGGCGACGCGGCGCTGCTGGCGGCGCGCTGCGGGCTGCCGGTGGCGCACGATTTCCGCTCGGCCGACGTGGCGGCGGGCGGCCAGGGTGCGCCGCTGGCCCCGGCGCTGCACGCGGCGCTGGCACGGGACCTGCCAAAGCCGGTGGCGGTGCTGAACCTCGGCGGGGTGGGCAACGTGACCTGGATCGGGGAAGGCGGGGCGGGCGAGCACGAGGCGCTGGTCGCCTTCGACACCGGCCCGGCCAACGGACCGCTGGACGACTGGGCGAAGCGCCACACGGGCGAGGATTGCGACCGCGACGGGGCGCTGGCCTTGGCCGGGACGCCGGACGCGGCGGTGCTGGGCCGGCTGCTGGCGCATCCCTACCTCGCCGCGCCGCCGCCGAAATCGCTGGACCGGCTGGATTTCGGCCGGGCGCTGGCGGCGGCGGGGCTGGAGGCGCTGTCGCCGGCGGACGGCGCCGCGACGCTGGTGGCCTTCTCCGCCGGGGCGGTGGCGGCGGCGGCGCGGCACCTGCCTTCGCCGCCCCGGCGCTGGCTGGTCTGCGGCGGCGGGCGGCGCAACCCGGCGATGCTGCGGGCGCTGGGCGCGGCGCTCGCCGCACCGGTCGAGCCGGTGGAGGCGGTGGGCTGGGACGGCGACGCGCTGGAGGCGCAGGCCTTCGGGCTGCTGGCGGCGCGGGTGGCGCGCGGCCTGCCGCTGAGCTTCCCCGGGACGACCGGCGTGCCGTCTCCCTGGCCGGGCGGGCGAATCGCGCGGCCCGAGCCCGTGCCGGCCGGCTGAGCCGGACGGGAGGCCGGCACCTTCCCCCGGAACGCGACGCGGCCGCCGGGAGGTCCCGGCGGCCGCGCC
>NZ_JALPRX010000249.1 GCF_023223525.1 Roseomonas acroporae | reverse complement strand
CGGCCGGGTGCAGGCTGTCGCGCAGGTCGCACAGCACGGGGCGGAAATGCTCGCCGGCGACGGCGCGCAGGTAGCGATCCGTGACCCAGGTGCCGAGGGCGGCGCGCAGGGCGATTTCCAAGCGCTGGGCACGGTTGAGGGCGGCCGGGTCAGCGATCATGCCCTCTACTCCGCCAGCCCGAGCCAGCCGATGCGGCCAATACCCATGGCGCCAGCGGTCGGGCACTGCGTCGCCCCCTTGCGCGCCAGGAACTCGGCCACCAGCGCGTCGGCGTTGGGCGGGGGCGGGACTGGCGCCTTGCGGTGCACGGCGTGGATGCGGTGTCCGGCCGTGATGTTGGCCTTCATCGCCTCACCGGGGCGGCGGCAGGCCAGGATGGATGGCTTCGCCGGCGCGGCGGGCGTGTGCGGCACGGTCGCGACCGGCGCGGCGCGGGCGATGCCGGCGCGCTGGCTCCACGCGGTCTGCCAGGAGCCGTCGGGCGCGGAGATGCGCCGGCTGTGGGTCCTGCTCTCGACCACGATCAGACCGCGGCGGATCAGGCGGCTGATGAGGTGCGCGGCCTCGCCCTGAGAGACGTGATAGGCGGCGACGATCTGCCCGTTGGTGGGCGCGGCGCGGTGCTGTGCCGCCTCACGCCTGATCCAGTCGAGCAGGCGGGCCGCACGATCCTGGGTGCGCTGGACCGGCGCGGTGCGGGCGAGGATCTTGATCCGCCCCATGACGGCGCCGGGCGTGACGCCCATGGCCTCGGCCGCCTCGCCGGAGGTCCGGCCGTCCTTGATGAGCGCGCGCAGTTCGTCGTCGCGCTCCGGGGTCCAGTAGACGGGCGGGCGGGCCGCGCCGGGCTGTCGCGCGACGGGCGACTGGCGGGCGGGCCAGCCGAGGCGGTGTGCCTTGCCGATGATGGCGTCCTTGGACACGCCGAGGCGCGCGCCGATCTCGCGGGCGCTGAGCTTGCCC
>NZ_JALPRX010000248.1 GCF_023223525.1 Roseomonas acroporae | reverse complement strand
GGCGACGACGCCGGCGCCGACGGTGCGGCCGCCCTCGCGGATGGCGAAGCGCAGGCCCTGGTCCATGGCGATGGGCGCGATCAGCTCGACGTCCATGGCGACGTTGTCGCCCGGCATCACCATCTCCACGCCCTCCGGCAGCTTCACCACGCCCGTCACGTCGGTCGTGCGGAAGTAGAACTGCGGCCGGTAGTTGGTGAAGAACGGCGTGTGCCGGCCGCCCTCCTCCTTGGTCAGGATGTACGCCTCGGCCTTGAACTGCGTGTGCGGCGTGATCGAGCCGGGCTTGGCCAGGACCTGGCCGCGCTCCACGTCCTCGCGCTTGGTGCCGCGCAGCAGCGCGCCGATGTTGTCGCCCGCCTCGCCCGAATCGAGCAGCTTGCGGAACATCTCGACGCCCGTGACCGTCGTCTTGACCGTGTCCTTCAGGCCCACGATCTCGACCTCCTCGCCCACCTTGACGATGCCGCGCTCGACGCGCCCCGTCACCACCGTGCCGCGGCCCGAGATCGAGAACACGTCCTCGATCGGCATCAGGAACGGCAGGTCCTTCGGGCGCTCAGGCTGCGGGATGTAGGCGTCCACCGCCTCCATCAGCTTCAGCACCGCCTGCTCGCCCTGCTCCGGCGCCTTGTCCTCGAGCGCCATCAGCGCCGAGCCGTGGATGATCGGGATGTCGTCGCCCGGGAACTGGTAGGAGGAGAGCAGCTCGCGCACCTCCATCTCGACCAGCTCCAGCAGGTCGGGGTCGGCCATGTCCACCTTGTTGAGGAACACCACCAGCGCCGGCACGCCCACCTGCCGCGCCAGCAGGATGTGCTCGCGCGTCTGCGGCATCGGCCCGTCCGCCGCCGAGACCACCAGGATCGCGCCGTCCATCTGCGCCGCACCCGTGATCATGTTCTTCACGTAGTCGGCGTGGCCCGGGCAGTCCACGTGCGCGTAGTGCCGGTTCGCCGTCTCGTACTCGACGTGCGCCGTCGAGATCGTGATCCCGCGCGCCCGCTCCTCCGGCGCCTTGTCGATCTGGTCGTACGCCGTGAACGTCGCACCGCCCGCCTTCGCCAGGACCTTCGTGATCGCCGCCGTCAGCGACGTCTTGCCGTGGTCCACGTGCCCGATCGTGCCGATGTTGCAGTGCGGCTTGTTCCGCTCGAACTTCGCTTTCGCCATTGCCTTGTT
>NZ_JALPRX010000247.1 GCF_023223525.1 Roseomonas acroporae | reverse complement strand
AGGACCTCGGCCAGCGCGGCCTCGCGGCTGATGCCGGCGGCGCGGAGCTTGTTGTAGAGGCGGCGCATGTGCGGCGGGCAGGTCGGGCGGCGGGGCTCGCGTGTTGCGGCGGCTTTGGCGATGGCAGGGCGCCCCCGGGGGCGCATCTCGACGCCGCCGGCCCGGAGCACCTGCTGCACTCGCTGGTACGACACGCCGTGCCGCTCGCTGATCCGCTGGAGCGACGCCCCGGCGGCGTATTCCTCGGCCCACTGCTGATTGCGGCGCCGCACTCGTTCGGCGCGCAGCCCGATACGCTGAGCGCTGGTGTCGAATGTCCGTCGCGCCATTTGCCGCCGGCGCTCTTTCGCTGCTTCGGAGAGGCGGTACTCGATCTCGATGCCAAGGCGCTTGAGCGTCCAGCGAACGACATCGGCGTGGACATCATCCCGAGCCGCGATGTCCGTCACGCTCTCGCCGGCACGATACGCCTCTGCCCACCGCAACGCGCGCTGCGCCCGGCGAAGGCGGCCCGGCGTGATCTGGATCACGTCCATCACACCCCTCCCGCCGCCACGGGGCCCGGCGCCCAGGGGGCTGAAACGCCGGGCCCGGGCCGCGCGTCCACGGACGTGCCGACGGAGCGTGGACGCGGAGGGAACGCGACC
>NZ_JALPRX010000246.1 GCF_023223525.1 Roseomonas acroporae | reverse complement strand
TGAAACGCCGGGCCCGGGCCGCGCGTCCACGGACGTGCCGACGGAGCGTGGACGCGGAGGGAACGCGACCGGGCGGGCCATTGCGGACCCGGCCCGGTCGGCTTCATCCTGGGAGTGTTCGAAGCTGCCCAGGAGAGAAGGTGTGACACACGAGATGTGGAACGCGCTGTTCACGCTCGCCATCGCCGGGATCGGCATCTGGCAGGCGTGGCAAGAGCAGCGCGTGAAGAAGCTGGAAGCGGAGGCCCGGAAGCCGTTCCGGCCGGAATTGCTGGCAGTGAAGATCGCCGTCCTGAACGACGTGTTGGCAGCCCTGCTGGTCAAGGCATCCCCGGAGGAGATCGCGGCTGTCAACGCCATGCTTGACGGCCGGCTCAAGGTCCTGGCCGAACATCTGGACGAGAAGAATGAGCTGAGGGCAGACGCCGAAAAGTTCATCGCGGGTGTCCGCCCGAAATGACAGCGGCGATGGCGTCAGCCTCACGGCGTTTCGCCGGCAACCTGATGCGGGCGATCAGCAGT
>NZ_JALPRX010000245.1 GCF_023223525.1 Roseomonas acroporae | reverse complement strand
GCGCGCTGGCGCGGCTTACGGCGGTACTGGACGCGTTTCGACACGCGGGGTCTCCAACTTGGGAGCCCGGGTCGGCGGTTTCGGCTTGGCGGCGGCGCCGCACTGCGGTACAAGGCGGGTGTCGTAGTTGCCGCCGAGTAGTCGTAGTACGGTTCCGCAGCCCGCCGGCTTCACCGCCGCGGGCTGTTTCCGTTTCTGGGGCTACGCCGCCTCACCGACGGTGGGCAGGCTGTTGACGAACTCCCTGATGCTCTCGACTTCGACCAGGGTCTTCGTGCCAAGCTTGCGGCCCCTCAGCTTCTTGGCCTTGAGCAGCGCGAAGCCGGTCGTCTTCCCGCAGCCGATGGCGCGCCATGCCTCGTCGGTCGGGACCAGCAGCGGCTCCAACTTGCCGGCGCCATCCACGACGCCGCCGTTCTTGGCCATCCACTCCTTGTACATATCCTGTTGGCTCCGTGCGGGTTCGCGGGACGCCAGCATCATCCAGGAGTGGCGGTGTGGTCCGGCAGGGAAGATCGCCGCTATTCTTCGTGAGGCTTTTCCACTTGACTTCGCCAAGCTCTCCACTTTGAGCGCTCTTTGACAATCGCTTCGGCGCTTCTTCCGCCAAGCCCCAGATGCACGAGTGCGCTCGCAATGAACCGGACGCCCTCTGTTGCAGGGTCAGCAGAGAACCCGCATTTCTTGCGGAAGTGCCTCGAAAAGACTGCCGGCAAGCGACGCGCAATCAACTCGCCCCAGGCGTCCCAAATCTTCTCGCCGTGCTCCCCTTGTGCGAGCGGCGTGCGCCTCGCCATCTCGCATGCCTCCACGAGACGGGAGACTTCATCGCGTAGTTCCACAAGACGCGCTGTTGACGCCGTCTCAGGGCGGGCTTCGCCGCTGAAGAGAGAAATCCCATCCAAGAGCTGAAGACGATCGGAGAGCTCATCAGGAACAAAGGAGGTTGCATCAAGTGCCAGCACCTCGTTGATGCAATTGACAAGCTTCTGCGCCGTGCTGCCAACCTTCTGAACGGTCCGGCTCTCTTCGAAATTCATACGTGGCCGTTCAACGATATGCAGAAGGCGGTATGTGTCGCCGGCTTCCGCGATGTCCGCCAGCAGGCGCTCACCATCGAAGCCTTCGGGCGGCTCCAGCCCAGCATCTTCCAGCAGCGCCAGCCCTGTCGGGAACGGTGCCATGCTAACGGCGCCTCCGCAGCGCGCTCCGCGAGATGCAGGCGGCGGGGCAGCCCGGTGCGGAGGCTCCGGGCGTTCGGGGGC
>NZ_JALPRX010000244.1 GCF_023223525.1 Roseomonas acroporae | reverse complement strand
GGTCGGCAACGCCTACGACAACCGCATCACCGCCAACGACTCGGGCGACTCGCTGTTCGGCGCCGAGGGCAACGACACGCTGACCGGCGGCGCCGGCAACGACTACATCAACGGTGGCGCCGGCATCGACACCATGGCCGGCGGCGCCGGCGATGACACCTACGTCGTCGACAGCAGCCAGGACGTCGTGATCGAGTTCGCCGGCGGCGGCAACGACAACATCCAGTCCTCCGCCAGCTACGTGGTGCCCGCCAACGTCGAGACCCTCTACCTCACCGGCGTCAACGCCGTCGACGGCGATGCCCGTGGCCTCGCCACCAGTGTCGGCCTCTACGGCAACAGCGCCGCCAACCAGCTCTGGGGTGGCTCTGGCAACGACTCGCTCGACGGCGGCGGCGGCAACGATACGCTGAACGGCGGCGACGGCAACGACACCCTGACCGGCGGCACCGGCGACGACACCATGACCGGCGGCGCCGGTGACGACACCTACGTCGTCGACAGCAGCCAGGACGTCGTGATCGAGTTCGCCGGCGGCGGCAACGACACCATCCAGGCCTCCGCCAGCTATGTCGTGCCCGCCAATGTCGAGACCCTCTACCTCACCGGCACCAACGCCATCGACGCTGATGCCCGCGGCCTCGCCACCAATGTCGGCCTCTACGGCAACGGCGCCAGCAACCAGCTCTGGGGCGGCTCCGGCAACGACTACATCGACGGCGGCGCCGGCGACGACACCATGACCGGCGGCGCCGGTGACGACACCTACGTCGTCGACAGCAGCCAGGACGTCGTGAGCGAGTTCGCCGGCGGCGGCAACGACACCATCCAGGCCTCCGCCAGCTATGTCGTGCCCGCCAACGTCGAGACCCTTTACCTGGCCGGTGCCAACGCCATCGACGGCGATGCCCGCGGCCTCGCCACCGCCATCGCCATCTACGGCAACGGCGCCGCCAACCAGCTCTGGGGTGGTGCCGGCAACGACACGCTCGACGGCGGTGCCGGCGACGACACCATGACCGGTGGCACCGGCAACGACACCTACCTCGTCGACAGCAGCCAGGACATCGTGGTGGAACTCGCCGGCGGCGGCAGCGACATCATCCAATCCTCCGTCAGCTACGTCGTCCCTGCCAACATCGAGACCCTCTACCTCACCGGCACCAGCGCCATCGACGGCGACGCCCGTGCGCTGACCACGGCCATCACCCTGAACGGCAACGGCGCGGCCAACCAGCTCTGGGGCGGCTCCGGCAACGACTACATCAACGGC
>NZ_JALPRX010000243.1 GCF_023223525.1 Roseomonas acroporae | reverse complement strand
GCCGCCTCGCGCGGCAGCGGTCCAAGGCCGGCGGAGACGGCGTGGCTGCCGTCTCCGTCCGGGGTCTCTCCTGTCTCGTTGCTGGGGGCATCGCTCATGCCAACCAGCATGCGCAGGAGCAGTTGCGAGATGTCGAAAGACCCTTGCGAGGGCAGACAAATGCCTTGTGAAGCGACCCTTGATCGCATGCACGACGTGGTGTGCCGCATCGGCGAGCCTCGCCCCGGCGAGAACATCAAGGCGGGGCTCGCCCGCGCCGCACGCGAAATCGGCCTGACCTTCGAGCGGGCCTTCAGCTTCCGCTACCGGCGCGCCCGCAGCGTCGCCGCCCACGAATGGCTTGCAGCGCAGTGCGCGGAGCAGCGGTGGGTCGAACAAGAGATGCGCCGCCTGGACGCGCAGCGGGCCCTGCTCGCCGCACGGCAGGCCGCCATGAGGGCATCCTATGCGCAGATGGCAACACCGTTCGCTGCTGGCGCTGCGCAGGCTGGCGATCAGCAGATCGGCGTGGTGGCAGAGAGTGGATGCCTGGGCCGAGGCGCGGATCAAGCGCCTGTTCGGGTGGTGAGCCGATGACCCTCATGATCCGCGACGCCATCGCCCGCTCCATCGCCAACAGTGCGGCACGCGAAATCACGCAGGACGACATGGGTGACCCGTTCCTGCCAGACGACGGCGCCAACGAGATCGCCCGCGACCTGATCGCCGACCTCGACACTGCCGGCCTCGCCGTCGTCAAGCCGCTGACCGGCGAGGCGGCGCGGGTCCAGCTCATCATGTCGCTGGTCAACTCCGGGCGCTGGACGCGCGCCGACGCCGAGCGCGTCGCGCCACAGCTCATGGCCGGGCTCGACGGCCTCGGCCTCCGTCTGCACAGGAGCGCGTGAGATGGCCGTCACCAGGGCGCAGGAGCGGGTGCTTCGGAAGGCCGCCGAGGGCGGCGTCCAGGCGCGCGGCGGCTTCGCGGAGATCGTGAAGCGCCGCGAGGCGGGCGTGCCGGACCTGTTCGATGACACGGCGCCGCCGAGCGACCGGCTCGACCGTGAGTATGTCATCTCGCGGATGGTCAACGACGGCTTGCTGACCTGGGGCGAGGGCGCGAACGAGTACATCCCGACCGCGAAGGGCAATGACGTGCTGGCCCGGCGGGATCGGCAGCGCGCGCGGAGGGCGGCGTCGTGAGCTGGACCGACGAGAGCACAGCCGAGGCCGCGCGCCTCTGGCATGAGGGCAAGCTCAGCGCCCGCGAGATCGGCGCGCGCCTCGGCGTGTC
>NZ_JALPRX010000242.1 GCF_023223525.1 Roseomonas acroporae | reverse complement strand
CGAGCCGACCACGGCGCTCGACGTCACCATCCAGGCGCAGATCCTCGAACTCCTCGCCGAGCTGAAGCGGCGCCTCGGCATGGCGATGCTGCTGATCACCCACGACCTGCAGATCGTCCGCCGGCACGCCGACCACGTGGTGGTGATGCGCCACGGGCGGGCGGTGGAGGCCGGGCCGGTGGCCGAGGTGTTCGCGCGGCCGCGCCACGACTACACGCGGCTGCTGCTGGCGACCGAGCCGCGCGGCCACCCTGCCCCGGTGGCCGAGGGCGCGCCGGTGGTGGTGGCGGGGGAGGACGTGAAGGTCCACTTCCCGATCCGGCGCGGGCTGCTGCGGCGGACCGTGGGTTACATCAAGGCGGTGGATGGCGTCTCCGTCGCGGTGCGCGAGGGGGAGACGGTCGGGCTGGTGGGCGAGAGCGGCTCGGGCAAGACCACCCTCGCCCTGGCGCTGCTGCGGCTGGAGCGCAGCACGGGCGGGATCGTCTTCGAGGACCGGCCGATCCAGGATCTCGGCCGCGCCGCGCTCCGGCCGCTGCGGCGGCGGATGCAGATCGTGTTCCAGGACCCCTATGGCAGCCTCTCGCCCCGGCTCTCGGTGGGCGAGATCGTCGGCGAGGGGCTGGAGGTGCACGAGCCGGGACTTTCCGCCGCCGCCCGCGCCGCCGCCGTGGCCGCGGCGCTGGAGGAGGTGGGGCTTTCTCCCGCCATGGCGGAACGCTACCCGCACGAATTCTCCGGCGGGCAGCGCCAGCGCATCGCCATCGCCCGCGCGCTGGTGCTGAAGCCCCGCCTGGTGGTGCTGGACGAGCCGACCTCGGCGCTCGACGTCTCGGTGCAGGCGCAGGTGGTGGCGCTGCTGCGGGCGCTGCAGGCGAAGCACCGGCTGGCCTACCTGTTCATCAGCCACGACCTGCGGGTGGTGCGGGCCATGGCGCACCGGATCGTGGTGCTGAAGGACGGGCGGGTGGTGGAGCAGGGCGAGGCGGCCGAGGTGGTGGCGGCACCGCGCGAGGCCTATACGCGGGCGCTGATGCGCGCGGCCTTCGACCTGGCGGCGGAGCCACTGGCCACGGCGGACACTCATCGGTAAGAGGCCGGGCGCGACGCTTGTTGAACGGCTAGGCCAGGGAGGCGCTGCCTCCCTGGACCCTCCGCCGGGGCCCGAGGGAAACCTGGGAGGCCCCGGCCCCCATTCGTTTTCCGGCCTCGGCGGTTGCACCCGCGAGGCTCGATTCCAATGGGGGGTCCGGGGGGCTTCGCCCCCGGCGGGATGGTCCAGGAAGGGCGGCGCCCTTCCTGGCGGGG
>NZ_JALPRX010000241.1 GCF_023223525.1 Roseomonas acroporae | reverse complement strand
CGGCTCCGGCCTGCGCGGCCTCATGTTCGACCACGCGGCGGCGGCCCTCGCGCCCAACACCGTGTTCGGCG
Organism: Roseomonas acroporae; assembly: GCF_023223525.1. Taxonomy (GTDB): domain Bacteria; phylum Pseudomonadota; class Alphaproteobacteria; order Acetobacterales; family Acetobacteraceae; genus Roseomonas_E; species Roseomonas_E acroporae. The sequence goes on along the minus strand of NZ_JALPRX010000241.1, from coordinate 1,261 downwards.
GCAATCCGGTCGGCGCCAACTGCGTCCTGATGATGGCCGACGAGTTGAAGGCGCAGGACCTCTTCATCAAGAACGCCTACGACAACGGCCTCGGCATCGGTCTGTTCGACGTGACGACCGGCGCGCAGACCAACGGCGCGCCCGACATGCCGCTCGTGCAGGGCATCCGCTCGAAATACTGCGGGCTCGGGCCGCGCCCCGGCGTCGGTCGCCTCGGCTCAGGCGTGAACATCCTGACCGCCGACGGCGCCAGTGTCTCGGACTGCATCGACTATCGCTCGTCGAATGGCTTCATCCTCGACTTCGGTGGCTACGCCGAGGCGCAGGTGAGCAACATCCTGAGCCGCGAGGCGCAGCACGATCCGGCCTATGCCGCCGACTTCTCGCACCTCAGCGGCGTCGGCATCTACATCGGCTCGCTCAACTGCACGATCACCAACGCGAAGGTCAACTTCCCGCAGAACAGCGGCGTGCATTTCTCGGTCTGGTCGCAGCGCAACCGGCTGGTGAACTGCACCGTGTTCGCGGGAAACCGGGAAGGCTTCGTCGTGTACGGCGGCGCCAACGACCTCGACAACTGCCATGCGGACAACTGCGGCCTCGCCTTTCCCGGCCAGTGCGACGCCTTCTCGGTGCGCGGCACCTCGGTCAACGACACGTCGAACATCAGCATCGCGAACCCACGCGCCAGCGGTAGCACGCACCGCTACGGCGTGGCAGCCGACGAGAGCGGCGGGCCGGTCACGGGCACCATCAGCGGCATGGCCATCGTGGACGGCCCGGCCGGCGCCTTCCACATCGACGGCACAGGTCTCGACCTGATCGGCCGGCACGGCGATGCCTTCGTGGTGAGCCGCATCATCTCCCGGCTCGGCAATGACCTGTCGGTGGACGGGTACCTGATCCCGGCGGCGCTCGGAACCTACGCCGATGACACGGCGGCGGGCGCTGCGGGTGTCCCGGTGAACGCACTGTACTGGAACAGCACCGAGGACGCGATGTGGCAGCGGACCACGGGCGGGCCGCCAGGCGCCGGCGTCGCGCCCGGCGCGGTGTCCGCCCTGACCGCCGGAACGGCCACGTCCACCACGCAACCGCTCTCGTGGACCGCGCCCGGCACCGGCACCGGGCCGATCACCTATGCCGTGGACGTGCGACCGACCGGGGGCAGCACGTGGACCCGCGTGGCAACGGCCGTGTCGGGCGTCGCCTACACCGTCACCGACCTCACCGCGGCGACCGCCTACGACTACCGCATCAC
>NZ_JALPRX010000240.1 GCF_023223525.1 Roseomonas acroporae | reverse complement strand
GGTCGTGTCCCTAGTGGTGGTGTAGGAGCGCCCGACGCGGCGGCCATCGTGATGGTCTCCGGCTAGGGTTGGGTTGCTGAGGCCGCAACCCTGAACCCGAGACCGACCACGATGACCGACGACGAGACTGCCCTGCGGGATCTGCTGGCGAAAGGCTCCGATGCAGGGTTCCTGCGGGAGATGATAGGCTTCGCCGCCCAGCGCCTGATGGAACTGGAGGTGGGCGAGCTGACCGGCGCGGCCCATGGCGAGCGCCATCCGGGACGGCTGGTGCAGCGCAACGGCTACCGGGAGCGCGACTGGCAGACCCGGGCCGGCACGGTCGAGCTGCGTATCCCCCGGCTCAGGAAGGGCAGCTACTTCCCGGCTTTCCTGGAACCTCGGCGGATGGCCGAGAAGGCGCTCACCGCGGTGATCCAGGAGGCCTACGTCCAGGGGCTCTCCACCCGCTCGGTGGACGACCTGGTCCGGGCCATGGGAATGGAGGGGATCAGCAAGAGCCAGGTCTCGCGGCTCTGCACCGAGATCGACGCGCGGGTGCACGACTTCCTGGCCCGCCCGATCGAGGGTGATTGGCCCTATCTCTGGCTCGACGCCACCTACGTGAAGGTGCGCGAGGCGGGGCGGATCGTCCCCGTGGCGGTGACCATCGCGGTCGGCGTCAACGCCGATGGCCGCCGCGAGGTGCTCGGCATGGCCACCGGCGCCTCGGAGGCGGAGGCCTTCTGGCTCGACTTCCTCCGCTCCCTCGCCCGCCGCGGCCTGTGCGGCGTCAAGCTGGTGATCTCCGATGCCCATGAGGGGCTGAAGGCCGCGGTGACGAAGGTGCTCCGTGCCACCTGGCAGCGCTGCCGGGTCCACTTCGCCCGCACCGCCCTCGCCCATGCCGGCAAGACCCAGCGCCGCATCGTCTCCGCCTGGATCGGTACCGCCTACGCCGAGGCTGACGCCGCCGCCGCCCACGCCCAGTGGCGCAAGGTGGCCGACCAGCTCCGCCACAAGGTTCCCAGGCTCGCCACCCTGATGGACGCCGCCGAGGAGGACGTCCTCGCCTACATGGCCTTCCCGCCAGCACACCGCGCCAAGCTGCATAGCACCAACCCGATCGAGCGCCTCAACGGCGAGATCAAGCGACGCACCGACGTCGTCGGCATCTTTCCCAAAGAGGCCGCCGTCACCCGCCTCGTCGGCGCCATCCTGCTCGAACAGTCCGACGAATGGGCCACCCAGCGTTCCCGCTACATGACCCTGGAGACCATCGGCGCCGTCAGCGATACTGCCCCCGTCAGCCTCCCAGCCGTGGCAGGCTGACGCAGCAGCCCGCCCAGCCCACGCACACCACTCCTACACCACGGCTCGGGACACGATC
>NZ_JALPRX010000024.1 GCF_023223525.1 Roseomonas acroporae | reverse complement strand
CCCCGGCCCCCCCGCCACGGGCTTCCGGGTTGCCGGAAGCGTCAGTCCGCCGCCATCGGCATGCGCTGGCGGTTCAGCACGCTCATCACGTGGTCCTCGGCGGCGTCCACCGCCTGCTCGGTCTGCGCCGCGTCGAAGACGTGGCCGGTGCCGGGCTGCACGCGGTAGTCGATCTTGATGCCGCGCTGGGTGTTCAGCTTGTCCACCAGCTTCCGCACCGCGCTCTCCGGCACCAGCTCGTCCTCGGCGCCGTGCAGGATCAGCCCGGAGCAGGGACAGGGGGCCAGGAAGCCGAAATCGTAGTGGCTGGCAGGGGCGGCGATGGAGACGAAGCCGCCCATCTCCGGCCGGCGCATCAGCAGCTGCATGCCGACGTAGGAACCGAAGGAGTAGCCCGCCACCCACAGCATGGAGGCGGCCGGGTTCACCGCCTGGAGGAAGTCGAGCGCCGCCGCGGCGTCGCTGATCTCGCCGATGCCGCCATCGTACTTGCCCTGGGACCGGCCGACGCCGCGGAAGTTGAAGCGCAGCGTCGAGAAGCCCATCGCCTGGAAGCGCTGGTAGAGGGCGTGGACGACGCGGTTGTTCATGGTCCCGCCGTGCAGCGGGTGCGGGTGCAGGATCAGCGCCACCGGGGCGTTGCGGTCGCTGGCATGGTGGTAACGGCCTTCGAGCCGGCCATCCGGTCCGGCGAACATCACCTCAGGCATCGTACCTTCTGTTCCAATGTGCTGCGGCGGGCGGACCGGGGAACCGGGGGTGGGCGGTCGGCCTCGGCCGATGCGCCGCCAACCCCGGGGTCCCAAGCGCGCCCGTCGCTTGGTTGGGGAGCCGTGACCGGATGGCGCGCCGCAGCATGCCATGGCCGCAAACCCTCGCGGTACGCACCGCCCCGGCCGCCCCATGTCCCGTCGGGGTCGTCAGGAGACAACAGGCCTCCTCCGGCGACGCCGGGTCGCGGGATATCGGTCTGGCGGTCCGGCGCAAGGGCGCCCCGGGAAAGGCTCCCGATCCCCGAGGGTCGCGTTGCCCTATATAGGCGTCCGATCCGGGCTTTCATAACGGATTCAGGGCATGGGACCCATGCCGAGCCGCCCCGAGGCGAAATTTCCGATCAATCCGGGACGATCCGCCGCCCTCGCCTCGCGGCCCGGGGGCCTTGCCGGCGCCCCGGCCGGTCCATAGCTGGCGCGGGCGCCGGCCTCAATCAACCGGACCGGTCCGGCGCGCCGGTCCTCCGCCCGGGAACGGCCGGCGGCGAGGCCGGCGCGGCTTTCCGGGTGGCGCCGCCGGCGGTTTGCCGCCATGAACCGGGCCATTCGCAGCGCACCGGGTGTTCCGACGGCGACCGCATCCCCATCTCGGGGGCGGAAGGGATGGTCCGCGACAGGCAGGGGAGTGCGGCATGCGGCTATCGACCCGCGCCCGGTACGCGGTGATGGCGATGGTGGAACTGGCGGCGCGGCAGCGCCTGCCCGGATCCGGCCTGCTGGCCGGCGCGGCGCTGCGCGGCTGCGTGTCCCGCCGTCGCGCCGCGCGCGAGGCCGCCTGCGGGTCCGCCGAGGGACGCCCCGTCAGCCTGGCGGAACTGGCCCAGGCGCAGCTCCTGCCCCTGCCCTACATGGAGCAGCTCTTCGCCGGGCTGCGCCGCGCCGGGCTGGTCGTCGCCGTGCGCGGCCCCGGCGGCGGCTACCGGCTGACCCGTCCGGCCGAGGCGATCCGCATCGCCGAGGTGGTGGACGCGGTGGACGAATCCCTGCGCACGACGCGCTGCGAGGGGGACTCCCCCGGCTGCCTCGCCGGCCAGCGCTGCCTGGCGCACGACCTGTGGTCGGAGCTGGGCGTGCACATCCGCCTGTTCCTCGGTGCGCTCAGCCTCGCGGACGTGATCGAGTGCCGCGTGCTCGGCCGTGCGGCGGCGCCGCGCGACGCCCTGCCGACGGACGGCCACGCCGACATGCCCGCCCCGCCCCGGCAGGCCTCGGCCGGACCGCCCGCAGGCGATCCGGCGGACAGTCCCACGCGCGGCTCCACCGGTAGTCCCGCTGGCAATCCCGCTGGCAGCCCCCTTGGCAGCTCCCCTGGCACCCCCCCTGGCAACCGGGCCCCGGCCGGCGGGGGCCTGGACCGTCCGGCGTGACGCCGGCCGGCCTCTATCTCGACGCCAATGCCACGGAGCCGCTGCGCCCGGCCGCGCGGGCGGCCGCCCTGGCGGCGCTGGATCTGCTCGGCAATCCCTCCTCGGTGCATGCCGAGGGACGGGCGGCGCGCCGCGTGCTGGAGGCGGCGCGCGAGGCGGTGGCCGCCCGCTTCGGCGCCCGGCCGCGGGACGTGGTGCTCACCGCCGGCGGCACCGAGGCCAACGCGCTGGCGGTGCACGGGCTCGGGCGCGGAAGGCGGGTGCTGGTCGGCGCCACGGAGCATCCGGCGGTGCTGGCGGCGGCCGGCCCGGAGGCGGCGCGCATCCCGGTGCGGCCGGACGGCACGGTCGACCCGGCGGCGCTGGAGGCGATGCTCGCCGCCGGCCCGCCCGCCCTGGTCTGCCTGATGGCGGCCAACAACGAGACCGGCGTGCTGCACCCGGTCGCCGAGGCCGCCGAGGCCTGCCGCCGCCACGGCGCGCTGCTGCACGTGGACGCGGTGCAGGCGGCGGGGCGGGTGCCGGTGGACCTCGCGGCGCTCGGCGCCGACGGCCTGGCGGTGTCCGGCCACAAGCTGGGCGGGCCGAAGGGCGCCGGGGCGCTGCTGCTGCGGCCGGGGCTGGCGCTGCCGCCGCTGGTCGCGGGCGGCGGGCAGGAGCGCGGCCGGCGGGGCGGCACCGAGCCGCTGCCGGCCATCGCCGGGCTCGGCGCCGCCGCCGACGCGGCCGACCCGGCCTCCGCCGCCCGCCTCGCCGCGATGCGCGACACCATCGAGCGCCAGGCGTCGGCGATACGGCCCGACCTCGTCATCCCCGGCGCCGGCGCGCCGCGCCTGCCCAACACCACCTGCCTCGCCCTGCCCAGGGCGCCGGCCGAGACGCAGGTGATCGCGCTCGACCTCGCCGGCGTGCGGGTCTCGGCCGGGGCGGCCTGCTCCTCCGGCAAGGTGTCGGCGAGCCCGGTGCTGGCGGCGATGGGGCTCGGCGCGCTGGCCGGGAACGCCGTCCGCGTCTCGATTCCTTGGAACGCGCCGGAGGGGTCCGCGGAGGCCTTCGTCGCGGCATGGGCGGCCATGCAGAAGGCGCTCTCCCGCCGCGCCGCCTGATCCGCCATCTTCCCGCGCATGTCGACCCCCGCGACCGCGATCTACCTCGACAACCACGCCACCACCCCGGTCGATCCCAGAGTGCTCGCTGCGATGCGGCCCTGGTGGGAGGCGAATTTCGCCAACCCGCATTCGGTGGAGCACGCCATGGGCCGTGCCGCCGAGGCGGCCACGGAGACGGCGCGCGCCGAGGTGGCGGCACTGATCGGCGCCGAAGCGCGCGAGATCGTCTTCACCTCCGGCGCCACCGAGGCCAACAACCTCGCCATCAAGGGGGCCGCCCGCTTCGCCGCCGGGGTGGGCGACCCGCGCCGGCGCATCGTCACGCTGGCCACCGAGCACAAATGCGTGCTGGAGAGCGTGCGCGACCTGGAGCGCGAGGGGTTCGAGCCGGTGATCCTGCCGGTCGGGCGGGACGGTCTGGTCGACCTCGACCTGCTGCAATCGGCGGTCGACGCGCGCACCCTGCTCGTCTCCGTGATGGCCGTGCACAACGAGATCGGCGTGGCGCAGGACCTCGCCGCGATCGGCCACATCGCCAAGACCGCCGGCGCGCTGTTCCACACCGACGCGGCGCAGGCCGCCGGCCGCATCCCGCTCGACGTGGGCGAGATCCAGGCCGACCTGCTCTCGCTCTCGGCGCACAAGATCTACGGCCCCCGGGGCATCGGCGCGCTCTACGTGCGCCGCCGCCCGCGCGTGCGGCTGCTGCCCCTGTTCTCCGGCGGCGGGCAGGAGCGCGGGCTGCGCTCGGGCACCCTGCCGGCGCCGCTCGTGGTCGGCTTCGGCGAGGCGGCGCGCCTCGTCATCGACCAGCGCGGGCTGGACACGGCGCATGTCCGCCAGCAGCGCGACCGGCTGCTGGAGGCGCTGCGCCTCGGCGTCCCGGGGCTGCGCCTGAACGGCCATCCCGAGCGTCGGGTCTCCGGCAACCTCAACCTGACCTTCCCCGGCGGCGTGACGGCCGAGGCGATCATGGCGCGCGCCCCCGACCTCGCCCTCTCGACCGGCTCGGCCTGCTCGACGGCCGCCATCGAGCCTTCCTACGTGCTGCGCGCGATCGGGCTCGACGAGGCGGAGGCGCGCGCCACGCTTCGCCTCGGCCTCGGCCGCTTCACCACCCCCGAGGCGGTGGACCGCGCCGCCTCCCTGCTGATCGCCGCCTGGCGCGGCGCGCTGCAGGCGGCCGGCCAGCTGGGCGGCCATCCGGCGCCGCAGCCCAGGCAACCGGAAGGGCCCACGGGCATTGACGAACACCCGGGCGTCGGCGACATGGCCGCCCCCTCACCGATCGTCGCGGAGTAGCGAGACTGATGCCGAAGATGACCTTCGTCGAGCGCGACGGCACGCGCCGGGAAGTGGACGCGCCGCTCGGCCTGTCCGTGCTGGAGATCGCGCACAAGCATGGCGTGGACATCGAGGGCGCCTGCGAAGGCAGCCTCGCCTGCTCGACCTGCCACGTCATCGTGGATCCCGCCTGGTTCCCGAAGCTGGTGACGCCGACCGAGGACGAGGAGGACATGCTCGACCTCGCCTTCGACCTGCAGGAGACCTCGCGTCTCGGCTGCCAGCTCATCATGACCGATGCGCTGGACGGGCTGGTGGTGCGGCTGCCGGCCGGCTCGCGCAACGCCGGCGGCTGACGCGCCCTCCCCCGGCCCGGCCGCCCCACCCTCCCCGCCCTGGAGCGGATCGCCGTCGGGCGGAAACGCCCGGCGGCGTGAATCCGCGCCGGGAACAACGAGCTACGGCGAACCGCAGTCCCGACCGGACCGCGGTTCGCCGTGGAGCCGACCCAGCCTGACCGTATCAGGCCGGAACGGCTCCAGCCTTCGATCCGGCGCATTTTCCGAGCCGCCGAGCGAGGACGCTCAGCTTGAAAATGCCCCAGAGCCGATCCAGCCTGACTGTATCAGGTCGGAACGGCTCTAGCCGTTTGATTTATCGCATTTTCCGAGCCGCTGAGCGAGGACGCTCAGCTTGAAAATGCCCCAGAGCCGATCCAGCCTGACGGTATCAGGTCGGAACGGCTCTAGCCGTTTGATTTATCGCATTTTCCGAGCCGCTGAGCGAGGACGCTCAGCTTGAAAATGCTCTAACCTGCCCGCCCTAACCTGCCCGCCGGTACCGGGTCAGGCCGTCCGCGCCCGGCTCGGACACGATCAGGCCCTCGTGCGCCAGCCGGTTCAGGTGCGCCAGGGTCTCGCCGATGCCGAAGCCGAGCTGCCGCTCGTCCAGCGGCCGGCGGAACAGCGCGCGGGTCGCCTCCAGGCCGGTCAGCGGCTGCGCGCAGGCATCGAGCAGGCGCGCGAGGCGCTCGGCATGGTGCGCGGCCAGCGCGTCGATGCGCGCGTGCAGCCCGTGGAAGGGCTCGCCGTGCGAGGGCAGCACCAGCGTGTCCGCCGGCAGGTCGCGGAAGCGGTCGTTGGAGGTCAGGAACTCGCCGAGCGGGTCGGCTTCCGGCTCGCCGGCCTGCACGCCGACATAGGGCGTGATGCGCGGCAGGATCTGGTCGGCCGAGATCAGCACGCCGAGATCGGGGCTGTGCAGGCACACCATCTCCGGCGCGTGGCCGGAGCCGGTGCGGATGCCCCAGTCGCGCCCGCCCACCCGCAGCGTCGCCCCCGCCACCAACCGCTGGTAGGCGCGCGGGATGGGCGACACCGAGCGCGCGTAGAGCGCGCCGCGGCCGGTGAGGTAGTCGAGATAGTCCTGGCCGCAGCCGGCCCGCCGGTAGAAGGCGGCCTGGTGCGTCAGCATCGCCTCCTCCGTGTCGAGCGAGAGCCAGCGTGACTGGAGCCACTCGGTGCGGCTCATCAGCAGCGGCGCGCGCCAGCGGGCGCACATCCAGCCGGCGAGGCCCATGTGGTCCGGGTGGAAGTGGGTGATCAGCACGCGCGTCACCGGCCGCCCGCCCAGCCGCGTCCCGAACAGGTCCTCCCACAGCGCCGTGGTCGCCTCGTTGCGCACGGCGGTGTCGACCAGCAGCCAGCCCTCGCCGTCCTCCAGCAGCCAGACGTTCACATGGGTCGGCGGGAAGGGCAGCGGCATGCGCGCCCAGTGCAGGCCGGGCCGGACCTCCCGCAGCTCCCCCGGCGCGGGGATGTCGAGGGGCAGCGGGGCGATGGCGTTCATGGGCACGCTTCCTGATGGTTCGTCGGTTCGTACCATCATGGGGGCGCGGAGCCGACGGGCACCAGGGCACCGCCGCGCGTGGCTGCCCCGCCATGCCCGCTTCCGGTCGGCCGCCCTCTGTCACATCCTGGGGAGCGGCGTCGGCCGGGGCCGGCGGCAGGGAAGTGTCCGGGAGGAGGCGGGGATGGAGGATGGGATCGGGGGCCGCGGGGCCGGAACGGGCCGGCGCGCCGCGCCGGCCGGCGCGGCGGCGCTGCTGTCGCCGCTGATGCCGCCCGGCGGGCGGGCGCTGGCCCAAGGGACGGGCCGCCAAGGGGGCGGCCAGGACGCGGGCGACTGGCCGTCGCGGCCGGTGAAGGTGATCGTCACCTACCCGCCGGGCGGCGGCGCCGACACGGTGGCGCGCATCCTGTTCGCGCGGCTCTCGGAGACGCTGGGCCAGCAATTCGTGATCGAGAACCGCGGCGGCGCCGGCGGCACGATCGGCGCGCAGGCCCTGGCCCGCTCGACGCCCGACGGCTACACGCTGATGCACGACGCGACGGCCTTCTCGGTGAACCCCTCGCTGTTCCGCTCCCTGCCCTACGACGCGCGACGGGACTTCGCGCCGGCGTTCCTGGCGGTGGTGGTGCCGAACCTGCTGGTGGCGACGCCCTCCGTGCCGGTGCGCACCGTGGCCGACGTGATCGCCCTGGCGAAGAGCCGGCCCGGGGGGCTCGACTGGGCCTCGGCCGGCAACGGCAGCGCGCAGCACCTGGCGCTGGCGCTGTTCGCGAAGATGGCCGGCATCACGCTGAACCACGTGCCCTATCGCGGCGGCGGGCCGGCGCTGAACGACATCATCGGCGGGCAGATCAACTTCTTCTTCTCCAACGCCACCTCCTCCATCGGGCACGTGAAGTCCGGCGCGGTGCGCGGCATCGCCCATACCGCGACGGGCCGGATGGCGGCGCTGCCCGACCTGCCGCCCGTCGCCGATACGGTGCCGGGCTACGAGTGCCTGGAGTGGAACGGCGTCTTCGCCCCGGCGGCGACGCCGGGACCGGTCATCGCGAAGCTGAACGCGGCGCTGAACGCGGTGGTGGCGGAGCCGGCCATCGCCGAGCGCCTCGCCGGCCTCGGCGCGGCGACGCGGCCGAACACGCCCGAGGAATTCCGTGCCTTCCTGGAGAGCGAGATGACGAAGTGGGGCCGCGTGGTGCGCGAGGCCGGCATCTCGGTGGATTGAGGCCGGATCGCGGCGCGTCGGGAGTTCCGGCCCGTCCCGCGGCATGCCAGGATCGGGCGCATGGACAGCCTGCCGCCCGATCCCTACGCCATTACCACCCCCGAGGCGCTGGCCACCCATTACGGCGAGCCGAGCCAGCTCGTGCTGAACAAGGTCAGCGCGGTGGTGGACCCGACCTCCGCCGCCTTCATCGCGGCGAGTCCCTTCTGCATCCTCTCGACGGTCGGTCCGCGCGGGGTGCACGGCACGCCGCGCGGCGACGGCCCCGGCTTGGTGACGGTGCTGGACGAGCGCACCCTCGCCCTGCCCGACCGGCGCGGCAACAACCGCATCGACGCGCTGCGCGACGTGATCGACGATCCGCGCGTGGCGCTGCTGTTCCTGGTGCCGGGCAACGGCGAGACGCTGCGCGTCGGCGGCCTCGCCCGGCTCACCGCCGACCCGGCGCTGCGCGCCCGGCTCGCCATGGACGGCCGCGAGCCCGCCACGGTGATGCTGATCTCGGTGCGGGAGGTGTTCATGCAGTGCCGGCGCGCCGTCTCCCGCGCGAAGCTCTGGGCCGGCCGGGAGGCGCCGGCGGGGCTGCCCACGGCCGGGCAGATGATCGAGGCCCATACCGGCGGCCTGGTGGACGCGGCGACGGTGGATGCCCGGATGCCCGAGCTGGACGCCAACCTGTACTGACCGGTTGCCTTCGCCGGCCGCTTCCCGGCGGTCCGGGCCGGCGCGCGATTCACGCCGGCAGGGCAGTTGACGGGGACCGCCTTCGCGCCGTATCTCCCGCTGCCTCGCGTGGCCGGAGGGCGTGCCCTCCCGGTATGGCGGCCATAGCTCAGTTGGTAGAGCGCCAGGTTGTGGTCCTGGATGTCACGGGTTCGAGTCCCGTTGGTCGCCCCAAACGCCCCCTCGCCGACGCCCCGGCCGCTGCCGGCCTCCCCTCCCCTTCGCACCGTTCCCCTTCGCGCTGGCGTCCGGCCTGCGTAGCCTCGCCGCCGGGAACGCGATTCCGGGGAAGGAGACAGCATGCGGATCAGCCTCGAGGGACGGGCGGCCCTGATAACGGGCGGCTCCAAGGGCCTCGGCCTCGCCATGGCGCGCGCCTTCGCCGAGGCCGGCGGCGCCGTCGCCCTGGTGGCGCGCGGCGCCGATTCCCTGGCGGCGGCGAAGCGGGCGATCGAGTCGGTCGCGCCGGGCGCGCGGGTCGCCACCGTCGCCGCCGACATCGCGACGGCCGCGGGCTGCGAGGCCGCCTTCGCCGGCGCCGTCTCCGCCCATGGCAAGGTGGACATCGTGGTGAACAACGCCGGCACCTCGCAGCGCGGCCGCTTCGCCGAGGTGTCCGACGCGGTCTGGCAGGCCGATCTCGACCTCAAGCTGTTCGCCGCCATCCGCCTGACGCGGCTCGCCTGGCCGGGCATGGAGCAGCGGCGCTGGGGGCGGGTGATCAACGTGCTCAACATCGGCGCCAAGGCCCCGAAGGCCGGCAGCGCCCCCACCTCGGTCAGCCGCGCCGCCGGCATGGCGCTGACCAAGGTGCTGTCCCAGGAGGGTGCGCCGCTCGGCATCCTGGTGAACGCCATGCTGGTCGGCATCATCGAGAGCGACCAGTGGGTGCGCCGCCACGCCGCCGAGACGCGCGACATCTCCTGGGAGGAGTGGAAGGCCGAGCAGGGCAAGGCGGTGCCGCTCGGGCGCATCGGCCGGGCGGAGGAGTTCGCCAACCTCGCCCTGTTCCTGGCCTCGGACGCGGCGGGCTACGTGACCGGGACGGCGATCAACGTGGACGGGGGGAGCAGCCCGGTGGTGTGACGCGGCCGGCGCCGAGCCCTTTCCAAGGAGGGCTTTGCCCTCCTTGGGTATCCTCCCACCAAGGGGCGAAGCCCCCTTGGAACCCCCGTTCGGTTTTCACCTCCGACGGTTCAACCCGCGAGGCCGAAAAGCCGGCGGAGGTCCAGGAACCTGAGGTTCCTGGTGGGTGGGGT
>NZ_JALPRX010000239.1 GCF_023223525.1 Roseomonas acroporae | reverse complement strand
CGTGTCGAAACGCGTCCAGTACCGCCGTAAGCCGCGCCAGCGCGCGCCGCTGCCGGCTGCCCCGCGCATTGTGCTTCTGCACGGCCTGACCGGCCCCGACGGCGAGCCCCGCGCTGCTGTCGCCATGCCCGGCTGCCCGATCCCGACCCTGTTCCCGACCATCGCAGCGGCGCTCGCCGCGCTGCGCACCCTGGAGGCCGCTCGATGAGCCGCCGTCCCTTGAAGGCCCATCGCCTCATGGCGAACGACCGCCGGCGCTCCGCCGTGCACGAGGCCGGGCACTACGTGGTGGCGCACCACGTCGGCCTGCGCAACGTCCGCGCCCAGATCTTCCGCAGATCCGAGAGGAACGTGCTCGAAGAGCCGACCTGGGGCGGCAACTGCGGTGTGCCGTGGATGCCGCTGAGCCGCCTCTCCGATCGGCGCCGCATCATGTTCTCCGTGGCCGGCGCCGTGGCGGAACAGGCCTGGGACGACTATCGCGGCCGCGAGCGCCTGGACGAACTCTGCTTCGAGGACCTGCTGATCGAGCCGGATGCCATGTCGGCGACCGACTGGGACGGCTGCGGCTGCCTGCCCGGCGAGCCGAACTTGAAGCTGGTCCGCTGTGCCGAGCAGGTGGCGGAATTGCTGACGCCCCACGGCGGGGCGCTCTGGCCGCTCCTGTTGCAGACGAGTCGTTCGCTGATCCGCAACGGCTGGATCACCAGCGAAAAGCAGGCCGCGAACGCCGGCAGGAGGCATCGCTGATGCCCCGCGACACCACCCGCCCGCAGAAGGGCAGCGCGCTGCTCCCCGCCTGCCGCCTCTACGTGAAGACCTCGGCCAAGGGCGAGCGCTACCTGATGGGCCGCCTCGGCGGGCTGCGGGTGCTGATCATGCCGAAGCGCGCCGACGACGAGGGCGAGCACAGCCACAACCTGCTGCTGGGCGAGGCCGGACAGCGTGACGGTGGGGAGAGTGGTCGATGATCGACCCCCGCGATTTCGACAAACTCCCGCCCGAGCTGCGGCAGAAGCTCCACGCGAAGCTGCTGGAGTTCCTGGCCGAGCACGGCATCCGGCCGATGGTCAACCGCCGCACCGGCGAGCTGGTGGTGCCGCTGGAGGAGCTGAGCGCGAAGCTCGGCATCTCCGAGGAGGAGGGCCGCCGGATCCTCGGCCGCGATCCGCGCGACTTCACGGTCAACCCGGACGACGTGGTGCCGCTGCAATGAGCGCCGCCGTCACCGACCTGCGTCTCCGTCGTGGCGCCGAGCACGTCTGCCGCCTCGGACCGCGCGCCCTGGCCGAGCTGCTGGCCGAGATCGGTGCCCAGCACGGCATCCACGACGAGATCGTCCGCGCGCTCGCCGCGTACCAGCGCGTCACGCCCGGCATGCTGCGCGCGGCC
>NZ_JALPRX010000238.1 GCF_023223525.1 Roseomonas acroporae | reverse complement strand
GTTCTCCGTGGCGAAACCGTCCAGTTCCGGATGTCGCTTGATACGAGTAGCTTGGTGCCGATGCAGTGGCACCACTCCACCCATTCGGCCAGGTCGTAGGCGATCAGGTAGGACCACAGCCGCCCCTTCCGTGAGCAACCGACGGTGACCTTGTCTCCGCCCTCGTAGCCAATGCCGAACAGGTTCGACCGGATCCTGTTCCCGACGGACGCCTCCGTCATGGCCTGACCCACGTCCGAGCCGTTGTGCATCGTGAACCGTACCGCCCGGCCGATGGTGTGGTTCAGGCCGAGGTTCATGAGGACGAGGCGGTTGACGCCGTCCAGGACGCGGAAGACGGTGTCCCCGTCGATGATGTCCACGTCGTCGCCGCAGACCGCCTTCGCCAGCCGCTCGTGGAGGCTGCTGTTGTCCGAGCTGTTGATGAAGAGCAGCCCGCGGTCCTCGTCCCAGTGCAGCAGGTAGAGGTGCCAGACCGTGTTGGACACCTCCTTCACCGCCCCCCAGGGCACGGCCTCCTGCTCCTGGGTGATGAAGACCAGGGTGCGGCGCCTAGGGTTCAGCAGCGGTCCCGCATGGACGCGCGCCCGCTTGCGCACGGCGTCCTCGAACCGCCCAGGCTGCCACGCCGCGCAGGTCGTCCGGTAGACCACCGCGCTCATCTTCGGGAAGACGTTCTGCAGCGCGATCGGCGAGGCCGGACCGGTGAAACCATCCAGGAAGTCCGATCGCCTAGCGTGGCGGCCGACGGCGCCGGAGCTGAGCTCGGTCAGCAGCTCGTTCCAGTCCGCGTCCTCGGCATAGAGGTCACGGAGCCGGTCCTCCATGTCGGGGCTGGCGACGTTGGCGACCACCGTGGCACCTCCGAGGTTCGGGTGGGCGCGCGTAAAGCGGCCGGTGAATTGGAGCGTGATGGCGAGGCTCTTGTGCGGGTCGTGCACGGCCGCGATCTTCAGGTTCGGAAAGTCGAACCCTTCGCCGAGCATGTCTACGCAGACGATGACCCGCGTGCCCCCTGCCCGCAGGCGGCGCAGAGCGTCCTCGCGGTCCGCAACTCCCATCTGGCTGTGGACCAGGGTCGGCCCGTGTCCCGCCGCCACCTTGTTGTAGACCTCGATGACCTCGCGCGCTCGCGCGATGCTCTCCGTGCGCGCCATCACCACGTGTAAGCGCCCGTCGGCGATGTCGGCTTCGAGTTGGTCGACTGCAGTCAGGGCGATGGCCTCGTCCGCGGACGACTGGTCCCAGGCCATCACGGTCCGGAGCGTGATGGGGACGAAGTAGCCGTCAGCCTGCGCCTTCCGCAGCGGGTAGCTGAAGATGATGCGGCCCTCGACGAGCTTGCCGTCAGTCCGAAAGGGGGTGGCCGTGAACTGAAGCGCCCTGTTCCCCGGTTCCTTCAGGAACAGCTTGCGGAAGGCGCTCCAGGTGGGCGCCGGGGCGTGGTGGGCCTCGTCGATTAACAGGGTACCGCACAGCCGGGCGATGGCCTCCTGGACCTCCAGCCCACACCCCTGGAGCACCGTAAGCGTCCGGCCTCCATCGCCTTCCCTGGCCCCTGACGTGCGT
>NZ_JALPRX010000237.1 GCF_023223525.1 Roseomonas acroporae | reverse complement strand
GGCCGCCGCCTGATCGTCAACCGCGGCCCTCACCGGACGGGTACGGTGGGTCTTGGGCATCGGGGGACACCTCACGCGAAAGCTTCGTTGATGTCCACCAAGACGGGGCAAACCCAGCGGCTGCGTGGCTCCCTGGGGAAGGACTATCGGCTCGACATCTGATCGGCCGTGCCTGCCTCTCCTGACCTTCAGGCCCTGCTCCGCAAGGTCAAGCCGGACAAGACCACGACGTCCATTCCGCTGCGTCCCAGAGCGGCGTTGCTACACGTCTCCCAGGTCGCGGCGACGCGCCGCACCAAGGTCCTGCTCGATACGAACATCTACATCGAGGACCTCGCCGGTCGATTGCCGATGGCCGCGACCGAGCTCCTGGACAATGCCACCCTCCACCATTGCTCGGTCTGCCTCGGCGAGATCGCGACCGGCCTCGCGGCGCGTGACGTGACCGCGCCGGGCTGGCGCGCGGAGATCCGGGCATGGTCGCAGCAGATGGCCTCGATGCTGCCCAGCCGCATCCATTCGCCCGACCGCGACACTTGGATCGAAGCCGGGCTCGTCTGCGGAACGCTTGCCCGGGTGCAGGGCTATAGCAATCTCGATCAGCGCAAGGCGCTCAACGATGCCCTCGTCTATCTGACGGCGCGCAAGGCCGGCATTCCCGTCATGACGACCAACCGGCATGACTTCGACCGCCTGGAGCAGCTCGCCCGGGGTGGGTCGGTGATCCACGTCTTCTGAGCGACCATGCCGTCGGTCAGTGGCGTGGTAGCCGCTGCTCCCACTCCGCCGGAGGCGGCGCTGGCGCCGGCGCATACGGACTGGCTGCGCCACACGCTGGCGGTGACCGGGCCGACGGCAGTAATGGAACGCTTCCAGGCGGCGGCGGCCGGTTCAGCCGTGATCCCCTGGGGGCTGGACCTCGACCGGATGGAGGAGGACTGGTTCCTTGCCCTGGCGGCGCCCCCCGAGAGCGAGCGGGCGATCAGCCTCGCCGGCGCGCGCATCCTGGCCCGGCGGCTGCGCGACGCGGCCCACACCAACCACCAGCGGGCGCTGGCGCGGCTGGACACCGACCGGCGCTGCCCCTTCGATCTGCAGCGCCTGCCGCCGGTACCGCCGGCCATCCTGCGGCTCGGGCCGGAAGACCCGGCGAGCCGAGCCTGGCTCTGGGCTCACTGGGGCACCACCCGGGCACTGCGGCACGTCCGTGCGCTGCCCGCCGAGCTGGATGGCCGTCGCCGGCGGATGGCGGAGCTGCGGGTCGAGTTCTGGTCGGCCGACTGGTCGCCCTGGCAGGCGCTGCGACGGCTGCGCCGGGACTGGCCGGACCTGACCCTGGACCTGCGGCCGCACTACGGTGACGCCGCCGCGGCAGCGAGCGACACGGCCATTGCGCATCCTCTCCGGACGCCCTCCCGCCAGCCCGGACCGCCCGCGACCAGACCGACGAAGCGGCCCAGGACACGCCATGGCTGATCTGGACGCCACGCCGGATACCATGGGCTGGGAGGAGGAAGCGCCTCCTCCGCTGCACCGCCTCCCGGACGCCGCGCCGCACCTCGCGGTGGATGGGTTCGAGGGGTATCAAGCGACATCCGGAACTGGACGGTTTCGCCACGGAGAAC
>NZ_JALPRX010000236.1 GCF_023223525.1 Roseomonas acroporae | reverse complement strand
TTCAAGGGCAGCCTGATCGACACCGACGAGGATACGGGCGAGTGCCACTACTGCGCGCAGGGCGACGCGCTGCACCTCGCCGGCTGGTCCGACGAGCGCCTGCACAATGTGGAACAGGAAGAGGCCGACCGCGCCGTCGCCGAGCTGCTGGGCGTCTCGCGCTTCCAGGCCGTGCTGCTGCGCCAGGTCAACGACCGCCGCGACGGCGCGCCGCAGATCGTCCTGACGAACCCGGAGCGCGTCATCGGCGACCAGGCGCCGATCATCCTGGCGTTCGCGCGGCACCTCGATGCGATGACGGCGGAGGAGTTGGCCGCCGCCTGGGACGCCGCCAGGGGCGCCGCCGGGGACG
>NZ_JALPRX010000235.1 GCF_023223525.1 Roseomonas acroporae | reverse complement strand
GACGAACCCGGAGCGCGTCATCGGCGACCAGGCGCCGATCATCCTGGCGTTCGCGCGGCACCTCGATGCGATGACGGCGGAGGAGTTGGCCGCCGCCTGGGACGCCGCCAGGGGCGCCGCCGGGGACGCCGCCTGGGCCGCCGCCAGGGGCGCCGCCAGGGGCGCCGCCGGGGACGCCGCCTGGGACGCCGCCGGGGGCGCCGCCTGGTCCGCCGCCAGGGGCGCCGCCAGGGGCGCCGCCGGGGGCGCCGCCTGGGACGCCGCCGGGGGCGCCGCCTGGTCCGCCGCCGGGGGCGCCGCCTGGTCCGCCGCCAGGGGCGCCGCCTGGGCCGCCGCCTGGGCCGCCGCCTGGGGCGCCGCCAGGGGCGCCGCCGGGGACGCCGCCTGGGCCGCCGCCAGGGGCGCCGCGAGGGGCGCCGCCGGGGACGCCGCCTGGGGCGCCGCCAGGGCCGCCGCCAGGGGCGCCGCCGGGGCCGACGCCTGGGGCGCCGCCGGGGGCGCCGCCTGGTCCGCCGCCAGGGGCGCCGCCTGGTCCGCCGCCGGGGCCATCATGGAAATCCAGGGCGGCGAGGTGATGAAGACGCGCGGGCAGCCGTTCTTCTTCCTGCCGGCTTTCGGCTTCGAGAACCCCGACGCCGTGGCGGCGCGGTACAGCGTCACCGCCCGCCCCGCCACCGCCCGCGCGGAGGGGTGAGGGATGAGCAAGGTTGTGGCGTACACCGGCCCCAACGCCATCGAACTCTGGGGCGCCGTCATGCAGGGCCGGCAGAAGAAGCCGGGCGACGAGACGCTGTTGCGCGAGATCGTGCGGCTCAAGACGAACCACGACGAGCTGCTGTCCGCGCTGCGCGAGTACCTGCACACCGAGCGCCGGCCGCTGGACGCCAAGAGCACGTCGCTGTCCGAGGCCGACATGCAGGAGTGGTTCGAGCGCCGGCAGCGGGCCCGCGAGAACGCCCTCGCGCTGATCGCGCGCCTTTCCCCCTAACCCGACCCGCACCCCCGCGATCCGCCGCGCCGGCGGGTCGCGCAGCAGCGGGCCGGGTGGCCTGGCGAGGGAGATGACGATGAGCGAGAGCAGCAGCACGAAGCACACGCCGATGCCGTGGAGCATCGATCAGGACGGCAAGACTGCGCTGATCACCTCCAATGGCGAGTTGATCGCGGAGTGCGGCATCTCGGATCTTCCGGTGAAGCAGGATCAGGCCAACGCCGCCTTCATCGTCCGCGCCGTGAACGCGCATGACGCGCTGGTGGCGGCGCTGCGGGAACTGCTCG
>NZ_JALPRX010000234.1 GCF_023223525.1 Roseomonas acroporae | reverse complement strand
GGCCGCCGCGTCGGGCGCTCCTACACCACCACTAGGGACACGACCTTCGAGGGCGTGGAGCACCTGACGGTGTCCGATGGGCGGATCATCGTGGACACCAGAACACCAGGACCAAACGAAGGGCGGTGCTGTCCTACGTTCCGTAGTCGGCATGTCTTCGTGGTACGAGACGGTGTGGTGCGAGAGGTCAGGATGTGATGGACATGAAGCGCGAGGCGGTGGCGCGAATGTACGAAAGGCAGGACCGATGCCAGAGTATATGACAGGGAAAAATCCGAAACGCCGCGTAGAGGTGAAGGAGATGCCGCGCGCTGGATAGGTGATCCGGTCGACCGAGGCCGGCGACCACGAGACGGCCGACAATGCAGCTAGCCAAGCCGAAGTGAAGCAAACCACAACTGTAGAGCGCAAGCTGAGGTGGCGCCATGGTCGATGCTGATCAACTTCTCCCAGGCATCAGCGTTCATCGATAATCAACTATCTTTTGTCCATCCTGGCGTAGCTCAGGAGGCCCAAGATGGACATCTTCAGCGATCTGCCATCGCGACACCGGCACGCCGTCATTGAGGCGGTGTCGGGATACTTCGTTACGAATCGCCACAAGGATTGTCCGCCGCACCCTCACGGCCATAGTCAAGGTACCGGCGGCGGTTCCGATCGTAGCGGTGCATGCGACGCTTCCATCTGGGCCTCGTATGACACGATCGAAGCCATGACGGCAGAGACACCAAGCAACGCCATCGGTGCTGGCTGCCATACCTTCGAACAGATCGATGCGATAGGAGGGGTACCTGGGCATGAGTGCCATCCCTCCCCTTGGCGCGTTGCCCTGCGCGGCGCCGCTCTCGCTGCCGGGGCCGCGGCCCCCGCCGCAGCCTCCCCGCTTGCCGACGCCGCACTGGTCGTGCTGAACGAGGCGCAGAGCATGGCATGGGCGGCCAACATCGCGGCGCTGGATGCTGCCTCTGTCTTGACGGTAGGTAATCCTGATCTGGGGCAGGCCGAAACCGCGCACGACGACGCCTATCAGGCTTGGTCGGACGTAGTGGACCGCATGGCCGACACACCGGCGGAGGGCATGCTGGGCCTCGCCATCAAGGCCGCGATCGTGGAGCGCGACATCGAGGGGTGCCGCACCCCCTCCATGACGGCTGAGGCCTTGCTGCGCAGCCTGCTCGCCGACATCGCGCGCCTGGCGCCAGCGGTGACGTCGTGAGTGCCCGTCAGCACCACGGGGAGGCGCGCCGCGACGGCGCGTCTCTCCCGCCCGAGCTGCGCCGCCTCGCCCCGGTGCTGGGCCAGCGAGCCCGCATCGAGGCG
>NZ_JALPRX010000233.1 GCF_023223525.1 Roseomonas acroporae | reverse complement strand
CCAGCGGTGACGTCGTGAGTGCCCGTCAGCACCACGGGGAGGCGCGCCGCGACGGCGCGTCTCTCCCGCCCGAGCTGCGCCGCCTCGCCCCGGTGCTGGGCCAGCGAGCCCGCATCGAGGCGCTGGCCGCGTGGCTGATCGACCTGCTCGACCGCATGGACGGCGACGTGGAGGCCGAGCCGGACCACGATGGCGAGGAGGAGCCCGGCGAAGGACGAGACAACCCGGTTACGCTGATGACCAACCGCAGACCCGTTCGACAGGTCTGCCGTGCCATGACAAGCCGTGTACGAGTGGCAGCATGACACCGACGGGCACAGTCAACTTGTTGAAGTTGATGCTGAGGTTGGGCCGAGT
>NZ_JALPRX010000232.1 GCF_023223525.1 Roseomonas acroporae | reverse complement strand
GGACAGCCGCGCCCAGAGCCGTAGCCGCGCGCCCGACTTGAGGCCATGGCTGGCGGTGGCGCCGACGAGGCAGGCGGCCTCGCGGAACGCCGCCGGCAGGGTGGCACGGGCGATGGCGCCGCAGGCGGCGAGGTCGCGCGGGTCGGTGCCGGCCGGCAGTGGCATGCCGTCGAGGTCGAGCGCGATCCAGGCGCGCGGCACGTCGCGCAGGGTTGGCGCGTCGCCGGTCTTCGGGTCGGCGTGCACCAGGCGCCGGACACCGCGGGTGCGGGCCGGATCGGCGATGGCGCCGCGCACGATGGCGCAGGACCGGCGGCCGGCGAGGTCGTGCAGCAGCGCAGCGAGCGC
>NZ_JALPRX010000231.1 GCF_023223525.1 Roseomonas acroporae | reverse complement strand
TGCGGGCCGGATCGGCGATGGCGCCGCGGACCACGGCGCAGGACCGGCGGCCGGCGAGGTCGTGCAGCAGCGCGGCGAGCGTGCCGTGATCCGCCGCCACGACGTGGTGCAGGTTCAGCGTGCGGGCGCTGTCGTAGCCTTCGCCGGTGCCGTCGGCGCGGATCAGCTTACACAGCCGCCGGCCGTGCGCCTCGATCACGGTGATGCCGTCGGGGTGGGTGGAGTCGGTGGTCGTCATCACGCCCTCCCCGCCGGCTCGGTGATGCCGTGCGGCGCGTTGACCAGCTCGGCGTTGGGGATGAGGCGACGCACCAGCGTCGTCATCCGGTCTCCGAGGGTGGCCGGCCGCATCCAGGGCGGCGAACATCCCCGGCAGATGCAGGCGGCGACCGGCTGCTGATCGACGGGCCGCAGCAGCACCAGGCCGCCGAAGTCGCCGGGGTGCCGGATCCCGGTCGGGCACGGTGTGCCGTCGCGCCGCATGTCGGCGCAGAGCGGCGGCCTGTCGGTCACGCTGGCGGCGCTGATGTGCCGGACGGCGAACAGCACCGTCGGGTCGCCGCCCTCCAGCACCTCGGCGAGCAGGTCGGCGGCGGTGATGAACTCCGCCTCCAGGGCCTGCTTGGTCTGCGGGCGCGCGGTCATCGCGGCACCTCCTGGATCTGCACGGGGAAGCGATCGCCGCCGGCCGCGCGCAACATGCCGGGCGTGACGCGCTGGTACGTGGCGAGGGTCCGCACGATCTCGTCGTGGATGCCGTGCTGGTCGGCGATCTCGGCCAGCAGCTCGGCAACGGCGCGCGGTCCGAGGCGGCAGATATGCTCGGCGCCACGGCGGAGGCGCAGGTCGGTGACGGCGGCGCTCATCGAACGCTGCCTTCCGCGAGCCGCTTCTTGCATGCCATGGCGTCGGCCAGGTTCTCGAAACCCAGCATCACGCGACCGCCGCGATGCAGCGTCTCGGTGGCGAGGTCGAGGCCGGCGCGATCGGGCCAGCTCACGCCGACGTCGTGCGTCAGCCAGACCGCCACCTCGCCGGGCGGGACCGTCTCGATCGGCTCTGCCGGCACTGGTGGCACCGCGGCGCAGACGACGAAGCGGAATGCGTCGGCGTCGCTGAGGATGTGGAGTCGGGCGACGAGCCCGGCCGGGAATGTCGGCGCCATCAACGGGCGGCCTCCAAGGTGCGCAGCGCGGCGAGTGCCGCAGCGACGGTGGGATAGAGGGTCGGGATCGGGCAGCCGGGCATGGCGACGGCGGCGCGAGGCTCGCCGTCGGCGTTCATCAGGCCGGGCATCAGCAGCAGGCGCGGGGCGGCCGGCAGCGGTGCGCGCTGGCGCGGCTTACGGCGGTACTGGACGCGTTTCGACACG
>NZ_JALPRX010000230.1 GCF_023223525.1 Roseomonas acroporae | reverse complement strand
GAGCCTGATCCCCGTCATCGTCCACCCGCTCGACGTCGCCGGCCGTCTCCGCAGCGCCGTCCGCGCCGCCGGCAGCCAGAAGGCGTTCGCGGCGCTGTGCGGCGTCTCGCCGCAATACGTCTGCGACGTGCTGGCCGCTCGGCGCGAGCCGGGTCCCGCGCTGCTGGCAGCGGTCGGCGTGCGGCGCGTCGTCCAGTACGTCGAAAAGGGTACTGGCGAGGCGCAAGGCTGATGCGCCGCACCGGGTGGGAATGCGCCGCGTCGCTGCTGTCGGACTTCACCGACCGCCTGACGCCGCGCACCTACGCCATGTGCCTCGCCGCCTACCGCGCCGGGCCGGACGCCATCTGCGTTCGCCGGGCCCGGCGCGTCCACCGGCTGTACGGCAGGCTGGTGGAGCCCCGCCAGTGATGCCGCGCAGTCCCCAAACGAACAGCGCCCGAGCCCCTGGCAGGGGGATCGGGCGCCTATCCG
>NZ_JALPRX010000023.1 GCF_023223525.1 Roseomonas acroporae | reverse complement strand
GGTCCGGGGAGGGCTCCGCCCTCCCCGCCGTCACGCCGCCAGCTTCAGCGCCCGCTTGTCGAAGCGCGCGACGCGCGAGAGCAGGTACTCCACCTCGGCCTTCGCCCTGGCGCTCAGCGCCGAGCCCGGCTTGCGCTGCGCGTCGGAGGCGATGATGCCGCGCCGCGCCAGCACGTACTTGCGCACGGCGAGGCCGATGCCGCCCATCTGCTGCTCGTAGCGGATCAGCGGCAGATGCGCGTCGAACAGGTCGTGCGCTGCGTCGCGCTGCCCCTCGCGGGAAAGGCGCACGAGATCGACCAGCATGTCGGGGAAGGCGTAGCCGGTCATGGCGCCGTCGGCGCCGCGCTCCACCTCGAAGTCGAGGAACAGCCCGCCATTGCCGCAGAGGATCGAGACGTGGCGCATCGAGCCGTCCGCCTCGAAGCCGCGCAGCGCGGTGATCTTCTCCAGCCCCGGCCAGTCCTCGTGCTTGACCATCACGCAGTTCGGGTTGGCCATGACGATGCGGCGGATCACCGCCGGCGTCATCACCACGCTGAACTGCGCCGGGAAGTCCTGCACCACGAAGGGCACGTCCGATCCGATCGCCTCGGCCGCCTGGGCGTAGTAGGCGACGATCTGGTCGTCGGTGCGCAGCGTGTTGGGCGGCGCGATCATCACGCCGGCAGCCCCCACCTCCATCACGCCGCGCGCCAGGGCACGCATCGCCGCGAAGCCGGGCGCCGAGACGCCGATGATGACGGGCGCGCGGCCGGCGCGGCGGATGATGCGCGTCGCGACGTCGAGCGCCTCGGCGCCGTCGAGCTTCGGCGCCTCGCCCATCACGCCGAGGGCGGTGATGCCGTCGCAGCCGGCCTCCAGGTAGAAGTCGGTCATGCGGTCGGTGGATGCCTCGTCCACCCGGCCGTCCGGGTGGAAGGGCGTCGGGGCGATCACGTAGACGCCATGCGCGGTTTCATCGAGCGCCATGCTGCTTCTCCGGCCGGTTCGCGTTGCGGGGGCGCACTAGACACCCGGCGCCGCGTCCTGTCACGCCGGGGCGGTCAGGCGCGCAGCACGGCCAGCAGCGCCGCCAGCGGCAGCATGACGGGACCGAGCAGCGCCGCGGCGCGCGGGGCATAGGGCAGCAGCAGCGCCAGCGGCAGCACGGCGGCGGTCAGCACGCCGCACCACAGCACGGTGCCGTAGCCCCAGCCCTCGGCGAGGATGCAGGGCACCGGCGAGGCCGCCAGCAGCAGCCAGCCGGCGATCCGCAGCGCCCGGCGGCGACGCGGCGGCACGCGGCGGGCCTGGAACACCTGCTCGTGGTGGCGCTCCATCGCGAGGCAGAGCGCGGTGAAACCCGCATAGGCCAGCGCCAGGGACAGGAAGCTCAAGCGGGACCCCTCTATTCCGCCGCCACGGGCTCGCCATGCCGGGCGGGCTGGCTCGCCCTGTCCGGCTTCGCCCCCGGCCTGGAACCCGGCCCGGCACCCGGCTTCGCCCTGGGGGCGGCGCCAGGCCGGTGCCGCGCCACGATCCGGGCGATGGCCGCCAGCGCCAGCCCGATCGCCAGCAGGCCGAGGTCGAAGCCGGCGCGCCCCCAGTCGCCCGCCGGCAGGGTCACGCCGAGATGCGTCGTCGTGGTCAGCGCGTTCAGCAGGGGCAGCAGGCCGAACAGCAGGGCGCCGGCGGCGAACTGCTCCACCCAGGCGCGCCGGCCGCGGCGCAGCAACGGGTGCAGCAGGCAGAGCCCCCAGGCGATGAAGAAGCCGTGGATCTCCCACTCGTCGCGCGCCGGCAGGTCGAGCGGCAGCAGCCGGTTGGCCCAGAACATCGTGGCCATGGCGACGGGCAGGCCGGCGATGGCGGCGACGTTGAGGTGCTCGACCAGCCGCACGCCGAAACCCACCCTTCCGCGCTTGGCCGCCTGCTGGCGCGTCTTGACCGCCCAGAGCACGCAGCCCGTGGCCACCATCGCCGTGCCGGCGAGGCCGGAGAGCAGGAACAGCGCGCGCAGCAGCGGCCCGCCGAAGCGGCCGACATGCAGCCCGTACATCACGCCGCGCGTCTCGGCGGCCGGGCGGGAATCGTCGCCGGCGGTGGAGAGCAGCGCGCCGGTGGCGCCGCTGAACACCATGATCTGCGGGTTGAAGGAAAGGCGCTCGGAATCGCTGCGGGTGAGCTGGATGGTGCTGTTGGCGTCGCCCGGGTTCTGCACCTGGATGCGCCCGGCGGTGCCGCCGTTCCAGTGGCGGCTCGCCTGCTCCAGCAGCGGCCCGACCGGCACCAGCGGCGCCGGCACGCCGGCGGGGCGGGCGGGGCGGGCGGTGCCGAACACCTCGGTGTTGAAGGCCGCGCGGTCGCCCCGGTAGGCCGCCTCGCCGCCCCAGGGCATCGTCATGAACATCAGCGTGACGAGGCCGGTATAGGTGATCATCAGGTGGTAGGGCAGCGCCAGCACGGCGGCCACGGCGTGCCCGTCGAGCCAGGAGCGGTGCCCCTTGCCGGGGCGGAAGGTGAAGAAGTCGGCGAAGATGCGCTTGTGCGTGACGATGCCGCTGACGATCGCCACCAGCATGAACATGGCGCAGAAGGAGACGATCCAGCGCGCCACGGGAACGTTCATGTAGTGGAGCTGGAAGTGGAAGCGGTAGAAGAACTCGCCGCCGCGCGTGCCGCGCGCCGCTACCGGCTCGCCGCTGCGCGGGTCCAGCACGGCCTGGCGGAAGCCGCGGCCGCCGGCGCCCGGGTCGCGCCAGAACACGTTGGCCCAGGGCTCGCGCGCCTCCGGCAGGCTGATGAACCAGGCGGGCGAGCGCGGCGCCGTGCGCGTCATGTGGTCCATCAGCGCCTGGGCGGTGGCGGCCTGCTCGGCCGGGGTCTCGGGGGCCGGGGTACGCAGCTCCGGCATCATCCAGGCCGAGATCTCGGGCTTGAGGTAGGCGGCGGTGCCGGTCAGGAACACCGCGAACAGCACCCAGCCGACCAGCAGGCCGGACCAGGTGTGCAGCCACGCCATGCTCTGGCGGAAGCCTTCCTTCATGCGAAGCCTCCGGTGAGCCAGAGCAGGGCGGCGAGCGGCAGGCCGGGCAGCAGCAGCCCGATCCAGGCGCGCCAGGCATTGCCCGCCGCGAACACCCAGACCACCGCGCCGGTGTGGATGGCGAAGCTCGCCAGCATGCCGGTCATCACCGCCTCCGGGCGCGCGGCCGGCAGCCAGAGCGCGAAGGCGATGGCGGCGAGCGAGGCCAGCGCGTAGCCGCCCAGGATGGCGGCCACGCAGCGCGAGAGGATGCCGAGCCAGCGCGGCGCGCGCGGCAGCCGCCGGCGCCGGCCGGCGGCTGCCCCGGCACCGGCGTCCGCCTCAGAAGCGGTGCCGGAGCGTGGCGAGGACGGTGCGGCCGAAGCCATACCAGCACCAGGAGTAGGTGTTGCAGGTCGAGACATACCGGGTGTCGAACAGGTTGGTGACGTTGACCTGGAGCTGCGTGCCGCCGAGGCCCGGGATCGCCTGGCCGAGATCGTAGCGGGCCATCAGATCCACCAGCGTGTAGTCCGGCACGCGCAGCGTGTTGGCCGTGTCGCCCCAACTCGCGCCGACATAACGGATGCCGCCGCCGATGCCGAGGCCCTGCAGCCGGGTGTCCGGCCGGAAGGTGTAGCTGGCCCAGGCCGAGACCAGCCAGTTCGGCACGCCGACCGGCGTTTTGCCCTTCTCGGGGATGCCGCCGACGACGGTGGTGCCGGCGAGGCCGCGGTTGATCGAGACGGTGGAGTTGCTGCTCGTCACCTCGTTGTCGAGGTAGGAGAAGGCGGCCGCCACGTCGAGGCCGGCGGCCAGGCTGGCCTTCGCCTCCAGCTCGACGCCGCGCGAGCGGATCTCGCCGGTCTGGATCGAGTAGTTGAGGTTGGCCGTGTCCGCGGTCAGCACGTTCTGCCGGCGCAGGTCGTAGACGGCGGCCGAGAACAGCGCGTTGGTGCCGGGCGGCTGGTAGCGCAGGCCGAGCTCGTGCTGCTGGCCGGTGGTCGGCTCGAACGGGCCGCCGCCACGCGCCGGCGCGAAGGTGCCCGCCTGCGGCTCGAAGCTCTCCGCGTAGGAGTAGTAGGGCGCGAAGCCGCTGTCGAACAGGTAGACGAGGCCGGCGCGGCCGGTGAAGGCGCCGGCATCCTGGTAGGCGCGCGTCTGCCGGCCCGTCGCCAGCGTCGTGGTGCGGGTGTTGGAATCGTACCAGTCGTAGCGGCCGCCGAGCTGGATCGCGAAGCGGCCCCACCGGATCTGGTCCTGCGCGTAGAGGCCGACATCGTTCTGCGCCTGGCGCGACCAGGTCTGGTAGACGAGCGGCCCGATCGTGGCCATGCCGTAGACCGGGTTGAACAGGTCGTAGCTCGGCGCCACGCCGGAGGAGCCGCTGTAGGTGCGGCTGCGCGTCGTGTAGTAGTCCACGCCCGTCAGCAGCGTGTGCCGCAGCGGCCCGGTGTCGAAGCGCGACTGCAGGTGGGTATCGAGCGTCAGCGTGTTGACGTCCACGTCGGTGCCGGTGATGGCGCGCTGCATGGTGCGGAAGTCGCGCCCGAGCGTGAGGCCCTGCGTGCCGTAGAGCTGGCGGTAGTAGCCCTGGCTGTTCGCGTAGCGCAGGCTCTGGCTCAGGGTGAGGCTGTCGTTGAAGCGGTGCTCGGCGAGGTAGCCGACCTGCCACTGCGAGCGGTTCAGCCGGTCGAAGGTGGGGTCGCCGTCCCAGCGGTTGCGCGGGATGGTGCCGTTCGGGTTGTACAGCACAGAGCCCCAGGCCGGCACCGAGCCGTAGGAGCCGCCCCACGGGTCGCGCTGGTAGAGGCCGAGCAGGGTGATGGTGGTGTCGCCGGTGGGCTTCAGGGTGAGCGAGGGCGCCACGTAGTAGCGCTGCTCGCGCACATGGTCGATCTGCGTGTCGGACTCGTAGTAGGAGGCGACGAGGCGGCCGAGCACGGTGCGCCGCTCGTCCAGCGCGCCGCTGAGGTCGACACCGTAGCGCAGCGTGCCGAAGGAGCCGCCCTGGAGCAGGATCTCGCGGTAGGGCTCCTCGGTCGGGCGCTTGCTGACCAGGTTGACGAGCCCGCCCGGCCCCGACTGCCCGTACACCACCGAGGCCGGGCCGCGCATCACGTCCACCCGCTCCAGCCGGTAGAAGTCGACGCTCGGGTTGGCGTCGCGCCCGCCGAACTGGCGCATGCCGTCGAGGAACACCGGCACCGAGAATCCGCGTATGTTGAACTGGTCGAGCCGCAGGGCGATCGCGCCGCGCGTGTCGGTGGCGACGCCGGGCGTGTAGCGCAGGATGGCGTTGAGGTTCTGCGCCGCCTGCGCCTCGATCTGGTCGCGCGTGACCACGGAGAGCGACTGCGGCGTCTCCAGCAGCGGCGTGTCGGTCCTCGTGGCGGTCGAGCTGACCTCGGCGACGAAGCCGCGCACCGGGCTGTGGCCGCGCAGCATGCCGGCGTTCACGTTCACCTCGGGCAGCGCCGCGGCGGTGGTCCCGGCCGGCACGCCCTCCTGCGCGGCCGCCCCCCTGCCGCCCCCTGCCTGGTCGGCTCCTTCCTGGGCCGCCAGCCCGGTCGGCATGCCCAGCGCCAGCATCGCCGGCAACAGGTATCCGCCCCGGCGGCAGGGCCGGGCGGCAACGGTCTCGCGCAACTACTTCTCTCCGGCAATTTTCCGGATTGTTACCAGCGTGTCACCACAAACGCAATTAGGAATCGTTCTCAATCTATGGTCGGGCACTGATATCATCCGGTCCGGCCCCTGCGGGAACGCGTCGGCACCCCCGCGCCGCCCGCGTCCGCGCGGGTGGCAACGGTCGGCGCGGCGCGGAGGAAGGCGGGCATCGTCCAGGGCGCCCCGCTCAGGCCCGCGCCGGCGGCAACGGCGCCTCGCCCAGCAGCGCCAGGAGCTGGTCCGCGGTCGTGCCGATATGCCGCGAGAGCAGCGCCGGCGCCCCGGGGTCGCGCGCCAGCGCCGCCGCCGCCAGCCCCTCGTGCGCCGCCTGCACCGCCGGCCAGTCCGCATAGGCGCTGCCGGTCACGCGGCGATAGCGCGTCTTCTGCACGTACAGGTCGTCGCAGAAGCGGCGCAGCGAGGGCAGGCCGCAGCCGGCGATCAGCGCGCGGTGGAAGGCGTGATGCCGCGCCTCGTAGCGGTCGAGCCACGCCGTGCTCTCCGGCGCGCGGCGGCCCACCTCGTGGCGCAGCAGCGAGAGGGTGGCGACGATGCCGTCCTCCCAGGCCGCGCCGCCCTCGGCCATGGCCAGGCGCAGCGCCTCCGGCTCCGCCACCTGCCGGGAGCGGGTGATGTCGAGCAGGTGCGCCCGCGTCACCGGCGGCACCGAGAAGCCCTTCTGCCCCTCCAGCGTCACCAGCCCCTCGGCCGCGAGCCGCGACAGCGCCTCGCGCAGCGGCGTGGCGCCCAGCCCGTACTGGGCCGAGAGGTCGCGCAGCCGCAGCCGCGCCGCCGGCGGCAGGCTGCCGGCCAGGATGTCGCGGCGCAGCCGGCGTGCGGCGCTCTCGGCCAGGGTGAGGTCGGGCGGGACCGCCGTCGCGGCTTCGGCGGGAAGCCCGGGCGCGTCGGCGCCGGCTGGATGTTCGATCACGGCCAGGAATTTATATTTTCCCTTGCCCGCCCCGGTCAACGCGCACATGCTGGCGCTCATGGAAACGTCTCCGGCAACGCCCGACGCCACGCACGATCCGCGCCTGCGGTCCTGGCTTCCCGCCGCCAACGCGGCAGGCTGCGACTTCCCGATCCAGAACCTGCCACTCGGCGCGTTCTCGCGCCCCGGCGAGTCGGCGACGCGGATCGGCGTCGCCATCGGCGACCGCGTGCTGGACCTGCGCGCCGCGCGCGATGCCGGCCTGCTGCACGGCCCGGCCGCCGACGCCGCCACGGCACCCGACCTGCGCCCGCTGATGGCGCTCGGCCGCCCGGCCGCGACGCAACTGCGCGCCGCCGTCTCCGCCCTGCTGCGCGAGGGCGCGCCGCGGGCCGAGGCCGCCGCCGCCGCGACCCTGCCGATGCGGGACGCGACGATGCGCCTGCCCTGCGCCATCATGAACTTCACCGACTTCATGATCTCGCGCGACCACACGGCCCGGCTCGGTGCCCGGCGCGACGCGGCGAATCCCCTGCCGCCCGCCTTCGAGCACCTGCCCGTGGCCTACCACTCCCGCGCCAGCTCCGTGCGCGTCAGCGGCGAGCCGGTGGTGCGGCCGCACGGCCAGCGGCGCGACGCGGATGGCGGCGTCAGCTTCGGCCCCTGCCGCAACCTCGACTTCGAGCTGGAGCTGGCGATCTGGCTCGCCGGCGAGAACGCGCTCGGCACGCCGGTGCCGATGGCCTCGGCGCCCTCGCGCCTGTTCGGCTACGGGCTGCTCAACGACTGGTCGGCGCGCGACATCCAGTTCCTGGAGATGGCCCCGCTCGGCCCCTTCCTCGGCAAGAGCCTCTCCACCACCGTCTCGCCCTGGATCGTCACCGCCGACGCGATGCTCCCCTTCGCCGCGCCCGCCGCGCCGCGCCCGGCCGGCGACCTGCCGGTGCCGCCGCATCTCGATTCCCCTGCCAACCGCGAATCCGGCGCGCTGCGCATCGCCATGGAGGTGCTGCTGCTCACGCCCGCGCTGCGCGAGGCCGGCGCCGCGCCGGCGCGGCTGACCGCGACCGAATTCGCCGGGCTGTACTGGACGCCGGCGCAGCTCGTCGCGCACCACGCCTCGAACGGCTGCAACCTTCTGCCGGGCGACCTGCTCGGCAGCGGCACCTGCTCCGGTCCCACCGACGATTCCCGCGCCTGCCTCGCCGAGATCCTGCTGGGCGGTCCCGTGACGCTGCCGAACGGCGAGACGCGGCGCTTCCTGGAGGACGGTGACGAGGTGATCTTCCGCGCGAAGGCGCACGCGCCGGGGGCGGTGCCGATCGGCTTCGGCGAATGCCGCGCGGCGGTGGCGCCGGCGGTGGAATGGCCTGGGGCGTAGGGCTCGACGTCCGGCGCCTGGGGAAGGCTCCGCCTTCCCCAGACCCCATCCGCCAGGAACCTCAGGTTCCTGGACCTCCGCTGGCGTTCTGCGGCCTCGGCGCTTCCGCCGTCGAGGTTCGAATCCAAATTGGGGTTTCCAAAGGGGCTTCGCCCTTTGGTGGGGAGTGCAGAGGGGCGACGCCCCTCTGCCGGGGTCCGGGGCAGAGCCCCGAAGAGCCGCGGAATCGAAGAACAGGGAATCCGGAAACGTGCCAAGACGCTTCATCGACATCTCGGCCGGGCTGAAGGCCGGCATCGCCAGCGACCCGCCGAACATGCTGCCCGAGATCGACTACCACGACCACCACGAGACCGCGCCGCGCATGGCCGAGTACATGGGCGTGCCGGTCGATGCGCTACCCGAGGGCGAGTACGCGGCGGTCGAGAGCGTGCGCATCTCCACGCACAACGGCACGCATCTCGACGCGCCCTACCACTACTTCTCGCGCATGGACGAGGCGCTGGTGCCGGGCGGCCGTCCCTCCTGGCGCATCGACGAGGTGCCGCTGGAATGGTGCTTCCAGCCGGGCGTGAAGCTCGACTTCCGCCACCTGCCGGACGGCCACGTGGTGCAGCCGGCCGAGGTGGAGGCCGAACTCGCCCGCATCGGCCACACGATCCGGCCACTGGAGATCGTCGTCGTCAACACCCGCGCCGGCAGCCGCTACGGCGAGTCCGACTACATCGATTCCGGCTGCGGCATGGGCAAGGCCGCGACGATGTGGCTGCTGGAGCGCGGCGTGCGCGTGGTCGGCACGGATGGCTGGAGCTGGGACGCGCCCTTCTCCCACACCCGCCGCCGCGTGCAGGAGACGGGCGACGCCTCGCTGATCTGGGAAGGCCATCGCGCGGGGCGCGAGATCGGCTACTGCCACATGGAGAAGCTGAGCAACCTGGAGGCGCTGCCGCCGGACGGCTTCACCGTCTCCTGCTTCCCCGTGAAGATCCACCGCGCCTCGGCGGGCTGGATCCGCGCCGTGGCCATCATCGAGGAGTAGGGCGGCATGCGCCTCTCCTTCCGCCGCCCCGTGCCGCGCGCCAGGGCACGCCGCGCCGCGCTCGGCGCGCTGCCGCTCGCCGCCCTGCTCGCCCTGGCGGCGCCGCGCGCGGCCCACGCCTTCCCCGACCACACGCTGACGATGGTGCTGCCCTACTCGGCCGGCGCGGGCGACGCCACCTACCGCGCCCTGGCCGACTTCCTCTCGCGCTCGCTCGGCCAGCCCGTGGTGGTGGCGAACCGGGACGGCGGCTCCGGCGTGGTCGGCATGCGCTCGGTGGCGGCGGCGGCGCCGGACGGGCACACCTTCGGCCTGACGCCGATGACCGCGATCGTCGTGCAGCCGCACCTGCTGCGCAACGCCGGCATCGGCCCGGACAGCTTCGACGCGGTGTGCGGCACCAACGAGAACGTGCTCGGCATCGTGGTGCGCGCCGACAGCCCGGTGCACACCCTCCCCGAGCTGGTGGCGGAGGGGAAGCGCCGGCCGATGAGCTTCGGCAGCCCCGGCCCGAACTCGCTGCCGCAGCTCGCCGTGTGGCGGGTTCAGCGCGCGACGGGGGTGGAATTCAACCACATCCCCTATCGCGGCGAGGCGCCGCACCTGAACGACGTGCTCGGCGGCCGGCTGGACTTCTCGGCCGCCGTGGTCGCCTCGGCCGCGGAGATGATCGCCTCCGGGCGGATGCGGCTGATCACCGTCTTCTCGGCCAACCGCCACCCGGACTTCCCGGACGTGCCGACGGCGCGCGAGCAGGGCATCGACGCGCTGCAATTCTCGCAGGTCGGCATCTACGCGCCGCGCGGCACGCCGGAGCCGGTGCTGGACCGGCTGGAGGCCGCCTGCCGCGCCGGCATCGAGGATTCCGAGGTACGTCGCGTGATGGCGCAGGGCCGCGTCGTGCCGCGCTACCTGCCGCGCGCCGAGCTGTCGCGCATGATCCGGGAGGAGTACGTGAATTACGGCCGCATCCTGCGCGAGCTGGGCGTGCAGCCGGAATAGGGCGGATCGGTGGGCGCGCGGAGGCGCGGGGGCAAGACGCCGCGCGACGCGACCATACCGCCGGCGAATCCGGGCAGCGGATGCGCGCCGGCGCCAGGGGCCTCGCCCCGCCGCGAACCGCCGCCGCGTCGCGATGGCGGCCGGCGGTAGCGGCCGGGGGCCGGCGCGGCGCTACCGTGCCGGGTAGCCCCCCTGGCCATAACCACCCTGGCCATAGCCCCCCTGGCCATACCCTCCCTGGCCATAGCCCCCTTGTCCGGGCGCGGCATAGCCGCCCGGCTGGCCGTAGCCTCCCTGGCCGCCGGGATAGCCGCCCTGGCCCGGGTAGCCGCCGGCGCCCGGACCCATGCCACCGCCCGGCTGCGCCCCGGGCTGTCCCATCCCGCCGCCCGGGCCACCGGCCGCCGGCACCAGCGGCAGCCCGGCGGCGCGCCAGGATTCCAGCCCGCCGCGATACCAGAACACGCTCTGGTAGCCGAGCCGGGTGGCCCGCAGCACCGCGTTGTAGGACTCCCAGCAGCGCGAGCTGAGGCAGAAGAACACGATCGGCCGCTGCAATTGCTGCTGCGTGATCTGCGCGAGCAGCCCCTGCAGACGCTGCTGCACCCCGTCGTTGAAGCTGCCTCCGCCCCCGGCGCCGGGCAGCGGGATCGCGCCCGGCAGGGTGGGGTGCGGCGCGCCGTCCAGCACGTCCACCAGCACGATCGCGCCGCCGCCGCCCTGCAGCGCCTGGCGCAGCTCGTCGGTGGTGACGACGCGCGCGCCGGGCACCATGGTCGGCGTCGGCGAGCCGACATTCGGGTTGAGCTGGTTCTGCGGCGGCACGCCGAAATCGGTCAGCTCGTCGGCGTAGTTCTGCCGCCCGGCGGAATTCGGCGGCGGCGCCTGGCCGGGCACGCCGTAGCCCGGCATCCCGCCCGGCATTCCATCGGGCATGCCCGGCTGCTGGCCCGGCGGCTGGCCCGGCATGCCGGAATAGCCGCCCGGCGCCTGGCCGGGAGACGGGCCCTGGTACGACCCCGGTGGTTGCCCGGGCGGGTACACGGGGGGCTGCCCCGGCGCCATCGGCGCCCAGCCGCCGCCTGGGGCCTGGGGCCCGCCGCCTCCGCCGGGCTTCGGGGGGAGATCCTGGCCCAGCCCCGGCGCCGCCGACAGGCACAGGCAGGCGGCCACGGGAAGGAGGATGCGTCGCACTTGGTCTGCTCCATGTCGCCGGCGCGGCGGAGCGGCGATGCGACGGACCGGGAACGACGCCCCCCGAGGCGCCTCGACATCCCTCCCCGCTCCCGCCGTTCCGTGCCGCCGGGCGCAGGATGCGGCCGCAGGGTTTCATCCGGCATGGAGTCGGAATGACAATCGCGTGTGCCGCGGCGGCCGTGGCCGCGGTCGCCGTCGAGCCGCCCGGCAGGCCCTACGGGCCGCAGCCCTCGTCGCGCAGCAGGGTCAGCACCGTCTCGGCCGGCACGTCGTCGGCCACGAAGGCGTCGCCCGGGCGGTTGAGCAGGATGAAGCGCAGCCTGCCCTCGCGCACCTTCTTGTCGCGCCCCATGCGCGCCAGCAGCGTCGCCGCCGAGAAGCGCCGGTTCAGCTCGTGGATGCGGGCGGGCAGGCCGCAGGCGGCCAGATGCGCCACCACCCGCTCGGGCAGGGCATAGGCGCAATGGCCGAGCCGCGCCGACAGCATCGCCGCGAGGCCGAGCCCGATCGCCACACCCTCCCCGTGCAGCAGCGCGCCGCCATAGCCGCACTCGGCCTCCAGCGCATGGCCGAAGGTGTGGCCGAGGTTGAGCAGGGCGCGGCCGCCGTCGGGCGTCTCCTCGCGCTCGTCCTCCGCCACCACGGCGGATTTCAGCCGGCAGCTCTCGATCACCGCATGGCGCAGCGCCGCCGGGTCGCCGGCCACCGCCTCGGCGCCGTGCGCCTCGCACCAGTCCCAGAAGGAGCCGTGCAGCAGCCCGTGCTTGGCCACCTCGGCATAGCCCGCGCGCAGCTCGCGCGGCGGCAGGGTGGCCAGCGTGCCGGTATCGGCCAGCACCATCAGCGGCTGGTGGAAGGCCCCGGCCAGGTTCTTGCCGGCGGCGAGGTTCACGCCGGTCTTGCCGCCCACCGAGCTGTCCACCTGCGCCAGCAGCGTGGTCGGCACCTGCACGAAGGGCAGGCCGCGCAGCGTGATCGCCGCGACGAAGCCCGCGAGGTCGCCCACCACGCCGCCGCCGAGCGCGATCACGGCGGTGCGCCGCTCGATGCCGGCGGCCAGCAGCGCGTCCATCACGCGGCCCACCTCGGCCATGTTCTTGCTCGCCTCGCCGGGCGCCACCGTCACCTCGGCGGCGACGGCGATGCCGGCCTCGGCCAGCCCCTCGCGCAGCGTCTCCCCGTGCAGCGCGGCGACGTTGGCGTCGGAGACGATAGCGACGCGCCGCGTCGGCAGCACCGGCGCCAGCAGCCCGCCGGCGCGCCGCAGCAGCCCCTCCCCGGTCACGATGTCGTAGCCGCGCGGCGCGGCGCCGGGCAGCGGCACGGGCAGGCGGGCGGGCGGCTGCCACTCGGACAGGGCGGCGAGGACGCGCCGCGTGGTGGTCTCGGGGCTCTCGTCGGCACAGGCGATCACGATGTCGGCCTCGGCGTAGTGGGGATGGCGACGCTCCATCAGCCGGGTCAGCACCTCGACGGGATCGGCGTCCACGAACATGGGGCGGTGGTCGCGCCCGGCGACCCGGCGCAGCAGGGTGGGCAGCGGGCAGCGCAGCCAGAGCGAGACGGCGCCCGATTCCCGCACCGCCTGCCGGGTGCGCGGGTCGGCGTAGGCGCCGCCGCCGGTGGCCAGCACGATCGGCCCCTGCGAGAGCAGCCGCGCGATCACCCGCCGCTCGCCGTCGCGGAAATGCGCCTCGCCGTAGCGGGCGAAGATCTCGCTGACGGTCAGGCCGGCGGCCGCCTCGATCTCGACATCGGCGTCGTGGAAGGGCAGGCCGAGCCGGTTGGCGAGGCGGCGGCCGATCGAGGTCTTGCCGGCGCCCGGCATCCCCACCACCACCACGCTGCGCGGCCAGGGGGTGGGCCAGGGGGCGGGCCAGGGGTTGGCCGGGGCGGCGGGCGGGCGCGGCGCGGCCGCGGCCCGCGGCGGCACGGCGGACGCGCCCTCGGCGGACGGGACCCCGGCGGACGGGGTCTCGACGGATGGGGCCTCGGCGGCGTGGGGGGGGAGGTGGAGGGCGGAGTTGCGCGACACGGTGGCCGAGGCTAGCACACCGTTGCCCGCCTGCGATGGCCCCGGGACGCGTACCAGGGGTGTCGAGTCGGTCCGCCGCCCCGTGCGCCGCCTTCCTTCCGGCCGGCGGGCCGCCCGCCACCAGAGCGCCACCAGGAGTCTGCCCCACCACCATGTTCCGCCGTCCCATCCTCCTGGTCGCCGCCGTGCTGGTCGGCGTGCTGCTCCTCGCCATGCTGGTGATCGGCGCCTTCCCGCCGGGTGTCACGCCGCAGCCGGTGGAGCGCGTCCTCCCCAACGACCGCTTCCAGACCCGTTGACGCCGTGCCCGGGGGCGCGCCGAGGCGGGCGGCCACCGGCGTGACCCCGCCGACCGATCCGGCGCCCCCCCTTCCGCCCGCCGGCGGGCCACCCGCCGCCGGGGCCCCCGGCACGGCGCCGCGCGTCGCCGGCAAGCCGGATGGCGGGCCCGGAGGGACGCCCGGCGACGGGCACCGCATCGAGGCGTTCCTGGAGATGCTGGCGGCCGAGCGCGGCGCGGCGCGCAACACCCGCGCGGCCTATGCCTCCGACCTCGCCGACTTCGCCGCCTTCGCCGGCCGCCGCGGCGAGGGGCCGGCCCGCGCCGGCGCCGCCACCCTCTCGGCCTACCTGCAGTCCCTGACCGCGCTCGGCATGGCCGAGCGCACCGTGGCGCGCCGGCTCTCCACGCTGCGGCAGTTCCACCGCTTCCTGGTGGCCGAGGGGCTGCGCGCGGACGACCCGACGGCGCTGCTCGAAGGTCCCCGCCCCCGCCCCGCCCTGCCCCGCACCCTGTCCGAGGCGGAGATCACCGCCCTGCTGGCCGGTGCGGCCCGGCTGCCCGGCCGGCGCGGCCCGCTCGCCGTGGCGGCGGTGGAACTGCTCTATTGCAGCGGCCTGCGCGCCTCGGAGCTGATCACCCTCCGGACGGATGCGCTGCGGTCCGACACGCCGCTGGTGGCGGTGCGCGGCAAGGGCGGGCGGGAGCGGCTGGTGCCGATCTCCTCGAAGGCCCGCGAGGCGGTCGCCGCCGCGCTCCGGGCGCGCGCCGGCGCCAGTCCCGCTGCCGGTCGCGATGACGGCCCCGATGGCGGCCCCAATGGCGGCCCCGGTGGCGGCAGGACCGCGCGCTGGCTGTTCCCGACGGCACGCGGCCAGGCCGGGCACCTGACCCGGCAGGGCCTGTTCGTGCTGCTGAAGGCGGCGGCGCTGGAGGCCGGGCTGGACCCGGACCGGGTCAGCCCGCACGTGCTGCGCCACGCCTTCGCCAGCCATCTGCTGGAACGCGGGGCCGACCTGCGGACGCTGCAGATCCTGCTCGGCCACGCCGACATCGCCACCACGCAGATCTACACCCACGTGCTGGAGGAGCGGCTGCGCCGGCTGGTGGAGGAGCACCATCCGCTGGCGCTGGAGGCGGCGGGGCCGCGGCCGGCGGCGCCGGCGCGGGACTGACCGGCGCCGGCCGCGGCCGCCGCGACCCGGCCCCCACCGCCCCGGCGGGACCGGGCACGCTTCCGCCCCCGGCCGTTTTGGGCTAACCCGCGCCCTCCCGAGGGTTGCCCATGCGTCACTTTTTGGACTTCGAGAAGCCGATCGCCGAGCTTGAAGGCAAGATCGAGGAGCTGCGTCGCACCACCGACGCCGGCGGCATCGACGTTGCCGAGGAGGTCGGCCGCCTGCGCGACAAGGCGCACAAGCTGCTCCAGGGCACCTATGCCAAGCTCACGCCCTGGCAGAAGACGCAGGTGGCGCGCCACCCCGACCGGCCGAAATGCCTCGACTACGTGCGCCAGCTCGTCGAGGAATTCACGCCGCTGGCCGGCGACCGCGCCTTCGCCGACGACGCCGCCGTGATCGGCGGGCTCGGCCGCTTCCGGGGCCGCGCCGTGGTGGTGCTCGGCACCGAGAAGGGCAACGACACGGAAAGCCGCGTCGCCCGCAATTTCGGCATGGCCCGTCCCGAGGGCTACCGCAAGGCGCGCCGGCTGATGGAGCTGGCCGGGCGCTTCGGCCTGCCCATCCTCTCCTTCGTGGACACGGCCGGCGCCTTCCCCGGAATCGAGGCCGAGGCGCGCGGCCAGGCCGAGGCGATCGCCCGCTCCATCGAGGCGGGGCTGGAGGCGCCGGTGCCCTTCGTGGCCACCATCATCGGGGAGGGCGGCTCGGGCGGCGCCATCGCGCTCGCGGCGGCCGACCGGGTGCTGATGCTGGAGCACGCGGTCTATTCCGTGATCTCGCCCGAGGGCTGCGCCTCGATCCTGTGGCGCGACGCCGCCCAGGCGCCGCAGGCGGCCGAGGCGCTGCGCCTGACCGCCGAGGATCTGCGCCGGCTGGAGCTGGTGGACGCGGTGGTGCCCGAGCCGCTCGGCGGCGCCCACCGCGACCCGGCCGCCGCCGTGACGGCCGTGGGCGAGCAGATCTGGCGCAGCCTGGAGCCGCTGCTGGAGGCGGACGGCGCCACGCTGCGTGCGCGGCGACGCGAGAAGTTCCTGGAGATGGGGCGCGGCGGGCTGGGCTGACCGCCGCCGCGCCGTGCCCGCGGCGCCGCGCGCCGGCGGCGATTGCCCGTCGCCGCACGCCTGATACCCTGCCGGCAACGTTCCGGTATCCGGGAGAACGGCGGCCATGCGGCGACGACGACGGTGGGCCGCCCTCGCCCGGCTGCCCGTCCTCCTCCTCGGGCTCGCGCCGGGCGGCTGCGCGCTGTCCGGGCCGATCGGGCAGCAGGCCATCGCCTACAACGGCGCCGTCGAGACCGCCGCCAATGACGGGCTCGTGCGCAACATCCTGCGCGCGCGGGACGAGGCGCCGCTGCACTTCACCACCGTGCCGCAGATACGCGGCGCGCTGAACCTCGGCCTCGGCCAGCCCGGGCTTTCCGTGCCGGTGGGCGCGGGCGCGGCCACGCCCTACGTGCTGGGCCTCGGCCTCGGCGGCGGCGTGGCGCCAAGCTTCGACGTCTCGGCGCTGGACACGCAGGAATTCGCCCGCGGCCTGCTGGAGCCGCTGGAGCCCGGGCTGATCCGCGCGCTGTGGGAACGCGGCTACCCGCGCGAGATGCTGCTGATGCTGCTCTTCGCCGTGGTGGAGGACCCGGTGACGGGCCGGCGCTATCCCAACGACCCGCGCTGCTGGACCGGCCGGCCCGACTGCCCGGAGCCCGTGGCGGATGGCGGCGCGGGCGCGCGGCAGGCACTGGCGACGGCGGTGGCGCTCGGCCGCTTCGAGTTCAACGACTACCAGGCGCTGCAGCCGGTCGGCCCGCGCCTGAGCGCCGCGCAGGCGGCCGAGCCGGCGCTGCTGGCGCTGCTGGCGGATGGCGGGATGCGGCTGCTGCCCGAGCCCGGCGGCCGCTTCCGGCTGCACCGCGTGGAGCGCCGCACCGCCGTGTGCCGGCGCGTGGCGCAGGGCGGGCGCGGCCTGCTGGTGCCGGTGGCGGGCGGCGACGAGGAGGCGCTGCGCGCCGGGCGGGATTCGCCGGTCTGCGCGCGGCCCGAGGTGGTGCAGGAGGGGCCGGCGCCGCGCCTCGCCGGCAGCGGGCTGCGCATCCTCGTGCGTTCGGTCGAGGAGGTGGTCCGCTTCCTCGGCCTGCTGCTGCGCGTGCAGGCGGCGATGCCGCCCGGGGCGGACGGCACGCCCCCCTGTCTCACCTTCGCGGTCGATCCCGCCACGCCGTCGCGCCGTGCCTGCCTGTTCCGCCTCGCGCGCGGAGGCGACGCCACGCCGGCGGCCTTCCGCGTGGCCTATGACGGGGCCGAGTATGCCGTGCCGCGCCACGCCGAGCCGGCCGCCGACGGCGCGACGCGCGGCGACCACTCGCTGCAGGTCCTGGCGCTGCTGACCGAATTGCTGAACCTCAAGAAATCCTCCGCCGCCATCCCGACGACGCGCGCGGTGCAGATCGTGCGCTGACCCCTAGAGCATTTTCAAGCTGGGTGTACTCACCCAGCGACCCGGAAAATGCGAAAAACCAAAAGGTTAGAGCCGTTCTGGCCTGATACAGTCAGGCTGGAACGGCTCTAGGCGCGCCGGACCACCCTGGCGCGGGTCGCGCCGGCCCGGCGCACGCGCGATGCCGGCCGGCACGGGTCGGGACCCTTGCCGGCCGGTATCAGCGATAGGCGAAGACCGGGTCGTCCATCCGGATCGCCGCGAACTCGTCCTTCTCGCGCCAGTAGTCCTGCGTGTGCTGCCACTCCCGCCGGTCGCCCTGCCGCGGCAGCAGGTGCATGCCGCGGGCCAGGTAGCCGGGATTGAAGTTCTCGGCGGTGATCCAGGGGAGCAGCGCCATGCCCTCGTCCCCGGGCCGCAGCGCCGGCACCACCGCGCGCGCGCCGGTGTCGCGCATGTGGTTCAGCAGCCGGCACACGAAGTCGCCCACGAGGTCGGCGCGCAGCGTCCAGCTGGCGCGGAGGTAGCCGAACACCCAGGCGAGGTTGGGCACGCCGGTGAACATCGTGCCGCGATAGGTCACCGTCCGCGCGAAGTCGAGCGGCTCGCCGTCGAGGCTGAAGGCGATGTCGCCCATCACGCTGAGGTCGAAGCCCGTCGCCGCCACCACGATGTCGGCCTCCAGCGACGCGCCGGAGCGGAGCTGGATGCCGGACTCGGTGAACTCCTCGATCTCGTCGGTGACGACCGAGGCGCGACCCTCGCGGATCGCCACGAACAGGTCGGCGTCGGGGATGAAGGCGAGGCGCTGCTGCCAGGGCCGGTAGCGCGGCGTGAAGTGCGTGTCCACGTCCACCCCGGGGCCGAGATGCGCGCGCGCATTGGCCAGCAGCTCGTCGCGCACCTTCTCCGGCTCGCGGAAGGTGCGCTCGGCGAACAGCGCCTGCTCGTGCAGGATCTTGCGGCGCACGATCTCGTGGATCCAGCTCTCGTCCACGCCGAGCGTCCGCAGCTCGTCGGCGATCTCGATGGCGTTGCGGCCGGTGCGGAAGTAGGTGGGGGAGCGCTGGAGCATGGTGACGTGCGCCGCCCGGGCCGCCATCGCCGGCACCACGGTCGCCGCCGTCGCGCCGGAGCCGATCACGACGACCCGCTGGCCCGTGTAGTCGAGATCCTCCGGCCAGGTCTGGGCGTGGACGAGGCGGCCGCGGAAGCGCGCCATGCCCGGCCACTCCGGCAGGTATCCCGCCGCGTGCCGGTAGTAGCCCTGGCACATCCACAGGAAGCCCGCGGTCAGCCGCACCGGCTCGCCGATATCGGTGCGCACCGCCTCCAGCGTCCAGCGCTTCGCCGCCTCCGACCAGTCCGCGCGCTCGATGCGGTGGCCGTAGCGGATGTGGCGGCCGAGGTCGTTCTCCTCGATCACCTCCCCCATGTAGCGGCGGATCTCCTCGGCGGTCGCGATCGGGGTGCCGGTCCAGGGCTTGAAGCGGTAGCCGAATGTGTAGAGGTCGCTGTCGGAGCGGATGCCGGGGTAGCGGTGGGTCAGCCAGGTGCCGCCGAAGCTCTCCTGCGCCTCCAGGACCACGAAGCGGCGGTCGGGGCACTGGTGGGTGAGGTGATAGGCGCCGCCGATCCCGGAGATGCCCGCCCCGACGATGACGACGTCGAAATGCTCGGCCTGCCCGGGCGCGGCCGACCGCCGCGTCGCTGTCTCGGACATACGTCTCCCCTTCCTCGCCTCGTCGCCGGCCGCCGTGCTTCCGTCGTGGTCATGCCCGGGGACCGAGCCCGCCGGACACGCCGCCCCGGGCCGCGCGCCGGATTGGTGTGCCGAATTGGTTCGATTGATAGAACACGTTCGGCAGGGCCCGGCGCAACCGCCAAGCCACGCCCGGCCGATCAACCATGCCCGCGCGGCCCGACGGGACGGCGGAGGGGAGGCGGCGGGCCCCTTCTCCCGGCCCGTCCCGCCGGCCCGCGCCCCACCGGCCGCCGCTTTGACGCGGCTGCGGACCGGCCGCATCCTGGCCGCGGAACGGCCGGCATCCGGCCGATGATGCAGAACGGCCGGCATCCGGCCGATGACAGGGTCCCCGGCCGCCGCGCGGCGGGCGCGGCCCAGCGTGGAGGAAGCATCGTGAAGGCAGCGGTCGTCACCGAATCCGGGGTGCGCGTGGCGGAGGTGCCGACGCCGCGCCCGAAGCCCGAGGAGGTGCTGGTGCGCGTGCGCGCCGCCTCGCTGAACCGGGCCGACCTCGCGGTCGCGGCCGGGCAGTCGCACGGGCGGGTCGGCGGGGTCGGCACCGTGGTCGGCATGGAGTTCGCGGGCGAGGTCGCCGAGGTCGGCACCGCCGTGCGCGGCATCCGTCCCGGCGACCGCGTGATGGCCTCGGGCGCCGGCGGCTACGCCGAGTACGCCGTGGCGGACATGGGCCGCGTCCTGCCCATCCCCGACCGCAACATGAGCGAGGTCGAGGCCGCGACCCTGCCGGTCGCGCTGCAGACCATGCACGACGCGGTGGTGACCAACGGGCGCCTCGCCCCGGGCGAGGCCGTGCTGGTCCAGGGCGCCAGCTCGGGGGTCGGGCTGATGGCGATGCAGATCGCGAAGCTGAAGGGCGCGCGGCTGGTGATCGGCAGCTCGACCAGCGCGGCGCGGCGCGCGAAGCTGGGCGAGTACGGCGCCGACCTCGCCATCGACACGAAGGCGGCGGACTGGCCGGAGCGGGTCCTGGAGGCGACCGGCGGCAAGGGCGTCGAGCTGGTGGTGGACCAGATCTCGGGCAGCGTCGCCAACGGCAACCTGCAGGCGGCGGCGATCCTCGGGCGCATCGTCAATGTCGGCCGCCTCGGCGGCGCCCGCGGCGAGTTCGACTTCGACCTGCACGCGCTCCGGCGCATCAGCTACGTCGGCGTGACCTTCCGCACCCGCTCGGTGGAGGAGGTGCGCGAGATCGTCCGCCGCATGCGGGCCGACCTGTGGGAGGCGGTGGAGGCCGGCACGCTGCGCCTGCCGCTGGACCGCACCTTCCCGCTCGACGAGGTGGCGGAGGCGCTGGCCCGCATGCGGGCGAACGAGCATTTCGGCAAGATCGTGCTCACCGCCTGAGCCTGGCCCGGGCGGGCGGCGCGCCGCCGCGGCGCGGCCCGTCCCGGCGCCTCAGCGCGGCGGCGCCTCGCCGATCGGCGCCGTCTCGGTCATGCCGGCCAGCACCTCCGCCACGTGGCGAACGCGCAGCGGCGCGCCTTCCCGGCGCAGCCGCCCCGCCATGTTCAGCAGGCAGCCGAGATCGCCCGCGAGCAGCGTGTCCGCCCCCGT
The DNA here is from genome assembly GCF_023223525.1 of Roseomonas acroporae. Classification (GTDB taxonomy): domain Bacteria; phylum Pseudomonadota; class Alphaproteobacteria; order Acetobacterales; family Acetobacteraceae; genus Roseomonas_E; species Roseomonas_E acroporae. The sequence goes on along the minus strand of NZ_JALPRX010000023.1, from coordinate 109,982 downwards.
CGCGCGGATGTCGCGCACCTTGTCGGCCACCATGCGCGTGGAGATGTCGGGATACTTCACGCAGAAGGTGCCGCCGAAGCCGCAGCACACCTCCGGCTCCGACAGTTCGCGCAACGTCAGCCCGCGCATCCCGGCGAGCAGCCGGCGCGGCTGCTCGCGCACGCCCATCTCGCGCAGGCCCGAGCAGGAATCGTGGTAGGCGACGATTCCCTCGTAGCGCGCCGCCACCGACTCCATCCCCATCACGTCGGTGAGGAAGGAGACCAGCTCGTGCGTGCGCGCGGCCAGCGCCTCGGCGCGGCCGCGATAGGTCGGGTCGTCGGCGAACAGGCCGGGATAGTGGTGCGCGATCATGCCGGCGCAGGAACCGGAGGGCGCCACGACGTAATCGTAGCCGGCGAAGGCGTCGACCACGGCGCGCGCCAGGTCGCGCGCCGTGGCGCGGTCGCCGGAATTGTAGGCCGGCTGCCCGCAGCAGGTCTGCGTCGGCGGCACCTCGACGAGGCAGCCCGCCTGCTCCAGCAGCCGGATGGCGGCGAAGCCGACCGAGGGGCGGTAGAGATCGACGAGGCAGGTGACGAACAGCGCCACGCGCGGCTTGGTCTGCGGCATGGGCCGAGCCTAGAGCAGATCCCGATCGGGTGGAATCATCCGATCGGGCGAAGTTGCCCGAGGAAACAAGGCGCTGGAGCCGTTCGGTGGCGCCGGCAGGGAACGCGCCGGCGCTCCTCTCAGCGGGCCGGCGCCACCAGCACCTTGTCGCGGTAGTTGCAGAAGGCACGGGCAGCGCAACGCCAGCACTCGGGCAGGCGCGCCTTGCAGACGTAGCGCCCGTGCAGGATCAGCCAGTGGTGCGCCGAGCGCAGCAGGGCCGGCGGGCAGCGCTTCACCAGCCGGTCCTCCACCTCGCGCGGCGTCCGGCCCGGGGCCAGGCCGGTGCGGTTGCCGATGCGGAAGATGTGCGTGTCCACCGCCATGGTCTCCGCCCCGAAGGCGACGTTGAGCACCACGTTGGCGGTCTTGCGGCCGACGCCGGGCAGCGCCTCCAGCGCCTCCCGCGTCTCCGGCACCGCGCCGCCGTGCCGCTCCAGCAGCAGGCGCGACAGGGCGACGACGTTGCGCGCCTTGGCCTGCCACAGCCCGATGGTGCGGATATGCGCGGCCACGCCGGCCTCGCCGAGCGCCACCATCGCCGCAGGGTCCGGCGCCGCCGCGAACAGGGCCGGGGTGGCGCGGTTGACCGCCGCGTCGGTGGTCTGGGCGGAAAGCACCACGGCGACCAGCAGCGAGTAGGGATCCGTGTAGAGCAGCTCGGTCTGCGGGTCCGGCGTGGCCTGGGCCAGGGCGCGGATGAAGCCGGCGGCGGCATCCGCCGACATCAGCCGGGCGCGCCGCGGCGCCGCGGCGCTGCCGTGCAGGGGCGCGGGCCGGCGCCCGCGCGGCGCGGCCGGGCGCCGCTCCGGCGGGGTGGCGGAATCGGCCGCAGGCGGCATCGGCGGCACGTCGGCTGCCCCCGGCGGGCCGGGCAGCGGGGGCAGGGTCGACGGAGGCGGCGGGATCACGGCCTCGCCGGCGGCGGCAGGCGGTGCCGGAATCGGCTCGCCCGGGGCGGTGACCTGTGCGCGTCGATTCGGGTCTGGCATGGATTCGAGGGATCCGGCTGCGCGGACTCCAGCTACCAGCGCAAGGCGAATCAAGCTATCCTCCTCCCCATGGCAGCGGCCGGCCCCGTCCCGCTCGAGCCCATCCTGTTCGAGGCGGTGACCAGCCCGCACCGAAGCGCGGGACCACGCGCGCTGACGCTGCTCACCCTTCTGCTCGGCCTGCCCGCCATGGCCAGCGGGCTGCTGTTCCTCCGGCTGGGGGCCTGGCCGGTGTTCGGCCTGGTCGGGCTGGAGGTGCCGGCGGTGCTGCTGCTGGTGATGCTGCACCACCGCGGCAGCCGCCACGCCCGGGAGAGCGTGGTGCTGACGCCGAACCAGTTGCAGGTCCGGCGCACCGATCGCCGGGGCCGCCGCTCCGAGGTGACTCTGGAGCCCTACTGGGCGCGGCTGGAGCTGCGCGAGCATCACGGCCGCTGCTCCACGTTGCTGCTGGCGCAGCGGCGGGCGTCGGTGGAGATCGGCACCTATCTCGGAGAGTGGGAGAAGCGTGACCTGGCCGCCGCGCTGGGGGACGCCCTGCGTCGCTATCGCGAGCCGGTCTTCGACAATCCGCAGTTACGCGCTGCGCAGCCTTTTGCCGACGCGACGCCAACCCTGGCCCGGCCGCCTACTCGGTCGGTGCCAGGCTCTTGATCAGGTCGAAGACCCGCTTGCGCACGGCCGGATCGTTGATGCGGTAGTAGGCGCGCACCAACTCCAGCGTCTCGCGCCGGTGCAGCGTGTCGTCCTCGAAGCCGTCCTGGGATTCGGCGAAGCCCGAGGCGCGGCGTCCGCCGCCCTGGCCGCCCATGGCGTCCGGCATGTCGTCGAAGAAGAAGCCGATCGGCACGTCCAGGACACGGGCGAGGTCGAACAGGCGGCTGGCGCCGATCCGGTTCACCCCGCGCTCGTACTTCTGGACCTGCTGGAAGGTCAGCCCGAGCGCCTCACCCAGCCGCTCCTGGCTCATGCCGAGCAGCGTCCGGCGTAGGCGCACCCTCGTCCCGACATGCACGTCGATCGGGCTGGCGCGGTGCTCACGCTCCGGGCGATCGGACGTGTCGTCACTCGGCATATTCGATTTCCCTATGCGCGCCACGGGGGTCGGGACATGAAGCTGCAGCACTTGGGTGGGTGACCCCACCGGCTTTGCTGCCTCGGTTGCCATCGACCACGCCTTTCCTGAAACCAATTTCTGGATATTCGCACGGAAACCATTTGTCAACCATTTTGACAAATATCAAAATTTATACTTTCCACCTTATGGTCTCTCGTTTCGAGACATGACGATGGTTCCAGCCACCGCGGCGAGCAGGCAGAGCAGGGCCAACCCGCCGGGCAGATACAGGCCGAGCCGGGAGAACAGCGTCGCTCGGCCACGCCCCGGCAGCAGCGCGGCCAGGCTTCCCGACTCCCCGAGGCCGAGATGCGCGAGCACCCGGCCACGCGCATCCACCAGCGCCGAGATTCCGGTCTGCGCGGCGCGGGCGATCGGCAGGCCCTCCTCCACCGCGCGCAGCCGTACCGCGGCCAGATGCTGGTAGGGCCCGGCGGAGGCGCCGAACCACGCGTCGTTGGTGATGTTGAGCAGCCAGTCCGGACGCGGCGCCGGCACGACGGCACCGGGGAAGATCACCTCGTAGCAGATCAGCGTACCAAAGGGCGGCAGGCCGCCGGGCGCGATCGCCTCCGGGCCGCGGCCGGGGGTGAAGTCCATCGAGCCGCGCACGATACGCACCGGCATCAGGCCGCGCCAGGGCATGTATTCGCCGAAGGGCACGAGATGGGACTTGTCGTAGGCGGCGAGCGTCCGTCCCGCCTCGTCGAGGGCGATCATGCTGTTGAAGACGTGCTCGGGCCGCCGGTCCGGCCCCCACTCCACCCGGACGCTGCCGGCCAGCAGCACGCCGCCCGGCGGCAGCGTCTCCCCCGCCAGGCGACTCGCCACCGGATCCTCGCCGAGCAGGAAGGGGCTCGCCGTCTCCGGCCAGGCGACCACGGTGCGCGTGCCGGCAGGGGCGCCGGGCGGCAGGGGCTGCGCCACGGCGGCACGGGTAAGATTCAGGTAGCGGTTGAAGATCGGCCAGCGCGCATCCTCCCGCCATTTCGTGTCTTGCTGCACATTGCCCTGGACGACGATCACGCGCCAGGGTTGCGGTGGGGGGTCCGCGGCCTGCAGCCGCAAGAAGCCGAAGACGCCGGCGGCGAGCACCAGCGCGAACCCTCCCGCCCAGGCCCGCCGCCCGAGCAGCGGCAGCCCGGCCAGCAGCACCGTCAGCAGCGACAGGCCGTGCACCCCGACCAGCGACGCGCCCTGGAGCGGCAGCGCCGCGAAGGCCCAGACGCTGCCGAGCAGGTTCCACGGGAAGCCGGTCAGCACCACCCCGCGCAGCATCTCGGCCGCGACCCAGACCGCGGCGAAGGCCAGCAGCCGGGGCCAGCCGGGCGCCGCGAGGCGCGCCGCCGCGGCGGGCAGCGCCATGGCCAGGGCAAGCGGCACCGCCACGGCGGGCACCGCGATCGGCACCAGCCACCAGAAGCGGTCCGCCTCGATCAGGATCGCCGAGGTGATCCAGTACAGACCGCCGAGATGATGCCCCCACCCCCAGCAGAAGCCGAGCCACGCGGCGCGCCGCCAGCCCGGCGCCGCCCCGGCCAGCACGATCAGGCCCGGAATCGACAGCAGCAGGACCGGCACGGCATGCACCGGCGGCAACGCCAGGGCCGACAGCAGGCCGAGGCCGCAGGCGGCCAGCGAAGCCCGCCAGCCCCGCAGGGCGGCGAGTCGGGAAGCCAGCCGACCGGCCGGCCGGCATGCGGGGCGGGAAGGAGCGGTATCGGACACGGGCGCGGGTTAGCCGTCCGGTCGGGCGACCGCAAGCGCCCGGCCCCGAAAGAACCCGTGGGAACGCCCGGGGCATCGGTGCATTCCGCCTCCGCCCGGGCCCCGGCGCGCGGGATGCCGGCACCGCCCCCCGTCGCCCCCGGTCCTGCCCGTCCCGCCTGCGGGCATCCCGACGGAGGCGGGGTCCGATGGCCGGCGGAAGGACCGGCGCCCGCGGGGCCGGCGCGGCGAGGTCCGGCGGCCAACCGGCGCAACACCATGCCGCTCAATTCTCATGCCGCTCAATTCTTTCTCATGCCGCTCAATTCTAAGGCAAGGGAACGGCGGAGCCCGGCCCGGTCCGCGCCCGGCTCGACGCCCGGGCGTCGCGGCGCGGCATTCCCGCCCCCGCGGATGGACGGGGCGGCGCTGCGGCGGGCCCCGCGGACCGAGGCCCGGGCGCGAGGGACTCGACCGCCGGCCCCGGCGTGCCGCCGCCCCGGCCGGCGGTCCGGGGCCGCGCCCGGCCCGCGCCCGGCCCGCGACGGCAACCGGCGCGGACATCCGGGGCGGCCCCGACCGGGCCGTCTCCCGGTGGCTTCCCGCCCTCCCCCGCCGCCGATAGGGTGGCGGCAACGGGCGGGGAGAGAGACATGGACATGCGGTTGCGAGGCGCGCGGGTGCTGGTCACCGGCGGCTCCCGGGGAATCGGCCTCGCCTGCGCGGCCGCCTTCGCCGCCGAAGGCTGCGACCTCGTTCTGGCCTCCCGCGACGCCGCGGCGCTGGAGGCGGCCGCCGCCGGGCTGCGGGCGCGCCACGACGTCGCCGTCGCCACGCATGCCGCGGACCTCGCCGACGCCGCCGCGCGCGAGGCCCTCGCGGCCGCCGAGCCCGGCATCGACATCCTTGTCAACAATGCCGGCGCCATCCCGGGCGGCGGCCTCGACCGCATCGGCCTCGCCCGCTGGCAGGAGGCGTGGCAGCTCAAGGTGTTCGGCTATGTCCACCTGACGCAGCTCTACCTGCCCGCCATGCAGGCGCGCGGCAGCGGGGTGGTCCTCAACGTCATCGGCATGGCCGGGCGCGCGCCGCGGGCCGACTACATCTGCGGCGCCGCCGGCAATGCCGCGCTGATCGCCTTCACCGAGGCGCTCGGCGGCCGCAGCGTCGACTCCGGCGTCCGCGTCGTCGGCATCAACCCGGCGGCGACCCGCACCGACCGGATCGTCACCCTCGCCCGCGCGCGGGCGCGCGACCGCTTCGGCGACGAGGCGCGCTGGGAGGAGACGCTGCACGACCTCCCCTTCGCCCGGCCGGCGGAACCGGAGGAGATCGCCTCGCTGGCCGTGTTCCTCGCCTCGCCCCGCGGCGGCTACCTCAGCGGCACGGTGGTGGACGTGGACGGCGGCGGCCGGTTCCGAGGGTGAGGCCGGTCCACCGCCACGGCGCGCGGGAATCGGCCGCCGGAGCGGCCTCCACGGGAGTCGCGGATCGCGGGCAAGGATCGCCACGCGAGGCGCCGCGCGGAAAACCGGCCCGCGTCCCGGCCGGCAGACGGGCCCTCCGTGACCGGTTGTTTCATCCATCATCACGGCATACAAGGGACGAACTTCCCTTCCTTGCTTAGTCGCCGGGTTGTATTTGTTTCTGCGGAGCGGCTTTCCGAAAATTCCTTCAAGGCGGCGGCAGAGCGCGATGCCCACCATCGTCATCCTCGACGACCGCATCACCAACCGGAACATCTTCTCGCGACTGGCCGCCTCGCTGGAGGACGACGTCACCGTCCAGGTGTTCGGCGATCCGCTGAAGGCGCTGGAATGGCTCGACCACAACGCGCCGGACCTGGTCGTGACCGACTACAAGATGCCCAACATCGACGGCGCCGAGTTCACCCGCCGGCTGCGCGAGAAGCCGCACGGCGCGGAGGTGCCGGTGGTGGTCATCACCGCCTACGACGACCGCTCCTTCCGCCTGCGCGCCCTGGAGGCCGGGGCCACCGACTTCCTGCAGAGCCCGGTGGACCACTACGAATTCACCACCCGCGCCCGCAACCTGCTGAAGCTGCGCAAGCAGCAGCTCATCATCCGCTCCCGCGCCCAGACGCTGGAGCGCGAGCTGGAGGACAGCGAGCGCTCGCGCCAGGCGCTGCTGCGCAACAGCCTGGAATCGCTGACGCAGGTGATCGACACCGTGCCGGCCATGATCAGCGCCACCGACCGGCAGGGCCGCTGCATCTTCGTCAACGCCCATCAGGCGCGCATCGCCGGGTCGACGCCGGCGGCGCTGGCCGGCCTGCCCGCCGCCATGTTCGGCCCCGAACAGGGCGAGCGGTCGCGCGGGCTGGACCGGCTGGTGTTCGAGACCGGCAAGGCGCTCGGCAGCTACGAGGAGGAGATCGAGGACGCCAGCGGGGTGCGCCGCACCTACCTGACCAACAAGGCGCCGCTGCGCGATGGCACCGGCGACACGGTGGGCGTGCTGACCACGGCGATCGACATCACCGACCGCAAGGTGGCCGAGGCGCGGCTGCGCCACATGGCCCACCACGACTCGCTGACCGACCTGCCGAACCGCGTCCTGCTGGCCGAGCGGCTGGGCCGGGAGCTGGCGCGTTCGCGCCGCGGCGGGCGCATGTTCGCGCTGCACTTCCTCGACCTCGACCGCTTCAAGGCGGTGAACGACGCGCTCGGCCACCAGACCGGCGACCGGCTGCTGCGCGAGGTGGCGGGCCGGCTGCTGGCGCTGGCGGGCGAGGAGGACACCGTGGCGCGGCTCGGCGGCGACGAGTTCGCCGTCGTGCAGACCGGCCTGACCCGGCGCGACGACGCGGCCGACTTCGCCCGGCGCGTCACCGAGGCGATCGCCGTGCCTTTCTTCAGCGACAGCCAGGAGATCAGCCTGGGCGCCAGCGTCGGCATCACCCTCTCGCCCGACGACGGCGGCGAGGTGGAGGAGCTGCTGCGCAACGCCGACCTCGCCATGTACCGCGCCAAGTCGGCGGGCGGCGACGCGGTCAGCTTCTTCGAATCCGACATGGACCGGCGCGCCCGCGAGGCGATCGTGCTCGCGGCCGACCTGCGCGCCGGCCTCGCGCGCGAGCAGTTCGTGCTGCACTACCAGCCGCAGGTGAGCCTGCGCACCGGCCAGGTGGTGGGGGCCGAGGCGCTGCTGCGCTGGCAGCGGCCGGGCTGGGGCCTGCTGCGCCCGGGCGAGTTCCTGCCGCTGGCCGAGGAGAACGGGCTGATCGTCCCGATCAACCAGTGGGTGCTGCGCGAGGCCTGCGCCCAGGCCAAGCGCTGGGCCGATGCCGGCCTCCCGCCGGTCCGCATGGCGGTCAACCTCTCCCCCATCCAGTTCCGCCGCCAGGACGTGCGGCAGGTGGTGACGGAGGCCCTGGAGGAGACCGGCTTCGATCCCAACATGCTCGACCTGGAGCTGACGGAGGGGATCCTGATGGAGGACGCCGAGGCCGCGGCGTCGGTGCTGCGCGACCTCAAGGACCTCGGCGTGCGCCTGTCGATCGACGACTTCGGAACCGGCTACTCCTCGCTTTCCTACGTCAAGAACTTCCCCGTGGACCGGCTGAAGATCGACCAGTCTTTCGTGCGCAACCTGCGCACCGACCCGAGCGACACGGCGATCGTGCGCGCCATCATCACCCTCGGCCACAGCCTGAACGTGGACGTGCTGGCCGAGGGGGTCGAGACGGTCGAGCAGCTCGCGCAGCTGATGGCGGAAGGCTGCGACGAGATCCAGGGCTACTACTTCAGCCAGCCCCTGGAGCCGGACGTGTTCGCCGGACTGGTGCGGCGGCGCAAGTCCCTCCCCCGCCTCGGCTGACCGGCGCAGGCCAGGGGGGCAGGCCGGGGGCGGGCCGACGTCGCCGCCGGGCAGCCGGCCGGGGATGCCGGGCGCGTCGCGAAGGGGGCCGGGCCGGCGCATCCGTCCGCCCCGGCACGGGCCTGCCGCCGGCCGGCGTTTCCGGCGGCGGCCCCGACACGCCCTCGCGGCGTGCCGCGAGGGCGGCGCGGGCGGCGGGAGCCGCCATTCTGAAAGGAGCCGGCGGCACCATGGCGCCGCCGGCGACGGTGCATGACCCTTCCCGCGGGCGGGCATCGCCCGTCAACCGACCGGCAAGGAAATGCCGGGCTGGAATCGAGGACGGGCAGGAGGTTCGCGGTGCGGTCAGTCCAGGAGCAGGCGAAGAAGACCGGCATGCCGAGGCGCCTCCTCGGCCGCCTCGCGGCCCGGCTGCGCAACCGGCCGGACCGCGAGCACGAGATGAGCTTCAACCGGCTCGCCTTCGCGGTGATCATCACGCTCTGCCTGCTGACGATCGCGCCGGCCGGGACGGCGCAGCCGGGCCTCGTGGGCATGGCGGTCTACCTGGTCCTGGCGCTCGGCGTGCTGGCGCACATCCTGCTGCGGCCGGCCGCCAACCGGCCCCGGCGGATCCTGGCCATGGTGCTGGACACGGTGTTCCTCTCCGTCCAGCTCCACCTCGGCGGGGAGACCATGTCGGTCTTCTTCCCGATCTACCTCTGGGTCATCTTCGGCAACGGCTTCCGCTTCGGGCTGCCGGCGCTGTACCTGTCCATGGCGCTCAGCCTCGCCGGCTTCGCCGCCGTGGTGCTCGCCACGCCGTTCTGGCACGAGAACATCCACGTCTCGACCGGCCTGCTGTTCGGCCTGCTGGCCCTGCCGCTCTACGCCGGCACGCTGATCCGCAAGCTCTCCCAGGCACGCGAGCAGGCCGAGGCGGCGAGCCAGGCCAAGAGCCTGTTCCTGGCCAGCGTCAGCCACGAGCTGCGCACGCCGCTCAACGCCATCATCGGCATGTCGGCGCTGCTGCGCGACACGCCGATGAACGCCGAGCAGTCGGAGATGAACCGCACCGTGGAGGGGGCGGGGCGGTCGCTGCTGGCGCTGATCGACGACGTGCTCGACTTCTCGCGCATCGAGGCCGGCCACATGCCGGTGCACGTCGCGCCCTTCGACCTGCTCGACCTGCTCACCGAGGTCCGGGGCATGATCACCGCGCAGGCGCGGGCCAAGAAGCTGCGCCTCGGCATCCACGTCACGCTGCGCACCCCGATCGCCCTCACCGGGGACCGGCGGCACCTGCACGAGATCCTGCTCAACCTCGCCGGCAACGCGGTGAAGTTCACCGAGACCGGCAGCATCGTGCTGGCGGCCGACGCGGTGCCGATCGCGCCCGGCCGGCTGCGCCTGCGCTTCGAGGTCTCCGATACCGGCATCGGCATCGCGCCCGAGGCGCAGGGCCGCATCTTCGAGAGCTTCTCCCAGGCCGACGAGAGCATCGTCAACCGCTTCGGCGGCACCGGCCTCGGCCTCGCCATCTGCCGGCGGCTGGCGCAGCTCATGGGCGGCGAGATCGGGGGGGAGAGCCGCTCCGGGTTCGGCAGCACCTTCTGGTTCACGGTGGAGGCGGGCGTGCAGGCCGAGGAGGCGGCCGCCCCGGCCAGCTTCCCCGAGGCCCGCGCGCTGGTGCTGACGGCCGACGAGGCCGTGGCGGCACGGCTGCGCGAGCAGCTGGAGGCGCTGGGGCTGGAGACCGAGGTCGCCCCCACCGCCGGCCGCGCCATCGCCGTGCTGCGCCGCGACGGCACCCCGCCGCGCCGCGTGCTGCTGCTCCACGAGGGCGGGCTCGCCACGGGGGCCGACACGCTGGCGGCGGCGCTGCACGGGCTCGATCCCGGCGGCGAGATCCCGCTCCTGCTGCTCGACGAGGCGCCGCCCGCGGGGCTGCCAGGCCAGGCCCGCCGGTGCCACTTCGCCTCCGAGCTGCCGACCGCCGCGACGCCGCGCGAGCTGGCGGCGGCGCTGCGCATCGCCGGCGCGCACCGCCTCGCGCCACGGCCGGTGGCGGCGCCCGCGGCGACGGTGCCGGGGCGGCGGCTGCGCATCCTGGTGGCGGACGACAACCGGGTGAACCAGCGCGTGGCGGAGAAGATCCTGGAGCGCGCCGGCTTCGAGGCGACGCTGGTGGACAACGGCGAGGCGGCGCTCGACGCGCTGGACGCCGGGGAATTCGACTTCGTGCTGATGGACCTCAACATGCCCCACATGAACGGGCTGGAGGCGACCAAGCTCTATCGCTTCACGGCGCTCGGGCGGAAGCGGCTGCCGATCGTGGCGCTGACCGCCGATGCCACGCCCGACGTCGCCCGCCGCTGCGCCGAGGCGGGGATGGATGGCTGCCTGACCAAGCCGATCGAGCCGGCGCGCCTGATCTCGCTGATCAACGAGATGGTCCCGCCCACGCCCGAGGAGCAGGCGGCGCCGGTGGCGGCGGAGCCGGCCGGCAAGCCGCCCGTCGCCGACATCACCGCGCATCCACGCTTCCGCCCCGCCGCCACCGTGCCGGCGGTGGACGAGCGCATGCTGCAGGACCTCAAGGCGCTCGGCGGCGAGGAATTCCTGGCGACTCTGATCGACCAGTTCCTGGAGGATGCCGAGTCGGTGGTGGCGCAGCTCGGCGAGGCCGCCGCGGCGGCGGACGTGCCGCGCTTCCGCTCCGAGGCGCACGCGCTGCGCAGCGCCGCGGCCAATATCGGCGCCAAGTCGGTGTTCGACCTCTGCCTCGCCTGGCGGCAGATCCGCCAGCCCGAGCTCGCGGCGGAGGGGGCCCGCCACATGCAGCGGCTCCGCGTGGAGCTCGACCGGGCGCGGCAGGCGCTGCTGCAGCGCCGCCCCGACCTCGACCAGATCGACCAGCGACGCTGAGCCGGATGCGGGCGCTTGGCTGCCGGGACCGACCCGGGGACCGACCCCGGGACCGCCCCGGTAGCCGACCCGGCGGCCGGCCTCGCGGCCTGCCGGCACCGGGCCCGGCGGCGCGGCCGCGTCGGGGCGGCGGGAGCGGAGCAGGCCCCCTGCCCGTCCCCCGCCGGCGCGGCGCGTCGGGGTGCATCCCGCCCGGGCGCGGCGGCCGATCCCGCACCCCGCCACGCGGCGCCGCCGCATCCGGGCCCGGGACGACGGGTCGGACGCGGACGGTCCGCGGGACCGTACCGGCGCGTGCCGATCGCCCCTGGCGCGGCCATGCCGGGCGACCCGCCGATCGCGCCCGTCACTCCGCGGCGACCATCAGCGACGCGTTGACGGCGGCGCGGCGGCGATCCTGCGCCTGGGTCAGCCGCACCATCTTGCGCAGGTCGGGCTCCTCCAGCCGCAGCGCCGCCTCGACCCAGATGTCCACCACGTCGCGCAGCTCGTCGAGCGTCACCGGGTTGACGCGGCGCCGCGCCTGCAGGACGGCCTGGTGCGCGTTGTGCTTGCGGCGGTTCTTCTCGACATACTCCTCGATCGCCAGCTCGCCCTCGCCATCCTCGGCCAGCACGTCGACCACCCCCATCTCGTGCAGCTCCGCGGCGGTGTAGATCTTGCCGCTGGTGATCATCTTCTCGGCGCGCTGCGCGTCGAGCCGGCGCGACAGGAAGCTGTAGGCGCCCATGCCGGGGAACAGGTTGAACAGGATCTCCGGCAGGCCGAGCTTGGCGCTGCGCTCGGCCACGATCAGGTCGAGCGAGAGGGCGCACTCGAAGCCGCCGCCCAGCGCGTCGCCCTGCACCAGCGCCATCGTCACCACCGGCGAGCGGAAGGCGACGTGGTTGCGGTAGATCGCCTCCACCGCGACATGGCCGTATTCCCGCATCGTGGCGCGGTCGCCCTGGCGGATGCGCTCGGCGAACAGGCCGAGGTCGCCGCCCAGGTTGAAGATGCCGGGCAGGCGCGAGCCCATCACGAAGTACTGGAAGGGCAGCTTCCGCTCGTGCGACCGGGCCTGGAACATCTGCTCGATCCAGAGCTGCATGTCCGAGATCTCGTGCAGCAGCTCCGGCGTGAAGCTCGGGCGGCCGGCGGGCTTCATGTGGCACCAGAAGATGCCGCTCGTCGCATCGAGCGAGACGTCGAGGGTGCTGTAGCGGCGGGCCGCGACCTCGACATGCGCCGGCACCGGGCTGGCGGCCGGGCCGGCCTCGAACGTCGCCTCGACGATACGGGTCTCGGCGGGGGTGGCAGCGATCACGGGCTTGGAGAGGAAGGTCATGGTGGCTATCCCTGTTGTCTTGGATCTGTCGCGGTGCATGCGAGGCGAGGAGGCTTTCGAGCTCTCCATGCCAACTCATTTTGCGTGCCTGCCCGCACCGGCGCCATCAGTTTGCGGCGCGTCGGTTGTGCCGGCGCGGAAGCCACACGTTACTAATTCGTTATGAAAATGCCGTGACACGTCGCTTCCGTCGGGACGACGCGACACGATCGCCCGAAGGAACGCAGCCGGACATTGATGGATGTGCGCGAAGCGGCGCCTTCCGGGCCGGCCGGCGCGAGCGTCGCCGGGGCGGTCACGGGCCGGGCAGCCCGTCCGGCCCGCCGCGCCGCGACCGCGCGGCGCATCGCCGCCGCGACCCGTGCGATCACCGGGGCGCCGCGGGGAAACCCGGCCGGCGCCAGACATGCGGGCGACGGATGAGGCTGAGCTGTCCAGCCTCGGCCTTCACGCCGCCGCAGACGGGTCGGGCAATCCCGTCCTGCGTATCGCGGCGGCGGCGGCGTTGCCCCACCCGTCGTCCGGGAAGGGGGGGAGTTGCGGAGAGGGCTTTCCCCCGACGACCCCCTGGCGCCGGGTCCGGAGGCGGCGCCCCGGCCGGACCGGGGCGCCGCCGTGAATGTCAGCCCCGGCGGCGAGCCTCGATCGCGTCCCAGATCGCGGCGGCGAGGTTGGTGCCGTCGAAGCGCGCCACCTCCTGCAGCCCGGTGGGCGAGGTGACGTTGATCTCGGTCAGGTAGCCGCCGATCACGTCGATGCCGACGAAGATCAGGCCGCGCGCCTTCAGCTCCGGCCCGATGCGGTCGCAGATCTCGCGCTCGCGGTCGGTGAGCGTGGTCTGCTCCGGCCGGCCGCCGACATGCATGTTGGAGCGGCTCTCGCCCTCGGCCGGGACGCGGTTGATGGCGCCGAGCGGCTCGCCGTCCACCAGGATGATGCGCTTGTCGCCCTGGCGCACGGCGGGGACGTACTTCTGCACCACCAGCGGCTCGCGCGAACGCTCGGTGAACATCTCGACCAGGCTGTTGAGGTTCGGGTCGTCGGGCCGCAGGTGGAACACGCCGGCGCCGCCGTTGCCGAACAGCGGCTTGACGATGATGTCGCCGTGCTTCCGCCGGAAGCGCATGATCTGGGCGCGGTCGGCGGTGACCAGCGTCTCCGGCATCAGCTCGGGGAAGTGGGTGACGTAGAGCTTCTCCGGCGCGTTGCGCACGCTGGCCGGGTCGTTCACCACCAGCACCTTCGGGTGGATGTGCTCCAGGATGTGGGTGGTGGTGATGTAGGCCATGTCGAAGGGCGGGTCCTGGCGCAGCAGCACCACGTCCACGGCGCCGAGGTCCAGCTCCTCGTCGGGGCCGAACTCCCAGTGCTTCCCGTGCTCGCGCCGGACCTTCAGCGCGTTGGCGCGCGCGACGACGCGGCCGGCCGAGAGGGCGAGGTCGCGCGGCAGGTAGTGCCACAGCGCGTGGCCGCGCGACTGCGCCTCCTCCATCAGGGCGAAGGTGCTGTCGGCGTCGATGTTGATCGACTGGATCGGGTCCATCTGGACCGCCACGCGCAGGGCCATGGAGAGGTCGCTCCGGGAATGTCGTGCGGCACTCTAGTGTGGAACCCGCGCCGGCGCGAAACCGCGGGCAGAACGGGGCCACGGGGAGCCGCACGCCCTCCTCCTCGGGAAGCCCAGGGGAGGCGGCACCCGCCGCAGGCCGGCGCGGCGGCGCGTGCCGGCGGCACGGCAGCCTTGCCATCGCGGCCGGATATCCGACATGCCGGGTGCTCCACGGCCCATGGAACCGCGCCGATGCCCCCGATGCCGCCCCTCACGCGCCGCCGCGCCGGCCGTGGCCTGCTCACCCTGGCCATGGCGGCCGCCCTCGCCCCGGCGGCGCCTTCGGCATCGCTCCTCGTTGGCCGGGCCTGGGCCCAGCCGGCGCCCCCCACCCGCCTGCGCGGCACCATCGTCGCGCTCGAGGGCGACGTGCTGACGGTCGCGACCCGGGAGGGGTCGCGCGTGGCCGTCCGCCTCGCCGAGCCGCTCGCCGTCTCGGCGCTGCGCCGGGTGCCGCTGTCCGGGATCGCGCCGGGTGCCTTCGTCGGCGTCGCCGCCGAGCCCGGCCCGGATGGCGGGTGGCGGGCGCTGGAGGTTCACGTCTTCCCGGAATCGGCGCGCGGCACCGGCGAAGGGCACCGCGCCTGGGACCTCGTGCCGGGCAGCTCGATGACCAACGCCACGGTGACCGCGACGGTCGCGGGCACCAGCGGGCGGGAGCTGACCATGGCCTATCGCGGCGGCACGGTCACCGTCACGGTGCCGCCCGACGCGCCCGTCGTGACGCCCATCCCGGCCGGCCGCGCCGATCTCGTCCCCGGTGCACGCGTGTTCCTGATGGCGACGCCGGATGCCGAGGGCCGGCCTTCGACCGGCCGCATCACCGTCGGCAAGGACGGGGTGGATCCGCCGATGTAGGGCCCGCTCCGCGCGGCGGCCGGCCGCGCCCCGCACCGCCGGGCCGTCAGGGGATCGCCCGATCCCCACGCCCGGACGAACCTTGGGGCGCGCGGCCTCCCTTCCCGCGGGGCGGGCCGGACGATCCCGCCCCGCCTGTCAGGCCCGCTGCCGCACCATGGCGCCGGCGAGCACCAGCAGGATCACCGCGACCGGCACCGAGAAGGCGTAGCCGAGGCGACCGAAACCCAGCGCGCCGATGACGCCACCGGCGAAGAAGCAGCCGAGCATGCGGCCGAGCAGGCGCAGCTTCGCCCGGTCGGCCAGCACCCTGTCGCCCTCCGGCACGCCCGGCATGCGGTTCCAGTAGAACAGCTTGCCCAGCTCGATGCCGATGTCGGTGACGATGCCCGTCATGTGGGTGGTGCGCACCCGCGCCCCGGAGACCTTGGTGATGGTGGCGTTCTGCAGCCCCATCAGGAAGCAGAGCACCGGCACGGCGAGCACGGTCGAGGCGGGCGCCGCCAGCAGCTCGGCCAGCAGGCCGAACAGCACCAGCAGCGCCGCCTCCAGCAGCAGCGGCATGGCGAAACGGTCGCGGCGGCGGCGCCGGCGGCCCCAGTTGATCAGGATCGCCGAGCAGGCCGCGCCCGCCATGAAGGCGAGCAGCGCGCCCAGCCCGGCCAGCACCAGCCAGGCGGCGCCGAGCGCCAGGTTGTCGGCCATGGCCGAGACCACGCCGGACATGTGGGAGGTGTACTGGCCGACCAGCAGGAAGCCGCCGGCGTTGACTGCACCCGCGACCAGGGCGAGCACCTGCCCGAGTTGCGCCTCGGTGATCTCGGTCGGCACGCGCCGCCCGAGCGCGGCGCGCAGCCGCGCGGGCAGGCCGCGCGGCCGGGCCGCCGGGGCCCTGCCATCGGTCATGTCCATGCCATGCCAGCTTACCGGGACCGACGGCACCGGGACCAGTGGCCCCGGGATCGGTGGCCCCGGGGCCGGTGACGCCGGGACGCCCCGTCAGAGCATTTCCAGGCTATCGGCCGACGCGGCGCGGAGCCTCCACGAAGGCGCGGAACGGACCGGCGCCGCCGCGTCCCGGCTACGCGCCGCCTCCGCCGGGCTGGCCAGGCAGGCCGAGCGGCTCGGGGACCGGGTGGGTAGCTTCCTCGAAGGCATCCGCGCCGCGTGACGATGCCGCCCCCCTGCCCGCCCCGACGCCGGCCCCGGGGAACCGGCCGGGCGCGGGGGCTCCGCTCAGCGCGGCGCGGCGGGGTAGAGCGGCACCCAGCCCTGGCCCTGCCATTGCCGGTAGGTGCCGTCGGGTGCCTGCACGTAGGTCGTGCCGCCCTGCTCGAAGGGCCGGCCGGGCGCCGCCGCGTAGGGCAGCATCACCGTGGCGCCGGTACGGGGATCGACATAGGGCGCCTGGCCACGGATCGCCTCGTCGGCATAGCGGCCGATCGCCGCGTCGGTGCGGGCGCCGTTCGCACGCGCGCCGTCGTTGTAGCTGGCGAACCCTTCCTGGACGGTGCGGTTCGCGCGCTGCCATCCCTCGAAGCGGTCGCGCTGCGCCGCCATGGCTCCCTGGACGTTGGTGCCGTTGGCGGTCATCAGGTTCCACCAGGCGAATTCCGGATAGGACATCGGCCCGCCCTGCGCCCGGTATTGCGCGTACTGCTGCTGCAGCCAGGGGCCGTACGCGGCGAGGTACTGCTGGAAGATCCGCTGCTGGGCCGCGGCGTTGTCCGCCTGCCGCTGGCCGATGGCGGCCGCCACGCAGGCATCGAAATCCGCCCGGCCGAGGCAGTCCTGCGCCCCGGCCCGGGGCGCGCCCTGCAGGAGGCCGCAGGCGAGCGTCCCGAACAGGACGAGCAGCAGGCGTCGAGGAGGGTACATGGCTCGGCATCCCGTGACGGCCGGCTTCCGGGGAAGGAGGGGTCGAACCGGCGCGACGGCATCACCATATGGGATGCGGAGGCTGCCCGGCACGAAACGCTTCGCACGCGTCGTTCCGCGGCGGTGCCCATGGCCGAGGCTGCCTTGCGCGGCCCGCGGGCAGCCGGTCGCGCAACGACTGGCAACCGAATGCCACCGAACATGGACGCCGTGAAAAAAGTGTCACGGCCACGTGAAATTCTTCTTTCGAAGCATCTGCCCAGCGGGTTAGTGCTGGGCCTTCGCGGGGCGCCGGGGGAGAGAGCGAGTGGCGGAATTCTGGGCTGAATGGGGCCTACTCGCCTATGCCGGCGCAGCGATCTGGTCGTTCTTCGAAGGCGAGACCTTCGTGCTCCTGGCATCGGCCGCCGGCCGCGCCACCGGTCTGGTCGATCCCTGGATCCTGATGTTCTGCGTCTGGGGCGGCTCCTTCCTCGGCGACCAGCTCTGGTTCTCGCTCGGGCGGCGCTACGGGCAGCGGGCCGTCAGCCGCATTCCCGGCGCCGAGCGGCGCGTCGCCACCGCGCTCGGCTTCCTGGAGCGCTACGGCGTCGCCTTCGTGCTGACCTTCCGCTTCATCTACGGCGTCCGCAACGTCGCCGCGGCCGCCTGCGGCCTCTCCGAGATGTCGCGCACGCGCTTCATGATGCTCAACTTCATCGCCGCCGGGGTCTGGGCCGCCTCCTTCGTCGCCGCCGGCTGGTTCGCCGTGGCGTGGCTCGGCGAGAAGGGCACGCTCTACGCGCTGGGCGCCATCGGCGTGGCGGCGGTGGTCTACCTGGCCGTCCGGGCGATGATCAGCCGGCGCCGCAAGACGGTGGTCGTCGTCTGACGTCCCTTTCCACCGGAGGAAGCCGCGTCGGGATCTTGACCGGGCGCCCGGTTCCGAACGCCTGAAGGGGGCGCCTGACACCGATTTCCCGCCTGCCCGGGTTTACCCCCGACCTGCATGGGCAATGTTCTCCGGGCGGCTTCACGCCCTGGGCACGCTTTCCCTCCTCCGGCGATCCGTTCCGGAGCGGATCGCCCGCGCCATGGCCCGCGGGGCCGCCCCCGCTCCTCGTCCTTCGAGCATCGTCACCCGATCAGGCGGTTCCGCCCGACCGGGACCCGTCCGGGGCCGGGAGCAGGCGGATCATCCCGCCGCCGACGCGCCGCCCGCCGCTCAGGTGCAGCAGGCCGATCCCGCCACCCTTCCGCGCATCGCGATCGAGGACCCGCACGCGCAGCGCCAGCGCCTCCCCGGGCACGAGGCGCAGGCGCGGCAGGAACAGCTCGGTGCCTCCCTCCAGGCACACCAGGCCGCCGCGCAATTCCAGCCGCAGCGCCTGCTCGACATCCGTCCGCGCGGCGATGTCGGCGGCCCCCACGAGTACCGTGTCCTCCTCGGGCAACGTCGCCGGATCGATGCCGCCGTCGCCGTGGCGCGGGCGTGCCGGCGCCATCGGCCGGTACATCCCGGTCCGCCGCCAGGGCAGCGCCGAGACCGGCAGCCCTTCCAGGCACAGCCGCGCCCGGCCGCCGCAACCCTCCAGCCAGAGCGCGACGCCGTCCGTGTCGTCGGAGCCGCGTATCTCGAAGGCCGGCGGCACCGCCTCCGGCAGCGCCGCCGCGACGGCCAGCGCCGCGGCGTTGTTGCGCGCGCAGAGCGGCTCCGCCGCGCCGGCCGGGGCGTCGCCGCCGGTCACGCGGGCCAGGAGCATGTGCGCCCTCACCGTTCCGTCGGCATTCCGCGGCGGCACGTAGTCGAAGGTCACGGCGGCCGTCGCCTCGGTCGCATCCTCCGGGTCGGGCGGGACCGATGCCAACGCCTGCGGCGCCCCGAGCCCTTCGGTGGACCATGGTCCCGACGGCATCCAGGCCGGTGCCGCGCCATCGGCCGCGGGGAGCGGGTAGAGCGTGCCGAGCGGCGCCCAGTGCAGCGACACGACGAGATCCGTCGCCGGCCGCGTGCCGCGATTGCCGATCCCGACCCGCAGCCGCGCCACCGGCGCCCCCAGCGCCACGGCGGCGGCATCCAGCGCGCGGTCCCCGGCGTCCAGCGGCACGAGGGCCGGGCTGTCCCAGAAGGCGCGGGCGACGAAGGGTTCCGTGCCGTCATCCGCCGCCGCCTTGCGTATCCAGGGGTCCACCGCGCGTCGCCCGGCCTCGGCCAGCGCCGCGACGTCGAGCCGGCCGTAGCCGCAGGCGGGGTCCCAGCCGCCCGTCTCCGGCGGCGGCATGGAGGGGTCGCGGCGGGCGCGCTCGACCAGGATCTGCCGCAGGTCCGCCCAGCTCGCCCAACGCGCCTCGGGGCCGAAGCGCTCGAACAGCCGCGCGCAGGCGCCGGCCACCTGCGGCGCCGCGTAGCTGGTTCCCTCGCTGTCGAGCGGGCCGTAGTCGGTGTCGGGCGCCTCGCCCTCGGGCAGTCGCTTCAGGCGCGGCCAGGGACAGGCGATCGCGCCCCGCCGGTCCGTGCCGCAGGCCACCAGCTCGGGCTTCGGGTGCAGCCCGTCCCGCGTCGGGCCACGGCCGCTCCGCGGCCACGGCACCACCGCCCCGCCGGTCCCCGTCACCGCCCCCACCGACAGGACCCGCGCCGCCACGGCCGGCGAGCCCAGGGTCGTGCGGTTCGCGCCGGCCTCGGCGCCCTCGGCCCAGCGCACCGACCCGCTGTTGTTGCGATCCAGCCAGCCATGCACCGGCCCGACCGCCGGTACCACGATGGTCCAGGTGCACCGCGCGCTGGCCCCTTCCGTGGGCGGCTTGAAGACCAGGCGCAGGCAGGTGCGATCCTGCACCGTCTGCAGCAGCGCCGTGACGGCCAGGCCCGGCAGGCGCCGCATGTCCTGCGGACCGATCAGCACCTGCGCTTCCGCCTGCGGCTTCCCGCCGGGCCCCGCGATCGCGAATTGCCGCGTCTCGTCGGCGATCCGCGCCTCGACGCGCGGCATCGCGCCGCCGGGGGCAGGACGGAACCAGACCTCCGCGGCGTCGGCGTGCTTCCAGTCCCCGAATTCCAGCGTGAAGCGGGCCTCCCGCTCGGCCGGTCCGGGATCGAAGGCATGGTAGGCCGGGAGCTTCCCCGTCGGATCGACGTCGTGGTTGAGGTTGCCCATGGTCAGCACCACGGCGCGGCCCGGATGCAGCAGAAGCTCGTTCAGGAAGCGCTCGCCCAGCAGCGAGCCGTCGTGCGGGCCGAGATTGTCGCTGTTGGCCATCAGCGCCACGCACGGGGCGGGCGCGTCGCGGAAGATCATCGCCATGGCGGCGAGCATGTCGAGATCGTCCGCGAAGCGGTCGGCATCGGGCTGCCCGGCGATGGCAACCAGCGCCAGCTCGGCCGCCGGCGCCGTGCCCGCGAAGCCCGTCCCGTCCCCGTCCCCGTCCGCAGACGCCTCGCAGGGCGCCCCGGGAGGCCCGGCATCCGGCGGCGCCCGTTGCCGGCGGCGAGGCCGGCCACCGCCGTGCCGTGCAGGCGGCGCTGCCTGGCCTCCGCGAAGGAGATGCGCTCGGGGGGGAATGCCAGGCGGCGCAGGTGCTCCAGCGCCGCCGGCTCGCCGGGGTCGGGTCGTTCCCCCTGGGACGCCGGCGGCCCCCCGGCGCGGTACCAGGCGAGCGCCTCCCGCAGGGCTGCCCGCCTGAACCGGCGGCCGATGGTGCCGGGGACGGCGTCCGGCAGCGGCGACAGCGTCATGTCGTGCAGCCAGAGTGCCCGCGGCGCCGGCCCTCCCTCGTGGTCGAGGAGGCCGGGGTGCAGGAAGTCGAAGCCCAGGTCGATGATGCCGAGGCGCACGCCGCGCCCCGTCTCGCCGGCGGCCGGCGCAGCCGCCGGCATTGCCGCATCCCCGGGTGCGGCGGGCCGCGGCGCCGGGTCGCTCCCCGGTTCGTCCCCCGGATTGCCCTCCGGTTCGCCCTCCGGTTCATCCCTGGGCTCGCCGCCGGAATCGCCGCCCGCCGGGGCCGGCGGCGGCAGGACCGGCGGCGGCATCTGGCCGCCCGGATCCAGTTGCAGCACCGCCCCGTGATCCCTCAGGGCCGGGATCGCGTCGAGGTTGGCGTAGGCGGCGACGATGTCGCCCGCCCGCGCCACCGGCAGCGCGCCGAGCGCCTCGAGGTCGGCCGGGTCGCCGAGGAACTCCAGCAGCACGGAGACGCAGCCCTTCTCCGGCCGGAAGCCGGCACCCGCCGCCTCGGGCGCCGCGGACGGGGTCGGCTCGCCGGTGGCGACCACCTGCGGCAGCCCGTGCCGGCAGGCCGGGCCGCAGGCCGGGTCGAGCTGCTGCACCAGGCCTGGCGCCATCGTGGCCTGCAGGGGCAGCGGTGCCGGGCAGTCGATCCTCGCGGCCTCGCTGCATGCGGGCGGCGAGGTGGGAACGCGCCTGGGATCGGGCATGGGGCTCCTCGCGGTCCAGCGCCGGCGCCGGCGGCCGCCGCTTCGCCTGCGGACCGACTCCGCCGGGCCGAGGCCGGGAAGACAGCCCGCCGCCCATGCGGCGAGCCCGGTGCGGTGCCGTGCCGGCGAAGGCGGCGCCCAGCAGCCGGGCGCCCGGCGGGAAGCCGGCCCGGCCGTATCAGGGCGCGAGCAATCAGGGCGCGAGCAGGCGCGTGACCATGGGATGGTTCGCGGCGTTCCCCGTCAGGTCGCCCACGTTGCTGGCGAGCAGCGCGAATTCCTCGCTGACCAGCGGCGTGTCGAGGCAGAGGCGCAGGAAGGCGATCAGCTCGTCGTACCAGGCCCTGCTGGCCGGGTTCTTCTTCAGCGCGTCCAGCTTCTCCATCCAGATCC
Source organism: Roseomonas acroporae (assembly GCF_023223525.1). Classification (GTDB taxonomy): domain Bacteria; phylum Pseudomonadota; class Alphaproteobacteria; order Acetobacterales; family Acetobacteraceae; genus Roseomonas_E; species Roseomonas_E acroporae. The sequence goes on along the minus strand of NZ_JALPRX010000023.1, from coordinate 88,289 downwards.
GCTGGTAGTCCTGGCGGGCCACCGGCTTGGTCATGCCGACGGCGATGGTGTAGCTCGCATAGGACTGGTCGGCGGCGAGGAAGGTGCCGACGTAGTGCAGGAAGAACTCGCCGCTGCCGTCCTTCGACGAATCCAGCCCGTTGATCAGGTCGCGGAACTCCTCCTCGCGCGTGATCGGCGGATTCACCGGCGATGGCCCGGCGAGCCACTTCTGCACCTCCTGCGCCCGCGACCAGGAAAGCTGGAAGCGCCAGAGCAGCAGCGCGCCGAAGCCGTCCTTCGGCAGGCCCAGGTAGCCGGGCGCCAGCATCGGGTCGAACTTGATCGAGGCATCGCTGCGCACCTCGGCGACCACCGCGACGGTGGCGGGTGCCGAGGCGTCCGCGCGCAGCAGGCTGGCGGGCGGCGCGGCGGCGCGGCGATCTTCCGGCTCTTTCATGGTTCCGTCTCCTTTCTGGGACAATCCGGGCCCGGGCTGTCTCCGTGGCGCGTCCGCAGGACGCCGATGGCCAGGAGATTCCGCAATCCCTCGCGCAGGTCGGTGCCGGATGTCACGGCATCGGCCGGCGCCGGCCGCGCCCGGGCGAAGGCGTCGGCGACCGCCTCGGGCGGGCGTCCGTCGCACAGCGCGGCGATCAGCCAGCTCGACACGTTCAGCCGGTGCAGCGCCGGGCGCCCCCCGCCGGCTCCGTCCCCGGGAAGGCCGGGCACGTAGGCGAGGCAGGTGGACAGCTCCGGCACCGGCCGAAGCCGCACGCCGGGGGCGAGCACGCAGTCGGGCAGCGCCCCGGCGCCGGGATCGGGCGGCGGCGCGCCACCGGCCGGGCAGGCCGGCCGCACGCCGCCGCCAGGCCGAGGCGGGTCAGCCGCGCGCATGGCCGGGCAGCACGCGCAGGTCGATCCCGTCGTTCAGCGCCTCGTCGAACGGGTCGGGCGCCGTCCAGCGCCCGTGGAAGGCGTAGGCGGAGGCGCGGCAGCCGCCGCGCGAGCCGTCATTGCCGGCGCAGTCGCCGCAGGCGCGCTCGATGCCGGTGCCGGCGCGCAGGCGGCGATAGGCCGGCTGGTGGCGCCAGATGTCGAGGAACGGCACCGCGCCCTCTCCGGCGACGCGGCCGAAATCGGCGTACTCGCGCAGGTACATGCAGCCGATGGCGCGGCCGGTGGCGTCGATCGCCGCCGCCTGCCAGCAGCAATTGCGGTCGTAGGGATGCCAGGACTGCATCACCGACAGGCCGGGCGGCGGGTCGAGGCCGCGTATCGCCGCCATCTGCTCCTCGAGCGACAGCGCCAGCTCGTCCCAGCGCCGCTTCGCGCGGCCGAGCGGGTAGAGCCGCAGCACGCCGACGCGCTCGGCGCCGAGGCCGGCGGCGAGGCGCAGCAGGTCGTTCAGCTCCGGCGCGGTCTGGCGCGTCAGGATCACCAGCGCGTCCGTCGCGATGCCGCGCTCGGCGCAGCGGCGCAGCCCGGCGCAGCTCGCCGCGAAGCTGCCGGGCACGCCGGTCGCGGCGTCGTGGGTTCCGGCGCAGGCGCCCATCAGGTCCACCAGCACGCGGCCGACGCCGGCCGCGCGCAGCGCGTCGGCCATGGCGTCGTCGATCAGCGTGCCGTGGGTGCGCAGCAGCGTCATCGCGTCGCGCGCGCAGCGCGCCAGCAGCGCCGGGAAGCCCGGCTTGAGCAGCGGCTCGCCGCCCTCGAAGTAGAACTGGATCACGCCGTCGGCGATCAGCCGGTCCGCCAGCGCCATCCACGCGTCGATGCCGAGCTCGGCCGGCTTCGGCGCCGCGTCGCAGTCGGCGTAGCAGTGCCGGCAGCGCAGCGGGCAGGCCTCGGTGACGCCGAGGCTGATCTTGGGCGGGCTGAGCAGGGCGGGCGGCATGGCGTGAACTCCCCGGCCGGGAGGGCCTTCGCGCCGGCCAGGCGCGGGAAGAAGAGAAGCGACGGCCAGACGCGGAAAGGAGCAGAACCGGCCCGGCGCGGGAAGCCGGACGCGGCGGTTCGGCGCGGACACGCGGGCGCGCCGCCGCGCGACGAATGCCTCGTTTCGCACCGTGTCACGCAATGTTACCCTGTCCGTGCCGTTCCGCAACTGCATGAAGTCGGCCGCCGCCAACCCTATGCCGCCGCTGCTCCACTCCCCGCCGGCCGGACCGGAGGGCCCGCCACGCCACTGCGGCGCCTGCGGCACGGCCGCGCAGCCGGGGGCGCGCTTCTGCGGGGCCTGCGGCCATGCGCTGCCGACCGGCTGCCCGTCCTGCGGCACCCTGGCGGCGAACGCGGCGCAGCGCTTCTGCACCGCCTGCGGCACCAGGCTGCACGAGGAGGCCGCGCCCGCCCCGCCCGCGATGGCGGAGCGCACCGCCGAGCGGCGGCTGCTGACCGCGCTGTTCTGCGACCTCGTCGGCTCCACCGACCTCTCCAGCCGGCTCGATCCCGAGGACCTCGCGGCGCTGCTGCTCAGCTACCGCGAGCTCTGCGCCGCCGCGGTGGTGCGCCATGGCGGCTACGTGCAGCACTACGCGGGCGACGGCATCATGGCCTGCTTCGGCTTCCCGCGCGCCCTGGGGCGCGACGCGCAGGCGGCGGTGGCGTGCGGGCTGGAGATCGCCCGCGCCATGGCGGAGCTCGGCCGCAACGTCGCCGGGCTCGACGCCGCGGCGCCCGCCACGGAGGCGCTGCTCACCGTGCGGATCGGCATCGAGACCGGCGTGGTGGTGGCGGGGCGGCTCGGCCGCCCGGGCGTCGCGATGGAGATCGACGCCATGGTGGGCGGCGCCCCCAACATGGCGGCGCGCCTGCAGGAGATCGCGCCGCGCAACGGCGTGGTGATCGGCGGCACGGTGTACGACCTCGTCGCCGCCGACTTCCTGTGCGAGCCGGCCGAGACCGCGCGGCTGCGCCTGCCGCAGCCCGCGCGCGCCTTCGTGGTGACCGGCGCCCGCGCCGCCGGCAGCCGCCTGCTGGCGGCGCGCCGGCGCGCCCCGCTGGTCAACCGCGTCACCGAGATGGCGCTGCTGGCCGAGCGCTGGGCGCGCGCGCGCGAGGGACGCGGCCAGGTGGTGCTGCTCTCCGGCGAGCCGGGCATCGGCAAGTCGCGCCTGGTGCGCGAGCTGCTCGACCGCGCCGCCGCCGCCGACGACCCGGCCGCGCGGCCGCAGGTGGTGGAGCTGACCTGCGCGCCGCAGACCGCCTCGACCGCGCTCTACCCGGTGATCGAGGCGCTGCGCGGCGCGCTGGAGGCGGCCGGGCCGAAGGCCGGACCCCGCGACGACATGGCCCGCCTCGCCGCGTTGACGGAGGCGGCGGGGCTGCCCCGCGAGCCCGCCCTGGCGGTGCTGGCCGAGGCGCTCGGCTTCGGCCCCGGCCCGGCCGACCTCGCGCCGCATTCGCGCCGCCTGCTGCTGATGCAGTCCCTGCAGGCCTGGCTGCTGCACCATGCCGCCCGGCAGCCGCTCCTGCTGCTGGCCGAGGACCTGCACTGGGCCGATCCCTCCACGGTCGAGCTGCTGCGCGGCATCGGCGATGCCGCCTCGGCGCACCGCGCGATGCTGCTCGCCACCTACCGCAGCGAGTTCGTGCTCTCCTGGCCGGACCGCGCCACGGTGCTGCGCATCGCCCTGCCGCCGCTGGGGCGCGCCGAGGCGAGCCGCCTCGTCGATCTGCTCAGCGGCGGGCAGGCGATGGCGCGCGAGGCGATCCTCTCGCGCGCCGACGGCGTGCCGCTGTTCATCGAGGAGTTCGTGCTCGCCACCGGCGAGGCGGCGGTGCCGCACACGCTGCAGCAGCTCTTCGCGGCGAGGCTGGACTCGCTCGGCGAGGCGCGCCTCGTCGCGCAGCTCGCCGCCGTGCTCGGCCGCGAGATCGAGCGCGACCTGCTGGAGGCGCTGTGCCGCCTGCCCCCGCCGGTGCTGGACGAGCACCTCGCGCGCCTCGTCGAGGCGGAGATGCTGGAGGCGACGGCGCTGCTGCCGGTGCCCACCTACACCTTCCGCCACGCCGTGCTGCAGCGCGCCGCCTACGAATCCCTGCTGCATGCCGACCGGCGCGCCTATCACGCCCGTGCCGCGGCGCTGCTGGCCACGCTGCGCCCCGCCCTGCTGCAGCGCCAGCCGGAGCTGATCGCCGAGCACCACGAGGCGGGCGGCGAGCCGGCGCTGGCCGTGCCGCTGCTGGCGCGCGCCGCGCGCGCCTCGCTCGCCGCCTTCGCCGTGACCGAGGCCGAGACGCAGGCGCGGCGCGGCCTCGACCTCGCCGCGCAGCTTCCCGCCGAGGCGATGGCCGAGGCGGTGCTGGGGCTGCTGATCACGCTCGGCCAGGCGCTGATCGCCCGCAAGGGCTACGCGAGCAGCGCCGTGCTCGAGGTGTTCGAGCGCGCATCGCGCATGGCGGGCGAGGTCGAGGACGACACGCGCATCCTGCCGCTGCTGCGCGGCCTCGCCTCCTTCTACCAGGTGCGCGGCCCGGTGGCGCAGGCCGAGGCGGTCTGCGCGCGCCTGGTGGCGGCGACCGAGCGCGCCGGCGATCCCGTCGCCCTGCCCGATGCCTGGCGCCGGCAAGCCTGGAACCGCCAATGCGCGGGACGGCTGGCCGAGGCCGAGGCCGGCTTCGCGCGGGTGCTGGCGGCGCTCGACGCCTCGGCCGGCCCGGACGACCTCGCGCGCCACGTCGCCATCGGCGGCAACGATCCGCGCGCCGTCGGCCTCGCCAATCTCTGCTGGCTCGACCTGTGGCGTCACGGACCGGAGGCCGGGGCGCGCCGCGCGCGGGAGGCCGCGGCGGCCGGTCGCGCCTCGCCGCACCCGGTCAGCGCCTGCTACGCGCTGGTCTTCGCGGCGCTGCCGCTGCAGGAGGCCGGGCACTGGGACGAGGCGCTGGCGCTGGCCGAGGCGGCGTGCCGCATCGCCGACGGCAAGGACATCCGGTACTGGATCGCGATGAGCCGCGTGATGATCGGCCGGCACCAGGTGGCGCGCGGCGACCGGGCGGCGGCGGCGGCCGGCCTCGCCGCGATCGCCGAGGGGCACGAGCGCTACCGCGAGACCCAGGGCGAGATCCTGCGCCCCTGCATCCTCGGCCTGCTGGGCGAGGCGCACGCGGCGCTGGGTGAGGTCGAGGCGGCGTACCGGGTGCTGACCGAGGCGGTGGCGCTGGCCGCCGAGGTCGGCGCGGAAGGCTTCCTGCCGGACCTGCTGCTCCGCCAGTCGCGCCTGCCCGGCCTCGGCACGGCGGCGCGCATGGCGGCGCTGGAACGTGCGCTCCGCCTGGCCCGGACTCAGGAGGCCTGGGCGATCGCGCGGTCGGCGCGGGCGGAAATGGAGCGGTAGAGCGGATCGCCGACGGGCGGACACGCCCGGCGGCGTGAATCCGCGCCGGGAACAACGAGCGACAGCGAACCGCGGCCCCAACCGGAGCGCGGTTCGCCGTAGGGCCGATCCCCGCCGGGCGCCCTGCCCCGCCGACGCGGCGGCTGCGCCGCGGGGCGGCCCGGAATCGCGGTTCCGTGCCGGCGCCGGGAGACCAGGCGGCACCCGGGCGGGTTGTCCCCCGAAGGGGGTATCCGGATATCCGCGTCGGCCTCAGCGCGCCGGAGCCTCCCCGCCGGGTCCCCGTGGCGCCGGGGCCGTGCCCGTTCCCGCGGGAGGCGGCGTTCCGGGCGGCGGCGCGCCGGGCCCCTCCGGCGCCGGCCGGCGCGCGCCGGGCGCCGGGGGCGGTTCCCGCGAAGGGCCGGGCGTCACGGTCATGGAAGCGGGCGGCGGCTCCGGGGAGCCCGGCGGCGTCACCACCATGCCGGGCGCGGGCGGCGGCTCGGCCCGCGGCGCCAGGATGCCGTCGCCCGTGGCGCCGCCGGCGGCCTGCGCAGCGGCCGCCACGGCGCGGAACAGGAGAAGGGCGGCGGGCAGGACGGCGAGCGGCGAACGTCGTGGACCGTGCATGAACGCGCCTCCCCGCGTCTTCGGCGACGGTCGCCGCCGCACCTCGCGGCGACGGCGCCCCGGCGGGCAGAACGGCGGCCGGCGGGAAAAGTTGGCGGGCGGGCCGGCCAGGACGGCGCCGCCATGCCCGCCGCATGCGCCCACATGGTCCGCGCCGCCGGCCCGTGCTTCACTTTCGTGTCGGACGACGGAAGGGCCGAGGGTCGATGGGCAGGGACGGGCCGGTGAAGCAGCGCGCGGACCAGCTGATGGTGGAACGCGGCCTCGCCGAGAGCCGCACGCGGGCGCAGGCGCTGATCCTGGCCGGCAAGGTGTTCTCGGGCGAGGCGCGGATCGACAAGCCCGGCGTCGCCATCCCCTGCGACCGGCCGATCGAGGTGCGCGGGCAGGACCACCCCTGGGTCTCGCGCGGCGGCGTGAAGCTGGCGCACGCGCTGGCGCATTTCGGCCTCTCGCCCGAGGGGCGCGCGGCGCTCGACATCGGCGCCTCGACGGGCGGCTTCACGGACGTGCTGCTGAAGCACGGCGCGGCCCGGGTATACGCGGTGGATGTCGGGCACGGGCAGCTCGCCTGGAGCCTGCGCAACGACCCGCGCGTCGTCGTGCTGGAGCGCACCAATGCCCGCTACCTCGACTCGGCGCAGGTGCCGGAGCCGGCCGGCCTGCTGGTCTGCGACGCGAGCTTCATCGGGCTGCGCACCGTGCTGCCGGCGCCGCTGGCGCTGCTCGCCCCCGGCGCCTGGGCCGTCGCGCTGATCAAGCCGCAATTCGAGGCGGGGCCGGGCGAGGTCGGCAAGGGCGGGGTGGTGCGCGACGCGCGGGTGCACAACGCGGTCTGCGCCCGCATCCGGGAATGGTGGGGCGGGCTGCCGGGCTGGCGCGTGCTCGGTATCGAGCCCAGCCCGATCCTGGGGCCGGAGGGCAACCGGGAATTCCTGATCGCGGCGCGGCTGGCGGGCTGAGGCGGCGGCGGGACAAGGCGGCACCGATGGGACCGTTCCTCCGGACGCCGCTGGCGCTGCTCGGGCGCCAGGGCACGCGCGCCGTGGCGGCGCTGGTGGTGATCGGCGTCGCCTGCCCGCCGCTGGGCCGGCTGGCGCGGCCCTGGCTGGCGGAGGCGGTGTTCGCGCTGCTGGTCCTCTCCTTCCTGCGCGTGGATGTGGCGGCGCTGCGCGCGCATCTGCGCCGCCCCGGGCTGATCCTGGCGGCGACGCTGTGGACGGCGCTCGGCGTGCCGCTCGCCTGCCGGGGGCTGGCCGGGCTCGCCGGGCTGCGCGAGTCCTCGCCGGGGCTGTTCCTCGGTCTGATGCTCCAGGGCCTCGCCTCGCCGATGATGGCCGCCCCGGCGCTGGCCGGGCTGATGGGGCTGGACGCGACGCTGGCGCTGGTCGTGCTGGTCACCGCCACGGCGCTGCTGCCCTTCGTGGTGGCCGGGCTCTCGGGGGTGCTGCTCGGCGGGGTGCTGGCGGTCGCGCCGCTGGCGCTGGGGCTGCGGCTCGGCGCGATGCTGGGCGGCGCGGTGCTGCTCGGGCTGGGGCTGCGGCGGCTGCTCGGCCCGGCCGCGATCGCGCGGGAGCGCGAGGCGCTGGACGGGCTGAACATCCTGGTGCTGCTGGTCTTCGTGACGGCGGTGATGGGCGAGGTGGCGCCGATGGCGCTGGCCGATCCATGGGCCTTCGCCGGGCTGCTGGCGCTGGCCTTCGCGGTGTTCGCGGCGCTGCTGCTGGGCACGGCCCGGCTGTTCCGGCGGGCGGGGCGGGTGCCGGCGCTGACCCTGGCGGTGGTGGCCTCGCAGCGGAACATAGGGCTGATGGTCGCGGCGGCCGCAGGGGCGCTGCCGGGCACGGCCTGGCTCTGGTTCGCGCTGTGCCAGTTCCCGATCTACCTCTCGCCGCTGCTGCTGCCGGCGCTGCTGCGGCGGCTGGAAGGCGGTGGCATGGCGGCCGCCGCGCGGCGGGGAGCCTGAGCCAAGGTCCGCCGGGACGCTCCTCCCGGCCGGGGGGCGCCCGGCGGCGGGCCGGGGCTCGACGGCGGCGTGCGGCCCGCCGGCACGGCGGCCCTGCCATGCGGCCGGGTGGCGGGCGAGACGCGCCGTCCGGCCGGTGCTATGCGGCGGGGGGCATGCCGCCCGACACCACGCCCGCCGCCGAAGCCACGCCCGTCGCCGGGCCCGATGCCGGGAGAGACGGGGAGAGGCTGCTGCGCCACCCCGGCCTGATCGGCTTCCTCGGCGCGCGGGGCCTTTCCCAGTTCGCCAACCAGATGCAGGTGGTCGCGGTCGGCTGGCAGGTCTACGCGCTGACCCACAGCGCGCTCGCGCTCGGCCTGGTGGGGCTCGCGCAATTCGTGCCGACGGCGCTGCTGGTCTTCGTCTCGGGGCAGGTGGTGGACCGCTTCGACCGGCGCCGCATCGCCTCGGTCTGCCAGGGCATCGCGGCGCTCGCGACCCTGGCGCTGGCCGTCGCCTCCTTCCGCGGGGCGCTGACGCCGGGGCTGATCTACGGGCTGGTCGCGCTGCTCGGCGCCGCGCGCGCCTTCGAGGGGCCGAGCGTGCAGGCGCTGCTGCCGGCGCTGGTGCCGGCCCGGCTGTTCCCGCGCGCGGCGGCGCTCGCCGCCTCCCTGCAGCAGACCGTCACCATCCTCGGTCCGGCCGCCGGCGGCCTGCTCTACGGGCTGGGCGGCGGCTTCGTCTACGCGCTCTGCGCCGCCTGCTTCGCCGCCGCCGCGCTGGCGATGCGCCGCGTGCGGCTGGAGCAGGCGCCGAAGCCGCGCGACAAGGTGACGCTGGCGGCGGTGTTCGGCGGCCTGTCCTTCATCCGCTCGCAGCCGGCCATCCTCGGCGCCATCTCGCTCGACCTGTTCGCGGTGCTGCTCGGCGGCGCCACGGCGATGCTGCCGATCTTCGCGCAGGACATCCTGGGCGCCGGCCCCTGGGGCCTCGGCCTGCTGCGGGCGGCGCCGGCCATGGGGGCGCTGGCGGTCTCCCTGCTGCTGGCCCGCTACCCGATCCGGCGCCGGGCCGGGGCCTGCATGTTCGCCGCCGTGATCGTGTTCGGCGCCGCGACGGTGGTGTTCGGCCTCTCGCGCTCGGTGCCGCTCTCGGTGCTGGCGCTGGCGGTGCTGGGGGGCGCGGACGTGGTGAGCGTGGTGGTGCGCCAGACCCTGGTGCAGCTCCACACGCCGGATGCGCTGCGCGGCCGGGTGGCGGCGGTGCACCTGCTGTTCGTCGGCACCTCGAACCAGCTCGGCGAGTTCGAGAGCGGGGTGCTGGCGGCGCTGGTGGGCGCGGTGCCGGCGGTGGTGCTGGGCGGGGTGGGCACGCTGCTGGTGGCGGCGGCGTGGATGCGGCTGTTCCCGGCGCTGCGCCGGCTGGACCGGTTCGAGGCGGCGTGAGTGGGGGCTGTCGTGCCGGGTGCGCGGGCATTTCGGGGCGCTGCCCCGGACCCCGGCAGGGAAGGCGCCGCCTTCCCTGCACCCATCCGCAAAAGGGCGAAGCCCCTTTGGAAACCCCTCGGGTAAGGCGGCGCGGGTGTTCCCGTCCCGCCCCTCAGCGCCGCAGCGACTGCCGTGCCTCGGTGGCCAGCCGGTCGGCGCGCTCGTTCATCGGGTCGCCGGCATGGCCGCGCACCCAGCGCCAGTCCACCTGGTGCGGCTTGGCAGCGGCCAGCAGGCGCTGCCAAAGCTCGTAATTCGCCACCGGCTCCTTCGCCGCGTTGCGCCAGCCGTTGCGTACCCAGCCCTTCACCCAGCGGGTGACGCCGTTGCGCACGTACTCGCTGTCCGTGTGCAGCACGACGCGGCAGGGGCGCTTCAGCGCCTCCAGCGCGCTGGCCGCCGCGGTCAGCTCCATGCGGTTGTTGGTGGTGGCGGGATCGCCGCCGGACAGCTCGCGCTCCGCCGTGCCGAAGCGCAGGATCGCGGCCCAGCCGCCGGGGCCGGGGTTGGGCTTGCAGCCGCCATCGGTCCAGACCTCGACCAGCGCCGCCGGCGCGGGGGCATCCGGCGCCCCGGTGGTCGGGCCGACCTCCTCGACGTCAGAGCCCATAGGCGCCGGGTCCCGTGGCGGTCTCGTGGAAGCGCAGGCGGCGCAGGTATTCCAGCGGGTCCTTGCGCGTGACCAGCGCGCCGGGCGGCGTCTCGGTCCAGTCGTAGAGGCGCGTCAGCAGGAAGCGCAGCGCGGCGCCGCGACAGAGCACGGGCAGCGCCGCACGCTCGGCCGGCGCGAGGGCGCGGCGCGACTGGTAGCCGGCCAGCAGCGCCCGCGCCTTGGTGACGTTGAAGGAGAGGTCCGGCTCGAAGCACCAGGCGTTGAGGCAGACGGCGATGTCGTAGGCCAGCAGGTCGGTGCAGGCGAAGTAGAAGTCGATCAGGCCGGAGACGCGCGGCGCACCGGAGCCGTCGAGGAAGAACACGTTGTCGGGGAACAGGTCGGCGTGGATCTGCCCCCGCGGCAGGGCGGCCGCTCCCTCCCCGCCGCCCGGCCAGTCGCGCAGGATGGCGGCCAGCGCCGCGTCCAGCTCGGCGACCAGGCCGGGCTTCGCCTCGTCGCCGCGGGCCCGGCAGCGATCCAGCAGCGGGCCCCAGGCGGCGGGGCCGAGGCCGTTCGGCCGCACCGCGTCGTAGCCCTCGCCCGCCGCGTGCAGCGCCGCCAGCGCCTCGCCGAGCGGGCGGCAATGCGCCACCTGCACCCGGCGCGGCCAGACGCCGGGCAGGAAGGTGCAGACCGCCGCCGGCCGCCCGGCCAGCGGGCGCAGCGCGACGCCGTCCCGCCCCGCCACCGGCTCGGGGCAGGCGAGGCCATGCGCGGCGAGGTGGCGCATCAGCCCGAGGAACCAGGGCAGCTCCGCCGGATCGACCCGCTTCTCGTAGAGCGTCAGGATGAAGTCGCCCGCCGTGGTGCGCAGCGCGTAGTTGCTGTTCTCCACCCCCTCCGCGATGCCGCGGAAGGCGATCAGCTCGCCCAGCGCGTAGTCGGCGAGGAAGGCGCGCAGCGCCTCGTCGGTGACCTCGGTGTAGACCGCCATGCCTGCCGTCCCGGCCTACGGGACCCGGCGCCGGAGGCGGCCCGCCATGCGGCCGGCCCTCATGCCGAGAGGGCGGCGGGCAGCTTGAAGGTGATGCGCTCCTCGGCGACCGTCACCTCCTCGATGTTCAGCGTGAACCGCTCGGCGAGGCGGGCCAGCACCTCCTCCACCAGCAGCTCGGGCGCCGAGGCGCCGGCGGTGATGCCGATCACGGAGAGCCCGTCGGCCATCGCCGGATCGAATTCGGCGCCGCGCTGCACCATGATGGCGCGCGGGCAGCCGGCGCGCTGCGCCACCTCGCGCAGCCGCACCGAATTCGAGGAGTTGGGCGCGCCCACCACCACCATCAGCTCGGCGCGCGGTGCGATCGCCTTGACCGCCGCCTGCCGGTTGGTGGTGGCGTAGCAGATATCCTCCTTGGCGGGGCCGACCAGCGCCGGGAAGCGGCCGCGCAGGATCTCGACGATCTCCGCGGTGTCGTCCACGGAGAGGGTGGTCTGGGTGGTGAAGGCCAGTTCCACGCCCTCGGGCGGCTCCACCGTCCGGGCCTGCTCGGCATCCTCGACCAGCGTCACCTCGCCGGGCGGGAGCTGGCCCATGGTGCCGATCACCTCCGGGTGGCCGGCATGGCCGATCAGCAGGATGTGGCGGCGGCTGGCGTGGTGGCGCTCCACCTCGCGGTGGACCTTGCTCACCAGCGGGCAGGTGGCGTCGAGGTAGAGCATGTTGCGGCGCGTCGCCTCGGCCGGCACCGCCTTGGGCACGCCGTGGGCGGAGAACACCACCGGCGCCTCGGCCGGCACCTCGTCCAGCTCCTCGACGAACACCGCGCCCTGGCGCTCCAGGGTCTGCACCACGAAGCGGTTGTGGACGATCTCGTGGCGCACGTAGACGGGCGCGCCGAAGCGGCGGATCGCCTCCTCCACGATCTTGATGGCCCGGTCCACCCCGGCGCAGAAACCGCGTGGCCCCGCGAGCAGGACGGTGAGGGCGGGACGGTCGCCGGGGGTCCTGTCGCCAGGGGTCTCGCCGCCGGGGGCGGCGCGGTCGGTCGGGTCGAAGGGCATCGTGTCCAGGCTGCTGTGGTCGGCCAGGCAAGAGAGGTGGTCGTGCCGCCGGGGGAAACCGCGCCCCGGTCCCTCGGACCGGTCACGGAACCGGCCGGAGGCCGGGCCGGGAGACGGCCGGGCGGGCCCGGCCGGTGCGAGGCGGGCGGCGAGCCCCGAAGGGCCGGGTTGCCGTTCCCGGTTCGAGGTGCCATCAGGCGGCGGCACACTACCGGTCGCCCGCCGAGGGGGCAAAGGGGAAGATGGAATGCGCCGAGCGTTTGTTCAGCCGGGTGCCACCCCGCGGGCGTTGGCGCGGGCCGGCCGGGGCGCCCTGTCCCGCGCGGCGGCGTTCGCCTGCCGGTCGCTGACGGCGCGCCGGCCCCCCCCGGGTACGCCGACGGTCACGCCGACGGGCACGCGGATGGCGACGAAGGCGGGCGCGGCGCTGCCGCTGCTGGGCGCGCTGGCCCTGCTGGGCGGCTGCGGCGACGCCTCGCTGCTGCCGGCGCGCTGCCCGCGCATCGCCATCCTGGCCGACGCCGCCGACCTGACCCAGTTCCGCCCGGGCGGCGGCCAGGACCTGACCGCCATGCAGGTGGATGGCCGCATGGTGGGCGTCAGCGGCCAGTGCGACTATGCCGGCCGCGGCCGCGAAGCCCTGAACGTGACCCTCTCGGTCGCGATCGAGGCCGAGCGCGGCCCCGCCGCCGAGGGCCGCACCGCCGACCTGCCCTACTTCATCGCCGTGACCGGGCGCGACGAGCGGCGCATCCTCGACAAGCAGCCCACCGTGACGACGGTGCGATTCGGCGCCAACACCACGCGCACCACCGTACGGACCGATTCGATGACCATCCGCCTGCCGCTCGGCGACCGCCACCAGGCGGAGGACTACACGGTGCTGGTCGGCTTCCAGCTCACGCCCGAGCAGCTCGCCCTGAACCGCCGGCGCGGGCCGCGCTGAGGGCGGCGCCGTGGCACCGGAGGATCCGACCGGGCCGCGGCGGGCCGGTGCCGGTGCCGGAGCCGGGGCAGGACCGGGACCGGCGGCCGGCCGCCCCGTCGAGGGTCCCGGCGCCGGTCAGGCTCCCGCTCCGGGCGGCGTCCCCCCCGGAGTCCCCCTGGGCGTCCCCCCCGGCGTTCCCCCCGGAGTCCCCCCCGGCGTCCCCCTGGGCGGCGGCGCCGCGCCGCCGCCCTCCCCCGCCGAGCGCCGGATTCCGGTGCTCGCCCTCGCCTCCTTCGCGACCGCGACCCAGACCTTCGCCTTCTCCGGCGTGCTGGGCGAGATGGCGCACGACCTCGGCGTGCCGGTGGCGCAGGCGGGGCAGCTCGCCACCGCCTTCGCCCTGGTCTTCGCGCTCTCGGCCCCGCCGGTCGCGGCGCGCACCGCCTGGGTGCCGCGCCGGACGCTGCTGACCGCGGCCCTGCTGCTGCTCGGCGCGCTGAACCTGCTCACCGCCGTCGTCCCCTCCTTCGCGGCGCTGTTCCTGCTGCGCATGCTCTCGGGCGCGGTGGCGGCGACGGTGATCCCGGCCGCCTCCGCCGCCGCCGCCACCCTGGCGGCGCCGGCGCGGCGCGGCCGGGCGCTGGCCACGGTGATCTCCGGCACCACCGTGGCGCTGCTGTTCGGCATCCCGATGGGCTCGGTGATCGGCGGCACGCTGGGCTGGCGCGGCACCTTCGCCTTCACCGGCATCATCGCCATCCTGGCCGGGCTCGGCGTGCGGCTGCTGCTGCCGGCGCTGCCCGGCGAGCCGCGCGGCGCGCCGCGGCTTTCTGTGCTGCGCCGGCCGGGCATCCGGGGGGCGCTGCTGGTCACCTACACCGCCTTCGCCGCCGGCTTCTGCGTCACCGCCTATATCGGCCCGGCGGTGAACCGGGTGTCCGGCCTGACCGGCGCCCAGGTGGCGATGATGCAGGTGCTCGCCGGCGTGGTGTCGCTGGTGGCGCTGCCGCTCGGGGCCCGCCTGGCCGACCGGGGGCGCTTCGGCGCGGCGGCGGTGCTGGTGGCGACGCTGCTCGCGGCGCTGCTGGCGCATGCGGCGCTGCTGGGCGGCGCGGCGGACGGCACCGGCCTCGCCACCCTGGCGCAGTGCGTGGTGCTGGTGTTCAGCTCCGGCAGCCTGTTCGCGCTGGCGCCGCTGGTGCAGGCGCGGCTGGTCGGGCTGGCGGGCGAGGCGCGCGGCGTGGCGCTGGCCTTCAACGCCGCCGCCCTGTCGCTGGGGCAGGCGACGGGGGCGGCGCTGGGCGGGGTGGCGCTGCACCTCGGGGGCATGCCGGCGCTGGGCGTCGCGGGGGCGATGGTGGCGGCGTGCTGCCTGGTCGCGGCGAGACGGCTCGGCCGGTGACGGGCGGGCGGGCGGAGCCCCCTTCGGGACCCCGCCTTCCCGTCCGGACGGGTCCGGAGGGTCACGCCGCCCGGATCAATCCACCCGCGCCCCGGAGGCCCTGATGAGCTCGGCGAAGCGCCGCTCCTGGTCGCCGCGGAACCCGGCCAGCTCCGCCGGCGTGGTCCACCAGGTCGTCGCCCCGTTCTCGTGGTAGCTGCGGGCGAAGTCGGGGTCGGCCAGCACCTGCCGCGTCAGGGCCGAGAGCCGTTCCACCGCGGCCGGCGGCAGCCCGGGCGGCCCCACCACGCTGCCCCAGGAGGTGATCTCGTAGCCCGGCAGGAATTCCGCGATGGTGGGCAGGTCGGGCGCCACCGGGCTGCGCTCAGCCGCCGTCACGGCCAGCGCCCGCACCTTGCCCTCCCGCGCGTGGTTCAGCGCGCCGGTGATGTTGTCGAAGATCATGTGCACCCGCCCGGCCAGCAGGTCCACCGTGGCCGGGGCGCTGCCGCGATAGGGCACGTGCACCATGTCCACCCCCGCCATGCGCTTGAACATCTCGCCCGACAGGTGGACCGTCGTGCCGGAGCCCGACGAGGCGTAGGAGTAGCGGCCCGGGTTGCGCCGCAGCAGGTCGATCAGCTCCGGCACGCTGCGCGCCGGCACCTCGTTGTTGAGGATCAGCAGGTTGGGCAGCTTCCACAGGCCCGAGACGAAGGTGAAGTCGCGCCCCGCGTCGTAGGGCAGGCTCGGGTACAGGCTGGGCGCGATCGCCAGCGAGGCGACGCTGCCGAGGCCGATCGTATAGCCGTCGGCCGGGCTGCGGGCGATCGCCGCCTGCCCCACCGTGCCGCCGGAGCCGCTGCGGTTCTCGACCACGAATTGCTGGCCGGTGACCTCGCTCATCCGCGCGCACCAGATCCGCGAGAGGATGTCGGTGGCCGCGCCCGGCGGGAAGACGTTGATGTAGCGCACGGGCTGCGTCGGCCACGCGGCGCGCTGGCCGCCCTGCTGCGCCAGCGCCCGCCCGCTCCGGCCGGTGCCCGTCGCCATGCCGGTCCCGGCGGCCAGGGCCGCCATGCCGAGCGCCCGGCGCCGCGAAACCGCGCCGCCGCCCGTCCTCTCCTCCGCCATCGCGGCTTTCCTCCCCCGTTTCCTGGCCGTGGTCCCGCCGCCGGCCTCGCCGGGCCGGTCGGCGGCCACCGACGACGGCGACCCCGGGCGCAGGCCGCGGTCCGGCCGGGACCGCCGCCTTTCGCCGGTCCCTGTTTCCGGCGCGGCTTCACGCCTTCGGGCATGCCCGTCCTCCGGCGATCCGCTCTACCACGCCGGTGTCGCGGGAAGCGCCAGGAATCCACGCCGCCCCGCCGGGAGCGGCGCGCGGCTCCGGCAGCGCGTCAGCGCAGCGGCCAGGCGTAGAGCAGGCCGCCGCGGGTCCACAGGTCGTTCATGCCGCGCGGGAGGCCGAGCGGCGTGTTCGGGCCGATGTTGCGGTTGTAGAGGTCGGCGTAGTTGCCGACCTGCCGGATCATCTGGAAGCCCCAGTCCTGCGGCAGCTTCAGCCACTGCCCGGTATCGGGCGTGACGCCGAGCAGGCGCCGGATCTCCGGGTTGCTGCTGCCGCGCTGCTCGGCGACGTTGGCCTGGGTGACGCCCAGCTCCTCGGCCGAGATCAGCCCCATCACCACCCAGCGGATCACGTCGAACCATTCGGGGTCGTCGCGGCGCACCACCGGGCCGTAGGGCTCCTTCGAGATGCGCTCGGGCAGGATCACGTAGTCGTTCGGATTGGGCGCGGTGGAGCGGGCCGAGGCGAGCTGCGTCGCGTCCGTCCCCAGCGCGTCGCAGCGTCCGGCGAACAGCGCGCCGGCCGCGTTGTCCAGCCGGTCGAACAGCACCGGACGGATCGGGATGTTGTTGGTGCGCGCCCAGTCCGCCGTCACCGCCTCGTTGGTGGTGCCCTGCATCAGGCAGATCGTGGCGTCGCGCAGGTCGTTGATGCTGCGCAGGTTGGCGTCGCGCCGCACCATGAAGCCGTGCCCGTCGTAGAGGTAGACGTGGACCATGCGCAGCCCGAGCGTGGTGTCGCGCGAGAGGGTGAGCGTGGTCTGGCGGAACAGCACGTCGATCTCGCCGGCCTGCGCCGCGGTGAAGCGCTGCTGCGCGGTGAGCGGCAGGAAGCGCACCTTGTTGGCATCGCCCAGCACGGCGGCGGCGGTGGCGCGGCAGAGATCGGCGTCGAGGCCGCGCCAGACGCCCTGGCTGTCGGGCATCGAGAAGCCGGCGGCGCCGACGTTGACGCCGCAGTTGAGGATGCCGCGTGCCTTGACGGCATCGAGCGTGCCGGCGGCCTGCGCCGGCGTGGCGATGCCGAGCCAGGCGGTGGCGGCCAGCGCGGCGAGGCTCGAGGCGAGGCTGAAGCGTCTGCGCATGCGTCCCGGTCTTCCTTCGTGGGAAAGGGCATGCTGGGGGCGCATCCCGCGCCGGTCAACGCGTCTCGCCGGCCGCCGGGACCGTCCCGCGCCCGGCCCGGCGCCGCCCCGCGCCCCGACCCGCCGCGGCGGCCGTCAGCCCGGCAGCTTCGAGGCGCGCAGCACGCGCGGCTCGCCGGCCTCCTCGGGCGCGGCGGGCCGCTCCTCGTGGCAGACACGGTCGCGGCCTTCCCGCTTGGCGCGGTACAGCGCCCGGTCCGCCGCGTTCACCAGGCCGGCCGGCGTGGCCCCGCCGCGCGCCGGGGCAGTGGCGAGCCCCAGGCTGATCGTCACCACCCCGGCGGCGGCGCCGGCATGCGGCCGGTCGAGCGCGCGCACGGCAAGGCGCAGCCGTTCCGCCACCTCCAGCGCCGCCTCGGTGCCGCTGCCGGGCAGCAGCACCGCGAATTCCTCGCCGCCGTAGCGCAGCGCGAGGCCGATTCCGTGCAGCGCCCTGGCCAGGGCGCGCCCCACCGCGCGCAGGCAGGCATCGCCCTCGGGGTGCCCGTAGCGGTCGTTGTAGGCCTTGAAGGTGTCGATATCGATCAGCAGCAGCGAGAGCGGCCGGCCACGGCGCCGGCTGCGGGCGAAGAGCCGCCACAGCGCCTCGTCGAAGGCCCGGCGGTTGCCGAGACCGGTCAGCGCGTCGAGGCGCGCATCGTTCTGGTGGCGCCGTTCCGCCCGCTCGCGCGCCATCGAGACCATGCCGAAGCTCGCCAGCAGCATGAAGACGAGGCCGCCGAGGATGGTCGGCACGAAGGCGCTCCCCGCCTCGGGCGGCCCCGCCTCGGCCGCCTGCGGCGCGAACAGGGCGTGCGCCACGCGGTAGCCGACGAACAGGATGGCGAATCCGAACAGGGCGCACAGCCACCATTCCGCCGGCGTCCGCTCCCGCATGGTCGCCCGCAATTCCTGCAACGCCCCGACCAGCAGCCCGAGCACGAGCAGGTTGCCGGCCAGCATGCGCGGGTTGATGCCGGCCACGGCCTCCGGCAGCAGGCAGGCCGCCCCCCAGAACGGCAGGGCGATCAGCGGCAGCAGCCCGGTGGGCAGCAGCGGGGGCGGCGCGTAGGCCAGCCGCGTCGAGGACTGCATCCGCCGGGAGGCCGACCAGATCAGCCCGCAGGCGATCAGGATCCCGCAATTCCCCACCGGCACCGCCGTCTGCGCCGGCAGCACGGCGCGGGCCAGGGCGCCGCCGCCGATGGCGAGGTTCGCCAGCGCCATGTCGAGCATGGCGAGATCCCGGCGGTCCTGCAGCCAGGCCAGCAGGCAGGCGCTGGTGGTCATCAGCACCACCAGCAGGGCGACCGCGAGCAGGGTCGAGAGATCGAAGGTCATTCCACCACGGATCCGGCATGCCAGCCCCGCCGGGCTCAGCGGGCGCGACCGGGCAGAAGACCTATCGGATACAACCCGGCGGGATGGCAACAATCATTTCAGCAACCAGGGGTGTGCCCCTCCGCCGCCGGGCCGGAACTCCCGGGCGGGAGGGCGAAGGGGGCCCGGCGACCGTGCCGCCGCGGCCATGGCCCCATCGCCGTCGGGCGCGTCAGCCGACCCGACGGCGCGCCTCCACCAGCCCCTCCAGCCGTACCCCGACCTCGGGCGGGTCGAGCAGCGTCGCCGCCTCGCCCGGCAGCCGGCGGCGCCAGTTCGGGTGCTCGTCCAGCGTGCCGGGCAGGTTGGGCTGCTCCGGCAGGGCCAGCACGTCCTCGACCGGGATCAGCGCCAGCGCGCAGGCGGCCGCGCCCGTGTGCGCGATGGCCGCCGCCGCGACCGGCGCGCCGTTCCCCGCCGGCGGTGCGTCGGTGGTCACGGTGCCGCTCTCGAGGAAGGCGCGCCACAGCCCCTGCCGGTCCTCGGCACGCGTCGCGCGCTCCCGCTCCGCGACGGCGTGGTCCTCGCCGAACAGGCCGAGCCGCTCGCGCCAGCCGATGTCGCGCCCCTCCCACCAGCCGGCCGCCGTGGGCAGGTCGTGCGTCGTGGTCATGGCGACGGCCTCGGGCGTCCACTCGGCGGGCGGCGTGAAGCTGTCGTCCCGGCGGCGCTCGAACCAGAGCACGCGCATGCCGAGGATGCCCGCCCGCGCGATCCGCTCGTTGAAACCTTCCGGCACGGTGCCGAGGTCCTCGCCGATGACGATCGCCCGGTGCCGGTGCGATTCGAGCGACAGCAGCCGCAGCAGGTCCTCCAGCGGGAAGCGCAGATAGGCCCCGTCCCGCGCCGTGCCGCCCTGCGGCACCACCCAGAGCCGGGCGAGGCCCATGGCATGGTCCACGCGGATGCCGCCCGCGTGGCGGAAGCCGGCGCGCAGCAGCTCGACGAAGGCGGTGAAGCCGCCGAGGCGCATCTCGCGCGGCGAGAAGGCGGTCAGCCCCCAGTCCTGCCCGAGCGGCGAGAAGATGTCGGGCGGCGCGCCGACGGAAAGGCCGGGCAGGATCTCCCGCTGGCGCGACCAGGCGTGGCTGCCGCCGCCGTCGGTGCCCACGGCGAGGTCGGCGATCAGCCCCACCGCCATGCCCGCCTCCCGCGCCGCCTTCTGCGCCGCCTGGAGCGAGGCGTCGGCCAGCCACTGGCAGAAGGCGTGGAAGGCGATCTCGCGCGCATGGTCGCGCGCGAAGCGCACGACGCCGGGCGCGTCCGGCGCGCCGAACCCGTCCGGCCAGCTCCGCCAGTGCCAGCGCGCCGGGTCGGCGCCGTAGAAGTGCGCGTGCAGCGCCTCGAAGCGCGCATGGTCCTCCAGCGTGGCGCCGGCGAGGCTGCGGAAGGTGACGAAGTCCGGGTGGTCGATGTGGGCGTCGAACAGCCGGCGCAGCCGGGCGTACTTGGCCGCCGCGGCCGCCTGCCAGTCCACCAGCGGCGCGGCCTCCAGCGCCGGATCGCCGAAGGCCGGCAGATCGCCGAGCGCCGCCTCGGGATCGGCGTGCAGGGCATTGAGCCAGAGCCGGGTGGAAGGCGCGTAGGGCCCGTACTTGCCGGTATCCGCCGCGAAGGGCGCATGCAGCGGCGACATCGCCACCGCCTCGGCGCCGCGACGCGCCGCCGCCCGGGCGAGCTGGGCGAGGCCGGTGAGGTCGCCGATGCCGCCATCCCCGCGCCGGCGCAGCGCGTAGAGCTGCGCCGCCAGCCCCCAGGAACGGGCGCCGTGCCGGCCATCCTCCCCTCCCCGCCTCCCGCCCTGGGCCGCCGCCGCGTCCGCCAGGGTGAAGCAGCGCGCGGGCGCCACGGCGATGGTGGTATGCCCGCCATCCAGCTCCAGCCGGTGGTAGCCGGGCTCGCGCTGCGCCGGCAGCCGCGCCTCGCCGCCCCAGCCGGTCTCCATCCGGCCCTCCACCAGCAGCCCGTCCTGCATGTGCAGCCGGAAGCGATGGCCTGGCACGGCGCCGGGGATGGCGACGCCGTCCGGGCCGACCGGGCAGGTCAGCAGCGGCGGCAGCCGCCCGGCATCCGCGCGCAGGCCGGCGCGCGCCTCCTCCGGCCGGTCGGCGTCGATGCCGAGGGCGGCGAGCACGCGGCGCAGCGTCTCCGGCGCGACGGTGTGCGTCTCGCCGCGCACGTCGCGCCATTCGACGCTGATGCCGGCCTCCTCGGCGAGCGCGTGCAGGGCGGAATCGGTCATCGGGCTGGTTCCAGCAGGGCAACGGTGGTGTAGGCCGGCAGCGTGCCCTTGCCGAGGGCCGACGCGGCGCCGGGCGTGGTCTCGAACAGCAGGGGCCCGGGGCGCGGAGCGCAGGGCACGGCCCCGGCGCCGAGGTTGACGGCGAGGGTCAGCACGGCCCCGTCGCCGAGCCGCCAGCGCGCCGCCACCGCCTTCTCCCCCACCGCCCCGGCGTCCAGCGCGGCGGCGCCGGGCAGGCGCGGGACGATCTCGGCGCGGCGCAGCGCCAGCAGGCGCCGGTGCAGCGCGAGGATCGCGGCGTGCGGCTCCCGCGCCGCCTCGGCCGGGTCCGGGATGCTGTCGGTGAACGTCCTCTCCGCGTTGGGATCGGGGATGCGCTCGCGCTTCTCCGGGTCCCTGAAGGCGGCGAACCTGGCGAATTCCCTGCGCCGCCCCTCGCGCACCAGACCGGCCAGCTCGCCGTGGTGGTCGGTGAAGAACAGGAAGGGCGCGGTGGCGCCCCACTCCTCGCCCATGAACAGCATCGGGATCTGCGGCGAGAGCAGCAGCAGCGCGGTGGCGGCGTTCAGCGCCTCGGGCGGGGCCAGGGCGGCGAGGCGCTCGCCGAAGGCGCGGTTGCCCACCTGGTCGTGGTTCTGCAGGAACAGCACGAAGGCCGTCGGCGGCAGGTGCGCCGAGGGCTCGCCCCGCGCATGGCCGAGATTCGCCGATTCCTGCCCCTGGAACAGGAAGCCCTCGCGCAGCGCCACGGCGAGCTTGGCCGCGCCGTCATCGGCGAAGTCGCCGTAGTAGGCGTCGCGCTCGCCGGTCAGCAGCGGGTGCAGGATGTTGTGGCCGTCGTCGTTCCACTGCGCGTCGAAGCCGGGGGCGCCGGGTCCGGCGCGCAGCCTGCTCGCGGTGTTCGCCTCGTTCTCCAGCACGAGATGGACCTCGCGATCCGTGATCTCGCGCCGGATGCGGGCGGCGAGGTGGTCGAGCCAGGACTGCTCGGCGATGGCGTGCACGGCGTCGAGGCGCAGCCCGTCGAAGCGGTACTCGTTCAGCCAGTAGAGCGCGTTCTCCTCGAAGAAGGCGCGCACGGGCGCCTTGCGGAAGTCGATCGCGGCGCCCCAGGGCGTGTGGACGCCCTCGTCGAAGAAGGGCTTCGCGAAGGCATGCAGGTAGGCGCCGTCCGGGCCGAAGTGGTTGTACACCACGTCGAGGAAGATCATCAGCCCGTGGCCGTGCGCGGCATCGACGAGGGACTTCAGCGCCTCCGGCGTGCCGAGCGCGGCATCCGGCGCGTAGGGCAGCACGCCGTCGTAGCCCCAGTTGCGCCGCCCCGGGAAGTCGGCGATCGGCATCAGCTCGACGGCGGTGACGCCGAGCGCCGCGAGGCGCGGCAGCATCGCCTCGATGCCCGCGAAGCCGCCGCAGGCGCCGGCATGCAGCTCGTAGAGCACCGTCTCGTGCCAGGGCCGGCCGCGCCATTCCGGATGCTTCCAGCGATGGGCGGCGGGATCGACCACCACCGAGGCGTCGTGCACGTCGCCCGCCTGGAAGCGCGAGGCGGGGTCCGGCACGGACAGGTCCGGCGAGACGCGGAATTTGTAGCGCGCCCCCGCGCCCACCGGGGCGGTCGCCGCGTACCAGCCCTCGCCCTCGGCCCGCATCGGCTGCGGGGCGCGCCCCTCCACCTCCAGCGCCACGCCCACGCCGTCCGGCGCCCAGAGACGGAAGCGCGTCTCGCGGTCGGACAGCAGAGTCGCCCCCCAGCTCAGGGACTGAACGAAACCACCCATGCAGGATCCACCTTCGCGGCAAGCAGCACCGCCGAGCGCGGCGCCACCGCTACAGCGCGAACCCCGAGCGGTCGTTCCACCGCCTCCGGGTCGGCGCTGTCGAGCACGAGATCCCAGTTCAGCGGCGGATCGGGCAGCAGGAAGCGGCGCGGCACGCCGTCGGCGTTGAGCAGCAGCAGCGTCGCCACCAGCGCGCCCGCCCGTCTGCCCTCCCGCCCGCCTTCCCGCCTGTCCTCCCGCCTGTCCTCCCGCCGGGGCGCGGCGCGGCCGAACGGCGCGGCGCCGGCCGCCCAGCCCCGCCCCGGCGCCTCCGAATCGGCCGGGGAGGGGGCCGGCTCGGGCGCCGGCGCCGCGCGCCAGAGCGCCAGGGTGCGCACCTCCGGCTCGCCCCAGGCCTCGGGCATCATCGGCCGCCCCTCCAGGTCGAACCAGGCGATCTCCGGGATTCCGGGGGCCAGGGTGGCGCCGTGCTGGAAGCGGGTCGGGCGCAGCGGCGGCAGGCGGCGGCGCAGCGCGGCGCAGCGCGCGGCGAAGGCCGTGAGCTGGCGGGCCGCCGGCGTCGCGGCGCGCTCCCAGTCGACCCAGGAGGTCTCGTTGTCCTGGCAGTAGGCGTTGTTGTTGCCGCCCTGGGTGCGGTCCATCTCGTCGCCGGCCAGCAGCATCGGCGTGCCGGCCGAGAGGAACAGCGTGGCCAGCATGGCCCGCTTCAGCCGGCCGCGCACGGCGTTGACCGCGGAATCCGCCGTCTCCCCCTCCACGCCCCAATTGCCGCCGTGGTTGTCGCCGTGGCCGTCGCGGTTCCCCTCGCCGTTGGCCTCGTTGTGCTTCTCCACGTAGGTGACGAGGTCGTGCAGCGTGAAGCCGTCATGCGCCGCGACGAAGTTGATGCTCGCCCAGGGCCGGCGGCAGCGCCGGTCGAACTGCGCCGCCGAGCCCGCGAGGCGCGAGGCGATGTCGGGCCGCCTTCCCGCGTCGCCGCGCCAGAAGCGGCGCACCCCGTCGCGGAAGCCGTCGTTCCATTCCGCCCAGCCGGGCGGGTGGTTGCCCACCTGCCAGCCCCCCGGGCCGATGTCCCAGGGCTCGGAGATCAGCTTGACGCGGTTCAGCACGGGGTCCTGGCGCACCGCGTCGAAGAAGCCCGCGCCGGGGTCGAAGCCACCCCCCGCCTCTCGCCCGAGCACGGTGCCGAGGTCGAAGCGGAATCCGTCCACGTGGTAGCGCTCGACCCAGTGGCGCAGGCTGTCCATCACCATCTGCAGCACGCGCGGATGGGTGGCGTTGATGGTGTTGCCGGTGCCGGTGTCGTTGACGTAGCGGCGCGGGTCGTCGGGGCGCAGCCGGTAGTAGGAGCGGTTGTCGAGGCCGCGCCAGGAGAGGGTGGGGCCGGTCTCGTCGCCCTCGCAGGTGTGGTTGTACACCACGTCGAGGATCACCTCGATGCCGGCCGCGTGCAGCCGCCGCACCGCGATGCGGATCTCGTCGGACCCGCCGCCGGCGAGGTAGCGCGGCTCCGGCGCGAAGTAGGCGAGCGGCTGGTAGCCCCAGTAGTTGCGCAGGCCCTGGCGCACCAGGAAGCGGTCCTGCGCGAAGGCCTGCACCGGCAGCAGCTCCACCGCCGTGACGCCGAGGCGCTTCAGGTGCGCGATCACCGCCGGATGCGCGAGGCCCGCGAAGGTGCCCCGCTCCGGCGCCGGCACCGCCGGGTGGCGCATGGTCAGGCCGCGCAGATGCGCCTCGTAGATCACCGTGTCGGCCCAGGGGATGGCGGGCGGGCGGTCCTCGCCCCAGTCGAAGCTCTCGTCCACCACCACGGCCTTGGGCATGGCGGGCGCGCTGTCGCGCCGGTCGAAGGAGAGGTCGGCGCGGGCACCGGCGCTGCGGAAGCCGTACAGCGCGTCGGTCCAGTGGATCTCGCCGAGCAGGCGGCGCGCGTAGGGGTCCAGCAGCAGCTTGTGCGGGTTGAAGCGGTCGCCGTGCTGCGGCTCGTAGGGGCCGTGCGCGCGGTAGCCGTAGACGAGGCCGGGCCGTGCCTCCGGCAGATAGCCGTGCCACACCTCGTCGGTGCATTCGGGCAGGCTCAGGCGGCGCGTCTCGTGCCGGCCCGACGGGTCGAACAGGCAGAGCTCCACCGAATGGGCATGGGCGGAGAACACGGCGAAATTCACGCCGAGACCGTCGAAGGTCGCGCCGAGCGGGTAGGGTCGGCCGGGCAGGAGGCGGTCCGGAACTGTCATGTTGACGACAGGAGCAAGGCCCGGCGCGGGTGACAAGCCCGGCGTGGCACCACGCCGCGGGATCGCGGACCGCCCCTTTGCACCCTCCGGCCGGCAGGACCGGGCGCGCCGCGGCCGAGGACGCTAGAGCCGATCCAGCCTGACTGTATCAGGCCGGAACGGCTCTAGCCTTTGATTTTTCGCATTTTCCGAGCCGCTGAGCGAGGACGCTCAGCTTGAAAATGCTCTAGGCTCGCGGCGGTGCGGCGCCCCCTGCCCCGCCTGCCACGACACGGCGGTGATCCGCCGCCCCGGCCCGACGTGGGAACGCCGGGACGGGCCGACGGGGTGGATGGTAGAGAGGCGGGGGATGAACCCGCCGGCGCCGGACAGGCGGGCGCCGGTGGTGGACCACCCGGCGGCGGCGTTCCCGGAACGCCGCGCCGGCCCGCGCGCGCAACCCGTTCCTCGCCGACCGACGCGGCGCGCGGGAGGAGGGGCGGGAGGAGGGAGGAAACCGATGCGGAAAGGCTACAAGGCGCTGCTGGCCGAGGCGGAGGCGCAGGTGACGGCGGTCGATGCCGACGCCGCCCGCGGCCTGCTGGGGCGCGACGACGTGGTCTTCGTGGACCTGCGGGAGGCGAAGGAGCGGGAGCGCGAGGGCAGCATCCCGGGCGCCTTCCCCTGCCCGCGCGGGATGCTGGAATTCTGGATCGACCCGGAAAGCCCCTATGCGCGCCCGGTCTTCGCGGCGCCGAAGCGATTCGTCTTCTACTGCGCGAGCGGCTGGCGCTCGGCGCTGGCGACCCGGACGGCGCAGGAGATGGGGCTGGAGAACGTCGCCCATCTCGGCGGCGGCTTCACCGCCTGGAAGCAGGCGGGCGGCGAGGTGGCAACGGTGCCGCCGAAGGGAAGGTAGGTCGCTTCGGCACCGGACGGCCCCGGGCGCCCCCCGGCCGGCGCCGACGGGCGGCGGAGGACGTCCCCTCCCCCGCCCGACCCGACCCTGCCCCTACTCCGCCAGGAACACCACCGTCGCCAGCGGCGGCAGCACCAGGGAGAGCGACTGGTCGAAGCCGTGCGTCCCCGGCGCATCCGCCGAGACGCCGCCGGCATTGCCGAGGTTGCTGCCGCCATAGCCCTCGGCGTCGGAGTTCAGCACCTCGCGCCACCAGCCGCCGCGCGGCACGCCGACGCGGTAGCCGTGGCGCGGCACCGGGGTCATGTTGCAGACCACCAGCGCCGGCGCGTCGCCCTCCGCGCCCTGGCGCAGATAGGCGAAGACGCTCTGCTCCGCGTCGTCGCCCACCACCCAGCGGAAGCCGTCCGGCGAGGCGTCGAGCCGGTGGAAGGCCGGCACCTCGCGGTAGAGCGCGTTGAGGTCGCGCACCAGCTTCTGCACGCCCGCATGGCCGGGATCGTCGAGCAGCGGCCACGTCACCTGCGAATCGTGGTTCCACTCCGTCGGCTGCGCCAGCTCGCCGCCCATGAAGAGCAGCTTGCGGCCGGGATGCGTCCACATGAAGGAGAAGTAGGCGCGCAGGTTGGCCAGCTTCTGCCACGCATCGCCCGGCATCTTGCCGTAGAGCGAACCCTTGCCGTGCACCACCTCGTCATGGCTCAGCGGCAGCACGAACTTCTCGGACCAGGCGTAGACGATGCCGAAGGTCATCTCGCCGTGGTGGTATTTCCGCCAGGCCGGGTCCTGCTCCATGTAGTGGAGCGTGTCGTGCATCCACCCCATGTTCCACTTGTAGGTGAAGCCGAGCCCGCCCTCGGCGAGCGGCGCCGTGACGCCG
Organism: Roseomonas acroporae; assembly: GCF_023223525.1. GTDB lineage: Bacteria > Pseudomonadota > Alphaproteobacteria > Acetobacterales > Acetobacteraceae > Roseomonas_E > Roseomonas_E acroporae. Next base: position 62,073 of record NZ_JALPRX010000023.1, on the reverse strand, counting down.
GGCCAGGCCGTCGATTCCTCGGCGATGGTGACGGCGCCGGGGCAGCGCTCCGCCACGATCGCGTTCATCTCCCGCAGGAAGTCCACGGATTCGAGGTTCTCGCGCCCGCCGTACTTGTTGGGGATCCACTCGCCGGCGTTGCGCGAGTAGTCGCGGTACAGCATGGAGGCCACGGCGTCGACGCGCAGCCCGTCGACGTGGAAGTGCTCCAGCCAGTGCAGGCCGGAGGCGATCAGGAAGCCGCGCACCTCGTTGCGGCCCATGTTGTAGATCAGCGTGTTCCAGTCGCGGTGGAAGCCCTCGCGCGGGTCGGCGTGCTCGTAGAGCGCCGTGCCGTCGAAGCGGCCGAGCCCGTGCGCGTCGGTCGGGAAGTGCGCCGGCACCCAGTCGACGATCACGCCGATTCCAGCCTGATGGCAGCGGTTGACGAAGCGCGCGAAGCCCTCCGGCGTGCCGTAGCGCGCGGAAGGCGCGAACAGGCCGAGCGGCTGGTAGCCCCAGGAGCCGCCGAAGGGGAATTCCGCCACCGGCAGCAGCTCGACATGGGTGAAGCCCATCGTCTGCACATAGGGCACCAGCCGGTCGGCCAGCCCGTCCCAGTCCGGCGACTGCCCCTCCGCGTCGCGCCACCAGGAGCCGGCATGCACCTCGTAGATCGACATCGGCCGGTCCGGCGCCTGCGACGCGCCGCGACGCGCCATCCAGTCCGCGTCGTCCCAGGCATAGGGCGTGGGATCGGCGATGCGCGAGGCCTTGCCGGGCGCCATCTCGGCGCGCAGCGCCACCGGGTCGGCCTTGAGCGGCAGCGTGTTCCCGTCGCGGTCCTGGATCTCGTACATGTAGCGCAGGCCGGGGGCGAGGTCGGGGATGAACAGCTCCCACACCCCCGCCTCGGCGCGCCGGCGCATCGGGTTGCGCCGCCCGTCCCAGCCGTTGAACTCTCCCACCACCGAGACGCGGCTGGCGTTCGGCGCCCAGACGGCGAAGCGCACGCCGGGCACGCCGTCGACCGTCGTCACCTGCGCGCCGAGCACCTTGGAGATGTCGCGGTGGCGGCCCTCGGCGAACAGGTACATGTCCAGCTCGCCGAGCAGCAGGCCGAAGCCGTAGGCGTCGACCGTCTCCTGCACCACGCCGCCGGGCCAGGCGATGCGCAGCCGGTGCGGGCCGTCGCCATCCACCGGGCCGGCGAACAGCCCGGCCGGGTGGATCGGCGCCAGCGCCGCGAACGCCCCGTCCCCGCCTGCGCGCGGCGCGGCCGAGACCGCTTCCGCCCCGGGCAGGAAGACCCGCAGCTCCCCGCCATGCGGGCCGAGCACGGCGAAGGGATCGCCGTGCCGGCCCGTGACCAGCGCCTCCACGGCGCCCCGATCCGGCCCCGCCATCACGCGCGCACCAGGCTGGCGGCGAGCGCCGCCAGTCCCCGCACGGGCACGCCGATCCAGGCCGGCCGGTTCGCCGCCTCGTAGCGCACCTCGTAGGCGGCCTTCTCGAGCAGGAACAGGTCGAGCAGGGCACGCTCCGACTCAGGCGGCGACCAGTGCACCGGCGCCGCCGCCTCCACGGCGCGGTAGGCGTCGAGGAAGGTGGCCGAGGCCTCCCGCCGGAAGCGGTCGAGCAGCGCGTTGCGGCGCTCGACCTGGCTCGCCACCAGCGTCGCCGCGCCGTCGTTCTGCGCGGCCACGGCGGCGGCGTAGTCGAAGGAGCGCAGCAGCCCGGCCACGTCGCGCAGCGGGCTGCCCTTGGCGCGCCGCTCCTCCAGCGGCCGCGCCGGCTCGCCCTCGAAGTCGACGATCACCGCGTCGCCCTGCGCCACCAGCACCTGGCCGAGGTGGAAGTCGCCGTGCACCCGCGTCTTCAGCGCGCCGGCGGCGGACTGCGCGAGGCCGTGCACCGCGTCCACCAGCCCCTCGCGCTGCGCCAGCAGCCGCGCGGCCACCTCGCCGGTCGCCTCGTCGGGCCACTCCGCCTGCTGCGCCAGCAGGTCGAGCGCCGGTTCGAGCTGCGCCAGCGCACCCTCGGCCCATCTGCCGCGATCGGCCGCCCCCGCCTCCTCCGGCGCGAAGGCCGGGTCGGCGGAGGGCGCGGCCAGCACCGCGTGCAGCTCGCCCAGGCGCCGGCCCAGCGCCGCGGCGAAGGAGAGATAGCCCGCCAGGCTGTCCTCGGGCGGCGTCTCGGCCAGCGCCGCCTCGTCCACGGCGCGCTTGAGCCAGTCGAGCGTCCAGACCCAGCCGTCGCCCTGGTTGCGCACGAAGCCCTGGAGCAGCATCAGCGTGCAGGGCACGCCGTCCGCGCCGGTGCGCACCACCTCGCCCAGCAGCGGCGCGATGTTGGCGAAGCCGGCCTCGGTGAGGTGGCGCGTCATCTCCGCCTCCGGGTGGATGCCCGGGGCGAGCTTGCGCAGGATCTTCAGCACCACCGCCTCGGCGACGATCATCGAGGAGTTGGACTGCTCGGCCGAGAGCCGGCGGACATGCAGATCCGCGTCCGGCGCGAGCGGCAGCTCGATCGCGTCGAGCCGCTCGCCGCCGCGGAAGCGCACCTCGCCGTCGTCGGTCGCGACCGAGTCGTTCCCGCGCAGCGCCAGCAGCACGCCGCGCACGAAGTCGTCGGAGGCGAAGGCGTCGGTCAGGTAGCCGACGCGCCGCCCCTGGCGGATGCGCGAGAGGGCGAGCTGGGAGGCGAGCGGCCCCACCGTCTCGCTCTCCTCGACGCCCGAGAGGGGCAGGCAGTAGCGCTCGGTGCGGCCGGGCAGCGACACCTCCAGCTCGGCGAGCGTGCTGTAGGGCGCGTGGGGCACGTGGCCGAGCGCCACGAGGCGCACGCCCTCCAGCTTCTCGCCCTTGCTCGCGAACCAGCGGCGCTTGGGCAGGTAGCTCGGCAGCACCTCGCGCTCCAGCTCGCGCCGCTGCGCCGGGCCGATCCCGGTGTCCTCGGCGCGGAAGACGATGGTGCGCAGGTCCGGCAGCGGCTCGGGCGCCTTCTCGTGCCAGGCGGGCAGCGCCTGCTCGGTGGCGAGCAGGAACCAGTAGAAGCCGTAGGGCGGCAGGGTCAGCAGGTAGGTGAGCTGGCCGATGCCGGGGAAGGCGGTGCCGCCCAGCATCTCCACCGGCACGCGGCCGGCGAAGGCGGCGAGATCCAGCTCCACCGCCTGCGCCGCGCGCGAGAGGTTGTAGACGCAGAGGATCGTCTCGCCCTCATGCTCGCGCAGATAGGCCAGCACCTTGCGGTTGCCCGGGTAGAGCAGCCGCATCGTGCCGCGCCCGAAGGCCCGGCTGCGCCGGCGCGTCTGCAGCATGCGGCGCATCCAGTTGAGCAGCGAGGAGGGGTCGCGCGCCTGCGCCTCCACGTTCACCGCCTGGAAGCCGTAGAGCGGGTCCTGGATCGGCGGCAGCACGAGGCCCGCCGGGTCGGCCTTGGAGAAGCCGCCGTTGCGGTCCACCGACCACTGCATCGGCGTGCGCACGCCGTCGCGGTCGCCGAGGAAGATGTTGTCGCCCATGCCGATCTCGTCGCCGTAGTAGATCACCGGCGTGCCGGGCATGGAGAGAAGCAGGCCGTTCATCAGCTCGATCCGCCGCCGGTCGCGCTCCAGCAGCGGCGCGAGGCGGCGGCGGATGCCGAGGTTGATGCGCGCGCGCTTGTCGGCGGCGTAGGTGTTCCAGAGATAGTCACGCTCCTTGTCCGTGACCATCTCGAGCGTCAGCTCGTCGTGGTTGCGCAGGAAGATCGCCCACTGGCAGCCCTCCGGGATGTCCGGGGTCTGGCGCAGGATATCGGTGATCGGGAAGCGGTCCTCCTGGGCGATCGCCATGTACATGCGCGGCATCAGCGGGAAGTGGAACGCCATCTGGCATTCGTCGCCGCGGCCGAAGTACTGCTGCGTGTCCTCCGGCCACATGTTGGCCTCGGCCAGCAGCATGCGGCCGTGGAAGTCCTCCTCCAGCTTGCTGCGGATGGTCTTCAGGATCTCGTGCGTCTCGGGCAGGTTCTCGTTGCTGGTGCCCTCGCGCTCGATCAGGTAGGGCACGGCGTCGAGCCGCAGCCCGTCCACGCCGATCTCCAGCCAGAAGCGCATCGTGTTCAGCACCTCGGCCATCACGCGCGGATTCTCGAAGTTGAGGTCCGGCTGGTGGCTGTAGAAGCGGTGCCAGAAATACGCCTTGGCCTTCTCGTCCCAGGTCCAGTTGGATTTCTCGGTGTCGCAGAAGATGATGCGCGTGCCGCGGTACTTGTCGTCCGTGTCGGACCACACGTAGTAGTCGCGCGCCGGCGAGCCCGGCGGCGCCTCGCGCGCCGCCTGGAACCAGGGGTGCTGGTCGGAGGTGTGGTTGATGACCAGCTCGGTGATGACGCGCAGGCCGCGCCGGTGCGCCTCGTCCACGAAGCGCTTGGCGTCCTCCAGCGTGCCGTAGTCCGGGTGGACGTCGCGGTACTCGGAGATGTCGTAGCCGTCGTCGCGGCGCGGGCTCGGGTAGAAGGGCAGCAGCCAGAGCGTGTCGACGCCGAGCTCGGCGATGTAGTCGAGCTTCTGCAGCAGGCCCGGGAAGTCGCCCACGCCGTCGTTGTTGCTGTCGAAGAAGCTCTTGACGTGCAGCTGGTAGATCACCGCGTCGCGGTACCAGAGCGGGTCGGTCTGCCACTGCTCCTCGCGCGACAGCTCGGGGATCACCCGGCCGGTCTGCTGCGGCAGGTTCTCGCTGCTGCCCGGCAGGTGCTGCGTGTTCTCGGTGTACATTCAGATCCCTCCTGCCGGACGCACGCGCCAGATGCCGAAGGGCAGGTCGTTCGGGTCGAGGCGCAGCCGCTGCACCTTGCCCGTCCAGGCGAAGCGCGTGCCGCGCATCAGGTCCTCCGCCTCCAGCGTCGCGTGGTCCGGCAATCCCCATTCCCAGAGCGGCAGCTCGACATCCGCCTCCTGGACATTATGCGGGTCCATGCTGACCGCGCACAGCACCACGTTGGTGCGGTCCCCGCTCTGCTTCCTGTACCACAGCACCTGGTCGTTGAAGGCGTTGTGGAAGGCGATGCCGAGATGCGACTGCAGCGCCGGGTTCAGCCGCCGGATCGCGTTCAGCCGCGTGATCTCGGCCACGATGTTGCCGGGCCGGTCCCAGTCCCAGGCGCGTATCTCGTACTTCTCGCTGTCGAGGTACTCCTCGCGCCCCGGCAGGGCGCGGGCCTCGCACAGCTCGAAGCCGTTGTACATGCCCCACAGGCCCGAGAGCGTCGTCGCCAGTGCGGCGCGGATCAGGTGGCCGGCCCGGCCGCTGGTCTGCAGGAAGACCGGGTTGATGTCCGGCGTGTTGACGAAGAAGTGCGGCCGGTAGAAGTCGCGCGGCGCGCCCTGCGGCAGGTCCCGCGACGCCGTCAGCTCCTCCAGGTACTCGCGCATCTCGGCCTTGGTGTTGCGCCAGGTGAAGTAGGTGTAGCTCTGGCCGTAGCCCACCTTGCCCAGCCGGTACATCATCTTCGGCTTGGTGAAGGCCTCGGCCAGGAAGATCGAATCCGGGTAGGCGGCCCGCACCTCGCCGATCATCCACTCCCAGAAGGGCAGCGGCTTGGTGTGGGGATTGTCCACCCTGAAGCAGCGCACGCCCTGCCCGGCCCAGAACAGCACCACGTCGCGCAGCGCCTCCCACAGCGAGGGCACGGCGCCCTTCGCGTAGAAATCGACGTTGACGATGTCCTGGTACTTCTTGGGCGGGTTCTCGGCGTACTTGATGGTGCCGTCCGGGCGCCAGTCGAACCAGTCCGGGTGTTCCCTCAGCCAGGGATGCTCCGGCGAGCACTGGATGGCGAAGTCGATCGCCAGTTCCATCCCGTGCGCCGCCGCCGCGTCGCGCAGCGCCAGGAAATCCTCCAGCGTGCCGAGCTCGGGGTGCAGCGCATCGTGCCCACCATCGGCCGAGCCGATCGCGTAGGGGCTGCCGGGATCGGTCTCGCTCGGCGTCAGCGAGTTGTTGCGCCCCTTGCGGTTCTTCTTCCCGATCGGGTGGATCGGCGGGAAGTAGAGCACGTCGAAGCCCATCGCCTGGATGCGCGGCAGGTGGGCGATCACGTCGCGGAAGGTGCCGTGCCGGTTCGGGTCGCCGCTCATCGAGCGCGGGAACAGCTCGTACCAGCTCGCGAATTCCGCGGCCGTCCGCTCCGCCTCCACCGGCATCTCCGGCGAGCGGTCGCGGAAGGGCCGGTCGTCCGCGGCCGCCATGATCGCCATGGTCTCCGGCGCCAGCAGCAGGGAGAGCTTCTCCGCCTCCTCCGCCCGGTCGAGCCGCGCCGAGAGCGCCGCCGCCTCGCCGCCCGCGCGCTTCCCGGCCGCCTCCACCAGGCGGCGGCCCTCCTCGATCTCCAGCGTCAGGTTCAGCCCGGCCGCGTGCTTGACCTCGATCTCGTGGTGGTAGGAGGCGAAGGCGTCGCGCCACGCCTCCACGGCGAAGACGTAGCGGCCCATCCGCTCCAGCGGGAAGCTCGCCGTCCAGCGGTCGTTGGCGACCAGCGTCATGCGCGCCTCGCGCCATTCCGCCTCGTCCGCCGCGCGCCAGAGCAGCGCGGCGCCCAGCACGTCGTGCCCGTCGCAGATCAGGTCCGCCTCGACCGTCACGGTCTGGCCGAGCCGCCGCTTCACCGGGAAGCGGCCGTTCTCGATCGCCGGCGTCACCGCCTCGATGGCGACGCGCGGCCAGGTCGCGGCCTCGGCGGCGCTCGCCACGGCGGCGGGGCGCACCGCCGGCGCGGGCTCGGCGCGTAGCACGCGCACCTCGCCCGGGGCGAGGTCCAGGCTGTCGCCCGCCCCGAACGCCTCGCCGGAGGCCGGCAGCAGCGGCCGGAAGGCGGTGAAGTGCCCGCCCGTCCCCGGCAGCAGCGCGGCGGCGCTCACCGTCGCCGGCCGCGTCAGGTCGGCATTGGCCAGCACCAGCGTCGCCGCCCGCGCCCGGCGCAGGTCGCCGCCATCGGCGCGCAGCACCGCCGAGACCGGCGCGCCCGGCCCGCTCAGCGGCCGCTCCTCGCCCGCCGCCCCCTTGCGCGCCACCAGGGCGGCGTTGGCGAGCCGGATCTCCTCGCCGATGTCGTAGGCGCGGTTCTCCTCCAGCCAGGCCCAGTCGCCGGGACGGCTGCGCGCGGGGTCGAGCGGCACGCGCGCGCCGTACTCGAAGCCCATCGGCACCAGAAGGCCGGCGCCCCGCCCGGCCGCGTAGCGCAGCCGGCGCACCGCGTCGCGCGCGGCGAGGCGCGGATCGTCCTGCCCGGCGGCGATGCGCGGCCCGAAGGGCGCCTCCACCACGGCGAGCGGCGGCGCCACCGCGGCGAGGCGCAGCGCCTCCTCGGCCAGCCAGCCCTGGCGGAAATCCCACCAGGCGAGGGAGTCGCAGCTCGCGGCGAAGCCGGCCCCGGCCAGCGCCCGCAACGCCTCGGGCGCCAGCCCCGGCGTCCAGGCGACGAAGCCGCATTCCGGCGCGGCGCCGATCAGGCGCCGCCAGATCGCCGCCGGCACGCGCTCCGGGTCGAGGCAGCGGAAGCCCGCGACGCCCGCCGCCGCCCAGTCGCGCAGCCGCCGCTCCCACCAGTCGGCCAGCGCGTCGGCGATGCCGGGATCGTCCAGGCGCGCGGCCGTGGTGCCGTGCTCCAGCGGCGGCCGACGCGGGTCGGGCAGCGCCGCCCCGGCGTCGCGGAACCAGTCGCCGTGCATCGCCGCCAGCGCGCCGTCCGCCGCCACCCGGTCCGGCGTCAGGTCGAGCATCAGCGACAGGCCGCGCGAGCGCGCCTTGCCGGCCAGCCCGGACAGCACCGACGCGGCGTCCCCCGGAGCCTCCAGGATCGGGTGCGGCCGGTCGTGATCAGCGACGTGGTAGAGGTTGCCGCTGCGCCCGGTCGCGAAGACCGGCGGCAGCAGGACCGAATCGAATCCGAGCGCCGCGGTGCGGTCCAGCACCGCGTCCCACGCCGGCAGCGCGCCGATCAGCAGCGGGTGCAGGAAGCGGATGCGCGGCCCGGGCGGCACGTCCGGTCCGGCCTCGATCAGCGTTCCGCCGCCGATGCCGGCGGCCCCCATCGGGCCGGCGGCCGGCAGGCTCGTCGTCTCGTCCATCATGCTGTCGGTCGCCATCCGTCTCGCCGTGCTGGCGCGCGCCGGCCGCGCCACGCGCCGCGCCATCTCGCCCTCGCCATCCCCGGCCGCCGCGCGCCGGGCCGACCCGTCGGCCGTCACGCCGTCCGCCTCGGCGGCCGCTGCCGCGCTCCCCGTCCCCGATGCCGTCCCGGCGCGAGGACGTGCGTCGTCCCGGCCCGGCATGCTCGCGCGTCGTGCCATACAAGAACCCCCGGTTGGGCCACGTTCGGCGGCCTGCTCCCGTTTCGCAACGCAGGATGCGGAAGAGGGTCGGCCCAGGTCCACTTCACCAATCCGAGAGCCGGGCCCGTGGGCCGGGCCGTCCTGCCGGCGCCCCGTCCCGCCGGCCGGAGCCGCGAATCCGGCGCCCGGCACCGGCCCGTGCATCGGCCGCCCCCCGCCCCGACGCAAGGGTTGCCCCGCCGCCGCGTCTGCCCGACAACCGTCGCGGGGCGCGGGGAGCGGGCATGGAGACGGGGCGGATCGGCGGCAAGTACGAGGTGCGACGCACGCTCGGACAGGGCGCCTCCGGCATCGTCTACGAGGCGTTCGACACGGTGATCGAGCGCCCGGTCGCGATCAAGGTCGTGAACCTGCCGGCCCCCGGCGACGCGGAGGGCGAGGAGGCCGCGGCGCGCTTCCGGCGCGAGGCGCGCGCCGCCGGCCGCCTCTCGCACCCCAACATCGTCGCCGTGTACGACTACGGCGAGGACGGCAAGGCCGCCTGGATCGTGATGGAGCTGGTGGCGGGCGGCTCGCTGAAGGCGCCGATCGACCGCGGCGAGCGCTTCCCGCTGGCCGAGGTGGTGCGTCTGATGACGCAGGTGCTCGCCGGCCTCGCCTACTCGCATGCGCGCGGCATCGTCCACCGCGACATCAAGCCGGCCAACATCATGCTGGCGCAGGAGACGCTGCCGGACGGCCGTCCGGCCGGACCGGCGCAGGTCAAGATCGCCGACTTCGGCATCGCCCGCATCGAGAGTTCCTCGCTCACCCAGCTCGGCCAGGTGATGGGCACGCCGGCCTACATGTCGCCCGAGCAGTTCCGCGGCGAGACCGTGGACCTGCGCGCCGACATCTGGGCCGCCGGCGTGATGCTCTACCAGCTCCTCACCGGCGAGCGGCCCTTCGAGGGCGGCTACAATTCGGTGATGCACAAGGCGCTGCACACCGAGCCGACGGCGCCCTCCGTGCTCTCCGTCACCACGCCGCGCGGCTTCGACGCGGTGCTGGCGCGGGCCCTCGCCAAGCGGCCCGAGGACCGCTTCCCGGACGCCAACGCCTTCGCCGCCGCGATCCAGGAAGCCGCGGCGGCACGGTCGCCGGCACCGCTGCCGGGGCTCGGCGGGGCGGAGGACGGCGACGCCACCCAGGTCCGGCGCCCCCGCGACCCGCCCGGCGGGCAGCGCCCTGCCGACGACCGGACCGGTGGCGACCGGATCGGTGGCACGGGACGCGATCGGACCGGCCCGCCCCTGCCGGCGCTGCTGCTCGGCGGATTGCTGCTGCTCGCGGGTCTCGGCGGCGGCGCGTGGTGGTGGTTCCGCCCCGGCCCCGCCGTCGAAGGCCCCGTCGGACCGGCCGACCCGGCGCGGGAAGCCGCCGCGCGGGAGGCCGCCGCACGAGAGGCAGCCGCGCGGGAGGCAGCCGCACGAGAGGCAGCCGCGCGCGAGGCCGCCGCGCGGGAGGAAGCGGCACGCGACGCGGCGGCACGCGATGCGGCGGCACGCGATGCGGCGGCACGGGAAGCCGCCGAACGCGACGCGGCGGCACGCGACGCGGCGGCACGGGAGGCCGCGGCGCGCGACGCGGCGGCGGCGCGGGAAGCCGCCGCGCGTGACGAGCTGGTCCGCCGGCAGGCCGCCGAGGAGGATGCCCGCCGGCTCGCCGAGGCACAGCAGCGCGCCGCCGACGAGGCGGCCCGGCAGCGCGCCGCCCAGGCGGAGGCGGAGCAGCAGGCCCGGGAGGCGGCCCGGCGCAACGCCCTGCCCGACGCCGCCGCCGCGATGACCGCCGCGGCCCGCTGCGGCGTGCTCACCTCGCGCATCGGGAACGACACGCTGACCGTCGCGGGCGTCGTCCAGCGCAGCGAGGAGGCGGCGGTGCGCGGTGCCCTGGCCGCCCGCCAATTGCCGCCCGGCACGGCGCAGCTGCGCCTGGAAAGCTTCGTCGGCCCCTACTGCGACCTGCTCGACGCGATCCGGCCGCAGGTGCCGGCGCCCGATACCGGCCTGCGCTTCGCCCTGATCGGCAAGTCGCCCATCGCCGACGAGCAGGAATTCGGCTTCGGCATCACCATGCCGGACTGGCCGGCGCAACTCACCGTCGCCTATGTCGCCAGCGACGGCTCGGTGACCCATCTCTTCGCGCCGAGGGCCTACGGCGCCGGGGCGCAGGAACGCCTCACCGGCTTCAAGGGCGGGCCGCCCTTCGGCACCGACCTCGTGCTCGCCATCGCCGCCGAGCAGCCCCTGTTCACCCAGCCGCGCCCGCAGACCGAAACCCTGGCCGGCTTCACCGCGGCCCTGCAGAACGCGCTGCGCGCGGCGGCGCAGCGGCGGCAGCGCGTCGCCATCCGGCCGATCGTGGTGGAGTCGGTGCCGCGCCGCTGAGCGGCGGCGGGCAGGGCGGCACGCCACGCCGCCCCGTCACGCGGCATGGCCCCCTCGGGCGCGTTCCGCCACGCCCGGAACGACCCCGGCTCAGCGCGGCGTCGTGCCCTCCAGCATCAGGCGGCGCAGCCGCTCGACCCGCTCCGCCCCCACGCCGAGCGCCTCGGCCGAGAACATGCGCGGGTCCGGGGTGTGCAGCAGGTAGGCCTGCGCCTCGTTCAGCATCAGCTCCTCGTCGTCGGGATCGTAGCCCTCGCCCGCGAGGAAGCGACGGAACAGCGCGCGGTCGTCGGCGGTGAAGCGCTCGTGCCAGACCCGGCGCACGCGCCCGGCATAGTCGGGATCGGTGAAGAAGCGGCCGTGGCTCATCTCGTGGCGCAGGATCGACTCGCGGGCCGGCGCGTCCACCGCCGGGCCGGTCTGCGGCACCGAGATCAGCGCCACCTCCCCGTCCGGCACCTCCCGCCGCGCCGCGGCCAGCGCCTCGCGCACCCACAGCTCCGGCGGGTGCAGCGCCACGCCGTCGCGCGCCGCCAGGGCGAAGAAGCGCTCCAGGTCGGTGCCCCGGTAGTCGTGGCCGAAATAGTAGGTGGCGGGCGTGCTGCCGCTGCGCGCGATCGCCTCGGCCAGCTCCGCGTCGGTCAGCACCCGGTCGCGCGGCAGGCCCAGCTTCTCCACCAGCGCCGCCACCCGGTTCAGCGCGGCACCCTGGCTTTCCAGGTCGGGGAAGTCGAGCACGAAGACGCGCGGCTCGGCCTCGGCGCGCAGCAGGGTCGGGCGCGCCGCCCGGTGCAGCCGCAGCGCCGCCTCGCCCAGCAGCGGCACGGCCCCGGCCGGGCGCGGCGGCCGGGCGATGGCGGCCGGCCGTGCCGCCGGCCGGTCCAGACCGCCGGGCGGCCCGGGGTTCAGCCCGGCGAAGGGATCGCCGACCGCGCCGGGCGGCGGCAGGGCGCCGGGCGCGGGCGGCGCGGCAACGGCCGCGGCCTCCGTCGGACCCGGCGCGGAAAGTCCCGGCTTGGCGACCGGCGCCGCCGGCACCGGACCCGGCTCCCCGGCAGGCCGCCCCTCGTTCCGCGCGATGCCGCCGACAGGCGCGGCGACCGGCGGCGCGACCCGGGGCGGCGCGACCCGGGGCGGCGCGGCGTCGGCCCGGGTGTCGGGCACGGCGGGGACGGACGGCGCCGCGCCCAACGGCGCTCCGACCGGCGGCGCTCCGACCGGCGGCGATCCGACCGGCGGCGACACGGCGGCGGGCGGCCCGGCGGCCGGGGCCGGCGCGTCCGCCACGGCGACGCGCTGCGTCGCCCGGTCCGCCCCCGGGCCTGCGCCCGCACCCGGATCGGGGCCGCTCCACAGCCAGCCCGCCAGCGCCACCGCCCCGAGGCCGAGCCCGATCGTGGCACCGCCCATGGCGAGCCGCTGCCGCCGGTGCGACGCGACCGCCCGCGCCAGCGCCGACGAGTCCGTGCCGCCCGCCGCCGGCCCGGCCGCCGCCCGGCGCGCGCCGGCAGGCGCCGCCCCGGCCGGCGCACCGATGGGCGCACCGGTGGGCGCACTGGTGGGCGCACTGGCAGGCGCACTGGCGGTCGACGCGACGCCCGGCGGCGCCCCCGCCATGCCGGCAGGGGCGCCCGTGAGGCGCACCGTCTCGTCATCCGCCGGCGGCGTGCCGCCCGATGGCGGGCCGGCCCGGCCGTCCCGCGGGTCCCGGCGGCTCAACTGCCGAGGTTCAGGATCTGCACGCGGCGGTTCCGCACCTCGGGCCACTGGTCGGGCGTCGGCACGGCGAGCTGGCTGGAGCCCATGCCCACCGGCACCATCCGCGCCGGGCTGATGCCGTAGCGCCAGACGAGGTAGTCGCGCACCGCCATGGCGCGCCGTTCGGAGAGGAGCTGGTTCTGGTCGGGCCAGCCCACCGTGTCCGTGTGGCCCTCGATCCGGAAGCGGAAGGGCGCCAGCTGCGGCGAGGTGAGCGCCATGCCGAGCGGCGCCAGCATCTTCTCCGCCGCCGGGGTGATCAGCCAGGAGCCGGTCGGGAAGACGATGGTGAGCGAGATCGCCGGCACCGCCCGCGGCTGCATGCCGCCGGGGTCGACCACCGGCTGCACCTGCGGCTGCCCGAAGGGCTGCCCCGGCGCCTGCTGGGGCGCGCCGCCGCCGACCCGCACGCCGCGGGTCTGCGGCCCCTCGCCGTCCTCGCCGTCCGCCTCGTCCCCCGCCGCATCGGCCGAGGAGGCCGGCGGCGCGTTGGCGATCGGCGCCCCGGAGGGCGGCAGCGGGGCGCCAGAGGGCGTGCCAGAAGGCGTGCCGGACCCGGCCGGCGCGTTGCCCGTCGGTACGCCGCGGGTCAGGGCGCGGATGTATTCCTGCGCGATGTCGGCATCGGAGGCGAGGGCCGTGCCGCCGAACCCGAGCGGGCGCGCGAGCGGCCCCGTCAGCGAGCCGGCCAGGACCAGCGCGGACGCCCCGAGGGCGGCACGGCCGAGGACACGACGGGAAGGCATGGTGGCAGATCCTCCTGCAGATCCGGCGATCCCCTCGATCATAGCAGAGCCGGCGCGGACGATGGACGGTCCCGCCCCGGCCCGGCTCAGAGGATGCCGAGGTTGCGATAGACCGGCAGCTTCTCCGCCAGCAGCCGGGCCATGGTCGCCTCCGCCGCCTCGCGGTCGTTCGCCTCGGCGTCGGGCGGCAGGATGCTGTCGGTCAGGGCGGCGGGGCTGGGCGGGAGGCCGGCCAGCAGGCGCGCCACCACCTCCATCTCCAGCGCGGCGCAGGGCAGCGCGGCGCCGGTGGCCGGGGCGGCCAGCGCGAAGCGGGAGGCGGAGAGCCCGCCCTGGGCGTAGCGGCGCGCCGCCACGGCGTTGAAGGCGCTCGCAGTCGGCACCGGGCCGCGCGGCGCGCCCGGCCAGAGCGGCACGGCGACGCCGCTGTCGACCAGGATCATCAGCAGCTCGGCGATGTTGGTGCGGCGCGCCTCGGGCAGCGCCAGAAGCTCGGCCACCGAGTGCGGCCGCTCCTGCAGGGCGCGCAGCACCGCGTCGGCGAGGTCGCGCGGCAGCTCCACCTCGCCCGCCGGCACCACCAGCTTGGGGCGGTTGTCGTCGCGGTGGACGGTGAGGGCGAGGCCGACCCGGCCCAGCGCCTGCTCGCGGCTGCCCGGCACGGCGCCGCGCACGAACACGTCCTTGCGGAAGCCGCGCTGGAGGCAGAGATCCTTCACCAGCTCCCGCCCCGGCCCGGGCGGCAGCCGCTCCTGCACCGCGCGCTGCTCGGGCGTCAGCATCAGCTCGTTGAAGTTCTCGACCAGCGAGGCGCTGCCGACGAAGTCGAGCTTGGCCTCGCCCATGGCGGCGGCGAGGTCGGCGAAGAAGGCCGGGCGCCAGTGGTCGGTGAGGAATTCATGGGTGATGTAGGCCGGGTTCTGCCCCTGGCCGAAATCGTCCATGCGCGTCGCCCAGGGGTTGCCGGCGAGGTAGTGCGCCTCCGCCTTCGTCAGGTCGCGCACCACGTCGATCGCGGCCAGCGCCCGCTGGTGGCTGCCGCCCATCGCGGTCGCCGCCGCCGCCTGCACCAGCCGCTGCACGCCGAAGCCGGTGGCGAAGCCCGGCAGCGAGTTGTAGCTGACCATGGCGATGCCGCCCGGCTTCAGGCGCCGGCGCAGCAGCCGCACCACGCCCTCGCGCACCGGGTCGGCGACCCAGGTCCAGAGGCCGTGCAGCGTCACGCAGTCGAATTCCGGCAGCCGGTCCAGCTCGGCCGCGTCCATCTCGGCGAGGTCGGCCTCCAGGAAGCGGGCATTGGTCAGGCCGCACTCGGCGGCGACCGAGCGCGCCTCGGCGATGTGGGCGGGGTTGTAGTCGAGCCCGATCACGGTGCAGCGCGGGTTGGCGGCGGCGATGGCGAGCGCGGTGTAGCCGCGGCCGCAGCCCAGCTCGCCGATCACCATGTCCCCGGGCGGCTCCCAGGCCACGCCCATCAGCCCGCACACCAGGGCGAGATGCGAGGGCGCCTGCACCGGCTGATAGCCCACGATGTAGGGCGCATCCGCCACGTAGCCGCGCGACCAACCCATGACCTCGACCCCCATCCGCCGGGCCCCGTCCACCGGGACCGTTCTGGCGGCAGAATGCCGGATGGCGCGCCGGGCGGCTGTGAAATCCTTCACCGCGGAACGCCGCCACGGGGTCCGGCCGCGCGGGATCCCCGGGCGCCGGCGCGGCGGGCCGGTCGCGGCGGCGGGCCGCGCCCCGTCCGGTCCTGCGGCCCGCCCTCCTCCCGACGCCCCCTGCCACCGCCCCCTGCCACCGCCCCCTGCCACCGCCCCCTGCCACCCCCCGCCCCGTGGCGGGGCGCCGGCCAGCCCGGCCGCGGCGGTCAGCCCGCCCGCGCCATCGCCTCGGCGTCCGGCGCCTCGACCACGAAGGACGGGTCGGGCGCGAAGGCCTCGCTGTGGCGGCGCGCGGCCGGCACGCCCAGCGTGTCGAGCGCCTGCTCGATCGCCGCCATGAAGCCGACCGGGCCGCAGTAGTAGAACTCCGCCTCGCCGGCCGGCAGGTGCTGGCGGATCAGCTCGGCGTCGAGCCGGCCGAGGGCGTCGCAATACCCGTCCAGCCGGTCCGACGCGTCCGCCACCTCGTACCAGGTGACGCTGCGCACCCCCGTCCGCAGCCCCGCCAGCGCGCGCACGCGGTCGGCGAAGGCGTGCTGGTCGCGGCCGCGCAGGGCGCGCAGCAGCACCACCTCGCGCGTGGAGGCGGTGGCCAGGCGCTCCAGCATCGGCAGCAGCGCCGTGATGCCGGCGCCGCCGCCGATCAGCACCACCGGCCGCCCGCTCGCCTCGTCCAGCACGAAGTCGCCGACCGGGGCGTGCACCGGCAGGATGTCACCCTCCGCCACGTGGTCGTGCAGGAAGTTGGAGATCAGGCCCGGCGCGACATCCGGCAGGCCCGCCGGCGCGCCCTCGCGCTTGACGGTGATGCGGTACTGCCGCCCGTCCGGCGCGGCGGAAAGGCTGTACTGGCGCACCTGCGCATGCGCGGAGCCCGGCGGCTGCAGCCGCACCGAGACGTACTGGCCGGGCCGGAAGTCGGCGAGCGGCCCGCCATCGGCGGGAACGAGGTGGAAGGAGGTCATCGACCCGCTCTCGGCCACCTTGCGCGCCACGCGGAAGGGCCGGAAGCCCGCCCAGCCGCCCGGCTGCGTGCTCGTCTCGTCGTAGAGCGCCCGCTCGCGCCCGATCATCACCTCGGCGAGCTGGCCGTAGGCGGCGCCCCAGGCCTCCAGGATCTCGGGCGTCGCCGCCTCGCCCAGCACCTCGGCGATGGCGCCGAGCAGGTGGCGGCCGACGATCGGGTAGTGCTCGGGCAGGATCTCCAGGCTGACATGCTTGGTGGCGATCCGCTCCACCAGCCCGCCCAGCCGGTCCAGATGGTCGATGTTGGCGGCGTAGGCCAGCACCGAGGCGGCGAGGCTGCGCGCCTGCCCGCCCTCGGCGCGCTGGTTGGCCGGGTTGAAGTAGTCGAGCAGTTCCGGATGCGCCGAGAGCATGGCGCCGTAGAAGGTGCGGGTGATGGTCTCGCCATGCGCCCGCAGGGCGGGAACGGTGGCCGTGATGATGGCGCGCTGCTGGGCGGACAACATGGCTGGATCTCCTCGAAGGGATGGCGCGGCATCGCTGCCGGCCGGTCCGTAAGGTGTATATGAGATACACCTTAATCACGCCGCCTCCAGAACACGTATCTGCCATGCACCTTCAGACGGCGCCGGCCCGGACGGCCCGCGATACGATGGCACCGCCCCCCCTGCCATCGTCCCTCTGCCATCGTCCCTCTGCCATCGTCCCTCTGCCATCCCCCCTTGGGCCAGGCGGCGTGCGCCCCCGCCCGGCCTCGCGCCGGGGCCGGACCGGAGCCCCGCCATGCGCCTGACCGTGTACACGGACTACTCGTTGCGGATGCTGATCCATCTCGCCGCGAAGGAGGGCGAGCTCGCCACCATCGGCGAGGTGGCGGCGGCCTACGGCATCTCGCAGCATCACCTGACCAAGGTCGCGCACCGGCTCGGCGTCGCCGGCTTCGTCACGACGGTGCGCGGCAAGGGCGGCGGGCTGCGGCTGGGCCGCCCGGCCGCCGCGATCCGCCTCGGCGAGGTGGTGCGGCACACCGAGCCGGACATGGCGCTGGTGCCCTGCCTGGAGATCGCCCGGCACCATGCCGCTGCCGGTCATGCCGGCACGGCCGGACCCGGCCCGGATGGCCCGGACACGGACGCCGCCGGCATGGGTGGCACGGCGACGGACGACGCGGAGGCCGGCCTTGCCGCTCCCGGGCATGGCGTCTGCCGCATCGCGCCGGCCTGCCGGCTGCGCGGCGTGCTGGTGGAGGCGCGGCAGGCCTTCCTGGCGGTGCTGGACCGCTACACCCTGGCCGACCTGGCCTGCCAGCCGGCCGTGCTGCGCGCCCTGCTGGATCTGCCGGAGCCCGCCGCGCGCGGCGCCGTCGCCTGAACGCCGGCGCCGGGCCGGCCACGCCCGCGCCTCCCGGCCCGACACCGCCCCGGAACGGCGGGTCCCGTCGACCCGCCCCGCGGCGCCGCCCCGCACCCCGCGAGGGAGCGCAGCCCCTTGAGCCCCCCGATCCTCCAGGACGGCCCGAACGATCCCGCCCCGCATATCAGGTGTTGTCGCCGAGCGCCCGCCGGCGCAGGTCGCGCCGGCGGGCCTCGCCGCCCGGCAGCTTCGGGCTGATCGCCAGCGCCGCCTCCAGGCTGCGCAGCGCCCCGGTCAGGTCGCCGGTGCTCTCCTGCAGCGATGCCAGGGCCAGCAGGGCACCGAAATGGCGCGGCTCCAGCCGCAGCGCCTCGCGCAGGTCGCGCGCCGCGCCGGGAACGTCGCCCAGCGCCGCCCGCGCCTGCGCGTGCGCCACCCAGCCATCGGCGTAGTCGGGCGCCAGCACCAGCGCGTCGCCGAAGCCTTCCAGCGCCTCGTCGGCCTCGTTGGCGCGCAGATCGCGCTGGCCGCGGCTCATCAGCAGCAGCACCGCCGGGGAGGCGGCGCGGCTCCAGGCGGCGCGGATCTGCATCTCCACCAGCGCCGCCGACGCCTCGTCGGGCGCGGTGCGCAGCGCGTCGAACAGCCGGTCCAGCTCGGCGCGCCGGGCCTCGGCGCCGCGCGGCGCCGCCGCGGCGGCGCCCGGGGAAACGGGAGCGGGAGAGCCAGGAGCGGCCCCGCGAGGGGGCGCGGCATCGGGCCGGGCCGGGCCGGCGGGCTGGGCCAGGGCGGCGGCGGGCAGCAACAGCAGCAGGGCGAGGCGGCGCATGCCGCATGCTCCGGCAGGCCGCCCCCCGATCGCAAGGCCCTTCGCGCCCGCGCGCCCGATCGCCCCGGCCCCGGCGGCTCCGCTCAGCGGCTCAGCCGCAGCCCGGACTCGGCGACGATGCCGCGGAACTTCGCCAGCTCCGCCGTCAGGAAGGCGCGCGTCGCGGCGGGGCTGCCGGGGTCGGCCGGCTCCACCCCGGCGGTGTTCAGGCGCTCGCGCACGGCGGGATCGGCCAGCACGGCGTTGGCGGTGCGGCTCAGCAGCTCCGCGACGGCCGGCGGCAGGCCGCGCGGCCCGAGCAGCACGTTCCAGGTGGTGATGTCGAAGCCGCGCAGCCCGCTCTCGTCCAGCGTCGGCACGGCCGGGAAGAGCGGCGTGCGGCGCAGCGAGGAGACGGCCAGCGCGCGCGAGAGCCCGTCGCGCAGGTGCGGCGCGGTGGTGGCCAGCACCTCCAGCGAGAATTCCACCTCGCCCTTGGCCAGCGCCTCCATCACCGCGCTGCCGCCGCGATAGGGCACGTGCTCGGCGCCCGCGATGCCGGCGCGGTGCAGCATCAGCTCGCCGGTCAGGTGGCCGATGCCGCCGGCGCCGGAGGTGGCCCAGCTCGCATGCGCGCCCGGCCGGCGCAGCGCGGCGAACAGCGCGGCCACGTCGCGGTAGGGCGAGTCGTTGGGCACCACCAGCACCATCGGCCCGCCGCCGATCACCGAGATGGCGGTGAAATCCTCCACCGGGTCGTAGGGCGTGGTCTGCGGCAGCGCGGCCGGGTTGGAGCCGTGCGAGGAGGCGGTGGCGACCAGCAGCGTGTAGCCGTCCGGCGCCGCGCGGCGCACGTATTCGGAGCCCACCGAGCCGCCCGCGCCGGCGCGGTTCTCCACGATCAGCCTGGCATTGGCGAAGCCCTCGCCGGCCAGGCGCTGGCCCATGCGCTCGGCCAGCACGCGCGCGGCGATGTCGGTGGAGCCGCCGGGCGTGAAGGGCACGACGAGGCTGATCGGGCGGTCCGGATAGCCTGGCGGCGGGGCGGCGATGCCCTGGGCGCGCGCGGCGGGCGGCAGGGCCGCGAGGCCCGCGAGCAGCGTGCGGCGTTGCATGGACGTGTCCCCTCGTCATCGTGGCGGCCGGCGGCGAGGCCGGCCGGCCCGGATCCCGTTGCGGAATCCCTTTGTGCCGATGATAGGGCGGATCAGCCCGCCGGGCCCACTACCCGCACCGCCGGCGCCCGCGCCTCGATCACCTCGGCGGCCTCCAGGGCCAGCGCCTCCCGGTAGCGCGCGGTGACGAGCTGCACCCCGACCGGCACGCCCGACTCCGCGCCGGTCGGCACCGAGAGCCCCGGCAGGCCGAGGATCGCCGTGGCCATCAGCGGCGAGAGCGCCGCCATCTCCCAGCGCACCCGCTCCAGGCCGCGCTGGTCGCCGTCCACCGGCAGCGGCGGCTGCCAGCTCGTCGGCAGCAGCAGCACCGGGTAGCGCTCCAGGAACACCTGCCATTCGCGCAGGATGGTCGCGCGGCGCGCCGAGGCGGCCATGAACTCGCCGAAGCCGAGCGGCGGCTCGGCCGCCGCCACCTCGCCCCAGAGCTTGCGCAGCTTGGCGTCGCCGTACCTCTCCACCATCGGCAGCAGGCCGAACTGCCCTTCCGTCAGGATCAGGGCGTTCCACAGCGCCGCGGCCTCGTCGAAGCGCGGCGGCGCCGCCTCCTCCACCGCGTGCCCGGCCTCCTCCAGCCAGCGTGCCGCCCGGCGCAGCGCCGCCGCCACCGCCGGATCGACCTCGATGCCGGGGGCCGCGGCGAACAGCGCGACGCGCGGCGGGCGGACGCTGCGCGGCCCGGCCGAGACCGGCGGCGCCGGCACCCACCACGGGTCGCGCGCGTCGCGCCCGGCCATGGCGTCGAGGCCGAGGCGGATGTCGCGCACCGAGCGCGCCAGCGGCCCCTGCACCGAGGTGATCTGCGAGATCAGCAGCCGCTCGGCCGGCTGGCTCGGGTTGTAGGCCGGCACGCGGCCGATGGTCGGCCGCAGCCCCAGCACGCCGCAGCAATAGGCCGGGTAGCGGACCGAGCCGCCGATGTCGTTGCCATGCGCCAGCGGCCCGATCCCCGCCGCCACCGCCGCCCCGGCGCCGCCCGAGGAGCCGCCCGGCGTGCGCGACGCGTCCCACGGGTTCAGCGTGCGCCCGTGCAGCTCGTTGTCGGTGTACCAGCGCATGGAGAGGGCCGGCGTGTTGGTGCGGCCGAGGAACACCGCGCCCGCGCGCCGCCAGTTCGCCACCACCGGGCTGTCCTCGGCCGCGATCGCGTCGCGCAGCGCCGCCGCGCCGTTGGTGGTGGCGCAGCCCTGCTGATCGACGTTGACCTTGATCGTCACCGGCACGCCGTGCAGCGGCCCCAGGGGCTCGCCCGCGCGCACCGCTGCGTCGGCGGCATCGGCTTGGGCCAGCGCCGCGTCGGCCAGGGTCTCCACCACCGCGTTGAGCGCGGGATTCACCCGCTCCAGCCGGCCGAGGCAGGCCGCCGTCGCCTCGCGGCTGGAGATGCGCCGCGTGCGGATGCCCCGGGCGAGCGCCGTGGCGTCCCAGCACCACAGCGCGTCCTGCCCGCCTGGATTCCCGCCGTGCCGGCCGGGATCATTCTGGGTCATTGGCCCTCGCCTCGCTCTTTCCGGGCGCGAGGCTGCGACCGGGCGTTGGCGGGGGTCAATCGGTCCGACGGCGACAGCTCACCGATTTCAGGCTGCAAATCAGAAGACGACAAAGACCGCAAGGAGATTGGAATTAATTCTTTGCAACCATTGCGCGTAAATGGTAAGCATTGCTTACACAACATCGCAGGGTATCGTCATGAACAACCAGGGTCTGCCCATCCTCCCGCTCCTGACCCTTTGCGACTCCGATGGGCGAATCCTGCAACCGGGCCGGCTGGTCGCCGGCGGCGCGCTGGGCCGGCCGCAGGCCGGGCCGTTGCGTGGCGGCGGGCCGATCGGCATCGGCGGGCAGCGGCAGATGGTCGACACCGCGCTCGCCGCAGCGCCTCAGGCCGCCGAGCGCTAGAGCCGATCCAGCCTGACTGTATCAGGCCGGAACGGCTCTAGCCTTCTGATTTTTCCGCATTTTCCGAGCCGCTGAGCGAGGACGCTCAGCTTGAAAATGCTCCAGCGTGCCTCCCGTCCGGCACCGGGCGGCACCGGGCAGGACGGGAGTGGGGCGGACGGCCGGAGGGCGGATGCGCCCCGAGGGCGCGACGCCCCGCCCTACTCCTCCGCGAACGGGTTCGCCGTGCCGCGCGCGTGCAGGCGGATCGGCACGCCGGGCATGTCGAAGGCCTCGCGGAAGGTGTTGACGAGGTAGCGGCGGTACTCCTCGGGTAGCTGCTCGGCGCGGGTGCCGAACACCAGCAGCGTCGGCGGCCGCGCCTTGGCCTGCGTCGCGTAGCGCAGCTTGATCCGCCGTCCGTCCACCAGCGGCGGCGGGTGCCTGGCCAGCACCGCCTCGAACCAGCGGTTCAGCGCGCCGGTCGGCACGCGCGTGTTCCACAGCGCCTCGACGCGCCGCACCGCCGGCATCAGCTTGTCCACGCCCTGCCCGGTCGCGGCCGAGATCGGCACCACCGGCACGCCTTTGCTCTGCGCCAGGCTGGTCTGCAGCACGTCCTCGACTCGCCGGCGGGCCGCCGCGCGGTCCTCCACCGCGTCCCACTTGTTCAGGGCGATCACCACGGCCCGTCCCTCGCGCTCGGCAAGGCGGGCGATGCGCAGGTCCTGCTCGTCCATGCCGAGCAGCGCGTCGAGCACGAGGATCGCCACCTCGCACTCCTTCAGCGCGCCGATGGTGGCCCCCACCGACATCTTCTCCAGCGCCGCCTCGATGCGCGCGCGCTTGCGCAGCCCGGCCGTGTCCACGAGGCGCACGCGCCCCGCGGCGTCGGACCATTCCACCTGCACCGCGTCGCGCGTCAGCCCGGGCTCCGGCCCGGTAATCATCCGCTCCTCGCCGAGCAGCGTGTTGAGCAGGGTGGACTTGCCCGCGTTCGGCCGCCCGACGATGGCCAGGCGCAGCGGCCGCCCCTCGCCGCCCGCCTCCTCCTCCGGCGCCTCCGGCAGCAGGTTCAGGATGTCGGCCTGCAGGGCCGAGATGCCCTCGCCGTGCTCGGCCGAGACCGGCAGCGGGTCGCCGAGGCCCAGCTCGTAGCCCTCCATCGCGGCGAGGCCGCCCTGCCGTCCCTCGGTCTTGTTCGCGACCAGCAGCACCGGCACGCTCTGCCGGCGCAGCCAGGCGGCGAAGGCGCGGTCCGGCGGGGTGATGCCGGCGCGCGCGTCGATCACGAACACCACGAGGTCAGCCTGCCGGATCGCCGCCTCGGAGGAGGCGTGCATGCGCCCGGCCAGGCTCTCGGGCGGCGCCTCCTCCAGCCCGGCCGTGTCGATGAAGCGCAAGGGTCGGCCGCCGATCGTGGCCTCCGCCTCCTTGCGGTCGCGCGTCACGCCGGGCGTGTCGTCCACGATGGCGAGGCGGCGGCCGACCAGGCGGTTGAACAGCGAGGACTTGCCGACATTGGGCCGGCCGATGATGGCGATGGTGGGCAGCATGCGGGGTCCGTAGCGCGCCGGGCGCCGCGCGGCCAACGCAAAAGGCGCGCCCCGGCTGCGCTTCCGGGGCCGCGCCGGGCGGCTGGGTCCCGGGGGCCGCGCCGGGCGGCTGGGACCCGGGGGCCGCGCTTGGCGGCCGCCCCGGCCGCAGGACGCGTCGCTCAGCGCGTCACTCAGGCGGCCTGCCGGCGCTCCGACTGCCGGTCGCGCAGCAGGGCCTGCTTGACCGCCGCCAGCACCCCGTCGCGGCTGTCCACCACGTCGCGGCTGGCGGGCGGCTCGATCCACCAGCGCGCCCGCAGCGTCACCCCGTCGCCGGAAAGCCCGACCAGCCGCACCTCCGGCGCCGGCTCGCGCAGCACCCCGGGCACCGTCTCGGCCGCCCGCAGGATCACCCGCCGCTTGCGCTCGAAGTCCTCGCCGTCGCCGATCGCGAAGTCGTATTCCAGGCGCCGCCGGCCGAAGGCCGTGTTCACCGTCACGCTGTCGGTGAAGAGGGTGGAATTCGGGATCACCACCCGCCGCCCGTCATAGGTGCGGATGAAGGTGGCGCGCGTCTCGATGTCCTCCACCGTGCCCTCGTAGGCGCCGATCACGATCTGGTCGCCGATGCGGAACGGCTCGGTCAGCAGGATCAGGATGCCGGCCAGGAAGTTCTGCAGGATGTCGCGGAAGGCGAAGCCGATCGCGACGCCGCCGATGCCGAGCACCTGGATGAGCTGCCCGGGCTGGAAGGACGGGATCGCCACCATCAGCGCCACCATCGCGCCGAGCAGCATGATGCCGCCCTCGGCGAGCCGCCCGAGCACCAGCCCGGCGTTGCGGTGCCGCGTGCGCCGGTCCGTCAGCCGGTGCACCAGGGAGCGCACCCCGCGCGCGGCCATGTGGAACGCCGCGTAGATGACGACGGCGATGACGATGTAGGGCAGGCGGGCGACGACGCCCATGGCCATGCCGTGCAGCGACTGGAGCGCCACGCTGAGATCGAGGTCCATGGCCGGAAGACGCGTCAGCCGGGCGTTGGATGCGCCGGATTCCGCAGTGGCAACGGCGCGCCTGCGCAACGGCGCCGCCGCGGCCCCGGCGGTTGGCGGCGGCACGGGCCTGCCGCCGGGATGGCGGTGGAGGCGCCGGCGGCGGGGAGCGGCGGCCCGCCGCCGGACCGCCACGCGCCGCGCTCGACAGGCCGGGCGGCATCTGTTGCAGTGCCGCAGGCGATCCCCCGCCCTCCCCCGCCGCCCCACCCCTGCCGGGAGCCCGCCGATGCGCCGACGCCAACTGCTCGCCGCCGGGATCGGCGCCACGCTCGCCGCGCCGCGCATCGGGCGCGCCCAGGGGAGCACCCCGGCCGCGCGGACGCTGCGCTTCATCCCGCAGGCCGACCTCTCGACGCTCGACCCGCACTGGAACACCGCCTACGTCACCCGCAACCACGGCTTCATGGTGTTCGACACGCTCTACGGCCAGGATGCGGGCTACGCGCCGCACCCGCAGATGGTGGCCGGGCACGTGGTGGAGGATGACGGCCGCCGCTGGACGCTGACGCTGCGCGAGGGGCTGCGCTGGCACGACGGCACGCCGGTGCTGGCGCGCGACTGCGTCGCCTCGATCCGCCGCTGGGCCAGCCGCGACGGCTTCGGCGGCACGCTCATGGCCGCCACCGACGAGCTGGCCGCCGCCGACGACCGCCGCCTCGTCTTCCGCCTGCGGCGGCCCTTCCCGCTGCTGCCCGTCGCGCTCGGCAAGTCGGGCGTGTACATGCCGGCGATGATGCCCGAGCGGCTGGCCCTGACCCCCGCCACCACCCAGGTGACGGAGATGGTGGGCAGCGGCCCGTTCCGCTTCGTGGCGGCCGAGCGCGTGCCCGGCGCCCGCGCCGTCTATGCCCGCAACCCCGACTACGTGCCGCTCGCCGCCGGCACGCCGAGCGGCACCGCCGGCCCCAAGGTGGTGCATCTCGACCGGGTGGAATGGCTCACCACCCCCGACCCCGCCACCGCCGCCGCCGCCCTGGCGGCGGGCGAGGTGGACTGGTGGGACTTCGTGCTGCCCGACCTCGTGCCGCAGCTGCGCCGCAACGCCCGGCTGCGCGTCGAGGTGCAGGACCCGGCCGGCTACTGCGGCGGCTTCCGCATGAACCACCTGCACCCGCCCTTCGACAACCCGGGCGTCCGCCGCGCCGTGCTCGGCGCCATCCCGCAGCAGGACTGCATGATCGCCGCCGCCGGCGACGACCCGGCCATGTGGCGCGTCCCCGCCGGCGTGTTCACCCCGGGCAGCCCCTACGCCTCGGAGGCCGGCATGGCGGTGCTGACCGCCCCGCGCGACCTCGGCCGCTCCCGCCGCGCGCTGGCCGAGGCCGGCTACGCGGGCGAGCCGGTGGTGCTGCTGGTGGCGACGGACTTCCCGCACCTGCGCGCGATGAGCGAGGTGGTGGCCGACCTGCTGCGGCGCCTCGGCATGGTGGTGGACTACCAGGCGATCGACTGGGGCTCGGTGCTCACCCGGCGCGGCAGCCGCGCCCCGGCCTCGCAGGGCGGCTGGAGCGCCTTCGTCACCTTCAGCGCCGGCGCCGACAACGCGACGCCGGCCGGCAACACCATGCTGCGCGCCAACGGCCAGGCCGGCTGGTTCGGCTGGCCCGACGACCCCGAGCTGGAGGCGCTGCGCGCCCGCTGGTTCGACGCGCCCGACCTGCCCGCCCGGCAGGCCGCGGCGGCCGCGATGCAGGCCCGCGCCTTCGAGACGGTGCCCTTCGTGCCGCTCGGCCAGTACTTCCAGGCCACCGCCTACCGGCGCGGCCTCTCCGGCGTGCTGCCGGGCTTCGCCACCTTCTGGAACCTGCGCAAGGAGGGCTGATCCCGCCCCCTGCCCGCACGGGCCGGCGGCCGCGCCGCGCGGGCAACCTCGGGCCGAGCGCACGCGCCCGGCGGCTCGGAAGATGCGCCGGATCGAAAGGCTGGAGCCGTTCCAGCCCGATACGGCCGGGCAGGGACGGCTCTCGCGGGCGCGGCGCCGGGCGGCTTCCGGCCATGCGACCGGCCCAGGCCCTGGTCAGCTCGGAGACGGTTCGAGCGGCGCGCGGACCGGTCCGGCGGGACCTTTCCGCGCCCAGGGATTCGCGCCCAGGAGTCCGTGTCCAGGGATCCGGGCCCAAGGGATCCGGGCCCACGGAACGGGGGGAGAGCCTCGGGGCAGCCGGCGGCCCCCGCTTCCCGGCACGGGGCGGCCCTCGCCATCCCGCCGCCGGCCGCTCGAACCGGCGCTCAGGCGCCGTCGCGCGGCGGCGGCTCGATCGGGCCGTGCCGCGCCATGATCCGCTCGGCCATGGCGATGGCGGCCGGGTCCGGGGCGCGCAGCGTCACCAGCGTGCCGCCGCGCCGGACTCCCTCGGCATGGTCGCGCGCGCTCTCCTCCTCCACGCCGGCCTCGGTGAGCGCGCCGAGCAGCCCGCCCGCCGCCGCCCCGGCCGCCGCGCCGGCGAGCGCCGAGACCAGCCAGCCGGCCGCGACCACCGGCCCGAGCCCCGGCACCGCCAGCAGCCCGAGCCCGGCCAGCAGGCCGGTGCCGCCACCCAGCACGGAACCGATCGAGGCGCCGGTGCCGGCCCCGCCGGCGGTGTCGCCGTGGTCGGTCAGCGGGTCCTCGGGCGCATCGAGGATGGGTGCCGCCGCCGATTCCGCGTCGCCTCCGACCAGGGCGATGTCCTCGCGCGGGAAACCCGCCGCCTCCAGCGCCGCCACCGTCCGCGCGGCGGCGTCCTGGCTGCCGTAGAGGCGGATGACGGTGCTGCCTGCCATGCGGATCTCCTGCCTGCGCCTGTGCCCGCGAGCCCTGGCAGGGCGATCGCCCCGCCGGGGCTCGTCTACAGCGAACCGCAGTTCGGTTGGGACTGCGGTTCGCTGTAGCTCGTTGTTCTCGGCGCGGATTCACGCCGCCGTCGCGGCAGGGCCCGACACCACCGGGCGCCGACCGCCCTTCGGTGGTCCACCCTGGCGCTGGCCCGCCCTGGCCACGATGCCTGTCCCATCCTAGCCTCGGCCCCGATCCGGCGCAGTCGGAAAGGGGCCGGCCCGGCGGCGCCGGCAGGCGGCCCGGTTCGGCGGCGCCGGAACCCAGGGAGGCAACGACGACGACGCACGCCCGGCCGGGAACCCCTTCCGACGCGCCCCCGGCAGCCCGCTCCCCGGATGACGCCCCTCCCGCAGGCGCCTCCCCTGGCGCTTCCCCTGGCGCTTCCCACAGCGTCCCCCCTGGTACCTCGCCTGGGGACCTGCCGGGCGCCGCCCGGCCCCCGACCGTCGGTGCCGCGGGGGCGCGCCCCGGTGGCGATCCCGCGGGCGACGCCGCGTCCGGCGCCGCCCCGCCCGCCTCGCTCGCCCCCGCGCTGGCCGGGCTGTGCGGGCTGCTGGCCGGGATCGGCCTCGCCCGCTTCAGCTACACGCCCCTGCTGCCGGCGCTGATCCAGGCCGGCTGGTTCACCGCGCCGCAGGCCGCCTTCCTCGGCGCCAGCAACCTGCTCGGCTACCTCGCCGGGGCGCTGCTGGCGGGGCGGGCGGCGGCGCGGCTGCCGCTGCGGCCGCTGCTGCGCGGCGCCATGCTGCTCGCCGCCCTGTCCTGCCTCGCCAGCGCCTGGCGTGGGCCGGGGCACGGGCCGGGGGGATCGTCGGGGGGATGGGGCGAAGGGACCTGGGGGCCGCTGCTCTGGACCGGCGGCTGGCGCGTCGCGGCGGGCATCGCGGGCGGGGTGCTGATGGTGGTCGGCGCCAATGCCGCGCTGGCCCGCATGCCGCCGGCCCGGCGCGGCCTCGCCGCCGGGCTGATCTTCACGGGCGTCGGGCTCGGCATCGCGCTGTCGGGCACGCTGGTGCCGCTGCTGCTGCGGGGCGGGCCGGGCGGCGCGTGGCTCGGGCTCGGGGCGCTCTGCCTCGCGCTCACCGCGCTGGCCTGGAACCGCTGGCCCGAGACGGCGGCCCCCCTGCCCTCCGCCGTCGCGCCAGCGCCCTCGACCCGCGCGGCCGTCCCGGCGGCCGAGGCCGGGGGGACGGGCCGGGACGGCACGGCCCGCCGGGCGCTGCGCGGGCTGGTCGCGGCCTACGCGCTGAACGCGGTCGGGCTGGTGCCGCACATGGTGTTCCTGGTGGACTTCATCGCCCGCGGCCGCGGCGCCGGGCTGGCGGCAGGCGCCTGGCACTGGGTGCTGTTCGGCCTCGGCGCGCTGGCCGGGCCGCTGCTGGGCGGGCGGCTGGCGGACCGCATCGGCTTCCGCGCCGCGCTGCGCCTCTGCTACGCCGTGCAGTGCGCCTGCATCGCGCTGCCGGCGCTGCCGCTCGGCCCGGGGGACGAGATGGGGGGCGTGGCGGCGGCGCTGCTGGCGCTCTCCTGCGTGGTGACGGGGGCCTGCACGCCGTCCGTCTCCTCGCTGGCCCTCGGCCGGGTGCAGGAGCTGGCGCCCGACGCCGAGGCGCGCCGCGCCGCCTGGGCCACCGCGACCGTGGCCTGGGCCGTGGGGCAGGCGGCGGGCGCCTACGCCATGTCGGCGCTGTTCGCCGCGACCGGGCGGCACGCGCCGCTGTTCGCGGCCGGGGCCGTGGCGCTGGCCCTGGCGCTCGCGATCGAGCTGCGGGCGGGCCGGCGGCCCTGAGCGCGGGCATCGCGCATCGCCCGCGCCCGGCCGGCCCGGAGCCGTTCCAGCCCGTCCGTATCGGCCCGGAACGGCTCCAGCCTTCTGGTTTCTCGCATTTTCCGAGTTGCCGGGTGAGTACACCGAGCTTGAAAATGCTCTACGGCGAACCGCAGTCCGGTTGGGACTGCGGTTCGCCGTAGCTCGTTGTTCTCAGCGCGGATTCACGCCTCCGGGCGTAGCTGCCCTCCGGCGATCCGCTCTAGAGCCGCTTCGCCTCCTGCCGCAGCACCGCCTTCTGGATCTTGCCGGTCGAGGTGCGCGGCAGCGGCGCGAAGACGATGCTGCGCGGCGCCTTGTAGTGCGCGATCTGGCCGCGGACATGCGCGATCAGCTCCGCCTCGGTGGCGGCGGCGCCGGGCTTCAGTTCGACGAAGGCGCAGGGCGTCTCGCCCCACTTCTCGTCGGGGCGCGCCACCACGGCGGCCATGGCGACGGCGGGGTGGCGGTAGAGCGCGTCCTCCACCTCGATCGAGGAGATGTTCTCGCCGCCGGAGATGATGATGTCCTTGGCGCGGTCCCTGAGCTGGATGTAGCCGTCCGGGTAGCGCACGGCGAGGTCGCCGGTGTGGAACCAGCCGCCGCGGAAGGCGGCCGCGGTCGCCTCCGGGTCCTTCAGGTAGCCCTTCATCACCGCGTTGCCGCGCAGCATCACCTCGCCCATGGTCTGCCCGTCGCGCGGGACCGGGCGCATGGTCTCGGGGTCCATCACCTCCAGCCCCTCGAGGGCGAGGTAGCGCACGCCCTGGCGCGCCATCAGCGCGGCCTGCTCGGCGGAGGGCAGCGCGTCCCATTCCGCGTGCCAGGCGTTGACGACGACGGGGCCGTACACCTCGGTCAGCCCGTAGATGTGGGTGACGCGGATGCCGGCCTCGCGCATCGCGGCGAGCACGGCCTCGGGCGGCGGCGCGCCGGCGGTGAGGAAGTGCAGCGGCCCGGCGAGCGCCGGGCGCTGCGCCGCCGGCAGCGAGAGCAGCGTCTGCATCACGATCGGCGCGCCGCACATGTGCGTCACGCCGAACTCGCCGATCGCCTCCCACAGCACGTCGGCGCGCACCTGGCGCAGGCAGACATGGGTGCCGGCCATCGCCGTGACGGTCCAGGGGAAGCACCAGCCGTTGCAGTGGAACATGGGCAGCGTCCAGAGATAGACCGGATGCTGCACCATGCCCGCCGAGAGCACGTTGCCGGTGGAGAGCACCGAGGCGCCGCGGTGGTGGTACACCACGCCCTTCGGCCGGCCGGTGGTGCCGGAGGTGTAGTTGAGCGTGATCGCGTCCCACTCGTCGGCGGGCATGGGCCAGGCGAAGGCGGGGTCGCCCTGCGCCAGGAATTCCTCGTAGCCGAGGCCGACCAGCGTATGGGCGCGGGCGGCGGCGGGGGCCTCGGGGTCGTCCACCTCGACGATCTCGGGGCGGTGCTCGGCGAGGGCGAGCGCGTCGCGCAGCAGGGGGACGAATTCGCGGTCCACGATGACGAGCCGCGCCTCGCCGTGGTCGAGGATGTAGGCGATGGTGCCGGCGTCGAGGCGCGTGTTCAGCGCGTTCAGCACGGCGCCGGCCATCGGCACGCCGTAGTGGCATTCCAGCATGGCGGGCGTGTTGGGCAGCAGCGCCGCGACGGTGTGGCCGCGCCCGATGCCGCGCTGCGACAGCGCGTGGGCGAGGCGGACGCAGCGTTCGCG
Source organism: Roseomonas acroporae (assembly GCF_023223525.1). GTDB lineage: Bacteria > Pseudomonadota > Alphaproteobacteria > Acetobacterales > Acetobacteraceae > Roseomonas_E > Roseomonas_E acroporae. Next base: position 32,077 of record NZ_JALPRX010000023.1, on the reverse strand, counting down.
CAGCTCGCGGTAGGGACGGCGCAGCGCGCCGTGGACGATGGCGGTGTGGTCCGGGAACACCTCCGCGGCGCGTTCGAGGAAGAGCAGCGGCGTCAGCGGCTGGTGGTTGGCCGGGCAGCGTTCGAGGCCGGTGTCGTAGAGGCCGGGGGCGGCGCCGGGGGGCGTGCCAAGGGGCGTGCCGGGGGACGCTTCAGAGGGCGCGCCAGGGGTCGCATTCGTGTCCATCAGCGGTCCTCCCAGACCGGGCGCCGCTTGCCGAGGAAGGCCCCGATGCCTTCGGCGGCGTCGCGCGCGAGCAGGTTCTCCACCATCACCCCGGCGGCGTGGGCGTAGGCCTCGGCCACCTCCATGCCCGACTGGGCGTAGAAGCCCTGCTTGCCGAGACGGATGGTGAGCGCCGAGCGGGCGGCGATGCGGCGGGCGAGGTCCTGCGCCGCCGCCAGCGCCCCGCCGGCGGGGACGACGCGGTTGACGAGGCCGATGCGGTGCGCCTCCCCGGCCGGGATCATCTCGCCCAGCAGCAGCATCTCCATCGCCGCCTTGCGCGGCACGGCGCGCGAGAGGGCGACGGCGGGGGTGGAGCAGAACAGGCCGATATCGACGCCGGGGGTGCAGAAGCGCGCCCCCTCCCCCGCCACGGCGAGGTCGCAGGTGGCGACGAGCTGGCAGCCGGCGGCGGTGGCGACGCCCTCGACGGCGGCGATGACGGGCTGCGGCAGGGACTGCACGCGCAGCATCACCGCGGCGCAGCGTTCCATCAGGTCGGCGAAGACGGCGCGGCCGGCATCGGGGGCGTCGCGCGCGGCGGTGATCTCCCTGAGGTCGTGGCCGGCGGAGAAGACGGTGCCCCGCGCGGCCAGCACCACGGCGCGGACCGAGCGGTCGGCGGCGAGGCGGGCGAGCGTGCCGTCCAGCGCCTCCAGCATGGCGCGCGAGAGGCTGTTGCGCGTCTCCGGGCGGTTCAGGGTGAGGGTGACGATGCCGTCGGCCTCCTCCCGGAGCAGGGGCGACGCCGGGGATGGCGCCAGGGATGGCGCCAGGGATGGCGCGGTGGCGGTCTCGGCGACGGTCATGCGGCGCTCCTCCCGGCCGCGCATGGGCGGCCTGCCGGTGTTCGGCCCCGATGTGGAGGCAGGCGTGGCGGTTGCGTCAAGCGCGGCGCCGGCCGGATGGCGGGTTTCGTGGCGGGCGGGGGTCGGGGCGGTTCCGGACGGAGGCCAGGCGTGGCCGGGCGGGGCGGCTTCGGACGGATGCCGCATGGCGGGCGGCGCGGCGATCCCGGGCACGCGGCGCATTATCATGGAAGCAACGCGCGGCCCGTCGGGAAAGGCGGATCGCGGCCGGGATGCGCCGCCGGCATGCGACGCCCCGGCATGCGACGCCATCGAAATCTTTTGTCCGCCCGCGCGGCCCGGCGGAACGGGGGCGGCCTTCCCACCCGGGGGCGCGGGCATGCAGCATCCCGCCCGTCGGGCCCGCCCGGCCTTCCCGAATCCAGGGCCCCGGAATCCGGGGCCCTGGCGCCGCGGGCACGACCAACAGATCAGCCAACAGATCAGGATGTGCCGCATGCCGCAGCCGAGCCGTTCGCCCCCGCGTTCCGCCCTCGGTTCCCTGGTGCTGATCGCCGCCCTGGTCGGCGTCGTCGGCGCCGCCTTCGCCTATACCGCCGGCTGGCTCGCGCCCGGCCGGCTGACGCCCGACCGGCTGGTGGACTCGCTGGCGCCGCCGGGCGGCCCGGCGCTCGGCTTCCGGCGCAACCACGCCAAGGGCATCTGCGTCACCGGCCGCTTCGAGGCGAACGGCGCCGGGGCGGCGCTGTCGCGGGCGCCGATGCTGGCGCAGGGAAGCTTCCCGGTGCTGGGGCGGCTCAACATCGCCGGGCCGAACCCGGCCTCGCCCGACGCCTCGGTGCCGGTGCGCGGCTTCGGGTGGCGCATCGCGGCGCCGGACGGGCAGGAATGGCGCAGCGCCATGATCGACCCGCCGGTCTTCCCGGTGGCGACGCCCGAGGATTTCTACGCGCTGCAGCAGGCGGCGGGCAGCGGCCGGCCGGAGCGGATGCAGGAATTCGCCGCCGCGCACCCCTCCTTCGGCGCCTTCGTCAACTGGATCCGCACCGCGCCGAAGACGGCGAGCTGGGCGGAGACGCGCTTCAACGGCCTCAACAGCTTCACCTTCACCGATGCCGGCGGCACGGCGCGGGTGGTGCGCTGGTCGCTGATCCCGGCGGCGGCGCCGGTGCCGGTGACGGCCGAGCAGCTCGGCCAGCGCGGGCCGGACTTCCTGCGCCAGGACATCGTGGAGCGGCTGCGCACCGGGCCGGTGCGCTGGACCCTGGCGGTGACCGTCGCCGAGCCCGGCGACCCGACCGCCGATCCGACGAAGCCCTGGCCGGCGGAGCGGCGCACGGTGGAGGTCGGCACGCTGGTGATCGACGCGGCGCAGCCCGAGCCCGAGGGCGCGTGCCGCGACCTCAACTTCGACCCCGCCGTGCTGCCGGACGGGATGGGCACCTCGGACGATCCGTTCCCGGCGGCGCGCTCCTCGGCCTACGCCAAGTCCTACGACCGGCGCACGGCGGAGGTGGAGGAATACCGGCGGGCGACGGGAGGCGGGCGATGAGCGGGACGACGATCGCGGGCGCGGCCCGCTTCACGCCGGCGCAGCGCGCGCTGCACTGGGCGATGGCGCTGTGCATCCTGGCGATGCTGTTCATCGGCGTCGGCATGGTCTCCACCATCCGCCCGATCTACCTGGTAATGGTGGCGATCCACCGGCCGCTCGGCATCGCCATCCTGGTGCTGGCGCTGGTGCGGCTGCTGCTGCGCTGGCGCCACGGCGCGCCGCCGCTGCCGGCCGGCATGCCGGAGGCGATGAAGCTGGCGGCGCGCCTTTCGCACTACGCCTTCTACGCGCTGATGCTCGCCCTGCCGCTGCTGGGCTGGGCGATGCTCTCGGCGGCGGGCTATCCGGCGACGATGGTCGGCGGCTGGGCGCTGCCGCCGATCATGCCGCGCAGCGCGACGCTGCATTCGGTGCTGTGGGGCGCGCACCACTACCTCGCCCTCGCCTTCTTCGCGCTGATCCTGCTGCACTTCGCGGCGGCGCTGTACCACGCGCTGGTGCGGCGGGACGGGGTGTTCGAGGCGATGGCACCCGGGGGGCTGCCGGGGCACGCGCCGGGACGGGTGGCGGCGGAGTAGTCCCCATCCGCCCCCCGGGGAAGGCGTCGCCTTCCCCAAGGGCCCCTGGGGACCCCATCCACCAGGAGGGCGAGGCCCTCCCGGACCTCCGTCCGTCTGGTTCCCGGGTGCCGATGCCACCGGGCCGTCTCTCCAGAGCGGGGTTTCCGAAGGGGCTTCGCCCTTTGGTGGGAGGGGGCGCGGGGGAGGGCAACGCCCTCCCCCGCTCGGCGCCCCGGGGCCTCAGCGCGCCGAGACCGGCACGGGACGCGGGCGCGCCTCGCCCGGCGCCCGTTCCAGGTGGGCGTCGTGGCGCAGCAGCAGCACGATCGCCATGCCGACGAGGCCGGCGGCGGCGAGGCAGAGCAGGCCGAGGTCGAAGCTGCCGGTGCGGTCCTTGATCCAGCCCATCGCGTAGGGGCCGGCGAAGCCCGCGAGGTTGCCGATGGAGTTGATCGCGGCGATGCCGCCCGCCGCGGCCGGGCCGGCGAGGAAGGCGGTGGGCAGCGTCCAGATCACCGGCAGGCAGGCGAAGATGCCGAAGCCCGCGATGGAGAGGGCGAGCATCTTCGCGCCCGGGTCCGTGAAGGCGGTGGAGGCGGCGATGCCGGCGGCCGCGATCAGCAGCGGCAGGGCGACGTGCAGCTTGCGCTCGCCGGTGCGGTCCGACTGGCGGCCCCACCAGACCATGCCGATGGTGCCGACGAGGTAGGGCAGCGCGGTGACGAAGCCGGTCTGCGCGTTGGTCAGGCCGAAATCCTTGACGATGGTGGGCAGGAAGAAGCTGAGCCCGTAATTCGTCGAGACGGCGCCGAAGTAGATCAGGCCGATGGCGAGGACGCGCGGGTTGAGCAGCGCCTCGACGACGCCGAAGTGGCGCGCCGCCTCGCGCTGGCGCCGCTCCTGCGCGAGGCGCGTGGCGAGCCAGTCTCGGGCGGCGGGGTCGAGCCAGGCGGCCTGGGCGGGCTGGTCGGTCAGGTAGAGCAGCACGCAGACGGAGAGGATCAGGGCCGGGATCGCCTCCAGCACGAACATCCACTGCCAGCCGTTGAAGCCCCAGGCGCCGTGCAGGCCGAGCAGCAGGCCCGAGACGGGCGCGCCGATCACCGTGGAGAGCGGGATGGCGGCCATGAAGTAGCCGACCATGCGGGCGCGGTAGGCCGAGGGGAACCAGAGCGTGAGGTAGAAGATGATGCCGGGGAAGAAGCCGGCCTCGGCGGCGCCGAGCAGCACGCGGATGGTGTAGAACACCGCCTCGTTCGAGAGGCCGGTGCCGCGCGCGATGGCGGGGATGAAGGCCATGGCGCCCGAGAGCAGGCCCCAGGTGAACATGATGCGCGCGATCCAGACGCGGGCGCCGAAGCGTTCCAGCAGCAGGTTCGAGGGCACCTCGAAGAAGAAGTAGGCGATGAAGAAGATGCCGGCGCCGAAGCCGTAGGCGGCGGCCGAGAGGCCGAGGTCGGCGTTCATCTGCAGCGCGGCGAAGCCGACGTTCACGCGGTCGAGATAGGCGACGAAGTAGCAGACGATCAGGAACGGGATCAGCCGCTTCGTGACGCGCGCGATGGTGCGCGTTTCGAGTTCCATCCGGATTTCCTCCCCCGGCATCCCGGCGCCGTCGCGGCTGCGGCGGCTGGGGGCCGGCCCGTGTTTCACGTCCGTGTTTCGCGGTGGCCGTTCCGTGCGGCCCCGCCCGAGGAGGCCGCGCCGGCAGGCCGAATGCAAGCGCGATCCGGGATGGTGCGGGTTAAGGAAAGTCCATCGGCGGGCGTGGCGCCGGCGGGCGCCGGCCGGCGCGGCGCGTCAGCGCGCCGCCTCCCGCCGCGGCACGGACTGCAGGAACTCGCCCAGCGCCGCGGCCCAGAAGCGCGCCTGGCCGGTGGTGCCGTGGCCGCGCGTCTCGGTGCTGGCGGGGATGAGCAGCAGGCGGCCGTTCGGCAGCCGCGCCATGGCGCGCTCGGTGGCGCCGGTCTCGGGCGGGTTGCGCTCGTCGTCGGCGGAATTGATGGCGAGCACCGGGGCGCGGATGCGCCCGAGATGGGGCGTCGGGTCGTAGTCGGCCGAGGCGGCCCACTGGAAGATGAAGTCGTTGGCGTCGCGCGGCGCGGGCAGGGCGAGGCGCTCCTCGACGTAGCGGTCGGCGCCCTCGCGGGTGGCGCCGCGCGCCGAGAGGTTCAGCGTGCCGCCGTTGGTGGCCACGTCGAAGAAGGTGCTGGCCCAGCGCAGCGAGGGCGGCTGGGCGGCGTAGTTGCCGTTGGCGTAGGCCGGGTCGTTGCGGATCGTCTCGACCAGCAGGCGGCGCAGCATCCAGTTGCGGCCGGCCATCGGCGTGGGCTGCGAGGCCATCGGCACCAGCGCGTCCATGAAGTCGGGGAAGGTGTAGCCCCAGACCCAGGCTTCCATCCCGCCCATGGAATTGCCGAGCACCAGGCGCAGGTGGCGCACGCCCAGCCCCTCGGTGAGCAGGCGGTGCTGCGCGCGCACCATGTCCTCGTAGTCGTAGCGCGGGAAGCCGGCGCGCAGCCCGTCGGAGGGCCTGGACGAGCCGCCGGTGCCGATCGCGTCGGGCAGGATGACGAAGTGGCGCGTGGCGTCGAGCGGCTGGCCGGGGCCGAACAGCTCGCCGGCGAAGGCGGGGCTCAGCAGGCCGGTGCCGCTGCCGCCGGTGCCGTGCAGGACCAGCACCGGCTCGCCGGTCGGCTCGCCGACCGTGGCGTAGTGCAGGCGCAGCTCGGGCAGCACGGTGCCGTCGTGGAAGCGGAAGTCGCGGGCGATCCAGTCGGCCTCGCGCGGGGCGGGATACTCGGCGGCCCGCGGCGCGGGCGGGGTGGCCGAGAGCAGCCCGAATGCCAGCGCCGCGCGCAGGAAGGCCTTTCCGGCCTGCATGGCGATCCTCCCCTTTCCGTCTTCCGGCGCCGGAGAATGCGGAGAGGAGCGCGACGGGGTCAACGGGCGAGGCGGCGCGCGGTTGGGCGGCGCCCCTTCCGTCCTCCCCCCTTCCCGTCCCCGACCTTCCAGCGCCGGGGGTGCCCGCCGGGAGACGGGCCGTTCCCCCGCCTATTCCCCGCCTATTCCCCCGCTGGGAAGCTCACCACGATGGCCGTGCCCCGCGACCGCTCCTGCGCCTCCACCCGGCCGCCGAGGCTGCCGGCCAGCGCCTCCACCACGCGCCGCCCGAGGCCGGTGCCGCGCGTGGGGCCGGCGCCGCCGCTGCCGATGCCGTCATCCTCCACCGTCAGCGTCGCGTCGCCCGCCCTGCTCGCCGGTTCGCCCCCTGGCGCGCTTCCCCGGGGGGCGCGCAGGCGGATGCGGATCGGGCCGCCGCCCTCGGGGTAGGCGTACTTCACCGCGTTGGTCACCAGTTCCGCCACGATCACGCCGAGCGAGACGGCCTTGTCCGTCGGCACGCTCAGCGGCTCGGCGTCGAGCGAGATGCCGCAGCCCTGCGGGGTCAGGGCCATGGAGCGTTCCAGCTCGCCCACCAGGCCGGCCAGGTAGTCGTCGAGGGCGACGTTGTTGACGTCGTCCGAGGTGTAGAGGCGCCGGTGGACCTGCGCCACGGCGGCGACGCGGCTGCGCATCTCGGCCAGCGCGCCGCGCGCGGCGGGGTCGGTCAGCGTGTTCTCCTGCAGCCGGGTGAGCGAGGCGATGAGCTGGAGGCTGTTGGCGACGCGGTGGTTCACCTCGCGCAGCAGCATGGCGCGCTGGCGGGCCAGCTCCTCGGCGCGGTCGCGCGCCTCGCGCACCTCGCGCTCGGCCGCCTCCTTGGCGCGGCGCAGCGCCTCGCGCTCGATCGCGTCGGCGACGGCGGCGCGCAGCAGCATCAGGAAGTCGCCGCCCGCCTCCTTGATGACGTAGTCGGCCGAGCCCGCGCGCAGCGCCGAGACGGCGATGCGCCCCTCCTCGGAGCCGGTGACGTAGATCACCGGCGGCGGCTCGGGCAGGGCGCGCAGCGCGGCCAGCGTCTCCAGCCCGTCCTGGCCGGGCATGAAGTGGTCGAGGCAGATCGCGTCGAACGGCTCGGCGGCGGCGAGGCGCAGCCCTTCGGTGCCGTCGGCGGCCGGGGTGACGGCGTAGCCGTGGCGCTCGAAGTCGCGCTGCACGAGGCGCCGGATGCCCGCGTCGTCGTCGATGTAGAGCACGCGGCGCGGGGCGTCGGTCATGGGGGGGCGGCGCCCGGCGGCACGGAACGGCCGGGCGCGGAACGGCCGGGCGCGGGGCGCGTGCCGCGGCGCGCGGCCGGGCTCACGGGGCTTCCGGCACCTGGATCACCGCCAGGAACAGGCCGAGCTGGCGGATCGCCTGGGCGAAGGTCTCGTAGTTCACCGGCTTCGTGATGTAGACGTTGCAGCCGAGCTCGTAGCCGCGGCGGATCTCGCGCTCGTCGTCGGTGGTGGTGAGCACGATCACCGGCGCGAAGCGCAGCTTCGGGTCCTCCTTCAGCTTCGCCAGGATGTCGAAGCCGCTCATGTCGGGCAGGTTGAGGTCGAGCAGCACCAGCACGGGGCGGCCGTTCGGGCCGTCGGGGCCGAACAGGTGCTCGATGGCCGCGGTGCCGCTCGCGAAATGCCGCACCTCGTTGAAGACGCCGGCGCGCTTGAGGTTGCGCTCGATCAGGCGGGCATGACCCTCGTCGTCCTCGACCATCACGATGGTCACGGCCTGGGCGGCGGTGTTCATGGCTGATCGTCCCCTGTCGTCGCGACTGTAACCCTGGGCAGCACGATCCGGAACACCGAGCCGCGTCCGGGCTCCGAGTCGCAGCCTATGGAGCCGCCGAGGCGGCGGACCAGGGCGCGGACATGGGCGAGGCCGATGCCCTCGCCCGGCCGGTCCTGGGCGCCGGAGCGGCGGAACAGCTCGAAGATGCGCTCGTGGTCGCGGGCCGGGATGCCGCGGCCGTTGTCCTCGACCTCGTAGACCGCCTGCCCCCCGGCCGGGCCGCCCACGGGGCCGCGGTCGAGGCGGCCGCGCACCTCGATGCGGCCGGGGCGGGCGGGGTCGAGGTACTTCACGGCGTTGTCGAGCAGGTTGCCGAAGATCTGCTCCAGCGCGATTCGGTCCGAGGTGAGGTCGGGCAGGTCCGGCGCCACCTCGATGACGGCGCCGCGCTCCTCGAGCTGGTGCCGCACGGTCTTGGCGAGGCCGCCGACCAGCTCGGCCATGCGCAGCCGCTCCGGCACCAGGCGCCGCCGGCCCTCGCGCGAGAGCCTGAGGATGGCGTTGATCAGCCCGTCCATGCGCTGCGTCGAGGAGCGGATGAAGGAGACGGCCTCGGGCAGGTCCTCGCGCGCGGCGGTGCGGGCCTCGGCGGTGAGCAGCGCCGGGGCCTCGGCCTCGACGCGGTCCACCAGGGCGCGCAGGGATTCGACGCCGATCTCGAACTCGGCGGTGAAGCCCATGACGTTGACCAGCGGCGCGCGCAGGTCGTGGCTGACGATGTAGGCGAAGCGCTGGATCTCGGCGTTGGCGGCCTCGAGGTCGGCGGTGCGCTCGTGCACGCGCCGCTCCAGCGCGGCGTTGGCCGCCTGCACCTCCCGGCCCGCCTGCTCCAGCTCGGCGGCGTAGCGGCGGAACAGCCAGAGCGAGAAGCCGGCGACCAGGACGATGACGGCGATGGCGGCGAGGGTGACCCAGAGCAGCCAGCGCGCATTCGCGACGAGCCGGCCGGTGGCGTCGGTGAGCCGCGTGGTGGTGGTGCCGATCAGCCGGTCGATGTCGAGGCGCGCCTCGTCCATCAGGCGCCTGCCGCGGTCGGTGCGCACCACGGCGACGGCGCCGGGCAGGTTGCCGGCATCGACCAGGGCGATGGTCTCGGCCAGCTCGGCGAGCTTCTCGTCGGCGAGGCGGCCGAGCTCGCCGGTCATCTGCCGGCCGGTGGCGGTGACGGTGACGGCGGCGAGCCGCGCCAGCAGGTCGGGCAGGCGGGCGCGCGCCTCCTCGTAGGGGGCGAGGTAGGCGCGGTCCTGGGTGAGCAGGTAGCCGCGCTGGCCGGTCTCCAGGTTCTGGAGCTGCGCCAGGGCCTGGTAGGCGAGGCTGCGCACCAGCTGGGTCTGCTCGACGCGGGCGGTGAAGCCGCGCGTCTGCTCCACCAGCCAGAGCGTGGCGCCGCCGAGGCCGAGCAGGCAGAGGAAGCCGACCAGCAGCAGGGCGAGGGTGGCGCGGCCGAGGGCGGTGCGGGTGAACGGCATCGCGGTGGTGGAAGCAGGAAGTCGGGGCGGTGACAAGGTGGGCGGGGCGAATCAGCCTCGGCGGGTCGCCGGCAGCCCGTTGCGGGGCGCCGCGAAGCCGCGCAAGGTCGCGCCCGAAAAGCCCCCACGCAGGGGCGGGACGGAGGGGACTTCCATGCTGAACCAGACAGGGGGGCTGAACCAGACCGGGGGTCTGAGCCAGACGGAGGGGCTGAGCCAGACCGAGGGCCGGTTCCTGACCCTGCACGAGCTGGTGCGGGCGGCGCGCGCGGCGCTGCACCCGAATGTCTGGGACTATCTGGTGGGCGGGACGGAGACCGAGACGACGGTGCGGCGCAACCGCGCGGCGCTGGATGGCTGGGCGTTCCGGCCGCGCGTGCTGCGCGACGTGTCGCGCATCGACTGCACGGGGCGGTTCCCATGGGGGCGGTTCCAGGGGCGGTCGATCCGGCTGCCGGTGATCCTGGCGCCGGTGGGCGGGCTCGAATCGCTCGATTTCGAGAAGCAGGGCGGGACGACGGTGGCGCGCGGGGCGGCGGCGTTCGGGGTGCCGTTCATGGCCAGCTCCGTGACGCAGCCGGGGCTGGAGCCGATCGCGGCGGCGGCGGACGGGCCCAAGGTGTTCCAGCTCTACGTGCGCGGCGACGATGCGTGGGTGGACGACGTCGTCGCGCGCGCCGTGGCGGCGGGGTACGACATGTTCTGCCTGACGGTGGACACGGCGGTCTATTCGCGGCGCGAGCGCGACATCGCGCGGCGCTTCGCCAAGCCCTGGCGCGCCACGGTGCAGGGCAGCGAGCAGAGGCACCAGGCGGCGCTGAGCTGGCGCGAGGTGGCGCGGTTCAAGGAGCGGCACGCGATCCCGCTGATCCTGAAGGGCATCGGCACGGGCGAGGACGCGGCGCTCGCCTGCGAGCACGGGGTGGACGTGGTCTACGTCTCGAACCATGGCGGGCGGCAGCTCGACCACGGCCGCGGCTCGCTGGACGTGCTGCCGGAGGTGGTCGAGGCGGTGGCGGGGCGGGCGCAGGTCTGGATGGATGGCGGGGTGTACCGCGGCACCGACCTGGTGAAGGCGGTGGCGCTCGGGGCCGATCTCGTCGGGCTCGGGCGGCTCTATTGCTACGGGCTGGCGGCAGCCGGGGCCGAGGGGGTGGTGCGGGCGCTGGAGCTGCTGGAGGTGGAGGCGGCGGAGTGCCTGGGGCTGCTCGGGGCGACGGGGTTCGGGCAGCTCGACCGCGCCTGCCTCGCGCCGGCGCGGCCGGTGGCGGAGCCGCACGTGCACAGCGCCTTCCCGCTGCTCGACACCGAGTACCCGCCCGGCTGAGGCCGGCGCGCGGGACCGGCCCGCCTGCGCCGGGACCCGCGCGGGCCGGAAGCAGCCCTGCGCCGGAGGCGCGATCAGTCCTGCGCCGGGGGCGTGATCAGTCCTGCGCCGGGGGCGCGGCGTCGACGGCGAAGCGGCCGGGGGCGATGGCGAGCACGCAGCGCAGCCCCTCCGCCTCCCAGTGCCAGGCGGGCATGGCGCCGAGCTGCGCCCGGGCGGTGGCCTCGATCAGGCGCACGCCGAAGCCGCGCGACGGGTGGGCGGCCACGGCCGGGCCGCCGCGCTCGCGCCACTCGACCCGCAATTCCCCGCCCCTTCCGCCGACGGACCAGCACAGCGACACCGATCCTTCCGGGCGCGACAGCGCGCCGTGCCTGGCGGCGTTGGTCGCCAGCTCGTGCAGCGCCATGGACAGGGCCTGCGCCGCCTGCGGCTCCAGGTGCACGGAGGGACCGTCGAGCCGCACGCGGGGCGGCCGGCCGGGGCCGGCGGCATAGGGGCGCAGCTCGCCCTCGGCGATGGCGCGCAGGGCGGTGCCGCTCCAGCCGCCATCGGCCAGCAGGGCGTGCACGCGGGCCATGGCGCCGATCCGCGCCTCCACCGTCGCGGCGAAGGCCGCCGCGTCGTGGCGCGGCGCGAGGCGCAGCAGCGAGATCACCACGGCCAGGGCGTTCTTGGCGCGGTGGTCCACCTCCTGCACCAGCAGGGCGCGCCGCTCCTCGGCCTCGCGCCGCTCGGTGATGTCGAGCAGGATGCCGGCGGCACGGCGCGACGGGGCGGCGCGCCCCGGTCCGGCCGCCGGGGGCGCGATCCGCCGGCCGGCGACCGCCAGCCAGCGCCAGCCATCCTGGCGCCGCAGGCGGAACTCGTCCTGCAGCTCGGCGCCGTCGCCCGCCCGCAGGCGGCGCAGCAGCGCGTGCAGGCGCGGCCGGTCCTCGCGATGCACGCGGCGGTACAATTGCCGCACCGTGGCGTCGGCCGGCAGGCCGCAGAGCGCGGCGGCGCGGGCGGACCAGGTGAGGCCGCCAGCGGGGCCGGCACCCGCCTGCCCCGCCCCCCCTGCCCCGTCGAGATCGATCTCCCAGGTGCCGAGGCGCGCGGCCTCCAGCACCAGATGCAGCCTGGCCTGGCTGGTGCGCAGCGCCTCGCCCGCCGTGCGGCGCGCGGCCGCCTCGCGCAGCGCCGCCTGCGCCTCGGCCGCGCTGCGGCTGCGCTGCAGCGCCAGGTAGGACAGGGCCAGCAGCGCCAGCAGCGCCGGCAGGCCGATGGCGAGCTGCGGCAGCAGCACCTCCCGCCAGCGCTCGCGGATGCCGCCGGCGGGCCGGGTGACGACGACCCGCAGGCCGTAGTCCGGCAGGGGTCGGGTGGCCGTCACGCCGTCGCTCCGCCCCGGGCCGGCCTCCGACGGACCGGGGTCCGCGGCGGCGCCGGACGCGGGGGGACGAGGTGCGTCGGGATGGCGCGCCAGCATCTGGCCGTCCTCGCGCACCAGGGCCACCACGTCGCCGGGACTGGCGAGGCGGCCGAAGCCCTCGGCGATCACCGGCGGACGCAGCAGCACCACCACCACGCCGTCGAAGCCGTCGACGCCCGCCGCCTTGTTGCCGGTGTCCTGCCGCCGCAGCGCGACGGCGAAGGGAACGCCGGCGACGTGGCCCTCCCCCGGCTCCTGCCGCTCCGTGGCGATCCGCACCTCCGGCGCGCCGGGGCGGCGCAGGGCGGCGTGGTAGTCCCGGTCGCGCAGCGACACGTCGCGCGGCACGGGGTCGAGGTCGGCGCTGACCAGCGGGTAGCCGTCGCGGTCGAGGACGAGCAGCGTCGCCACGGCGGGGGCGCGGCCCGTCATGCGGCGCAGGGCGAGATGCAGGCTCGGCTCGTTGAGGCGCACCGTGGCGTCGTCGAGGCCGCGCAGCAGGTCGTTCACCCCGCGCGCGAGCAGCACCTGGCTGTCGAAGGTGCGCGCCGCGTACTCGGCCACGGCATCGGCGGTGTGCTTGACCTCGTGGCGCGCCTCTCCCCAGGCGCCGCGCCAGGTGACCCAGGCGCCGGCCGCCATCAGCCCGATCGGCGCCAGGATGGCCATGAGCAGCAGCAGGTAGAGGGCGGGCGACAGCGGCGCCGCGCGGCCGTTCAGGGCGTCCCAATGGGCGGTCCAGCGGGCGGTCCAGCGGGCGGCCCAACGGATGGCCCAGCGGATGGCGGAGCGGCGGGCGAAGGCGGCGGCCCGGCGGCCCGGCCGCGACGCGCGGGCCAGGAGCCGGCCGGGCCGCCACGCCGTGCCGGGCCTGTGGCCGGGCGGGCCGGCACCCTGGCCGTCGGGGGCCGCCGGCCGGTGCCAGGTGGGCGCGCCTTCCCCGGCGCCAGCCTGCCGGCCCGGACGACGGGTGGTGCCGGCGGCCTCGATCGCGCCGTGTTCGTAGGAGGTCCCGGCGCTCAAGGTCGGCTCGGATGCTCGGAGAAAAGGGAATGCCCGCTTCTATCGCTGATTGCATACCAGGAGCAATAATTCCTGTTCCAAGTCGATCAGATCCACGAAATGAAACCTTCTGGTTGTTTTTTCATAAGAAATTCTCCATTTTCGCGAAATCCCGTCGGCGGCGAGGGCGCCGTTCTCCTGCCGGCGACCGTTCCGGCCCCTTCCCAGCGGCGCCGGATCCGTCCAGGCTGGCGACGGCCCGTGCCGACATCGCCGGCCGGGGCGGAGGGAGCGCATGGAACACCCGGCCATGCCGGCGGATCCCGCCGCGATCGCCAGCTACCACGCGCACATCTATTTCGACGCGGCGACACGGCCGGCGGCGGAGCGGCTGCGCGGCTGGATCGGGGCGCGCTTCGCGGTGCAGCTCGGCCGCTGGCACGAGAAGACGGTGGGGCCGCACGCCGCGCCGATGTACCAGGTGGCGTTCGACAAGGCGCTGTTCGCGGAATTCGTGCTCTGGCTGATGCTCAACCGGCTCGGCCTGACGGTGTTCGTGCATCCCAACACCGACGATCCCTGGGCCGACCATCTGGTCCACGCGCTGTGGCTGGGGGCGGTGCTGCCGCTCTCGGCCGAGGGGCTGCCGCGCTCGCTGGCGGCGCGTGGCGAGGCGCCCGCGCCGGTGGTGCCGAACACCGCGCCGGGCGGGTGAGTCGAGGCCGGCGCCCCTTCCGTCCGGCATCGTGGCCTCGGGGAAGGCGCCGCCTTCCCCGAACCCCATCCGGCAGGAGGGCGGAGCCCGCCCAGGCCTCTTCCCGTTCGCCGATCGGGCATCGGCGACAGCCGGAGCCCCCGCCGATGGCCGACCGTCCGGCTCGTCGTCATCCGGTGGCCGCCGCTGCCGGCGGGCCTCGCCCCCTGATAGGATCGCCGCACGGAACAGGGGAGGCGACGCGGTGAGCGGTCCGGGAGAGAGCGACGCGGCGGCGCGATGGGCGCGTCACCGGGCGGATTTCCGCTGGTCGGTGCCGGCCCGGTTCAACATCGGCCTCGACATCTGCCGCCATGCCGCCGGCCCGGACAGGCCGGCCGTCATCGCCGCGGAGGCGGACGGCACGACGCGGGTGACGGGCTTCCACGCGCTCGACCGGCAGAGCAGCCGCTTCAGCAACCTGCTGCGGGTGGAGGGCTTCCTGCCCGGCGACCGGCTGGCGATCCTGCTGCCGCAATCGGCCGAGGTGGCGATCGGGCATCTCGGCGCGTTCAAGGCGGGCGTGGTGAGCGTGCCGCTCTTCGTGCTGTTCGGCGCGGAGGCGCTGCTCTACCGGCTCGCCGACAGCGGCGCGCGCGGCGTGCTGACCGACATGGAGGGCCTGGCGCGGCTGCTGCCGCTGCTCGGGCAGCTGCCGGCGCTGGAGCGGATCTGGGTGACGGGCGCGGGCTTCGTGCCGGCGCCCGGCATCGCGTGGGAGGCGGCGCTGGCCCAGGCCTCGCCGCATGGCGAGCACGTGCCGACGGGCGCGGACGACCCGGCGCTGATGATCTACACCTCCGGCACCACCGGCAACCCGAAGGGGGCGCTGCACGCGCACCGCGTGCTGCTCGGGCACCTGCCGGGCGTGGAGCTGCCGCACGACTTCTTCCCGCAGCCGGGCGACCTGATGTGGAGCCCGGCGGACTGGGCCTGGATCGGCGGTCTGCTCGACGTGCTGCTGCCCTCGCTGCACCACGGCGTGCCGGTGCTGGCGCACCGGGCGCGCAAGTTCGACCCCGAGGCGGCCTATGCGCTGATGGCGCGGCACGCGGTGCGCAACGTGTTCATGCCGCCCACCGCGCTGCGCCTGCTGCGCGCGGCCGGTCCGCCGCCGGCGGGCGTCGCGCTGCGCAGCATCGCCAGCGGCGGCGAGACCCTGGGCGCGGAGCTGCTGGAGTGGGCGAAGGCGGGCTTCGGGCTGACGCTGCACGAATTCTACGGCCAGACCGAATGCAACCTGGTCGCGGGGAATGCGAGCCGGCTCTACCCGGTGCGGCCGGGATCGCTGGGGAAGCCCTATCCGGGGCACCGCGTGGCGATCGTGGACGCCGAGGGGAACGAGCTGCCGGTGGGCGAGGCCGGGCAGGTCGGCGTGGCGCGGCCCGATCCGGTGATGTTCCTCGGCTACTGGAACAACAGCCGGGCGACGGCGGCGAAATTCGCCAATGGCTGGCTGCTGACCGGCGACACGGCCCGGCAGGACGAGGACGGCTACCTCTGGTTCGTCGGGCGCGACGACGACGTGATCACCAGCGCCGGCTACCGCATCGGGCCGGGCGAGGTGGAGGACTGCCTGGCTCGCCACCCGGCGGTGGCGGTCGCGGCGGTGATCGGCGTGCCGGACCCGGTGCGCACCGAGCTGGTGAAGGCGTGGGTGGTGCTGCGGGACGGGTTCGCGCCCTCGGCGGCGCTGGCGGCGGAATTGCAGGGCTTCGTGCGCGAGCGGCTGGCCGCGCACGAGTATCCGCGCGCCGTGGAGTTCGTGGACGCGCTGCCGGTGACGGCGACGGGGAAGATCCAGCGCGGCGTGCTGCGGCGGATGGAGCGGGAGCGGGCGGCCGGAGCGGCAGCGCGGGGGCACGATCCGGCGACGTGACCGCCAAGCCGGGCCACGCGCGGGGTGGGGGGATGCACGCTCCCCGGCCTGCCGGCGACGCCCGGGAATGGCGGGGACGCCGCGGATCGACAGGAAGAACCGAACACAGAGACCGGAAAGATCGATTTCTCGCCCGCCTGCCGGGTCGCTAGCGTCCGGTTCGACGGGGACGTTCCCGCGGGACGAGGCGGCGCGGCGACCGGTTCGCCCGACCGGTGCGCGCAGCCGCCGGAGGATGTCCGATGCCGCCGAGGCCGCCGCGGAGGCGGGGCGCGGCGTTCGCCGGGAAGGGCGGGCGGGCATTGCCCGTCGTCGGGTTTTGCCTCTTGCTAGACGGGATCGGGCCACTCCTTACTAGGCCCGCTCGGCGAGAGGGGATGCGGGTGCCGGCCCGCGGGGGTGGCGACGCGGCAGGGGCCGCACGGCCACGAGGCCCCCGGTGGTGCCGTCATTTTCTCACAGCAGGCAGAAGAACAGAGCCAGTGGAGAAGCGGTCATGAACGTCGAAGCCAAGTGCCCGATGGGCGGTGGTACGGTGCAGGGCAGAGCCGTCCTGTTCGAGATGACCAACCGCCTCTGGTGGCCGAACCAGCTCGATCTCTCGGTGCTGCACCAGAACTCCCCGCTGATCGACCCGATGGGCAAGGGCTTCGACTACGCCGAGGAATTCCGGTCCCTCGACCTCGCGGCGGTGAAGGCCGACATCTTCGCGCTGATGACGGATTCGCAGCCCTGGTGGCCCGCCGATTTCGGCCATTACGGCCCGCTCTTCATCCGCATGGCCTGGCACAGCGCCGGCACCTACCGCATCGGCGACGGGCGCGGCGGCGGCGGCTCCGGCCAGCAGCGCTTCGCGCCGCTCAACTCCTGGCCCGACAACGCCAACCTCGACAAGGCGCGCTTCCTGCTCTGGCCGATCAAGGAGAAGTACGGCCGCAAGCTCTCCTGGGCCGACCTGCTGATCCTCACCGGCAACTGCGCGCTGGAATCGATGGGTCTGAAGACCGCCGGCTTCGGCGGCGGCCGCGTCGACGTCTGGGAGCCGGACGTCACCGTCGACTGGGGGCCGGAGCGCGAGTGGCTGGGCGACAAGCGCTACAGCGGCGACCGCGACCTCTCCCACCCGCTCGCCGCCGTGCAGATGGGCCTGATCTACGTCAACCCCGAGGGACCGAACGGCAACCCGGACCCGGTGGCCGCCGCCCGCGACATCCGCGAGACCTTCGCGCGCATGGCGATGGGCGACGAGGAGACCGTCGCGCTGGTCGCCGGCGGCCACACCTTCGGCAAGACCCACGGCGCCGCCGACCCCTCGCAGTACGTGGGCCCGGAGCCCGAGGGCGCGGGCCTCGAGATGCAGGGCCTCGGCTGGGCCAACAGCTTCGGCAGCGGCAATGCCGGCAGCACCATCACCAGCGGCCTGGAGGTGACCTGGAGCTCGACGCCGACGAAGTGGAGCAACAACTTCTTCGACAACCTGTTCGGCTACGAGTGGGAGCTGACCAAGAGCCCCGCCGGCGCCCACCAGTGGACGCCGAAGAACCCCGACCCCGCGCATTTCGTGCCCGACGCGCACGACCCGTCGAAGAAGCATCCGCCCTCGATGCTGACCACCGACCTCGCGCTGCGCTTCGACCCGGCCTACGAGAAGATCTCGCGCCGCTTCCACCAGAACCCGGACGAGTTCGCGAAGGTCTTCGCCGAGGCCTGGTACAAGCTGACCCATCGCGACATGGGGCCGCACATCCGCCTGCTCGGGCCCGAAGTGCCGGCCGAGCCGCGCATCTGGCAGGACCCGCTGCCGCCCGCCGACCACGCGCCGATCGACGAGGCGGACGTCGCGGCCCTCAAGGCGAAGCTGCTCGACTGCGGCCTGTCGATCCCGCGACTCGTCGCCACCGCCTGGGCCTCGGCCTCGACCTTCCGCGGCTCCGACAAGCGCGGCGGGGCGAACGGGGCGCGCATCCGCCTCGCGCCGCAGAAGGACTGGGAGGTGAACGAGCCGGCGGCGCTGGCCGACGCGCTGGCGAGGATCGAGGCGGTGCAGCGCGAATTCAACGGCGCCGCCACGGGCGGCAAGCAGGTGTCGCTGGCCGACCTGATCGTGCTCGGCGGCTGCGCCGCGGTGGAGGCGGCGGCGAGGAAGGGCGGACACGACGTCACCGTGCCCTTCACCCCGGGCCGCACCGACGCGACGGACGAGCAGACGGACGCCGAATCCTTCGCGCCGCTGGAGCCGAAGGTGGACGGGTTCCGCAACTTCGTCAGCGGCCCGCAGACCTACTCCCCCGAGGAGATGCTGATCGACCGCTCGCACCTGCTGACGCTGACCGCGCCGGAGATGACGGTGCTGATCGCCGGGCTGCGCGTGCTGGGCGCCAATGTCGGCGGCTCGAAGCACGGCGTCCTCACCGACCGGCCGGGGACGCTGAGCAACGACTTCCTGCGCAACCTGCTGCGCACCAGCACCACGATGAAGTGGACCGCCGTTGGGGACAACCTGTTCGAGGCGAGCGACCGCGCCACCGGCGAGAAGAAGTGGTCCGGCACCCGCGTCGACCTCGTCTTCGGCTCGAACTCGCAGCTCCGCGCGCTCGCCGAGGCCTATGCGACGGACGATGCCGAGGCGGCGTTCGTGGACTCCTTCGTGGCGGCGTGGACCAAGGTGATGAACCTCGACCGGTTCGACCTGCGCTGATCCGGCCGGGCCCGTCGCGCGCGGCGGGCCGGAAGGGGAACGGGCCTCCGGCGGCGACGCCGGGGGCCCGTGCCGTGCCGGGGGCCGGGAGACGCGCGGACGGCGCGCCGCCATGGCCGCGAGCCGGGCCTGGACGACGGCGGGCGGGACGTCTGTTATTCACCGCGCGACGGGACGGGGTGCCGGGGATGTCGGAGAAGAGCTGGGACCGGGTGCCGATCGACGCCCAGAGCATCGACGCGCCGCTGTCGCGCGCCGCCGTCTTCCTCGTCCTCACCGTCCCGGAGGGGGACGCGGCGCTCGGCAAGGTCTGCGCGACGCTCGACGGGCTGGCGGACCTGGTCAAGACGGTCGGGTTCCGCGACCTCGGTGCGCGGCTCTCCTGCATCGTCGGCATCGGCAGCGCGCTGTGGGACAGGCTGCGGCTCGGCCGGCGGCCGCTGGAGCTGAAGCCCTTCGCGCCGATCAGGGGCGCCCGGCACGACGCGCCGGCGACGCCGGGCGACCTGCTCTTCCACATCCGCGCCGAGCGGGCGGATTTCTGCTTCGAGTTCGAACGGCTGCTGCTCGACGGGCTGGGCGACGCGGCGACCGTCGCGGACGAGGTGTGCGGCTTCCGCTACTTCGACGCGCGCGACCTGCTGGGCTTCGTGGACGGCACCGCCAACCCGACCGGCCCCGACCTGCCGGCCTCGGCGCTGGTGGGCGGGGAGGACGAGGAATTCCGGGGCGGCAGCTACGTCGTCGTGCAGAAGTACCTGCACGACCTCGGCGCCTGGGGGCGGGTGCCGGCGCCGGAGCAGGAGGCGATCATCGGCCGCACCAAGCTCGACAACGTCGAGCTGGACGACGACGACGCGCCGCGCAAGTCGCACAAGACGCTCGCCACCATCGTCGACGAGCAGGGCGCGGAGCACGACATATTGCGCGACAACATGCCCTTCGGCCGGCCGGGGCGGCGGGAGTTCGGCACCTACTTCATCGGCTATTCGCGCCGGCTGTGGGTGATCGAGAAGATGCTGCAACGGATGTATGTCGGCGAGCCGGCGGGCGCCTACGACCGGCTGCTGGACTTCTCGACGCCGGAGACGGGGACCACCTTTTTCGCACCGTCCCGGCCGACTCTGGAGGCGCTGGTCGAGGCGGCGCAGGCCAGGATCAAGGGAGGGGGCTGAGCGGGGCCGGCGACCCGGCGCGTACGGCACGCCCCGGACCCGGGCCGCATCCGGTCTCCCCGTCCATCCTGTCCCGCCGCCGGCCCCCTCGCCCGCCGCCCGCGCTACGCTGCCACCCGACGAGAGCCGGAGCGATGCCGTGACCCGAGACCTGCTGCTGCGCGACGTCCGCCCGATGGGCGGGCCGCCCGTCGACCTGCTGATCCGCGACGGGCGCATCGCCGCGCCCGGCACGCCGCCGGCGCCGGACGCGGCGGTGGAGCAGGGCGGCGGCGCGCTGCTGCTGCCGGGGCTCGTGGAGGGGCATACGCATCTCGACAAGACCCTGCTGGGCATGGGCTGGCGGCCGCACCAGGCGGGGCCGGCGATCATCGACAAGATCGAGACCGAGCGCCGGCTGAAGCGCGAGTGGGGGATCGACCCGGCACGGCAGTCGGCGCGGCAGGTGGCGCAGTCGGTCGCCTTCGGCACCACGGCGATCCGCAGCCACGTGGACGTGGACGACGTGATGGGGCTGGAGGCGGTCGAGGGGGTGATGGAGACGCGGGCGGCCTGGGCCGACCACGTGTCGATCGAGGTGGTGGCCTTCCCGCAATCGGGCATCGTCGCGCGGCCGGGCGTCGCGGCGCTGCTGGAAGGGGCGCTGCGGCTCGGCGCGGACATCGTGGGCGGGCTCGATCCCTGCGCCATCGACCGCGATCCGAAGGGGCATCTCGACGTGGTGTTCGGGCTGGCCGAGCGGTTCGGGCGGCCGGTGGACATCCACCTGCACGAGCCCGGCGCGCTGGGCGCCTTCAGCCTGGAGCTGATCCTGGAGCGCGCCGAGGCGTTGGGCATGCAGGGGCGGGTGACGGTGAGCCACGCCTTCTGCCTGGGCGATGCGGAGCCGGCCACGGTGTCGGCGCTGCTGGAGCGGCTCGCGCGGCTGGACGTCGCCATCGCCACCACGGCGCCGGCGAGCCGGCCGGTGCCGCCGGTGCCGAGGCTGCGCGAGCTCGGCATCCGCGTCTGCGCCGGCAACGACGGCATCCGCGACACCTGGAACCCCTACGGCAACGGCGACATGCTGGAGCGGGCGATGCTGACCGGGCTGCGCTGGAACTGCCGGCGCGACGAGGAGATCGCCATGGCGCTCGACCTCTGCACCACGGGCGGCGCGGCGGTGCTGGGGCTGGCGGATTACGGGCTGGCGCCGGGCTGCTGGGCCGACCTCGTGCTGGTGGCGGCGGAGTCGCCGGCCGAGGCGGTGGTGGCGCGGCCGCCGCGCCGGCTGGTGCTGCGGCGCGGCCGGGCGGTGGCGCGAGACGGCGTGGCGGCCGGGCCGGGCGGCGAGGCGGCGCAGCCGACCGGATGACGGCGGGAAGTCCGGTGGCGGGGAGCCCGGCGGCGAGCGGGCCGGCAGCGGGTGGACCGGCGGCGGGTGGACCGGCGGCGGTCAAGGCTGCGCGCGCCGGTGGCGGCGAGGCTTCCGGCGCGGTCCCTTTCCCCCCTACCCTCCCCGCCTGACGGGACGGGGACGGGACGGGTGGCGGAAGCCGAGGACCGGGACTGGCAGCGCGTGGACAAGTGGCTGTGGTGCGCGCGCGTGGCCAAGACCCGCGCCGCCTGCGCCCGGCTGGTCGAGACGGGCGGGGTGCGGATCAACCGCCAGCCCACCGACAAGCCGCACGCCAGGCTGCGGCCGGGCGACGTGCTGACCTTCGCGCCGGGGCGCGCCGCGGTGCGCGTGTGGCGAATCCGGGCGCTGGGCGACCGGCGCGGGCCGGCGGCCGAGGCGCGCGGCCTGTACGAGGAGTTGCCGCCCGCCGAGCCGGGGCCGCCCGGCGGCGTGTCGCAGGACGGCGCCCGGGGCTGATGCCGGTCGGGCGAGGACGACGCGGACCGGTCGGCGCAGGGCGGTCGGCGCGGGGGCGAAGGGGCGGGGGCGAAGGGGCGGCCGCGCCATGGGGATGGCGGCTTCGCGCCCGCGGGCACGCCGCCTGCCGGCGATCCGCGCCGACGCACCGGCGCCTTCCGACGGACGCAGCGCCGCCATGTCGCCGACACGCTTGCCAGTCGGGCATCCCCGCGCCATGTGTCGCGGCGGTGCGCGGCGGCCATGCCCTGCGGTCCGTCCCGGCGCGCCCCGTCTGCCCGACATGTCGCGGGGCAGGGTCCGGCCGGAGCCGGCCCGGCCAGGCGCCGGGGCCGGCGCGGGCACCGGCTCCGGGCCGCATCGGGCCCGCCGCGACCGGCCGACCCCGAACCCCGACCCGCTCGCCCGGGCGGCCAGCCGGGCGGTCCGCGATCCTGCCCTGGAGCCGTGCATGACCTACGTCGTCACCGAGAACTGCATCAAGTGCAAGTACATGGACTGCGTCGAGGTCTGCCCGGTGGACTGCTTCTATGTGGGCGAGAACTTCCTAGTGATCCATCCCGACGAGTGCATCGACTGCGGCGTGTGCGAGCCGGAATGCCCCGCCGAGGCGATCGTGCCCGACAGCGACGACCGTGCGGCGGAATGGGCCGAGCTGAACCGCACCTATGCCGGGAGCTGGCCCAACATCACCCGCAAGGGCGACACCCCGGCCGATGCCGACGAGTGGAAGGACAAGCCGGACAAGAAGGCGCTGTTCAGCCCCGAGCCGGGCAAGCCCTGATCCGCCTCCCGGCGCTGGGGCCGGCAGGCCGGAGCAGCCGGGCGGGGCGGGCGGGATGTTGCACCGCCCGCGACAGGGGCTCCTGCCGGGAGCCATGATGACAGGGGATGACGCGGTAAGTCATTTCTGGTACATTTCCACCCCTGGGCCGTCGGTCGCCGGAGCGCGTCGGCGGCTCTCCCGTTTCAGATCGGCGCCGCCATGCGGGGCGGCATCGGTGCCGTGGCCAGGGCTCGTGTCGCGGCCAGCATGGCCGGCACGGCCATTCGTGGCACAGGCAGCAGGAAGGACATAGTTCGGGCATGAAGGCGCAAAGCCGCAAACAGTCCGCCCCGGAAGCCGTCGCCTCCGACATCCCGCCCGCTGCCAACCCGGAGCAGGCCCGCGCCGCCGGCGCCGGCAAGGCCGCGGTGGCGGCGAAGGTCGCGAGTCCGGCCAGGACCGCGCCGGGCAAGCCGGCGCCGGCCAAGGGCGTACCGGCGCGCGCGACGCCACCGGGCCTCGCCGAGACGCAGGCCATGGCGCCGCTGCCGCCCGACTTCGACCTCATCGAGGAGGACGAGGACGAGGACGATGCCCCGCCGCCGCCGCCCAAGCCGGTGCGGGTGGTCAAGCCCGAGGAGTTCAGGGCGGGCGACCACGTCGTCTACCCGACCCACGGCGTCGGCACGGTGCAGGGCATCGAGACCATGCAGGCGGCCGGGCTCTCGCTCAAGGTGATCGTGGTCACCTTCGAGGAGAACCGCATGACGCTGCGGGTGCCGATCAACAAGGCCGCCTCCTCCGGCCTGCGCAAGCTCGCCACCACCGAGGGCATCGAGGAGGCGCTGCAGACGCTGCGCGGCCGTGCCCGCATCAAGCGCACCATGTGGTCGCGCCGGGCGCAGGAATACGAGGCGAAGATCAACTCCGGCGACCCGGTGGCGATCGCCGAGGTGGTGCGCGACCTGCACCGCAACGCCGGCCAGCCCGACCAGTCCTTCTCGGAGCGGCAGATCTACGAGCAGGCGCTCGACCGCCTCGCCGCCGAGGTCGCGGCGATCGACCGCACCGACAAGGCGGCGGCGTCGGACAAGATCCAGGCCTACATGAAGGGCGCCTGAGCGCCGGTCCCGGAGGGCGGAGCCGCGCCGGGCCCCGTGGCGTTCTCGTGACGCCGGAGCCGTTCCGGCCTTTCGATCCGGGGCATCTTCCGGCCGCTGGGCGCGTGCGCCCAGCCCGGAAACGCCCCAGGCGGCACGCAACGGGAACCGCGGCGCCACCGCGGCGCCGTGCGGGCCATGGCGGGAAAGCGAAAGCAGGAAAGCGAAAGGGCCCCGGGGATCGCTCCCCGGGTCCCTTTTCCGGTCGGCCCGCGCGGCGGGTGCCGCGCGGGTCGTGTCCGGCGCCAGTCGTTCTGGCAACAGTCGTTCTGACGTCAGTCGTTCTGGCGCACGCCCATGAACTGCAGCATGAACTGGAACAGGTTCACGAAGTTCAGGTAGAGGCCCAGCGCGTCCATCACGCTGCGCTTGCCCGCCAGCTCCGTGCCCTCCGCGTAGGCGTACTCGATGTAGTCGGACTTGATCCGCTGCGTGTCGTAGGCGGTGAGGCCCACGAAGATCACGACGCCGAGCACGCTGATCGCGAACTGCAGCGCCGAGGACTGCATGAACATGTTCACGAGGCCGGCGATGATGATGCCGATCAGGCCCATCATCATGAAGCTGCCCATCCGCGTCAGGTCGGCGTTCGTGGTGTAGCCGTAGAGGCTGACGGCCGCGAACATGCCGGCGGTGACGAAGAAGGTGCTGGCGATCGAGGCGCCGGTGAACATCAGGAAGATCTGCGACATGCTCGCGCCCATCGCGGCGCAGAATGCCCAGAACAGCGCCTGCGCGGTGCCCTTGCTCAGCTTGTTGATGCCGAAGCTCAGCACCAGCACGAAGGCGAGCGGCGCGAAGATCGCGGCGTAGCCGAGCAGCGTCGGGTTCGCCGCGACGCCGCGCGGCGTCACCACCCGCTCCCAGAACAGCGCCGTGATGGCGGGCTGGCTGGCGATCAGGTAGGCGACGATGCCGGTGAGGGCGAGCCCCGAGGCCATCCAGTTGTAGACCCGGAGCATGTACGCCCGCAGGCCGACATCGATGGCGGCGGCGTCGGCGGCAGCAGGGCGGCCCCAGCCAGCCGGCGTCCCCTGCGTGTACCGATAGTCGGGAAGGGCCATGGGTCGGAAAGCTCCTCGTCTCGGGCGGAATGCCCGGTCGCGCGAATATATGGAGAATGTGTAATCTGAGATCAATGGTTTGCCGACGGCCGGCGGCGGGTGATGCGTTGCCCGGGCCGGACCCGTCGGACGGCGAGCTTGCGGCCGGGAGCCTTACATCCGGCCTACGGCCACCCGAACAGCTCCCCGGCCGAGCCGCCGGAGATTCGCGGCCGGGCGGCTGGCCGAGCGGGCCCGCCCAGCCTGCCGCGGTCCGGCCGGGACCGCAATTCGCCATGGGCTCCGTACCGGAGCGGCTTCAAGCCGCCGGGCCTGTCCGCCGGCCGGCGAGCCGCTCCGCGGATCCCGTTCGCCATGGCTTACGGCGCCGCTCCGGCGCCTTGTTTTCCGGGCAGCCTCACCCGATCGGGTCATCCGCCTCCGGCAGCGGCCCGGCCAGCGCGCCGACCGTGACCGGCCTGTAGGGGGCGCGCGGCCGCAGCACGCCGGCCGCCGGGACGGGAATGCCGCGCGCCCCTGCCACCAGCGCGGCGACGGTGGTGCCGCAGAGCCGCCCCTGGCACGGCCCCATGCCGGCCCGCAGGAAGGCCTTCACCTGGTTGGGGCCGGTGGCGCCGAGGCGGGCGGCGGCCCGCACCTGCCCGGCCGTCACCTCCTCGCAGCGGCAGACGACCGTGGCGTCGTCGGGCGGGGCGAGCACGGCGGGCGACGGGGCGTAGAGGCGGTCGAGGAAGGGACGCAGGGCGAGCGCCCGGCGCAGCGCGGCGCGCGGGGGCGCGGCGCGGGCGTCGCGCGCGGCGGCGTCCAGCCGGCCGAGCCGGTACGCGGCGTCGAGGGCCGCGAGCCGGCCGGCCGCCACCGCCGCCTCCCAGCCACCGATGCCGCCGCCATCGCCCGCCACGGCGATGGCCGGGTGGCTGGTGGCGCCCCAGGCGTCGAGGCGGGGCCGCCAGCAGAACTGGCCGGCATCCCATTCGTGCGCCAGCCCGAGGGCGCGGGTGACGTGGGTGGACGGGATCACCCCCTCGTGCAGCAGCAGCGTGCCGCATTCCAGCGTGCCGCCTTCCCAGGCGACGCGGCGCAGGCGGGAATCGCCCCCGGCGCGCAGGCCGCGCACGCCCGGGACGACGCGAAGGCCGCGGGCGCGTGCCTCGCGCATCAGCGACACGCCCTTGCGCAGCGCGGCGCGGCCGGACCACAGCCCGCCCGCGCGCAGCGCCCGCGGCAGCGCGCCGCCGGACGAGGTCTCCAGCAGGGTCAGCGGGCCGGCGCCCGCGCGCAGGAGCTGCACCGCCAGCAGCCAGCAGAGCGGCCCCTGGCCGGCGATCGCCGCCGCGCCCTCCGGCACGGCGCCCGCGGTCTTGAGCAGGATCTGCGCGGCGCCGGCGGTGAGCACGCCGGGCAGGGTCCAGCCGGGGATCGGCACCGGCCGCTCCTGCGCGCCGGTGGCGAGCAGGACGCGGCGCGCGGCGACCTCGCCGGCCGCGCCGTCCGTCACGGTGGAGAGGAGGCCGGCATCGGCGTCGAGGTGCCAGAGGGCGGTGCGGGGGCGGTAGTCGAGGCGCGCGGAGGCCCCGATGGCGGCGCGCAGGCCGGCGACGAGCCGGGCGCCGGAGTCCCGGTCCTCGCCGGCCAGGGCAGGATCGCCAGCGGAATCACCGGCGGGATCGCCAGCGGGATCGCCTGCCCCGGCCTCGACGGCGCGGAAGACCTGGCCGCCGGGGGTCGGCTGCTCGTCGATCAGGACGACCGAGAGGCCGAGCGCGTCGGCCTCGACGGCGGCCGCCATGCCGGCGGGGCCGGCGCCGACGATCGCCAGGTCGCGGGGAGCGGGGCCGGGGGTCATGCGGCGCGGCGCGGGGGCGACGCGTCCGCGCCGCCGGGAAGGGCGGCGCCCGCCCCGGCGGGCGGGGCGCGGAGGCGGCGCGCGTGCGGGGGCGGCCCGCTCATGCCGCCCGCACGCCTCGCTGCGGCGCGATCCGCATGCCCGGCGCCACCGTCACCATGCAGGCCTGCCGGTTCGGCACGCCGTCGATCTCGGCGAGGCAGTCGAAGCAGACGCCCATCATGCAGTAGGGCAGGCGCGGCGCGCCGGAGACGGGCGTGGTCCGGATGGCGGGCAGGTCCGAGAGCAGCACGGCGGCGGCGGCCGAGGCGCCCGCGGGCACCAGCACCGGCCGGTCCCCGACCAGCACCTCCACCACGGACGGGCGGGCCTCAGGCCGCGTTCTGAACATCGAAGCGGCCCGCGCCGAAGGGGGACATGGCGGTGGTGAGGGCGCCGGCGGCGATCATCGGCGCCAGCAGCCGGGCATGCGCCGCGGCGAGGGTGACGCCCGAGTGGCAGGTGGCGAGGAAGGCGCCGGGGAAGCGCTCGGACTGGTCGTAGATCGGCCGCCCGTCGGGCGACATGACGCGCAGCGCCGACCACGCGCGGACGACGTTCAGCCCGGCGATCCAGGGGAAGCACAGCACGGCGCGGCGGGCCATGTCGCGCAGGACGGGCGGGGACTGGGTGAGCGTGTCGAAGCCGGCCTCCTCGGCGCTGTTGCCGATCAGCAGCGAGCCCTCCCCGGTCTGGCGGATGTTGACCAGCGGCATGGGCAGGACCGGCGCGGCGCGCTCGGTGACGATGATCTGGCCGCGCTCGGGCCGCAGCGGCGCCGAGAGGCCGACCAGCGGCGCGAGGGCGGCGTTGCCGAGCCCGGCGGCGAGGACGAGGCGCGGGGCGCGCAGCGTGGTGCCGGCCGCCTCCACCGCGAAGTCGTGCGGGGCGGGGCGCAGGGTGGCGACCGTGGTGTTCGGGTGGTAGGCGCCGCCCGCGTCGCGGAAGGCGGTGTGCAGGGCGCGCAGGAGATGCAGCGGGGAGGCATGGCCGTCATAGGGCGTGTAGCTGCCGCCGACCACGCGCGGGCCCAGCCCCGGCAGCATCTCGCGCAGCGCGGCGGGATCGAGGAGCCGGTACTCGTAGCCGGCATTGCCGGATTCGCGGCGAAGCCGCGCGAGGGATTCGGCGCGCTCGGCCAGCTCGGCCTCCGAGAGGCAGAGCGTGACGCCGCCGGGCTGGTGCAGGGCGGGGTCGATGCCGGTGGCCTCGCGCAGCGTGGCGGCCAGGGCGGGCCATTCGGCGGCCGAGTCGCGGGTCCAGCGCTGGTAGTGCGGCGCGCCGATGCCCTTGGACTGCACCCAGACCAGCCCGAAATTGCCGCGGCTGGCGCGATGCGCGACGTCGCCCTCGTCGAGCAGCGCGACGGCGAGCCCCTGGCGCTGGAGCCCGTGCGCGATGGCGACGCCGACCAGCCCGCCGCCGACGACGATGGCGTCGGTGGCGCTCATGCCGGCGGGGCGTGGCGCGGATCGCGGCGCGGGCGGCGTGGCGGCGGATGGGGCATCGGCGGCGGCAGTGTCCTGGTGGCGCGCCCTCGGAACGCGCGGTGTGCCGGCGGCGGCGGCGGCGCTACCCTGGCGCCGCCCTGACACCACCTGGGGCCGATCATCCGACATGGCGGGTGGGTCGTGAAGGGCCGCGCCACCCGCGAAGGGGCGGATCGGGGAACGGATCGGCCGCCGTGTGATCCGGGTGGCCATGCGGGATGGAAACGATGGAGCAGGCGGCGGCATGACCGGCCTCGACCTCACCGACCCGGCCATCCGGCCGGCCTGGCACCTGGCGCAGCGCCTGCACGCCGGGCAGATCGACAAGGGCGGCGTGCCCTATCTCGGCCACCTGGAGCGCGTGGCGCGGCGGCTGGTGGCGCTGTTTCCCGATGCCGGCCCGGCCGAGATCCAGGCGGCGCTGCTGCACGACGCGATCGAGGACACGGCGGCCACGGCCGAGATGCTGCGCGCCGCCGGCATCGCGCCCGAGGCGGTGGCGATGGTGGAGCGGCTGACGCGCGACCGCGCCGTGCCCTATCTCGACTGGATCCGGGCGCTGGCGGCGAGCGGCGACCGTGGGGCGCTGCGGGTGAAGCTGGCCGACAACCTCGACAACAGCGACCCGGCGCGGCCGGCGATCCCGGGCGGGGCGGCGATGCTGCGGGACCGCTACCTGCCGGCGCGGGCGATCCTGGAGCGGGCGCTGGGGCGGGCGGCGGACAGGGGCGGGGCGGCGGGCTGAACCGTGCCGCCACGCCCCGTGGCGCGGACGCCTTGAGCATTTTCAGGCTGGGTGTACTCACCCGACGGCTCGGAAAATGCGAGAAACCAAAAGGCTGGAGCCGTTCCGGCCTGACTATATCAGGCCGGAACGGCTCCAGGCAGCGGACGCCCGGGCGCGCCGCCGGACGGCGTGTCGGCCGGCGGGGCGGTGTCAGGCGGCCGCGGACAGGCCGTGCAGCACCGCGGCCACGCGGTCGGTGTCGGCCGGCGAGAGGGGCAGGATCGGGCGCGGCGGCGCGGCGCGGCAAAGGCCGAGCAGGTTGGCGGCGGCGTAGACGACGCGCAGGCTGCTCAGTTCCCGGAAGAGTTGCCAGAGGGGCGCGAGTTGCGCGTCGAGGCGGGCGGCCAGCGCCGCGTCGCCGGAACGCGCCGCGCGGCAGAGGGCGAGACAGGGGGCGGGCAGCAGGCCGCCGGCCACGCTGTACCAGGCGGCGCCGCCGGCCAGCAGCGCGCCCGCCGCGTGCCAGTCCACGCTGTAGCCGAGGGCGAAGCCGTCCGGGACCGTGGCGCGCAGCGCGGCGTGGCGGGCGGCGGCCTCCGGCGCGGGCGGGGCCGGGTTCTTCACGGCGACGATGCGCGGCACCCCGGCGAGGCGGGCGAGCAGGGCGTCGCCGACGTCGAAATGCGTGGTGCCGGGGTTGTTGTAGACGCAGAGCGGCAGGTCGGTGGCGGCGGCGACGGCGGCGAAGTGCCGGAACACCTCCTCGTCCTTCAGCGGCGTGTAGGAGACGGGGGCGAGCAGCAGGCCGTCGGCGCCGGCCTCGGCCGCGTCGCGGGCGAGGTCCTCGGCGTCGTCGGTGCGCAGCGCGCCGATGCCGACGATGAGCGGGGTACGCCTCCCCGAGGGGCCGGCGAGCGTGCGCGCGGCGGCCTCGATGGCGCGGCGGCGCTCGGCGCGGGCGAGATAGGCGTAGGTGCCGGTGCTGCCGAGCAGGCCGATGGAGTCGACGCCGGCGGCGGCGAGTCGCTCGACCAGGCCGGACAGCGCCTCCGTGTCCACGCGGCCCTTCGGGTCGGCGGGGGTGATCGGGAAGGCGGAAAGGCCGTGGAACGGGTTCGGGGCGGCGGGCATGGCGGGGCTCCTTCGCATCCGTCGATGCGCCGGGAGCGGCGCCGGGGAAAGGGCCGGGTGCGGCGGAACGGGGGAGTCCACCACCGCATGGCGCGGGCGGAAAACACGAAGCCGCCCGGGGCGCAGGCCCCGGGCGGCTTCGTGTCCGGAGGCCGCAGCCTCCCGGGCCGTGCCGGCCCGTTCACCTCACTGGTAGCGGCGGACGGATTTGAACCGCCGACCAAGGGATTATGATTCCCCTGCTCTACCGCTGAGCTACGCCGCCATCGGTGAGGGCGCGGGAGTTAAGCCGCCGCTCCCGCGCTGTCAACCTTCCCCGCCGCCTCCACCCGCGCGGCCGGGGCCGGGCGGCGCAGGAAGCCGCCGCCCAGCACACGGTCGCCGTCGTAGAGCACGCAGCCCTGGCCGGGGGCGACGATGCCGGGCTCGTCGAGGTCCAGGCGAAGCAGGCCGGCGCCCCCCTCCGCATCGGCATCCCAGCGCGCCGTGGCCGGACGCGGCGCCTCGCGGGCGCGCAGCTTGACGGCGCAGCGCAGCGGGGCGGCGGGCGGCGGGACCAGCCAGTTCACCTCGCCGGCCTCGACCGAGGCGCGCGGCAGCGCGGGGGCCGGGCCGACCACCACGCGGCGGCGCGGCGCATCCAGCGCGGCGACGTAGAGCGGCGTCTCCCCGTCGCGCGAGGCGTCGCCGAGTCCCCTGCCCTGCCCCACCGTGTAGCGCGCGATGCCGGCGTGGCGGCCGAGCACGCGGCCGTCGAGATGGACGATCTCGCCGGGCTCGGCGGCGTCGGGGCGCAGCCCGGCCACCACCTCGTGGTAGCGGCCGCTGGGGACGAAGCAGATGTCCTGGCTGTCGGGCTTCGCCGCCACGGCGAGGCCGAGCCGCGCCGCCTCGGCGCGCACGGCGGCCTTGTCGGGGAAGTCGCCCACCGGGAAGCGGCAGAATTCGAGCTGCGCGCGGGTGGTGGCGAACAGGAAGTAGCTCTGGTCGCGCGCCGGGTCGGCGGCGCGCAGCAGGGCGGGGCCGTCGGGCAGGTCCACGCGGCGGGCGTAGTGGCCGGTGGCCAGCGCCTCGCAGCCGAGGTCGCGGGCCAGCGTGACGAGGTCGGTGAACTTCACGGTCTGGTTGCAGCGGACGCAGGGGATCGGCGTCTCGCCGCGCGCGTAGCTCCCGGCGAAGTCGTCGATCACCGCCTCGCGGAATCGGCGCTCGCGGTCCAGCACGTAGTGCGGGATGCCGAGCCGGTCGGCCACGTCGCGCGCGTCGTGGATGTCCTCGCCGGCGCAGCAGGCGCCCTTGCGGCCGGTCGCCGTGCCGTGGTCGTAGAGCTGCAGCGTAGCGCCGATCACCTCGTGCCCCTGCTCGCGCAGCAGGCCGGCGGCGACGGCGCTGTCCACGCCGCCGGACATGGCGGCCAGGATGCGCATGGCGCCCCGCCTCAGGCCGGACGGCCGGGGGTGCCGGCCATCTGGATCCAGCCGGTGCGGTCGCGCCGGTAGCCGGGGCGCCAGCCGGGTTCGGCCGCGTCCAGCCCCATCTGCCAGAAGCGCGCCTCCAGCCGCGTCGCCTCGGTGAAGGTGGCGGCGAGGGCGGCGAAGCGGATCTCGCCGCCATGGCTCTCCCCAAGCGCGTCGATGCGCGCGGCGGCGGCCTTGGCCAGCGCCTGGTAGCCGGGGGCGGCGTAGGCGTCGATCCAGCTCTGGTAGGGATTGCCCGCCTCCAGCCGCCCGGGGTCGCGCAGGATGCGGCGGGCGATCTCGCCGTAGCCGACCGTGCAGGGCACCAGCGCCACCTCCAGGTCGAGGATGTCGCCGGCGAAGCCGCGGTCGAGCACGTAGCGGGTGTAGGCGACGGTCTCGGCGGCTTCCGGCGTGCGCCGCAGCTCGGCCTCCGGGATGCCCCAGCCGGCGCAGTAGCCGACGTGCAGCCGCATCTCGTCGAGCAGGGCGCCGATGGTCGCGGTCTTGTCGCGCATCGCGTCCAGGCTCTCGGCCTTGAACACGGCGAGCGCCTTGGCGCGGGCGAACTGGATCAGGAACAGGTAGTCCTGCACCAGGTAGCGGCGGAACGCGTCCTCGGGCAGCGTGCCGTCCGAGAGGCCGCGCACGAAGGGGTGCCAGGCGTAGTGCTCCCATTCCGCCGCGCAATTGTCGCGCAGGCGGCGGAACAGGCCGCCGGGGGCGCCGAAATCGGCGGGGTCTGGGTGCTGCATGGAGCGGATATAGGGCGGATCGGCGGGCGACGGAACGCGCGCGCGGCGGCGTGACGCGCGGGCCGTCCCCGGGGCTGGCCCTGGGGCTGGCCCCGGGGACGGCCGGCCGGGAGCCGGTCGGCGGGGGGGCGGGCCCGGCCAACCCGGGCGCCCCGCCCGGCG